>NZ_JAPNLM010000024.1 GCF_026627255.1 Streptomyces antarcticus | reverse complement strand
GGGGGGGGGGGGGGGTGGGGGTGCCCGGGGCGGTGGGGTAGGTGCCCGGGGTGGTGGGGGCCGGGGGGGCCGCGGCGGCGGCTTCGGCCTTTTCCACCGCCTTGCGGGCGGCGGCGAGTTCCTTCGGCTCCTCGGCGGCCGGGTCCAGCGCGGGCGGGGCCGGGACGGTCCACATCCACTCGCGCAGCTTGTCCCGCTCGTGGGTCAGCTCGTGGATGTCGGTCTCCGCGTACTCGAACTCCGGCGACCAGAACAGGGCGTCGAAGGGGCACACCTCGATGCAGATGCCGCAGTACATGCACAGCGAGAAGTCGATGGCGAAGCGGTCGAGGACGTTGCGGCTGCGCTCGCGGCCGCCGGGGGTGGAGGCCGGCACCGTCTCCTTGTGGGAGTCGATGTAGATGCACCAGTCGGGGCACTCGCGGGCGCACAGCATGCAGACCGTGCAGTTCTCCTCGAACAGGCCGATGACCCCGCGGGAGCGGGGCGGGAGTTCGGGCTGGACCTCGGGGTACTGGGCGGTGTGCGCGCGCTTCGTCATCGTGCGCAGCGTCACGGCCAGGCCCTTGGCGAGGCCGGATCCGGGGATGGGCATCAGTTGATCGCCACCTTCACGATGCCGGTGAGCGCGATCTGGGCGAGCGCGAGGGGGATGAGTACGGTCCAGGCGAGCTTCTGGAGCTGGTCCTCGCGCAGGCGCGGGTAGCTGACCCGCAGCCAGATCACGACGAACGCCAGGACCGCGACCTTGAGCAGGGTCCAGACCCAGCCGAGGTCCTCGGCGCCGAGGGGTCCGTGCCAGCCGCCGAGGAAGAGGACGGTGGTGAGGCCGCAGAGGACGACGATGCCGGCGTACTCGGCGAGGAGGAACAGCGCGAAGCGCAGGCCGGTGTACTCGGTGTAGGCGCCGAAGATGATCTCGGAGTCGGCGACCGGCATGTCGAAGGGCGGCCGTTGCAGCTCGGCCAGGCCGGCGATGAAGAAGACGAGCGCGCCGACGATCTGCCAGGGCAGCCACCACCACTCGAAGGCCTCGACGATGCCGGGGAGGGACACCGTTCCGGCGGCCATGGCGACGGAGGCGGCGGCGAGCAGCATGGGGAGCTCGTAGGCGAGCAGCTGGGCGGCGGTGCGGAGGCCGCCGAGCATGGAGAACTTGTTGGCGGACGCCCAGCCGGCCATGAGGGAGCCGAGGACCCCGACGCCCATGACGGCGAGCACGAAGAACAGGCCCGCGTCGATGACCTGGCCGACCGCGCCCTCGCCCGGCCCGACCGGGATGGCGAGGAGGACGAGGAGGTACGGGAGCAGGGCGACGGCGGGTGCCAGTTGGAAGATCCGGCGGTCGGCGTTGGCCGGGACGATGTCTTCCTTCTGCGCGAACTTCACTCCGTCGGCGACGAGCTGGGCCCAGCCGTGGAAGCCGCCCGCGTACATGGGGCCGAGCCGGCCCTGCATGTGGGCCATCACCTTGTGCTCGGCCTGCCCGACGACGAGCGGGAGCACGAGGAAGACGGCGAAGACGACGATCAGTCGCAGTGCGACGTCGAGGACGTCGTTCACGCGTCGCCTCCGTTGTCGGGGGTGGGGTCCGGCTCGGGGGCCGGTTCGGTTTTCGGTGCCGTCTTCGGCTCGGGGGCCGGGGCCGGTTCGGGCTTCGGTTCCGGGGCCGGTTCCGGGGCCGGGCCCGTCGCGCGGGTCGGGTCGGCCGGCGGCTCCGTGAAGGCGGGCTTCGGGTCGTGCCAGGGCGCGTCCGCGCTCCGGGGCGCCGGCCGCCTCGGCGTCTCCGGGCCGGGGGCGGCCTGGCTGACCGAGCCGTCCCCCGCCGAGCGGGTACGCCGGGCCGGCCGGGCGGCGTCGGGGGCGGGCCCGGCCGGGGCGGCCTGGCTCGCGGAGCCGTCCGCGACCGAGCGCGTACGCCGGGCCGGGCGGGCGGCGCCGGAAGCGGGCCCGGCCGCATCCGCGCCGGGAGTCTCCCCCGCGCCAGAGGCCGGAGCGGCGCCAGGGGCTGCCCCCGCGCCAGGGCTCGCCCCCGCGCCAGAGACCGGAGCGGCGCCGGGAGTCGTCCCCGCGTCCGCGGTCCGGGGCGGCGGGCCGTCGCCGGTCGCGCGGGTGCGGCGGGCCGGGGCGCCCTCGCGGGCGGCGGCGCCGGCCGCTCCCGCGGCGCGCGCGCCGCGGGCGGGGCGGGCCGGGGCCGGCGGGAGCTGGCCCTTCATCGGGCCCCAGTCGTTGGGGTCCGGGACGCCGGGCGGGAGCATCTGGCGGCGCTTCGGGCCGTCGGGGTCGGCGCCCTCGCCCGGCTCCTTGGCGCCCGGCCAGGCCTTGGCGACGCGCGCCGCCAGGACGAAGTCCTTGCGCAGCGGGTGCCCTTCGAAGTTCTCCGGGAGGAGGAGCGGGACGAGGTGCGGGTGGTCGGTGAAGACCACCCCGAACATCTCGAAGGTCTCGCGCTCGTGCCATTCCGCCCCCGCGTAGACGGCGACGGCGGAGGCCAGCGACGGCGCCGCGTGCGGGACGGTGGTGCGCAGCAGCAGGCGGCGTACGCGGTGGTTCTCCAGCGACACGACGTGCGCGCAGATCCGGAAGCCGGTGCCCGGCTCGTCGACCGCGCTCAGCCAGTCGAAGTACGTGCAGCCCAGCTTGTCCCGGGCGATCTCGAGGGAGGCGATCCAGGAGCCGACGGGAACGTCGACCGTCAGGAGGTCGTACGCGTACGAGCCCACCGCCTCCTCGCCGAAGACCGTGGACGCCGCGTCGGGCAGGGAGTCGTAGAGGTTCACGCGCCGGCTCCCGGGGCGGGCGGGGGCGTGACCAGGCCGCTGGTGAGCTGCCCGACCGACGGGGCCTGCGCGTAGCGCTCCGCCAGGGACTCGCGGGCGATCTTCTCCTGGAGCTTGAGGATGCCCTGGAGGAGCGCCTCGGGGCGCGGCGGGCAGCCCGGTACGTAGACGTCGACGGGGATGATCTGGTCGACGCCCTTGGTCACCGAGTACGAGTCCCAGTACGGGCCGCCGCAGTTGGAGCAGGCGCCGAAGGAGATGACGTACTTCGGCTCCGGCATCTGCTCGTACAGCCGCTTGACGGCCGGGGCCATCTTGTCGGTGACGGTGCCCGAGACGATCATGAGGTCCGCCTGCCGGGGCCCGGGCGCGAAGGGGATGACGCCCAGGCGGATGAAGTCGTGCCGCGCCATCGACGCGGCGATGAACTCGATCGCGCAGCAGGCCAGGCCGAAGTTGAAGACCCACAGGCTGTAGCGGCGGCCCCAGTTGAGGACCACCTTCATGGGCTCGGGGGCGAGGCGGGAGAGCACGCCGAGCCGCTTCGGCTCGGGGAGCGGCTGCGGCCGGGACGGTGTCACGTCCATTCGAGGACGCCCTTCTTGTACGCGTAGAGCAGGCCGACGGCCAGGAAGCCCAGGAAGACGAACATCTCCACGAGCGTCGTGGCGCCGTAGCCGGCGGCGGCGAACACGGTCGCCCAGGGGAACAGGAAGATCGAGTCGACGGCGAAGATGACGTAGAGGAAGGCGTAGACGTAGTAGCGGACCTGGGTGTGGGCCCAGCCCTCGCCGACCGGGTCGACGCCGCACTCGTACGTCAGCAGCTTCTCGGGCGTCGGGACGGAGGGCCGCAGCAGGCGGTTCGCGGTGAAGGCCACCGTCACGAAGAGCACACCGAGGACGGCGAGCAGGCCGACGACCGAATAACTCCGGAAGTAGTCCGCGGCGAGCACGGTCACGGTCGATACCGTTGGTTCGGGCACGTCCGTCTTCGCTCCTCGGCCACTGTCGGCGATCTGTTACGGACGGGAGTCTAGGGCCTGCCTTCCGCGGGGTGGGGTTATCCCCCGTTCACAGCACCCCGGCCACCCCATGGCATCAGCGGGGGCCGCTTGGCAGGCTGTGCCGCATGACCGCGAGCATCCTGACGAACGACACCGCCGGCGACGACCGGCCGCCGCCCGTACGCCCCGCCTTCGACGCCGTGACGTGGAAGGAGATCGCCCACCTGCTGGGCAACCTGCCGGTGTCGCTGGTCGGTTTCGTCTACACGGTCGTCATGGTCAGCGTCTCGGGCGGTCTGTCCGTGACCGCGGTCGGGCTTCCGCTGCTCGCCGGCGGTCTCTTCCTGTCCCGGCAGCTGGGACGGCTGGAGCGGGCCCGGGCCCGGGCGCTGCTCGGGGTACGGGTGGACGAGCCGACCCCGATCCCCGGCCCGAAGCGGACCGGCGGCTTCTTCCCCTGGCTGTGGACGAGCCTCAAGGACCCGGTGGCCTGGCGGACGGTGCTGTACGAACTGATCCGGCTGCCGTGGGGGGTGCTGACCTTCACCACCGTGCTGACCGGGCTGTTCGTGCTGTGGCCGGTGCTGCCGTACGTGGTGCGGGCGCTGGCGAACGTGGACCGGGCGATGGTACGGGGGCTGCTCTCGCCCTCCGACGAGCTGGAGCGGCGGATCGCGGAGCTGGAGTCCGACCGGGGCGTCGTCGTCGACACGGCGGCGGCGGACCTGCGGCGCATCGAGCGGGACCTGCACGACGGGGCGCAGGCCCGGCTGGTGGCGCTGGCCATGGGGCTCGGCCTGGCGAAGGAGAAGCTGCTGGAGGACCCGGAGGGCGCGGCGGCGATGGTCGACGAGGCCCACGGGGAAGTGAAGCTGGCGCTGCGCGAACTGCGGGACCTGGCGCGGGGCATCCACCCGGCCGTGCTGACCGACCGGGGGCTGGACGCGGCGCTGTCGTCGGTGGCGGCGCGGTGCCTGGTGCCGGTGAAGGTGGCGGTGGACCTGCCGGCGCGGCCGGCGGAGGCGATCGAGGGGATCGCGTACTTCGTGGTGTCGGAGCTGCTCCAGAACGTGAGCAAGCACGCGGGCGCGCGGGGCGCGGGCGTGGAGGTGTGGAAGTCCGGGGCGCGGCTGCTGATCCGGGTGTCGGACGACGGGCGCGGCGGGGCCCGGCCGGCCGGCGGGACCGGCATGGCGGGGCTCGCGGAGCGGCTGGAGGCGGTGGACGGGGTGTTCGTCGTGGACTCCCCCGAGGGGGCGGGGACGGTGGTCACGGCGGAGCTGCCGTGGCGCGACCGCGCCGGGTCGCTGGGACCGCTGGGCCGGGCGCACTGACCCCGCCGGGTCGCCGGGACCGCTGGGCCGGACACACCGATCGGGCCGGGTCGCCGGAACCGCTGGACCAGGCGCACCGCTGGACCGGGGCACTGACCGGGCCAGGTCGCCGGGACCGCTGGACCGGGGCACTGACCGCGCCGGACCCGGCCGGAGGCGCGGCCTCGGGCTGCCGGCCCGGCCGTAGGTGTGGCCGTGGGACTCCCGTCCGGGTGGGCGGGGGTCCTTCGGCGTTCGCGCCGCCCCGCAGAGCGGCCGCGGCCCGTACCGGTGCACTGCCCCACCGGCCGACCGCACGCGTCGACGCGGGGCATCCACCCGGCCGTGCTGACCGACCGGGTGGGCGGGGGCCTTCGGCGTTCGCGGCCGCTCGTCGCAGCGGGCTCCGCGGCGGTGGCGCGGGCGCCCGGTCTCGTCGCCGGGGCGCTCGCCGGGGCGTTCGCCGGGGTGGGGTTATCCCCCCGGTGGACAGGCCGACCCGCCGCATGGTTCGGCGGGGCCCCTGACGGCAGGGTGGAGGTACAGGCGGGGCACGAGCGGGGCGACGGAAAGGGCTGGTCGGGATCATGGGCAACGGCGAGGACGGCGGCGGCGCGGGCGGTGGGGTCGGTGCGGTGCTGCGGGCTCCGCTCGCGGCGCGGACCTGGCGTGAGTTCGGGTACCTGCTGAGCGGGCTGCCGCTGAGCGTCCTGTACTTCTCGCTGGCGGTCACCGGGGTGAGCCTCGGCGCCGGGCTGCTCGTCACCTTCCTCGGCATCCCGGTCCTGGCGGGCGTACTGGCCGTGTGCCGCGGGTTCGGCCACCTGGAGCGGGCGCGGGTGCGCACCCTGCTCGGGGTGGACGTCGCCGATCCCGCGCCGGTCCGGGCGAAGAAGGGCGGGGCGCTGTCCGCGATGGGGGCGCTGCTCAAGAGCGGGAGCGCGTGGCGGCACGTGCTGTACTGCGTGGTCCACTTCCCGTGGGCGGTGTTCGGGTTCGTGGTGGCACTGGTGTTCTGGGCGGTCGGCTGGACCTACCTGCTGTACCCGCTGTGGTTCTGGGTGTTCCCGGCCTTCACCGACCAGCCCGGTCTGCAGCTGTTCCAGAACGGCGACTACTCCTACTACCTCGACTCCCCCGCCGCGATCGTCCTCACCTCCCTGATCGGGCTGGCGTTCACGCTCGCCACCCCGTGGGTCATCCGGGCCCTGACCACCATCGACCGGGTCTTGGTCGGCGGGCTGCTCGGGCCGTCCCGGCTGGACACCCGGGTCATCGAGCTGGAGTCCGGCCGGGGTGTGGTCGTGGACACCGCCGCGGCCGACCTGCGGCGCATCGAGCGCGATCTGCACGACGGGGCGCAGGCCCGGCTGGTGGCGCTCGCCATGGACCTGGGACTGGCGAAGGAGAAGCTGCGGGAGGACCCGCGGGCCGCGGCGCGGATGGTGGACGAGGCCCACGGGGAGGTGAAGACCGCCCTGCGGGAGCTGCGCGACCTGGCCCGCGGGATCCATCCGGCCGTGCTGACCGACCGGGGGCTGGACGCGGCGCTGTCCGCGGTGGCCTCGCGGTGCGCGGTACCGGTGCGGGTGGCGGTGGACCTTCCGGCGCGGCCCGCGGCGGCGATCGAGGGGATCGCGTACTTCACGGTCTCGGAGCTGCTCCAGAACATCAGCAAGCACGCCTCGGCCCGGGCCGCCTCGATCGACGTGTGGAAGGCCGGGGAGCGGATGCTGATCCAGGTCTCCGACGACGGCCGGGGCGGCGCGGACCCGGAGTCCGGGACGGGGCTGGCGGGCCTCTCGGAGCGGCTGGACGCGGTGGACGGCGTACTGGTGGTCGACTCGCCCGCGGAGGGCGGTACGAGGGTGACCGCCGGACTCCCCTGGCGGTCCTAGGGGGGTCGTCAAACTCGCTCCTGCCGTGCGGGCGTACGGAACGGCTTCGCCGACACCCCCAGCCCCGGCCGGGCCCGGCCGCTCCCGCCCGGCCCCGCGCCGCCCGCCCCGGCCCCGCGCGAGCCCGCCCCGGCCCCGCGCGAGCCCGCCCCGCCCCGCGCCGACCGCCCCGCCCCGCCCCGCCCCGCCCCGGCAACTCCCGCCGTCCGGCGCCGGTGTGCGGCGGGCCGGGGCCGCTCGGGTTCCTCCGCATGTGAAAACTCCCCCCGAACGCGCACCCGTTGTCCCGGCTCTGCCTTGATCCGGGCTTGAGGCTGGGATGCTTGGCTGAGCCAGGTGGTACGGGTACGAGTGGACGCGGGAGCTGCTGAATCGTGGAAGACAGGGTGCGGGTGGTCATCGCCGAGGATTCGGTGCTGCTGAGGGAGGGCCTGACCCGGCTGCTGACCGACCGGGGGCATGACGTCGTCGCCGGCGTCGGGGACGCCGAAGCCCTGATCAAGACGGTGGACGAGCTGGCGGCGGAGAACGCGCTGCCGGACGTGGTGGTGGCCGACGTACGGATGCCGCCGACGCATACCGACGAGGGCGTACGGGCGGCCGTCCGGCTGCGGCGCGACCATCCGGGCATAGGCGTGCTCGTGCTGTCGCAGTACGTGGAGGAGCAGTACGCCACCGAGCTGCTGGCGGGCTCCTCGACCGGGGTGGGGTACCTGCTCAAGGACCGGGTCGCCGACGTACGGGATTTCCTGGACGCGGTGGTGCGGGTGGCCCGGGGCGGTACCGCACTGGATCCCGAGGTCGTCGCGCAGCTGCTGGGCCGCAGCCGCAAGCAGGACGTGCTGGCGGGGCTGACCCCCCGGGAGCGCGAGGTACTGGGGCTGATGGCCGAAGGCCGTACCAATTCCGCCGTGGCGAAGCAGCTGGTCGTGAGCGACGGAGCGGTGGAGAAGCACGTCAGCAACATCTTCATGAAGCTGGGCCTGTCACCGAGTGACGGGGATCACCGGCGTGTACTGGCCGTTCTCACCTATCTGAAGTCTTGATCGACTGACACTCTGTCAGATATGGCATACCGGCCGGATCGTCTCAAGGTACGGTCCGACGGTCCAGAATGTGGCCGCTCCACGGGAGTGCACTCCTACGGACGTAGGGTGGATCCCGGGGGTGCCCACGCCTCGAAGGAGGTCCAGTTCAGTGACCAGCCAGGTCAGCAGCCCGGCCGAGCAGGCCGACGGGGCCGGGGGTGCGGTTGTCGGCGGACCGCGCACTCCGGCGGGCCCGGGCGGCAAGGAAGTCCGCCGCCTCGATCGTGTGATCATCAGATTCGCGGGCGACTCGGGTGACGGTATGCAGCTCACCGGTGACCGGTTCACCTCGGAGACGGCGTCGTTCGGCAACGACCTGTCGACGCTCCCGAACTTCCCCGCCGAGATCCGCGCTCCCGCCGGAACACTGCCGGGCGTCTCCTCCTTCCAGCTCCACTTCGCCGACCACGACATCCTCACGCCGGGGGACGCGCCGAACGTGCTGGTCGCGATGAACCCCGCGGCCCTGAAGGCGAACATCGGGGACGTGCCGCGCGGCGCGGAGATCATCGTCAACACCGACGAGTTCACCAAGCGCCCCATGGCCAAGGTGGGCTACGAGACCTCCCCCCTGGACGACGGCTCGCTCGACGCCTACAACCTCCACCCCGTGCCGCTGACGACGCTCACGCTCGAGGCACTGAAGGAGTTCGGGCTCCCCCGCAAGGAGGCCGAGCGCAGCAAGAACATGTTCGCGCTGGGCCTGCTGTCGTGGATGTACCACCGGCCCACCGAGGGGACCGAGAGCTTCCTGCGGCAGAAGTTCGCGAAGAAGCCGGACATCGCTGAGGCCAACGTCGCCGCCTTCCGGGCGGGCTGGAACTTCGGCGAGACCACCGAGGACTTCGCGGTCTCCTACGAGGTGGCGCCCGCCACCCGCGCCTTCCCGACCGGCACCTACCGCAACATCTCCGGGAACCTGGCCCTGTCGTACGGGCTGATCGCGGCCGGCCGGCAGGCGGATCTGCCGCTCTACCTGGGCTCGTACCCGATCACCCCGGCCTCCGACATCCTGCACGAGCTGAGCCGGCACAAGAACTTCGGCGTACGGACCTTCCAGGCCGAGGACGAGATCGCCGGCATCGGCGCGGCCCTCGGGGCGGCCTTCGGCGGCTCGCTCGCCGTGACGACCACCTCCGGGCCGGGCGTGGCCCTGAAGTCGGAGGCGATCGGGCTCGCGGTCTCCCTCGAACTGCCGCTGCTGATCGTGGACATCCAGCGCGGCGGCCCGTCCACCGGCCTGCCGACCAAGACCGAGCAGGCCGACCTGCTCCAGGCCATGTACGGGCGCAACGGCGAGGCCCCGGTCCCGATCGTGGCCCCGCGCACCCCGGCGGACTGCTTCGACGCCGCCCTCGACGCGGCCCGGATCGCGCTCGCCTACCGGACCCCCGTGTTCCTGCTCTCCGACGGCTACCTCGCCAACGGCTCGGAGCCCTGGAAGATCCCCGACGTGGACGACCTCCCGGACCTGAAGGTCCCGTTCGCGGCCGGGCCCAACCACGAGCTGGCCGACGGCACCGAGGTCTTCTGGCCGTACAAGCGCGACCCGGAGACCCTGGCCCGCCCCTGGGCCGTGCCCGGCACCCCCGGCCTCGAACACCGCATCGGCGGCATCGAGAAGCAGGACGGCACCGGCAACATCTCGTACGACCCGGCCAACCACGACCTGATGGTCCGCACCCGTCAGGCCAAGATCGACGGCATCGACGTCCCCGACCTGGACGTCGACGACCCGGACGGGGCCCGCACGCTGGTCCTCGGCTGGGGCTCCACGTACGGCCCCATCACCGCCGCCGTCCGACGGCTGCGCCTGGCCGGGCGGCCCGTCGCGCAGGCCCACCTGCGCCACCTGAACCCCTTCCCCGGGAATCTGGGCGAGGTGCTGGGGCACTACGAGAAGGTCGTGGTGCCGGAGATGAACCTCGGACAGCTCGCCACCCTGATCCGGGCGAAATACCTGGTCGACGCCCAGTCGTACAACCAGGTCAACGGCATGCCGTTCAAGGCGGAGCAGCTCGCGACGGTCCTCGAGGAGGCCATCAATGACTGAGGTGACCGAGGTGACCGACGCCCCCGATGCGACCCCGACGCCGGCGCCGACCCTGCTGTCCCTCGTGCCGAAGGCCGAGGCCAAGCAGTCGATGAAGGACTTCAAGTCGGACCAGGAGGTCCGCTGGTGCCCCGGCTGCGGCGACTACGCGGTCCTGGCCGCCGTGCAGGGGTTCATGCCCGAGCTGGGGCTGGCGAAGGAGAACATCGTCTTCGTCTCCGGAATCGGCTGCTCCTCCCGCTTCCCGTACTACATGAACACCTACGGGATGCACTCCATCCACGGCCGCGCCCCGGCCATCGCGACCGGGCTGGCCACCTCGCGCCGTGACCTGTCGGTGTGGGTTGTCACGGGGGACGGCGACGCCCTCTCCATCGGCGGCAACCACCTCATCCACGCCCTGCGCCGCAACGTCAACCTCAAGATCCTCCTGTTCAACAACCGGATCTACGGCCTGACGAAGGGGCAGTACTCCCCCACCTCCGAGGTCGGCAAGATCACCAAGTCGACCCCGATGGGCTCCCTGGACGCGCCCTTCAACCCGGTGTCCCTCGCGATCGGCGCGGAGGCCAGCTTCGTCGCCCGCACCGTCGACTCGGACCGCAAGCACCTGACCGAGGTGCTGCGCCAGGCCGCCGACCACCAGGGCACGGCGCTGGTGGAGATCTATCAGAACTGCAACATCTTCAACGACGGCGCCTTCGATGTCCTCAAGGACAAGGAGCGGGCCGAGGAGGCCGTGATCCGGCTGGAGCACGGAAAGCCGATCCGGTTCGGCGCAGACGGGGGCAAGGGCGTGGTCCGCGATCCGGCCACCGGAGACCTGGAGGTCGTCGCCGTGACTCCGGAGAACGAGTCGCAGGTCTTGGTCCACGACGCGAGCGGCACCAGCCCCACGCACGCCTTCGCGCTGTCGCGGCTGGCCGACCCCGACACGCTGCACCACACCCCCATCGGGGTCTTCCGCAGCGTCGCGCGCCCGGTCTACGACACCCTCATGGCCGAGCAGCTCGACGCGGCCGTCGACCAGAGCGGCAAGGGCGACCTCGGCGCCCTCCTGGCCGGCCCCGACACCTGGACCGTCGTCGGCTGACCCGTACGGCGCCCGGCCGGAGCCCGGACCTCCCGCAGCGGAGGTCCGGGCTCCGGTGCGTGCGCGCCCCGGCGTGAAGGACGCGGCAAGCGACCCCCAAAAGCACTTTCTAAAAGTTAGCGCTTACCGTAGGGTGGCACTATCGTCCCGCCCCACGAGGAGAGCAATCATGAGCATCGTCGTCACCGGAGCCACCGGAGCACTCGGCCGTCTCGTCGTCGAAGAGCTGCTGGACCGGGTCCCCGCCGACCGGGTAGCCGTCGTCGTCCGCGACCCCGCGAAGGCCGCCGACCTGGCCGGGCGCGGCGTGGACGTCCGCGTCGCCGACTACGACGACCCCGCCGCCCTGGCCGGCGCCTTCCGGGCCGGCGACCGGGTGCTGCTCATCTCCGGCAACCAGATCGGGCGCCGCGTCGCCCAGCACACCGCCGTACTGGAGGCCGCCCGGGCCGCCGGCGTGGCGCAGCTCGCCTACACCGGCGTCCTCGGCGGCCCCGAGGCCGACTTCGACCTGGCCGCCGAGCACAGGGCCACCGAGCGGGCCGTCCTCGACTCCGGGGTGCCGTACACCTTCCTGCGCAACGGCTGGTACCACGAGAACTACACCGCCCAGCTCCCCGCCTCCCTGGAGCGGGGCACCGTCATCGCCAGCGCGGGCGGGGGCCGGGTCGCCTCGGCGGCGCGGGCGGACTACGCCGCCGCGGCGGCCGTGGCACTGACCGGCGAGGGCCACCTGAACCGGGCCTACGAGCTGTCCGGGGACACCGCCTGGAGCTTCGCGGAGTACACCGCGGAGCTGTCGGCGCAGTCGGGCCGGGAGGTCACGTACACCGAGGTCCCGGCCGCCGAGCACCTGGCGGCGCTGACCGGCGCCGGGGTGCCCGAGGCCTTCGCGGCGATCCTCGTCGACGTGGACGCGGCCATCGCCCGCGGCCGCCTGGCGGGCACCAGCGGGGACCTGGCCCGGCTGATCGGGCGGCCGACGACGCCGGTGGCGGAGGCGATCAGCGCCGCCCTGGTCTGATCCGCCGCCCCGGCCGATCCGCCGCGCCGGCCCGATCCGTCCGGGTGCGCGTACCCGGACCGCCGCGGGCGCGGGCGGACCTCCTCACTGTCATGAGTCTCGTGCTAGAACGGGCATGACATCCGGGGCGCGCGGCGCTACCGTCGTGAGGTTGGCCGGAAATCGCACAGGAGGATCCCGTGAAGCCACGGACCGAGCAGCGCACGGGTTTGCTCAGCGGTTTCGCCGCATACGGCCTGTGGGGGCTGGTTCCCCTCTTCTGGCCGCTGCTCAAGCCCTCCGGCGCGCTCGAGATCCTCGCCCACCGCATGGTGTGGTCCCTCGCCGTGGTCGGGATCGCCCTGCTCGCGCTGCGGCGCTGGGGCTGGATACGGGAGCTGCTCCGCCAGCCGCGCAAGCTCGTCCTGACGACGCTGGCCGCCTCGGTCATCACCGTCAACTGGGGCCTGTACATCTGGTCCGTCAACAGCGGCCACGTCGTCGAGGCGAGCCTCGGCTACTTCATCAATCCCCTGGTCAGCATCGCGATCGGCGTGCTGGTGCTCGGTGAGCGGCTGCGGCGCGCGCAGTGGGCGGCGGTCGGGATCACCGTCGTCGCCGTACTGGTGCTCGCCGTCGGCTACGGGCGTCCGCCGTGGATCTCCCTGACCCTGGCCTTCTCCTTCGCGGCGTACGGCCTGATCAAGAAGAAGCTCGGCATGGGTGGGCTGGAGTCCCTCGCCGCCGAGACGGCCGTGCTGTTCCTGCCCGCCCTCGGCTACCTGCTGTGGCTGGGCGCGCAGGGCCGGTCCACCTTCGCCTCGTACGGGGCCGGGCACACGGCGCTGCTCGCCGCGACCGGGCTGGTCACCGCGATCCCGCTGGTGTGCTTCGGGGCGGCCGCGATCCGGGTCCCGCTGTCGACCCTGGGCCTGCTCCAGTACCTGGCTCCGGTATTCCAGTTCGGGCTGGGCGTCCTCTACTTCCACGAGGCCATGCCGCCCGAGCGCTGGGCCGGCTTCTCCCTGGTGTGGGCGGCGCTCACCCTGCTGACCTGGGACGCGCTGCGCACGGCGCGGCGGTCGCGGGTACGGCTCGAAGTCGCCCCCCTCGCCGTGCCGGCACCGGCGCGCGAACCGGCGTAACCGCTCACACACCGCCCCCACGGTCCCCGTACGGAACTCCCGTACCGGGGACCGTCCGTTTTCCGAACCACCTTGACCGGATTGTGGTCTTGACGGGCAGTCACGCTCTCACTGAACATCAGGCTCGCACTGACGCACTATCGCTCACCTGCTCTATCACGCTCGTTCCGTCATATCCCCGCGGAATCCCGGAGCCCCCACATGAGCCTGTCCGTCTCCCGGCGCCTCGCTGCCGTGACCGCGTTCGCGGTCGCCGGCCTGTTCGCCTCCACCGCCCCCGCCGCACTGGCCGCCCCCTCGGCGGCCACCGCGGCACCGACGCCGCCCGACATTCCGCTGGCCAACGTCAAGGCCCACCTCTCGCAGCTCTCGACCATCGCCGCGAACAACGGCGGCAACCGCGCCCACGGCCGGGCCGGCTACAAGGCCTCGATCGACTACGTGAAGGCCAAGCTGGACGCGGCGGGCTTCACCACCACGCTGCAGACCTTCACCTCCAGCGGCGCCACCGGCTACAACCTGATAGCCGACTGGCCGGGCGGCGACCCGAACTCGGTCCTGATGTCCGGCGCTCACCTCGACTCGGTGACGTCCGGCGCGGGCATCAACGACAACGGATCCGGCAGCGCGGCCGTGCTGGAGACCGCCCTCGCCGTCTCCCGCGCCGGCCTCCAGCCCACGAAGCACCTGCGCTTCGGCTGGTGGGGCGCGGAGGAGCTCGGCCTGATCGGGTCGAAGCACTACGTCAACAACCTGCCGACCGCCGAGCGCGCGAAGTTCGCCGGGTACCTGAACTTCGACATGATCGGCTCGCCGAACCCGGGTTACTTCGTCTACGACGACGACCCGACCATCGAGCAGACCTTCAAGAACTACTACGCGGGCCTCGGCGTCGCGACGGAGATCGAGACCGAGGGCGACGGCCGCTCGGACCACGCGTCCTTCAAGAACGTGGGCATCCCGGTCGGCGGCCTGTTCACCGGCGCCAGCCGGACGAAGACCGCGGCCCAGGTCCAGAAGTGGGGCGGCACCTCCGGTCAGGCCTTCGACCGCTGCTACCACTCGTCCTGCGACTCGTTGACGAACATCAACGACACCGCCCTGGACCGCAACGCCGACGCCATCGCCTACGCGATCTGGAACCTCGGGGCCTCCACCCCGGTCCCGCCGGGCCCGTCGTTCGAGAACACCGCGGACGTGAACATCCCGGACTCCCCGGCCGCCGCGGTCACCTCGCCGATCATGGTCTCCGGCGTCGCCGGCAACGCGCCCGCCACCACCAAGGTCGACGTCAACATCGTCCACACGTACCGCGGTGACCTGGTCATCGACCTGCTCGCCCCGGACGGGACGGCCTACCGGCTGAAGAACTCCGCCTCGGACTCCGCGGACAACGTGATCGCCTCGTACACGGTCAACGCCTCCAGCGAGGTCGCCAACGGGGTCTGGAAGCTCCAGGTGAAGGACGTGGCCGCCCAGGACGTCGGCTACATCAACAGCTGGAAGATCACCTTCTAGCACCCGGCCGCAGGCACCACCGGCAGCCGATCGCCCGCGCCGCCGCCGTTCCCCCGCCTCCCCGGCGCGGGAGCGGCGGCGGCAGCCGCGTACGGCCGTACGGGCGTACGGCGCGCTACGCGCCCTCCGCGCGGGACCGCAGCGAGGCCGACAGCGGCTCCTGTATCCGGGCGCGCAGTTCCGCGGCCACGTCGGCCACGTCCACCCGGCCCAGCTTCGCCGCCTCGACCAGATCGCCGAGCACCTCCGGCGAGGGCAGCTGCCTGGCTCCGGCGACGCGCAGGTACGAGCGGGTCGCGGCGGCGGCGTAGAACTCGTTCATCGGCGATTCCAGCGCCGGGCACACCGCGAGGGTGTGCAGGAACGCGGCAGCCCGCCACGCGGTGTCCGGGGCGGGCTGTTCGGGTACCAGGACGAGGTCGTTCTGGTGCCGGGCGACGGCGGCTGCCACCCCTGAGGGGTCCCACACCGCGGGATCGGACGGGAGATGGTGGGCCAGGGCGGTCCAGGCCCATTCCATGGTGATCTTCAATTGCCGAACCGCTCCTGGAAGTAGCCCCAGTGGTCGGCGAACTCCTCGATCCCGGAGAGGAAGTTCTTCCGGTCGTCGTCGAGTTCGCGTTCCGTGACCTCGGTGATCAGCGCGGTGACCGTCGTTCCCAGCGCCGCCGCGCGCGCCTTCAGGCGTTCGTGGAAGTCCTCGTCCAGGCGGATGGTGACGTGTCTCGACATCCGACCACCGTACAGCGGGGGCGGGCGTACGCAGGAGGACTACGGCAGAAGGGTGGCCCGGGACACAGGTCCCGGGCCACCCTCGGCGTGCGTGCGGCCACGCGCCGACTACTCGGCGGTGTCCGCCCTACTCGGCGCTGTCCGCCCTACTTGACGGTGTTGGCCGTCTTGACCAGCTGGTCCTTGGTGACCGCGCCGACGTAGACCTTGCCGTCGTCCGTGATCAGGGCGTTGACCAGGCGGGTCGACAGGACCCGGCCCTCGCCGAACGACCCGGAGACCTTCTCCCCGAGGGAGTTCAGGAACTGCTTGGCCTCCTTCGGGGTGTTCTTGTCGTTCTCCAGGTCCTTGAGGTTCGTGCCCGCGCCGGTGTCGATCCGGGCGACGGTCGCCCAGCCCTCGCCGAGGACCTTCACGTCGCCCTTGCCGTTCTCTCCGCCGGCCAGCTGGCCGAGGCCCGGGAAGGACTCCAGCGCCTTGAGGCCCTTGTCGTGGGCGTCCTTGCCGGCCGCGGGCCCGTCCGTGCCCTCGGTCAGCTTGGCGCCCTTGGGCGGGGTGAAGGCGAAGGTGTCGGCCGCCGGCTTGGCGAAGTCGATCTGGGTGAAGCCCGCGTCCGCAATCGGCTTGCCGCCCTGGGCGGAGAGCAACTGCACGCGCAGCGGCACGCCGTTCTTGGCATCGACCGCGATCTTGACCGAGCCGACCGTGGAGCCGGTCTGCTTGGGCTTGAGCACCAGCTGGTAGGCGTCCCGGCCGGCCACCTGGGCGGTGTCGCCGACGCTGACGTCCGTGGTGGTTCCGGCGGCCTTCAGGACGTCCTGGGCCAGCTGCTGGGGCGAGGCGCCGCCGAGGCGGTCGCCCGTCTTGTGCTCCCCGGCCTTGCCGGCGTTCTTCTCGTGGAAGACCTCGTTCGACTGGGAGTCGTAGCCCCACACGTCGTTGCCGTTGTGGATGAGGCTGTACTCGTCCTTGCCGTCCAGGAAGGTCAGCTTCTGGCGGTCCGGGCCGTCGGCGGCGACGCGCACGGTGTGCGTGCCGTTCGCCAGCTGCGCGACCTTGTCCTCCGGGTCGGCCGATCCGCCCGCGACGCCGCCGCCCCCGAGCAGCCCGGTCGCGAGCTTCGGCAGGCCCAGGTCGGTGCTGATCTTGGCCGTGCCGGACAGCTGCTGTACGTCCGATGCCGCGATCTTCGCGATGAGCTCCTGCGCCGTCACCTTGGGCAGGTCGGGCCCCGCGGCGTTGGCGAAGGCCGGGACCATCGCGATGGTCGCCGCGGCCACACCTGCCACCGCGACCGGTACGCCGTACCGGGCGACCTTGCGAGAAGTCTTCGTGTTCGCTGCCATGTCAGTGCCCTGCCCTCTGTGTCGACGGCGGCGACCCCCGTGTCGCCGCGCTCACCCGATCTGGTGGGGTTGATGACTCCATCTGACCAAATCGACGGCTCCGGGGCGTCAGCCCCCGGACGCAATTGCGCGTACGACCGTGGGATGACACGGCGCGGGCCCCCCTGCCCCGACCCGTAGGGGTCGACGGGGCGGAAGGGCCCGTTCCGCAGCGGGGACCACGACCGGGACCGCAGCGGAGACCACGGCCGGGACGGCCGCCGCGCGGCGGCGTCAGCCGGCGCGGTGCACCACGGCATCGCACAGCTCTTCCAGGGCCGACTTCGCGAAGCACTCGGGCAGCGGCGCGAGCGTGGCGCGCGCGTCCTCCGCGCATCGGATGGTGTCGCGGCGGGCCCGCTCCAGGGCCGGGTGCGCCCGCAGCCGGGTCAGGGCCTCGGCGTGCCGGGCGTCGTCCGTGAGGTCGCCGTCCAGGAGCCGTACGAGTTCCAGGTCCTCGGCGCGCCCGTCGCGGGCCGCGATCTCGCGCAGCCGCAGCACGGGCAGGGTGGGGATGCCCTCGCGCAGGTCGGTGCCCGGGGTCTTGCCGGACTCGTGGGCGTCGGAGGCGATGTCGAGGACGTCGTCGGCGAGCTGGAAGGCGGTGCCGAGGCGCTCGCCGTACTGGGTGAGGATGTCGACGACCGACTCGTCGGCGCCGGACATCAGCGCGCCGAAGCGGCCGGAGACGGCGATCAGCGAGCCGGTCTTGCCCGCGATGACGTCGAGGTAGTGGGCGACGGGGTCGCGGCCGTCGCGCGGGCCGGCCGTCTCCAGGATCTGGCCGGTCACCAGCCGCTCGAAGGCCTCGGCCTGGACGCGCACGGCCTCGGGTCCGAGGTCGGCCAGGATGTGGGAGGCCCGGGCGAACAGGAAGTCACCCGTCAGGACGGCCACCGAGTTGCCCCAGCGGGCGTTCGCGCTGTCCACGCCGCGGCGCACGTCCGCCTCGTCCATGACGTCGTCGTGGTAGAGCGTCGCCAGGTGGGTGAGCTCGACCACCACGGCGGACGGCACGATCCCGGGCGCGTACGGATCGCCGAAACGGGACGCGAGCATCACCAGCAGCGGCCGGAACCGCTTGCCGCCGGCCCGCACGAGGTGCTGCGCGGCCTCGGTGATGAAGGGGACTTCGCTCTTGGTGGCCTCCAGCAGACCCGCCTCGACGGCGGCCAGTCCCGCCTGGACATCGGTCTCAAGAGCCTGGTCCCGCACGCTCAGTCCGAACGGCCCGACGACGGTCACGAGGGGTACTCCTGTCTGCTGACGATCACGCTGACGATCACATGGATTGTCGATGTGTCGCTGCCATCACTCAAGCCAGCGTATCCGGTCTGTTTTCGATCACGGAGAGCGCCTGTCCGGCCGCCACCCGAGCAGTGCCCGAAGCGCACCGGTATGTTCTTGTGGAGCCGATACAACCGGAGAATGTCTTTTGTCCAGAACTGCGTCCGACACAGACGGATCCCCGGAACCGGAGGCCGAGCAGCCGCCGCCCGAGGACGACCATGCCTTCCTCGGCCACCCCCGGGGTCTCGCCACCCTGTCCGGGCTGGAGGTCTGGGAGCGCTTCTCGTTCCTCGGCATGCAGGCCATCCTCGTCCTCTACTTCGCGGACACGGTGGCGAACGGCGGCCTGGGGATGAACCCGGGCACCGCGGCGTCCGTCTCCGCGGCCTACGGGACCATGGTCTACCTCGTCTCCGTCGCGGGCGGCTGGCTCGCCGACCGCATCCTCGGTTCCTACCGGGCCGTCCTGTGGGGCGGGATCCTGATCGCCTGCGGCCACTACGCCATGGCGGTCCCCACCGCCGCCATGACCTGGGTGGGCCTCGGCCTGATCAGTGCGGGAACCGGCCTGCTCAAGCCCAACGTGGCCACCATGGTGGGCAAGCTGTACCGCACCGACGACGACCGGCGCGACGCCGGTTTCGCGCTCTACTACATGTCCATCAACATCGGCGCGTTCGCCGGCCCCCTGATCACCGGCTGGCTCGGCGAGCACCAGGGCTGGCACTGGGGCTTCTCCGCGGCCGCCATCGGCATGACCTTCGGCCTGATCCAGTACGTCATGGGCCGCCGCCACCTGGCCGGCCGCGGGCACTGCGCCGAGTTCGCGCTCGCGCCCTGGCTGCGGCGCACGATGCACCCCGTCCACTGAGGCGATTGGCGACCCACTCCGATGATCATCCGTACCGATTTCCCGTACGAGACCACCCGCGAGGATGTCCGGATCCCGCTGTCCGACGGCGTCGAGCTGTACGCCCGGATCTGGCGCCCGGTGACGGACGGCCCCGTCCCCGCCCTGCTGGAGTACCTCCCCTACCGGCTCACCGACTGGACCGCGCCCCGCGACTGGCAGCGCCACCCCTGGTACGCGGGCCACGGCTACGCCTCGGTCCGGGTGGACGTGCGCGGCCACGGGTGCAGCGGGGGCCGCCCCGGCGACGAGTACGACGCCCGGGAGCTGGCCGACGGGGTCGCCGTGGTCGAGTGGCTGGCGGCACAGCCGTGGTGCTCGGGCTCGGTGGGCATGTTCGGGATCTCCTGGGGCGGCTTCAACAGCCTCCAGATCGCCGCACTCGGCCCCGAGGCGCTGAAGGCCGTCGTGACCGTGTGCTCGACCGACGACCGCTTCGACAACGACGTGCACTACATGGGCGGCTCGGTGCTGGCCGTGGACATGCACGCCTGGGCGGCGACGATGCTGGCGTTCGCCGCGCGCCCGCCGGACCCGCTGTACGCGGGCGACGGCTGGCGGGAGCAGTGGCTGGACCGGCTGGAGGGCGTGGAGCCGCTCGTCCACACCTGGCTCTCGCACCAGACCCGGGACGACTACTGGCGCCACGGCAGCGTCTGCGAGGACTACGCGGCCGTCGGCGCGGCGGTCCTCGCGGTGGGCGGCTGGCACGACCCGTACCGGGACACGGTGCTGCGGCTGGTCGAGCACCTGCCCGCGGACCGGGTCCGGGGCCTGATCGGACCGTGGTCGCACCAGTACCCCGACCGCGGGCTGCCCCCGGGTCCGGCGATCGGCTTCCTCCAGGAGACCCTGCGCTGGTGGGACCACTGGCTCAAGGGCGAGGACAACGGCGTGATGGACGAGCCGCTGCTGCGCTCCTGGATCAGCGACTCGCACCCGCCGGCCACCGTGTACGCGGAGCTGCCGGGCCGCTGGGTCGGCGAGAAGGCGTGGCCGTCCGCGTCGGTGATCCCCGTCCCGTACGGACTCCAGGGCGCGCCGGTGGAAGTCGCCTCGCCGCAGCACACCGGGCTGGACGCGGGCCGGTTCTTCCCGTTCGGCAACGACGCCGACCTGCCGCCGGACCAGCGCGAGGAGGACGCGAAGTCGGCCTGCTTCGAGTTCCCGGTGGGCGAGGGCGAGCCGGTGGAGATCCTGGGCCGCCCCGCGGTGACCCTGCGGCTGCGGCTGGACGTCCCGTACGGGCAGGTGGTGGCCCGGCTGTGCGACGTGGCCCCGGACGGCTCCTCGACGCTCGTCACTCGGGGCGCGCTGAACCTCTCCGCGCGCCACGGCCGGGACCGGGCCGTCCCGTGGCCGACGGGCGCGTACGAGGACGTCACCTTCGAGCTGAACGGCATCGGGCACGCCTTCGCCCCGGGCCACCGCATCCGCCTGTCGCTGTCTTCCGCGTACTGGCCGTGGATCTGGCCGCGAACCGGCTCCGAGCCCGGCTGGACCCTGGACCCGGCGGGCAGCGAGGTGACCCTCCCGGTGCGGGCGCGGTCCGCCGGGGACGACGGGATCGCCTTCGGGGAGCCGGAGCAGTCGCAGCCGCTGGGGGTGGTCCACCCGGACACGCTGGACGAGCCGCGGCCCGAGCGGCTGGTCGTACGGGACGTCGCCCGCGGCACGTGGCGGCTGGAGGTGGACCCGCGGTACGGGGGCACGCGGGTCTATCCGGACGGGCTGGAGTTCAGCGAGGACGCGGTGGAGGTGTACGAGATCCAGGAGGCGGACGCGCTGTCGGCGTCGACCCGGTCGCAGTGGAAGGTGCGGCTGCGGAGGCCGGACCTGGGCTGGGACGCGCGGGTCGAGACCCGGTCGGAGATCCGCTGCGACGAGGGCGGGTTCCTGACGTCGAACGAGGTGGTGTGCCGGGAGGGCGACGAGGTCGTCTTCCACCGCACGTGGGAACGCCGCCTCCCCCGCACGGCGGGCTGACGGGCCGCTCCGCTCCCGGGGCGGAGCCCCCGCAACGGCGTCGCTGAGAGGCGGCCAGGCCCCGCCCGTCAGGGGAAGAGGCGTTCCAGGACCACCGCGATGCCGTCGTCTTCGTTGGACAGCGTCATCTCGTCGGCCACCGCGACCAGCTCCCGGTGCGCGTTCGCCATCGCCACCCCCCGGGCGGCCCACGCGAACATCGGGATGTCGTTCGGCATGTCCCCGAACGCGATCGTCCCCGCCGCCGACGCCCCCAGGAACTCCGCCGCCCGGGCCAGACCGCTGGCCTTGTCGATGCCCGGCGGCTGGAGTTCCACCGTGTGCTCGCCGGCCATGGTGACGTTCACCAGGTCGCCGACCACCGACCGGGCGAGGCGCGTCAGCTCGTCGTCGTCCAGCTCGGGGTGCTGGAGCAGCACCTTGTTGATCGGGGCCGACCACAGGTCCGACCTGCGCGGGACCGGGACCGTCGGCAGGTGGGGGTGCCACATCCGGTAGCCGGGCCCTATCAGCATCTCCGCGTCCACCCCTTCCTGGTTGACCGCCGCGTAGACCTCGCCGATCTCCGCCTCGATCTTGCCGAGGGCGACCTCGGCCAGCCCCCGGTCCATGGAGACGGAGTGCAGCAGGACCCCGCGCGCCGCGTCGTACACCTGGGCGCCCTGCCCGCACACCGCGAGCCCCGAATAGCCGAGGCCGTCCAGGACGTGGCGGACCTGCGGGACGGGGCGTCCTGTGACGATGATGTGGCGGGCCCCGGCGGCGCGTGCGGCGGCGAGTGCCTGGTGGGAGCGGTCGGAGACGGTGTCACCGGCGCACAGCAGAGTCCCGTCCAGGTCGGTGGCGATCAAGTCAAAGGGGAGGGCGGAAGTCACGGCGCCAAGGATACGGACCCCGTTGGACAAGTCCTACAAATAGCGCCCGAATCCGGCCTCCCGCAGGCATCATCAGCCACGTAACGTGTCAGCCAGCCCCCGGGACACCCCCGGACCGCGTCGAAAGCGAGGCAGCACCCCATGCCCCAGCAGAGCCCCCTCGATGTCCCCGAGGGCGACCCGTTCGGGCCGCACAACCTCCCCTACGGCGTCTTCTCGACCGCCGGGGAGAGCCGCCGCCGGATCGGTGTGCGCATCGGCGGGCACGTGCTCGACGCGGGGGCGGCCGCCGCCGCGCTCGGCTCCCCGTACGCCGGACTGCTCGGGCAGCCCTCCCTCAACCCGCTGCTGGCCGCCGGGCGCACCGCCTGGCGCGACGTGCGCCGCGCGCTGACCGCGTGGGTCACCGACCCCGGCCACCGCCCGGCCGTGGAGCCGCACCTGCTGTCCCTGGACGCGGTCGAGCTGCACCTGCCGTACGAGGTCGCCGACTACGTCGACTTCTACGCCAGCGAGCACCACGCCACCAACGTCGGGAAGATCTTCCGCCCGGACGGGGACGCGCTGACCCCGAACTGGAAGCACCTGCCGATCGGTTACCACGGCCGCTCGGGCACGATCGTCGTCTCCGGCACGGACGTCGTACGGCCCTCGGGGCAGCGCAAGGCCCCGTCCGACCCGGCGCCCGTGTTCGGCCCGTCGGTCAAGCTCGACATCGAGGCCGAGGTGGGCTTCGTCGTCGGCGCCCCCTCGGAGCTGGGCCGCCCGGTGGCGCTGGGCGAGTTCGAGGACCACGTCTTCGGTCTCTTCCTCCTCAACGACTGGTCGGCGCGCGACGTGCAGGCCTGGGAGTACGTGCCGCTCGGCCCGTTCCTCGGCAAGTCCTTCGCCACCTCCGTCTCCGCCTGGGTCACCCCGCTGGAGGCCCTGGACGCCGCCCGCGTCGCCCCTCCGGCCCGGGACTTCCCGCTCCTGCCCTACCTCGACGACGCGGGCAGCGACCGGCCCGGCGGCTTCGACCTGCACCTCACCGTCTCCATCAACGGGCAGGAGGTCTCGCGGCCGCCGTTCGCCTCGATGTACTGGACGGCCGCCCAGCAGCTCGCCCACATGACCGTCAACGGCGCCTCCCTGCGCACCGGCGACGTCTACGGCTCCGGCACCGTCAGCGGCCCGGACGTGGACCAGCGCGGCTCCCTGCTGGAGCTCACCTGGAACGGCCGCGACGCCATCGAACTCGCCGACGGCAAGCGGACGTTCCTGGAGGACGGCGACACCGTCACCCTCACCGCCTGGGCCCCGGGCCCCGACGGCACCCGCGTGGGCCTCGGCGAGGTCACGGGCCGCATCACCGCCTCCCGCTAGCGGGAGGCGGGCGGCGCGGGCCGCACGGCACCCGACGCCCCCTCACCCGACGCCCCGTCACGCGGGCCGCACCCCTTTGGGTGCGGCCCGCGTGCGCCGCGCGCGGGGGGCCGGGATGGTGGGCGGACGGATCGGTAACCCGTACCCCGTACCCCCACCGGAGGAGCCGCCATGCCCGTACGCAGCCTGAAGGCCGTTCTCGCCTGCGCCGCCACCGTGTCGCTCGGCCTGACCGCCGTGGCCCCGGCCCACGGCGTCGAGGGGCCGGCGCCCGACCCGCGGAACCCCAGGGCGATGAAGGACATGGCGACGGCGATCCGGGCGACGGCCAGGTACGTGGACGAGCGCACCGCGCTCAGGGACGGGTACGTCCCGAAGGGCCAGACCTGTATGACCAACCCGTTCGGCGTCGGCGCCATGGGCTACCACTACGTCAAGCAGGCCAACTGGGGCTCCATGGACCCCGCGAAGCCCACCGCGCTCCTCTACAGCTCCGAGAAGGACCGCCACGGCCGCCGCACGCTCCAGACCGTGGAGTGGATGGCGACCGACGGGGACCAGGACCTGAAGACCGCCGGCGACCGGCCGAGCATGTTCGGGCTTCCGTTCGACGGGCCCATGCCCGGCCACTGGGCGGGCATGCCCAAGCACTACGACCTGCACATGTGGGCGTACAAGAAGAACCCGGCCGGCCGCTTCCACAATTGGAACCCCGCGCTGACCTGCCCGAAGAAGACCCCGGCGGCGGGCGGCTCCGCACACGCGCACGGGCACTAGCCCGCACCGACCGAGGACGTCAAGTGCCTCCCGCATATGACTCACCCGCAAGGACGGTGATGCGCGGATCCCCGGCGATACGCTGGCGGCACTCGCGAGACTCCGGCTCATGGGAGCACTGATGAACCCGGAACACAGCTGGCCGATCCCCCCGCCGGGCGGCTGGACTGCCGACGACCTGGACACGCTTCCGCATCTGCCTCCGCACACGGAGCTGATCGACGGGAGCCTGATCTTCGTGAGTCCGCAGACCCTGTTCCATTCGCGCGCTGTGGACTTCTTCAACTGGGGACTCCAGTCGCTGGTCCCGGAAGGCCTGGAGGTACTCCGGGAGTTCACCATCGACATCGACCGGAGCAACCGGCCCGAACCCGACGTCATCGTCTGCCGTGACGATGCCGTCGGCGACCTGGCCCAGACGCGCCTGCCCGCCGATGCGGTCCTGCTCGCGATCGAAGTCGTGTCCCCCGAGTCCGTCGGCCGCGACCGCGAGACCAAACCCGTGAAGTACGCACGGGCCGGAATCCCCCACTTCTGGCGGGCCGAGAACACGGACGGCCGGGCCGTGGTCTACGTCTACGAGCTCGATCCCGCCACCCGGAAGTACGTCGCCACCGGGATCTTCCACGACCGGCTGAAGGTCTCCGTGCCCTTTCCCGTCGATCTGGACCTCGGCGCCATCACGCCGAAGCGCAAGCGCCCCGAGTAGGACCCCGGGTAGGCCGCAGGGCCCGGCCCCCCGAAGGGGGCCGGGCCCTGCGCCGTACCGGGACGGGTCAGCGGACGAACGTGCTCGCCTGCCCGGCCAGTTCCAGGAAGTACTGCGGGGCCACGCCCAGCACCAGCGTGACCGCGACGCCCACCGCGATGGTGGTCATCGTCAGCGGCGAGGGCACGGCCACCGTCGGGCCGTCGGCCTTCGGCTCGCTGAAGAACATCAGCACGATCACCCGGACGTAGAAGAACGCGGCGATGGCGGACGAGATGACGCCCACCACGACCAGCGCCCCCGCGCCGCTCTCCGCGGCCGCCTTGAACACGGCGAACTTCCCGGAGAAGCCGGACGTCAGCGGGATGCCGGCGAAGGCCAGCAGGAACACGGCGAAGACCGCCGCCGTCAGCGGCGAACGCCGCCCCAGACCGGCCCACTTGGACAGGTGCGTGGCCTCGCCGCCCGCGTCGCGCACCAGCGTGACCACCGCGAAGGCGCCGATCGTCACGAAGGAGTACGCACCCAGGTAGAACAGGACGGACTTGACGCCCTCCGCCGAGGTCGCGATGACACCGGCCAGGATGAAGCCCGCGTGCGCGATCGAGGAGTACGCCAGCAGCCGCTTGACGTCCGTCTGGGTCACGGCGATCACCGCGCCCGCCAGCATCGTCACGATCGCGACGCCCCACATCACCGGCCGCCAGTCCCAGCGCAGGCCCGGCAGGACCACGTAGAGGAGGCGCAGGAGGGCGCCGAAGGCGGCCACCTTCGTCGCCGCGGCCATGAAGCCGGTGACCGGGGTCGGGGCGCCCTGGTAGACGTCCGGGGTCCACATGTGGAAGGGGACCGCGCCGACCTTGAAGAGCAGGCCCATCAGGATCAGCGCGCCGCCGATCAGCAGCAGCGCGTCGTTGCCCATGGTGGAGGCCAGCGCCGGGTCGATCTTGGTGACCGTACCGTCGACCACGTCGGCGATCACGGCGTACGAGACCGAGCCCGCGTACCCGTAGAGCAGCGCGATGCCGAACAGGAGGAAGGCGGAGGAGAAGGCTCCCAGCAGGAAGTACTTCACCGCGGCCTCCTGCGACATCAGCCGGTGGCGGCGGGCGACGGCGCAGAGCAGGTAGAGCGGGAGGGAGAAGACCTCCAGCGCGATGAACAGCGTCAGCAGGTCGTTGGCCGCCGGGAAGATCAGCATTCCGGCGACCGCGAACAGCGCCAGCGGGTAGACCTCGGTGGTGGTGAAGCCCGCCTTCACGGCGGCCTTCTCGCTCTCGCTGCCCGGTACGGACGCCGCCTGGGCGGCGAAGGAATCCACCCGGCTGCCGTGGGCCTCCGGGTCGAGCCGCCGCTCGGCGAAGGTGAACACGGCCACGATCGAGGCCAGCAGGATGGTCCCCTGGAGGAACAGCGCCGGGCCGTCCACGGCGATGGCGCCCATGGCGGCGACCTGCGCCTTGGTGCTCCCGTACCCGCCAGCGGCGAGGCCGACGACCGCCGCGAAGGCGGACGCCAGCGCGGCGACGGCGAGGAACACCTGCACGTAGTAACGGGACTTGCGTGGCACGAAGGCCTCGACGAGGACTCCGAGGATCGCCGCGCCCAGCACGATCAGCGTGGGCGCGAGCTGCGCGTACTCGATGACCGGCGTCGGGATCCGGTCGACCGGCCCCTCGGCCGCCAGCGTCCACAGACCCTGGGCAGCAGTCACGGTACTCACTTGGCCGCCTCCCCATTCTTCGCAGGCACGGCCTCGACGGCCACTTCGGGCGCCGGGTCCGTCTGCTTCACGTCGGACATGGTGTGCTGCACCGCCGGGTTGACGATGTCGGTCAGCGGCTTCGGGTAGACGCCCAGCCCGATCAGCAGCACGATCAGCGGCGCGACCACCAGCACCTCGCGCAGGTGCAGGTCCGGCATGGTGCGGACCTCCTCCTTCACGGGACCGGTCATCGTGCGCTGGTAGAGCACCAGCGTGTAGAGCGCGGCCAGCACGATGCCGGTGGTGGCGATGATGCCGACGACCGGGTACCGGGAGAACGTCCCGACCAGGACCAGGAACTCGCTGACGAAGGGCGCCAGGCCCGGCAGCGAGAGGGTGGCGAGGCCGCCGATCAGGAAGGTGCCGGCGAGGACGGGGGCCACCTTCTGGACGCCTCCGTAGTCGGCGATGAGCCGCGAACCGCGCCGCGAGATCAGGAACCCGGCCACCAGCATCAGTGCCGCCGTCGAGATCCCGTGGTTGACCATGTAGAGCGTCGCCCCGGACTGGCCCTGGGAGGTCATCGCGAAGATGCCCAGGACGATGAAGCCGAAGTGCGAGATCGAGGCGTACGCGACCAGCCGCTTGATGTCCCGCTGGCCGACCGCGACCAGCGCGCCGTAGACGATGCTGATCAGGGCCAGGACCAGGATCACCGGCGTGGCCCACTTGCTGGCCTCGGGGAAGAGCCCGAGGCAGAAGCGGAGCATCGCGAAGGTGCCGACCTTGTCGACGACCGCGGTGATCAGTACGGCGACCGGGGCGGTGGCCTCGCCCATCGCGTTCGGCAGCCAGGTGTGCAGCGGCCACAGCGGGGCCTTCACCGCGAAGGCGAAGAAGAAGCCGAGGAACAGCCACCGCTCGGTGTTGGTCGCCATGTCGAGCGTGCCCGCGGCGCGGGCGGCGGTGATCTCCTGGAGCGAGAAGTTCCCGGCGACCACGTAGAGCCCGATGACGGCGGCCAGCATGATCAGGCCGCCGGCCAGGTTGTAGAGGAGGAACTTGACCGCCGCGTACGAGCGCTGCGCGGCCGCGTTCTCGTCGGATCCCGAGTGCGCCCGGTCGCCGAAGCCGCCGATGAGGAAGTACATCGGGATGAGCATGGCTTCGAAGAAGATGTAGAAGAGGAAGACGTCGGTGGCCTCGAAGGAGATGATCACCATCGCCTCGACCAGCAGGATCAGGGCGAAGAAGCCCTGCGTCGGCCGCCAGCGGGACGAGTGCGTCTCGAGGGGGTCGGCGTCGTTCCAGCCGGCCGCGATCACGAAGGGGATCAGCAGCGCGGTGAGCGCGATGAGCACCACCCCGATGCCGTCGACCCCTAGCTCGTAGCGGACGCCGAAGTCGGCGATCCAGGCGCGGGACTCGGTCAGCTGGTAGCGGTCTCCGCCGGGCTCGAAGCGGATCGCCACGAGCACGGCCAGGGCCAGGGTCGCCAGCGAGAACAGCAGCGCGAGCCACTTGGCGAGCGTCCTGCGGGCGGCCGGAACGGCCGCCGTGAGGATCGCGCCGACCGCGGGCAGCGCCGCCGTCACCGTCAGAAGCGGGAAATTCATCTCACACCGCCCTCATCAGCAGGGTCGCGGCGATCAGGATCGCCGTGCCCCCGAACATCGAGACCGCGTAGCTGCGGGCGTAGCCGTTCTGGAGCTTGCGCAGCCGGCCCGACAGCCCGCCGACGCCGGCGGCCGTCCCGTTGACCACTCCGTCGACCAGGCTGTGGTCCACGTACACGAGGGAACGGGTCAGGTGCTCCCCGCCGCGCACCAGCACGGCGTGGTTGAAGTCGTCCTGGTAGAGGTCCCGGCGGGCGGCCCGGGTGAGGACCGAACCGCGCGGGGCGACCACCGGGACGGGCCTGCGGCCGTACATCGACCAGGCGATGGCGACACCGGCGGCCAGGACGACCATGGTGGCCGCGGTCACCGTCAGGGCGCTGACCGGCGGGGAGCCGTGCGCGTAGCCCGTGACGGGCTCCAGCCAGTTCACGAAACGGTCCCCGATGCTGAAGAACCCTCCCGCGAAGACGGAGCCGAAGGCGAGTACGACCATGGGGACGGTCATCGACTTCGGGGACTCATGAGGGTGCGGCATCTCCCCGGAGCCGTGCTGCGAAGCCGCGGGCTCGTGACCGGACACGGCACGTGCCGTCGTCCCGTCCTGCTGCACCGCGCCGGTGGCGGTCGGCTGCCAGCGCTTCTCACCGAAGAAGGTGAGGATCATGACGCGGGTCATGTAGAACGCGGTGATGCCGGCCCCCAGCAGGGTGACCCCGCCGAGGATCCAGCCCTGGGTGCCGCCCTTGGCGAAGGCCGCCTCGATGATCATGTCCTTGGAGAAGAAGCCGGACAGGCCGGGGAAGCCGATGATCGCCAGGTAGCCGAGGCCGAAGGTCACGAAGGTGACCGGCATGTACTTCCGCAGGCCGCCGTACTTGCGCATGTCGACCTCGTCGTTCATCCCGTGCATCACGGAACCCGCGCCGAGGAACAGGCCGGCCTTGAAGAAGCCGTGCGTGACCAGGTGCATGATCGCGAAGACGTAACCGATGGGGCCGAGGCCCGCGGCGAGGATCATGTAGCCGATCTGCGACATCGTCGAGCCCGCGAGGGCCTTCTTGATGTCGTCCTTCGCGCAACCGACGATCGCACCGAAGAGGAGCGTGACCGCGCCGACGACGGTGACCACCAGCTGGGCGTCGGGCGCCCCGTTGAAGATGGCGCCCGAGCGGACGATCAGGTAGACGCCCGCGGTGACCATGGTGGCGGCGTGGATCAGGGCCGAGACCGGGGTCGGGCCCTCCATCGCGTCGCCGAGCCAGGACTGGAGCGGCACCTGCGCCGACTTGCCGCAGGCGGCCAGCAGCAGCATCAGGCCGATCGCCGTCAGCGTGCCCTCCGACACCGGAGCGGCAGCGACTGATGTCTCTGCGCCGACCGAGCCGAGCACCGGGCCGAAGGCGAAGGTGCCGAACGTGGTGAACATCAGCATGATCGCGATCGACAGGCCGATGTCGCCGACGCGGTTGACCAGGAAGGCCTTCTTCGCGGCGGTGGCCGCGCTGGGCTTGTGCTGCCAGAAGCCGATCAGGAGGTACGAGGCGAGGCCGACGCCCTCCCAGCCGAAGTACAGCAGCAGGTAGTTGTCGGCGACGACGAGCAGCAGCATCGCCGCGACGAACAGGTTCAGGTAGCCGAAGAAGCGGCGGCGGCGCTCGTCGTGCTCCATGTACCCGATCGAGTACACGTGGATGAGCGTGCCCACCCCGGAGATGAGCAGGACGAACGTCATCGACAGCTGGTCCAGCTGGAACGCGATGTCGGCCTGGAAGCCCTCCACCGGAATCCAGCTGAACAGGAACTGGTGCAGGGTGCGGTCCTCGGCGCCGCGCCCCAGCATGTCGGCGAAGAGGGCGACCCCGACGCCGAAGGACACGGCCGCGAACAGCGTGCCGATCCAGTGGCCGGTCTTGTCGAGGCGCCGGCCGCCGCAGAGCAGCACCACCGCTCCGAGCAGGGGCGCCGCCACCAGCAGCGCAATCAGATTCTCCACGGTGAACGCCCCTTACAGCTTCATCAGGCTGGCGTCGTCGACCGAGGCCGAGTGGCGGGTACGGAACAGGGACACGATGATCGCGAGGCCCACCACGACCTCCGCGGCGGCGACGACCATCGTGAAGAAGGCGATGATCTGGCCGTCGAGGTTGCCGTGCATGCGGGAGAAGGCGACGAAGGCGAGGTTGCAGGCGTTGAGCATCAGCTCGACGCACATGAACAGCACGATCGCGTTCTTCCGGATGAGCACGCCGGCCGCGCCGATGGTGAACAGCAGGGCCGCCAGGTACAGGTAGTTGACCGGGTTCACTTCGAGGCCTCCTCACGGCCGAGGCGCTCCGAGGAGGCCTGCTCCAGTGCCTTGAGGTCGTCCAGCGCCTGGCCGGAGACGTCCCGGATCTGACCGCGGGCCCGCAGGGTCTGGTTGACCGTCAGCTCGGACGGGGTGCCGTCCGGCAGCAGGCCGGGGACGTCCACCGCGTTGTGCCGGGCGTAGACGCCGGGGGCGGGCAGCGGCGGGAGCTGGACGCCGTCGCGCACGCGCCGGTCGGCGAGCTCGCGCTGCGTGGCGGCCCGCTCGGTGCGCTCGCGGTGGGTGAGCACCATCGCGCCGACGGCGGCGGTGATCAGCAGCGCGCCGGTGAGCTCGAAGGCGAAGACGTACTTGGTGAAGATCAGCTGGGCCAGGCCCTCCACGTGGCCGCCGGAGTTGACCCGGCCGAGCCCGTTGAAGTGGGTGATCCCGGCGTTGCCGATGCCGGCGATCAGCAGGATGCCGAAGCCGAGTCCGCACAGGGCGGCCAGCCAGCGCTGCCCCTTGATGGTCTCCGTGAGGGAGTCCGCGGCGGTGACGCCGACGAGCATGACCACGAAGAGGAAGAGCATCATGATCGCGCCGGTGTAGACGACGATCTGGACGACGCCCAGGAAGTACGCCCCGTTGGCGAGGTAGAAGACCGCCAGGATGATCATCGTCCCGGCCAGGCTCAGCGCACTGTGGACGGCCTTCTTCATCAGGATCGTGGCCAGCGCGCCGATGACGGCGACGGTGCCGAGGATCCAGAACTGCACGGCCTCACCGGTGGAGGTGAGCGAGGTGGCCGCAGCGGCGATCGTGCTCATGCCCCCACCTCCTCGGATTCGTCCGCCGTCGTCTCGCCCTTGGACACCGCGACCTGGCGGACCGTGCCCGGGGCGGCGCCCGTCACCAGTCCGCGGTAGTAGTCCGTGTCGTCCGCGCCGGGGAAGATCGAGTGCGGTGCCTCGACCATGCCCTCGGTGAGGCCGGAGAGCAGCTGCTCCTTGGTGTAGATGAGCGCTTCGCGGCTGGAGTCGGCCAGTTCGAACTCGTTCGTCATGGTCAGCGCCCGCGTCGGGCACGCCTCGACGCACAGCCCGCACAGGATGCAGCGGGCGTAGTTGATCTGGTAGACGGCGCCGTACCGCTCACCCGGGGAGTAGCGCTCCTCCTCGGTGTTGTCCGCGCCCTCCACGTAGATCGCGTCGGCGGGACAGGCCCAGGCGCACAGTTCGCACCCGATGCACTTCTCCAGACCGTCCGGGTGCCGGTTGAGCTGATGCCGTCCGTGGAAGCGCGGAGCGGTGGTCTTCCGCTGCTCCGGGTACTGCTCGGTGAGGCGCTTCTTGAACATGGCCTTGAAGGTCACGCCGAAGCCCGCCACCGGGTTCTGCCACTTGTCGTCGGACATCTCTCAAGCCTCCTCTCGGTCACTGTCGGAATTCGTCCCGCCGCTGACGATCAGCTCCCGCTCGCCGCGGGACCTCCGGCGCGGTACGGGTGCCAGGTGCTGGCCGGGCTTGGGCGGTACGGGGAACCCGCCCGCCAGCGGGTCGAAGGGCTCGGCGTCGTGGACGGCCTCTTGGGCCGCCGCCTTCTCGCGCTTGTCGCGGAACAGGTCCACGACGAAGGAGAGGAGCAGGATCGCCACGACGGCGCCGCCGACGTAGAGGACGATCTCGCTGAAGTCATAGGCCTCGTTGCGCAGGGCGCGGACGGTGGCCACCAGCATCAGCCAGACCAGCGAGACCGGGATCAGGACCTTCCAGCCGAGCTTCATCAGCTGGTCGTAGCGCACGCGGGGCAGCGTGCCGCGGAGCCAGATGAAGAAGAAGAGGAGGAGCTGCACCTTGAGGACGAACCAGAGCATCGGCCACCAGCCGTGGTTCGCGCCCTCCCAGTAGGTGGAGATCGGCGCCGGGGCCCGCCAGCCGCCCAGGAAGAGGGTGACCGAGACCGCCGAGACGGTGACCATGTTGACGTACTCGGCCAGCATGAACAACGCGAACTTGATGGAGGAGTACTCGGTGTTGAAGCCGCCGACGAGGTCGCCCTCGGACTCCGGCATGTCGAAGGGGGCGCGGTTCGTCTCGCCGACCATCGTGATCACGTAGATGATGAAGGAGACCGGCAGCAGGATGATGTACCAGCGGTCCGCCTGGGCTTCCACGATCGCCGAGGTCGACATCGACCCGGAGTAGAGGAAGACCGAGGCGAAGGCCGCGCCCATCGCGATCTCGTACGAGATCATCTGCGCGCAGGAGCGCAGGCCGCCGAGGAGCGGGTAGGTCGAGCCGGAGGACCAGCCGGCGAGGACGATGCCGTAGATGCCGACCGAGGCCACCGCGAGGATGTAGAGCATCGCGATGGGCAGGTCGGTCAGCTGCATCGTGGTGCGCTGGCCGAAGATGGAGACCTCGTTGCCCGCGGGCCCGAAGGGGATCACCGCGATGGCCATGAAGGCCGGGATCGCCGCGATGATCGGCGCCAGGACGTAGACGACCTTGTCGGCCCGCTTGACGATCAGGTCTTCCTTCAGCATCAGCTTCACGCCGTCGGCGAGCGACTGGAGCATGCCCCAGGGGCCGTGCCGGTTGGGGCCGATGCGCAGCTGCATCCAGGCGACGACCTTGCGCTCCCACACGATGGAGAACAGCACGGTCACCATCAGGAAGGCGAAGCAGAACACCGCCTTGACGACGACGAGCCACCACACGTCGCGGCCGAAGAGGGAGAGGTCCTCCGCGGCGATCTGTACCGCGTTCACGCGTCCACCTCCGCAGTGCTGGCGCCCGCGCCGGCCGGGGTCGCCGGGCCGATGCGCACGAGGGTGCCCGGGCGGGCGCCGGTGTCGGCGAGTACGCCGGATCCGGTGGAGTTCAGCGGGAGCCAGACCACCCGGTCGGGCATCTCGGTGATCCGCAGCGGCAGCTCCACGGTTCCGGTGGGGCCGGTGACCGCGAGGACGTCGCCGCTCTTGACGCCGGTCTCGGCCGCCGTGGCCGCCGACAGCCGGGCGCTCGCCTCGTGCCGGGTGCCGGCCAGGGCGTCGTCGCCGTCCTGGAGGCGGCCCTGGTCGAGGAGGAGCCGGTGGCCCGCGAGAACCGCCTCGCCCGCTCCGGGGCGGGGCAGCGGCTCCGGGTCGGTGGACTGCTCGGAAGCGAGCGCCCCCTCCCACGGGCCGAGCCGCTCCAGCTCCCGGCGTACGGCGTGTACGTCGGGCAGGGCGATCGGCCGGCCGGCCTCGTCGGCCAGCATGTGCAGCACGCGGGAGTCGGCGGGGGCGAGGCGCCGGGTCATCTGCTCGGGCTTGAGGGAGGCCTCGAACGGCCGGACCCTGCCCTCCCAGTTGACGAACGCGCCCGGCTTCTCGACGACCGCGGCGACCGGGAACACCACGTCCGCGTGGTCGGTGACCTCGCTGGGCCGCAGTTCCAGGGAGACCACGAAGGCCTCCTGGAGCGCGGTGCGCGCGCGGGCCGGGTCGGGCAGGTCGGCGACCTCCACGCCCGCGACCAGCAGGGCGGACAGTTCGCGCGTGGCCGCGGCCTCGACGATCTGGCCGGTGTCGCGGCCGTAGCGGTGCGGGAGCTCGTCCAGGCCCCAGGCGGTGGCGACCTCGTCGCGGGCCCGCGGGTCGGTGGCCGGGCGGCCGCCGGGCAGCAGGGACGGCAGCGCGCCCGCCTCGACGGCGGCCCGCTCCCCGGCCCGGCGCGGGATCCACACGAGCTTGGCGCCGGTGGCGTTGGCGGCCCGTACGGCGGCGGTCAGCGCGCCCGGAACGCCGGCGAGGCGCTCCCCGACGACGATGACCGCGCCGGGCGCGCGCAGCGCGTCGGCGGCGGCGGTGGACCCGCCGGCCTCCAGGCCGCCGCGGGTGGCCAGCGCGTCGAGCCACGCGGGCTCGGTGCCGGGGGCGGCGGCCAGCAGGGTGCCGCCCGCCTTGGCCAGGCCCCGGGTGGCGAAGGGGGCGAGGGCGAAGGTCCGCTGCTTGTGCTTGCGGTGGGCCTTGCGCAGCCGCAGGAAGACGCCGGGGGCCTCCTCCTCGGCCTCGATGCCGGCCAGCAGCACCGCGGGCGCCGCCTCCAGCGAGGCGTACGTGACGCCGGTGCCGTCGAGGTCCTTGCCGGTGCCGGCGACGGAGGCGGCCAGGAACTCGGCCTCCTCCGCGCTGTGCACGCGGGCCCGGAAGTCGATGTCGTTGGTGTCGAGCACCACCCGCGCGAACTTGGCGTACGCGTAGGCGTCCTCGACGGTGAGCCGGCCGCCGGTCAGCACGCCGGCCCGGCCGCGCGCCCCGGCCAGCCCGTTCGCCGCGGCCTCCAGCGCCTCGGGCCAGCTGGCCGGGGCCAGGATGCCGTCGCTGCCGCGGACCAGCGGGGTGGTGAGCCGGTCCGGGCGCTGCGCGTAGCGGAACCCGAAGCGGCCCTTGTCGCAGATCCACTCCTCGTTGACCTCGGGGTCCTCGGCGGCCAGGCGGCGCAGCACCTTGCCGCGCCGGTGGTCGGTCCGGGTCGCGCAGCCGCCCGCGCAGTGCTCGCACACGCTCGGGGAGGAGACGAGGTCGAAGGGGCGGGAGCGGAACCGGTAGGCGGCCGAGGTCAGCGCGCCGACGGGGCAGATCTGGATGGTGTTGCCGGAGAAGTACGACTCGAACGGGTCGCCCTCACCGGTGCCGACCTGCTGGAGCGCGCCGCGTTCCAGGAGCTCGATCATCGGGTCGCCGGCGATCTCGTTGGAGAAGCGGGTGCAGCGCGCGCACAGCACGCACCGCTCGCGGTCCAGCAGCACCTGCGTGGAGATCGGGACGGGCTTCTCGTAGGTGCGCTTGCGGCCCTCGAAGCGGGACTCGGCGTTGCCGTGGGACATCGCCTGGTTCTGCAGCGGGCACTCGCCGCCCTTGTCGCAGACCGGGCAGTCCAGCGGGTGGTTGATGAGCAGCAGCTCCATCACCCCGCGCTGGGCCTTGTCGGCGACCTCCGATGTCAGCTGCGTCTTGACGACCATGCCGTCGGTGCAGGTGATGGTGCAGGAGGCCATCGGCTTGCGCTGGCCCTCGACCTCGACGATGCACTGGCGGCAGGCGCCGGCCGGCGAGAGGAGGGGGTGGTCGCAGAACCGGGGGATCTCGATGCCGAGCTGCTCGGCGGCCCGGATCACCAGGGTGCCCTTGGGCACCGACAGCTCGATGCCGTCGATGGTGAGGGAAACCGTGTCCTCGGCGTTCGCGGGTGGCCCGGCGGCCTCGCCGCCACCGGCCGGCGCGTTGGTGGTGATGGTCATGCGTTCACCTCCGTGTCAGCCCAGAGGGTCGACTTCTTGGGGTCGAAGGGGCAGCCCTTGCCCGTGATGTGCTGCTCGTACTCCTCGCGGAAGTATTTGAGCGAGGAGAAGATCGGGCTGGCCGCACCGTCGCCGAGGGCGCAGAAGGACTTGCCGTTGATGTTGTCGGCGATGTCGTTCAGCTTGTCGAGGTCGGACATGACGCCCTTGCCGGTCTCGATGTCGCGCAGCAGCTGGACCAGCCAGTACGTGCCCTCGCGGCAGGGGGTGCACTTGCCGCAGGACTCGTGGGCGTAGAACTCGGTCCACCGGGTGACGGCCCGCACCACGCAGGTCGTCTCGTCGAAGCACTGGAGCGCCTTGGTGCCGAGCATCGACCCGGCGGCGCCGACTCCCTCGTAGTCGAGGGGCACGTCGAGGTGCTCGTCCGTGAACATCGGGGTGGAGGAGCCGCCCGGGGTCCAGAACTTCAGCCGGTGCCCGGGGCGCATCCCGCCGCTCATGTCGAGCAGCTGGCGCAGGGTGATGCCGAGCGGGGCCTCGTACTGGCCGGGGCCGCGGACGTGTCCGGAGAGCGAGTAGAGCGTGAAGCCGGGGGACTTCTCCGTCCCCATCGCCTTGAACCAGTCCTTGCCGTTGTTCAGGATCGCGGGCACCGAGGCGATGGACTCGACGTTGTTGACGACGGTGGGGCACGCGTAGAGCCCCTCGACGGCCGGGAAGGGCGGCCGCAGCCGGGGCTGTCCGCGCCGGCCTTCGAGGGAGTCGAGCAGCGCCGTCTCCTCGCCGCAGATGTACGCGCCCGCCCCGGCGTGCACCGTGATGTCGAGGTCGAGCCCGCTGCCGAGGATGTCCTTCCCGAGGTATCCGGCCTCGTACGCCTCGCGCACCGCCTCGTGCAGGCGCCGCAGGACGGGTACGACCTCGCCGCGCAGGTAGATGAAGGCGTGCGCCGAGCGGATCGCGTAGCAGGCGATGATCATTCCCTCGATGAGGGAGTGCGGGTTGGCGAAGAGGAGCGGGATGTCCTTGCAGGTGCCCGGCTCCGACTCGTCCGCGTTCACGACGAGGTAGTGCGGCTTGCCATCGCCCTGCGGGATGAACTGCCACTTCATCCCGGTGGGGAAGCCGGCGCCGCCGCGGCCGCGCAGGCCGGAGTCCTTCACGTAGGCGATCAGGTCGTCGGGGGTCATCGCGAGCGCCTTGCGCAGGCCCTCGTACCCCTCGTGGCGCCGGTAGGTCGCCAGCGTCCACGACTGCGGGTCGTCCCAGAACGCCGACAGGACGGGCGACAGGAGCTTCTCCGGGCTGCCGCTTCCCCCGGCCTCCGGCGGGGAGGTGTCCCCGCGGCTTTCCTTCGGAGTGGACACGGTCATCACTCCCCTCCCTGGGTGGTGGTCTCGCCACGCGGGTGCACGATCGAGGTGTGCGGGGTCTCGCCGCGGGCGATGCGCAGTCCGATGAGGGAGGCGTGGCCGGCGCCGCCGGTGGCCTCCACCGCGCCCTCGCGCTCGTCCGGGAAGCCGGCCAGGATGCGGGCCGTCTCCTTGTACGTGCACAGCGGCGCGCCCCGGGTCGGCTCGACCGGGCGGCCGGCCAGCAGGTCGTCGACCATGGCCTTGGCGGACTCGGGGGTCTGGTTGTCGAAGAACTCCCAGTTCACCATCACCACGGGGGCGAAGTCGCAGGCCGCGTTGCACTCGATGTGTTCGAGGGTGACCTTGCCGTCGGGGGTGGTCTCGTTGTTGCCGACCCCGAGGTGTTCCTTCAGCTCGTCGAAGATGGCGTCGCCGCCCATCACCGCGCACAGGGTGTTCGTACAGACGCCGACCTGGTAGTCGCCGGAGGGCTTGCGCCGGTACATCGTGTAGAAGGTGGCCACGGCGGTGACCTCGGCGGTGGTCAGGCCCAGCACGTCGGCGCAGAAGCGGATGCCGGTGCGCGAGACGTAGCCCTCCTGCGACTGGATGAGGTGCAGCAGGGGCAGCAGCGCGCTGCGGCTGTCGGGATAGCGCGCGATGACCTCGACGGCGTCCGCCGCGAGCCGCTCGCGCACCTCCGCCGGGTAGTCGGGGGCGGGCAGCTGCGGCATGCCCAGTTGGATGTCGGTCATCGGTCGACGCCTCCCATCACGGGGTCGATGGAGGCGACGGCGACGATGACGTCGGCGACCTGGCCGCCTTCGCACATCGCGGCCATGGCCTGAAGGTTGGTGAAGGACGGGTCGCGGAAGTGGACCCGGTAGGGGCGGGTGCCGCCGTCGGAGACGACGTGGACGCCGAGCTCGCCCTTGGGCGATTCGACGGCCGCGTAGGCCTGCCCGGCGGGGACCCGGAAGCCCTCGGTCACCAGCTTGAAGTGGTGGATGAGGGCCTCCATGGAGGTGCCCATGATGTTCTTGATGTGGTCGAGCGAGTTGCCGAGCCCGTCGGGTCCCATGGCGAGCTGCGCCGGCCAGGCGATCTTCTTGTCGGCGACCATGACCGGACCCGGCTGCAGCCGGTCCAGACACTGCTCGACGATCCGCAGTGACTGGCGCATCTCCTCCAGGCGGATCAGGAACCGCCCGTACGAGTCGCAGGTCTCGGTGGTCGGGACGTCGAACTCGTAGGTCTCGTATCCGCAGTACGGGTCCGACTTGCGCAGGTCGTGCGGCAGGCCGGCGGAGCGGAGCACCGGGCCGGTGGCACCGAGCGCCATGGCGCCGGTGAGGTCGAGGTAGCCGACGTCCTGCATGCGGGCCTTGAAGATGGGGTTGCCGGTGGCGAGCTTGTCGTACTCCGGCAGGTTCTTCTTCATGGTCTTGACGACATCGCGCAGCTGGTCGACCGCGCCCGGGGGCAGGTCCTGGGCGAGGCCGCCGGGCCGGACGAACGCGTGGTTCATGCGCAGGCCGGTGATCAGCTCGAAGACGTCCAGGATCAGCTCGCGGTCGCGGAAGCCGTAGATCATGATCGTGGTCGCGCCCAGCTCCATGCCGCCGGTGGCGATGCACACCAGGTGGGAGGAGAGCCGGTTGAGTTCCATCAGCAGGACGCGGATGACGGTGGCGCGGTCCGGGATTTGGTCGGTGATGCCGAGGAGCTTCTCGACGCCGAGGCAGTAGGCCGTCTCGTTGAAGAACGGCGTCAGGTAGTCCATGCGCGTCACGAAGGTGGTGCCCTGCGTCCAGTTCCGGTATTCGAGGTTCTTCTCGATGCCGGTGTGCAGGTAGCCGATTCCGCAGCGGGCCTCGGTGACCGTCTCGCCGTCGATCTCCAGGATCAGGCGGAGCACTCCGTGGGTGGACGGGTGCTGGGGGCCCATGTTGACGACGATCCGCTCGTCGTCCGCGCGGGCCGCCGACTGGACGATCTCGTCCCAGTCGCCGCCGGTGACGGTGTAGACGGGGCCTTCGGTGGTCTCCCGGGAGGAGGCGTGTGAAGTGGACATCAGCTGTACGACCTCCGCTGGTCGGGAGCCGGGATCTGGGCGCCCTTGTACTCGACGGCGATGCCGCCGAGCGGGTAGTCCTTGCGCTGCGGGAAGCCCTGCCAGTCGTCCGGCATCATGATCCGCGTGAGGGCGGGGTGCCCGTCGAAGACCAGGCCGAAGAAGTCGTAGGTCTCGCGCTCGTGCCAGTCGTTGGTCGGGTAGACCGCGACCAGCGAGGGGACGTGCGGGTCGCTGTCCGGGACCGACACCTCCAGCCGCAGGATCCGTCCGTGGGTGAGCGAGCGCAGGTGGTAGACGGCGTGCAGCTCGCGCCCCTTGTCGCCGGGGAAGTGCACCCCGGAGACGCCGGTGCAGAGCTCGAAGCGCAGGGCCGGGTCGTCGCGCAGGGTGCGGGCGACGCGGACGAGGTGCTCGCGGGCGATGTGGAAGGTCAGCTCGCCCCGGTCGACCACCGTCTTCTCGATGGCGTTCCCGGGGAGCACGTCCTGCTCCTCCAAGGCCCCTTCGAGCTCGTCGGCGACCTCGTCGAAGTACGAGCCGTACGGGCGGCTGCTCGCGCCGGGCAGGGCCACGGTGCGGACCAGGCCGCCGTAGCCGCTGGTGTCACCGCCGGCCGCCGCCCCGAACATGCCCGTGCGGACGCCGATGACCTCGGGCCCCTGCGCCCTCGGAGCGGGGACGTTGCTGCCGTTCTCCGGCTCTTGGGTCTCGCTCACCGGAGCAGCCCCTTCATCTCGATGGTGGGGAGTGCCTTGAGGGCCGCCTCCTCCGCCTCGCGGGCGGCCTCTTCCCGGTTCACGCCGAGCTTGGAGCCCTGGATCTTCTGGTGGAGCTTGAGGATCGCGTCCATCAGCATCTCGGGGCGCGGCGGGCAGCCGGGGAGGTAGATGTCCACCGGGACGATGTGGTCGACGCCCTGGACGATCGCGTAGTTGTTGAACATTCCGCCCGAGGATGCGCAGACCCCCATGGAGATGACCCATTTGGGAGCGGGCATCTGGTCGTACACCTGCCGCAGCACGGGCGCCATCTTCTGGCTGACCCGGCCGGCCACGATCATCAGGTCGGCCTGGCGCGGGGAGCCGCGGAAGACCTCCATGCCGAAGCGGGCCAGGTCGTACCGGCCCGCTCCGGTGGTCATCATCTCGATGGCGCAGCAGGCGAGGCCGAAGGTCGCGGGGAAGACGGATGACTTGCGCACCCATCCCGCGGCCTGTTCGACGGTGGTCAGCAGAAAGCCGCTCGGCAGCTTCTCTTCCAGTCCCATGGAAACTTCAGCCCCTCAGTCCCATTCCAGGCCGCCGCGGCGCCAGACGTAGGCGTAGGCGACGAAGACGGTGAGCACGAAGAGCAGCATCTCCACGAGCCCGAAGATCCCCAGGGAGTCGAAGGTGACGGCCCAGGGGTAGAGGAAGACAACCTCGATGTCGAAGACGATGAAGAGCATCGCCGTCAGGTAGTACTTGATGGGGAAGCGGCCGCCGCCGGCCGGCATCGGAGTGGGCTCGATGCCGCACTCATACGCTTCGAGCTTTGCCCGGTTGTACCGTTTTGGACCGATCAGCGTGGCCATGACCACGGAGAAGATCGCAAACCCTGCGCCGAGGGCGCCGAGCACGAGGATGGGCGCGTACGCATTCACGCTCCTCGCTCCTTCCAGTCGTCCTTGACCGTTGGACCGCCGTACCGGCCGGGAGTACCGCCCAGTGGTGGACTGGGGGCGTGACCCGCCTCGCGAAGATCGTGTACATGTGAGGCAGTTCACAAGCCGGACTGCTGCGCATCTTATGCCTGCCTCTCTGTGATCTGCGACACGGGTTGCAACAACGAGTTTGTGATCTCCACCACCTGACGAACGATCATGAAGTCGGATGAGCGGTGATCTTCACACGCGAAGCATCCGGACGGTTACGAATGGTGACATCCATCGTCGTTACCGCAGGTAGAAAGCATGCCTCCACTACCAAGTGTGGCCCCTACAGGCAAATTGGCACCGGTGCGGATCAGGTGCTACCGGGATCTCGCCTACCCCGACCGGGGGACCACTCGCGTACGGAGGTGGACGCGGGGGAGAAGCCGGGGCAGAACGGACAGTCGCCCACGTGCATCCGTTCACGAGCCGCGCGACACCTTCACGGCCGGGTCACAACCGGGCCACGGTGTCCTCACGGCACGGGGTAACTATGACCTGCGTCACGGTGAATCAGCGCTTCCGAAACGGGGCTTGGCCAACTGTCCGGCGGAATGGTAGGCCGAGGATCAATTCGGACTTAATGCAGAAACGACATGATCACAGGGTTGTGACGGTGTGTCCGATTAGCCCGTTACCGCGTCAATAGGAGCGCCGACGCGCCCGGTTAGCCCCATTCGCGCGCAACTGTGGCGCAGACCACGTTTCTTGAAGCGAACCCTGACGCCCTGATAGCGCTTGTCCTCATGTCCCACACCGCTCACATACCCAGCCACCGGAAGCCCCGCCGCAGCGCCTCGAAGCTCGCGGTCCGCGCCGGAGTAGCCGGTGGCGTCCTCAGCACCCTGGCCATGGCCGGAACCGCGAGCGCGTCCCCGACCGCAGAGCCCGTGGCCGAGACGACGCTCGAGATGCCGGTCCTCGACCTGGACCTCGGCGCCGAGGTCTCCTCCGCCGTCACCACCGCCGCCGAGAACACCCGTCTGGCCGCCGTCGAGGGCGAACTGACCGCCCAGGAGGAGAGCGCCCGCACCGGCGCCGCCGCCGAGGCGAAGAAGGCCAAGGAGGACGCCCAGCAGAAGGCCGACTCCGAGAAGAAGGCGAAGGAGGAGGCCGACCGCAAGGAAGCGGCCGAGCGCGCCAACCGCAGCTCCGCCCGCTCCACGCTGGCCACCGCCTCGGCGCCCGCCTCCGGCTCCGACTCGGGCTCGAAGTCCACCTCGGGCTCCGGCAAGAGCACCGCCCCCTCCCAGGGCACGGGCACCGTCACCGCCCCGGCCACCGGCTCGGCCGCGGCCATCGTGAACTTCGCCCGCGCACAGGTCGGCAAGGCGTACGTGCTGGGCGGCACCGGCCCGTCCTCGTACGACTGCTCCGGTCTCGTGGGGGCCGCCTACCGCCAGGCCGGCATCACCCTGCCGCGCATGTCCCAGCAGCAGTCCTCGTTCGGCACCTCGGTGTCCCTGAGCGCCCTTCAGCCGGGCGACATCCTGTACTGGGGCTCCAAGGGCAACGCGTACCACGTCGCCGTCTACGTGGGCGGCGGCAAGTTCGTCGGCGCGCAGAACCCCAGCACCGGCATCGTCGAGCGCTCCCTGAGCTACGACAAGCCGACGGGCGCCGTGCGCGTCCTCTGAGCCGCTCTCCGGTCTCCGGAGCGTCAGGAAGGGCCGGTGCTCCCCCGCTCGGGGGTGGAGCACCGGCCCTTCGGCGCACCTCAGGCGACGGAGGCCGCCAGTCTGAAGCGGGCCTCGCGCTGGCGCCCGTAGAGGGCCAGCGTCTCGGCGTGCTCCTCGACGAGCCGCTCCTGGTACGCCTTCTCGACCGCGGCCCGGACGCCGACCAGGTTCACCTCGCTCTTGCACGCCACGTCGGCCCTGGCGGCCGTGACGGCCCGCGGACCGCCCTTGTCGTCCGCCAGTCCGGCCTCCTCCACGACGTCGTACGGCGTACGGATCCCCCCGTACCCGGACTTCTCCATGCAAGCCGACCACGCCGCGAGCACGGCGACGACGCGGGAGTCCCGCTCGGACCGCTCGTGGGCCTCCGAGGTCGCGTCGGGCGCCCGCCCGTCCCGGGCGCCGCGCTGCGTGCCGTTCATGACGGCGTACGCGCTGTCGCTCAGCTGCGGGGCGGGCGGCTTGGGCGGCGCGCCCCGGCCGGCGGACTTGTCGTACCCGTGCGCGGCGGCGTGGTCCGGATCGGCCAGCCCGAAGAGGTACCGGTGCCGGTCCTCGGTTGTCATTCACGCTCTTGTACATCCCGTTGCACCCGCTGTTGAAGGCGTCTCCGGAGAAGTTCGTGTCAGTCGCATAAAGATCGAAGACACAACCCGCACGCCCCGCGAGGTAAACGAGACCGAATTCCTGGTCCTCCAGGTTCCCGTCCCTCCCCATCGCCGCCGACGGCCCGGACCCGGCGAGGAGAATGGCGGCCGCCGAAACGGCGGCGACGCAGCCCGGTGCCAGCTTGCCCCTTGCCCGGTTCATCACGCGTACCTCTCTGTTCGGATGCCGAGAGGAGCACCAAAGGGATTCTCCGCCCGGCCGGATTCAACGGGCCCACGGATTACGGCGTCAAGCCGGAATCGCGCCGTGTGGGCGGGCAAGTCCCTTGTCTTGTAGGGGTGTTGCGCCATTCCGGCCGAACTGACTATTCTCGCCCGGCGCATACCCGTGCCCCGTCCCGCATGGAGGCGTACATTCCATTTCTACTGCCCCAAGGGAAGTCTCCGTGCGCGCACGCCATTTCGCTCCCCTCCTCCTCGTCTGCATTGCACTGGCGGGCTGCGGCGGCGACAAAGAACCCCTGGCGAGCGACAGTCCGCCGCCCACTGCGGCGGAAATCGCGTACTACGACTGCCTGAAGAAGGAGGGCGTGGCTGTCGTGTACACCGATTACGGCGCGCCCCGCGAGGACAAGTCGAAGCCGTGGAACGAAGCGGCGCACAAAGCCTGCGCGTCGCTGATTCCGCCGCCGCCCCCGCCGGTGCAGGCCGGCCCCGGGGAACTCGCCGCGGCGCGGAAGGAATCCGCGTGCCTGCGCGCGGAGGGAATCACCTGGTATCCGGACCCGAATCCGGTCACCGGCGACGTCGACGGCAGCGGCGCCACCGCCGAGCAGTGGGCCACCCTCAAGCAGCTGCACATCGAGGCCCTGCGCAAGTGCCGCCCCGACCGCTGACCGGGCACCGCCCGGGGCCCTGCGAAGATGGCGGGGGCGCGCCCGACCCGTCGGACCGCCCCGACCCTGGAGGTGGTGGTCCCGTGAGCGCACGACCGCACGAGTACCCCCGCGGCGGCGACCCCACCGCCGTCCCGGCCGCGCTCGGGCTCGGCTTCCTCGCCGTCGGCGGCTGGCTGCTGGCCACCGCCCGCCCCTGGCAGAAGCCCGGGAGCGCGCTGTCCCTCGGCCTCGGCTGGAGCGCCTCGGCGGTGTTCCTGCTGTGCGGTCTGGTGCTGCTGACCCGCTGCGTGCGCGCGGTGCACCGCGCCGGGGACGCCGCCGGGGGCCCGTACGAAGGCCCGTACGAAGGCCCGTACGAAGGCCCGCACCGCGGCCCGTCCGGCCCCCGGTACGGCGAAACGGGCCGCACCGGGGAGAACCCGCCTCGGCCCGCCCCGTAGGTCCGTCGGACGAGAAACTTCCTACCGCCGGTGTTACGTTTTAGGTATGAGCAGCCACGCAGCCCACCAGGCCGCCGAGCGGGCCGGTAAGAGATCCGTGTCGCTGGCGCAATCGTTGATCAAGGAAGTCGAGGAGCGCACCGGCAAGAACGGCTTCTCCTCCGTGGTGGCAGAAGCCCTGGAGGAGTGGCTCGCCGCGCAGAAGCTCCGAGAGGTCGTGACCGCCGACCGCGAGGCGTTCGGCCCCGTCTCCGCGGAAGCACGGCGGCAGGCGGAACAGGAGTGGTGAGCAAGCGCCTCAAGATCAAGGCCAAGAGCGAGGGCACTCTCGTCCTCGACGCCCAGGGGCTTTCGCTGCACGTCGACGGTGACGAGGGAATGCGGGCGCGCATCGAGGTCGCTCAGCAGAGCGGCAGACGAGTGGCACTGTCCGCTCTGACGCCGTTGGAAGTGCGCCGGACCGGAGAGGCCGCCAAGCGACTCCAGTTCCTGCTGTCGCGGTTCGACGTGAAGCCGGTCACCGACGCGGTGACGGACGCCGCCGCGAAACTGCTGGACGTCTCGGGCCTTGACGGACACGAATGCCTCGTGGACGCCCTCGTGGTCGCCACGGCCGCGCTCTGCCCGCCCCCGGTACTGCTCGTCACGTCCGACACGTCGCACATTCCGGCGCTGTGCAAGGCTGCCGAGCAGCTCCCCGGCTCGCCGAAGGTGAAGATCGTCAAAGTCTGACAGTTCAACCGTCGTACGCCGGGCCGCTCGGCCTTGTGCCGCGCGGCCCGGCCTCGCGTCATCAGGCTTTGGGTGCCACCTTCGAGAGTCCGTTGATGATGCGGTCCATCGCGTCGCCGCCCGTCGGGTCGGTCAGGTTGGCCAGCATCTTCAGCGTGAACCGCATCAGCACCGGGTGCGTCAGGCCGCGCTGGGTGGCGACCTTCATGACCTTCGGGTTGCCGATCAGCTTCACGAAGGCGCGGCCCAGCGTGTAGTAGCCGCCGTACGTCTCCTTGAGGACCTTCGGGTAGCTGTGCAAGGTCAGCTCGCGCAGCGCCGGGGTGGCGCGGGAGTGGGCCTGCACGACGACGTCGGCCGCGATCTGGCCCGACTCCATCGCGTAGGCGATGCCCTCGCCGTTGAAGGGGTTGACGAGCCCGCCCGCGTCGCCGACGAGCAGCAGGCCCTTGGTGTAGTGCGGCTGCCGGTTGAACGCCATCGGCAGGGCCGCGCCGCGGATCGGCTGCGTCATGTTCTCGGGGGTGTAGCCCCAGTCCTCGGGCATGGACGCGCACCAGGCCTTGAGGACCTCGCGCCAGTCCAGCTCCTTGAAGGCGGAGGAGGAGTTCAGGATGCCGAGGCCGACGTTGGAGGTGCCGTCGCCCATGCCGAAGATCCAGCCGTAGCCGGGCAGCAGCCGGTCCTGCGCGCCGCGCCGGTCCCACAGCTCCAGCCAGGACTCCAGGTAGTCGTCGTCGTGCCGGGGCGAGGTGAAGTACGTCCGCACGGCGACGCCCATCGGGCGGTCCTCGCGCCGGTGCAGGCCCATCGCGAGGGACAGCCGGGAGGAGTTGCCGTCGGCCGCGACGACCAGCGGGGCGCTGAAGGTGACCGGGGTCTTCTCCTCGCCGAGCTTCGCCTGCACGCCGGTGATGTGGCCGGTGCGCGGGTCGCGCACGGGCTCTCCGACGTTGCAGCGCTCGTAGAGCCGGGCGCCGGCCTTCTGGGCCTGGCGGGCCAGGGTCTCGTCGAAGTCGTCGCGCTTGCGGACGAGTCCGTAGTCCGGGTAGGAGGCGAGTTCCGGCCAGTCCAGCTGGAGGCGCTGGCCACCGCCGATGATCCGCAGGCCCTTGTTGCGCAGCCAGCCGGCCTCCTCGGAGATGTCGATGCCCATGGAGACCAGCTGCTTGGTGGCGCGCGGGGTCAGCCCGTCACCACACACCTTTTCGCGGGGGAACGCGGTCTTCTCCAGGAGCAGGACGTCCAATCCGGCCTTGGCGAGGTAGTACGCGGTGGTCGAGCCGGCGGGCCCGGCCCCGACGACGATCACGTCCGCGGAGTGTTCGGAGAGGGGCTCGGTCACTGCGGGATCTCCCGGAGGCTCGATAAAGGGTGCCCAACGGCACCGGACATGTGCAGTCTATGCAGCGAGAGAGATCGCGATCCGAAGGGTGCCTCCGATGACCACCTCGCCGACCCGGCCGCTTCCCGCCGTGCAGCTGCGCGTGCCCACCGACGAGGACGCCCGTGCCTGGCACCGGGTCTTCGACGACCCGGAGGTGATGGAGTTCCTCGGCGGGCCCGCCGAACTGTCCCTGTACGAGGAGTTCACCGCGCGCCAGCGCATGCACGACGCGCAGCTCGGCCACTGCCTGTGGACCCTGCTCGACACGGACGGCGCGGTGATCGGCTTCACGGGCGCGCAGCCGTGGCCCCGGGAGAAGGAGTGGGGACCGGTCGGGGAGATCGAGATCGGCTGGCGGCTGGGCCGCGCCGCGTGGGGCAAGGGGTACGCGTACGCCGCCGCGCTGGCCACCGTGGAGCGGGTCCGCGCGGTGGGCGTCCCGCACGTCGTCGCGATGATCAACGACGAGAACCAGCGGTCGATCGCGGTGGCGGAGCGGCTCGGCATGACCCTGGCGGACCGCTTCCTGCTCCCGGGCGGCGTGCGCCACGGCCGACGCTACGAACTGACGCTGTCCGGCAGCTGACCGCGACCGCCGTGGCGGCGGGCCCCGGGCACTGCCGACGGGCCCGGCCGGGGCCGGGGCCGAGCTGCCCGCGGCGGCGGTCAGAAGACCGACAGGCCCGTCAGGGTCGTGAAGCGGTCCAGGGCCGCCACGCCCGCGACCGAGTTGCCCTGGGCGTCCAGCCCGGGGCTCCACACGGCGACGGTGCACTGTCCGGGGACGACCGCGACGATGCCGCCGCCGACCCCGCTCTTGCCGGGCAGCCCGACGCGGTAGGCGAACTCGCCCGCCGCGTCATAGGTCCCGCAGGTCAGCATCACGGCGTTGATCTGCTTGGCCTCGCTGCGCGTCAGCAGCCGGGAGCCGTCCGCGCGCAGGCCGTGCCGGGCCAGGAAGCGGCCTGCGCGGGCCAGGTCGGCGCAGCTCATCTCGATGGAGCACTGCCAGAAGTAGTGCTCCAGCAGGGCGGGCACCGGGTTGTCGATGTTCCCGTACGAGGCCATGAAGTGCGCGACGGCGGCGTTGCGGTCGCCGTGCGCCTGCTCGGAGGCCGCGACCTCGGCGTCGAAGCCGACGTCGGGGTTGCCGCTCTCCTCCCTGAGGAAGTCGAGCAGTTCGCTGCTCGCGTCGCCGGTCAGGGTCTGGAGCCGGTCGGTGACGACGAGGGCGCCCGCGTTGATGAAGGGGTTGCGCGGGATGCCGTTCTCGTACTCCAGCTGCACGAGGGAGTTGAACGGGTTGCCGGACGGCTCCCGGCCCACCCGCTCCCACAGGCTGACGCCGCCCTCGGCCAGGGCGAGGGCGAGCGCGAACACCTTGGTGATGGACTGGGTGGAGAAGGGGACCTGCCAGTCCCCCACCCCGAAGACGTTGCCGTCGAGGTCGACGATCGCCATCCCGAACTGCGCGGGGTCCACGGACGCGAGCGCCGGGATGTACTCGGCGGGCGTCCCGCTGCCGATCAGCGGGGCGGTGTCCTCCGCGACCTGTTCCAGCAGCGTTTGGTAGTCCACGGCAGTGTCAGTCCTTGGTGCCGCGGTGCAGCGCGACGATCCCGCCGCTCAGGTTGCGCCAGGCCGCCTTCGACCAGCCGGCCTTCTGCAGCAGGGCGGCCAGCGCGGGCTGGTCGGGCCATTCCCGGATGGACTCGGCGAGGTACACGTACGCGTCGGGGTTGGAGGACACGGCGCGGGCCACGGGCGGGAGGGCCCGCATCAGGTACTCGGTGTACACCGTGCGGAAGGGCGCCCAGGTGGGCTGGGAGAACTCGCAGATGACGACCTTGCCGCCGGGCTTGGTCACCCGGTACAGCTCGCGCAGGGCGGCGTCGGTGTCCTGGACGTTGCGCAGGCCGAAGGAGATCGTGACGGTGTCGAAGGTGTCGTCCTTGAACGGCAGCTTCGTCGCGTCGCCCGCGGTCAGCGGCAGCCAGGGGTTGCGCTTCTTGCCCTCGCGGAGCATGCCGAGGGAGAAGTCGCAGGGGACGACGTACGCGCCGGTCGCGGCGAAGGGCAGCGAGGAGGTCGCGGTGCCCGCGGCGAGGTCGAGAACCTTCTGCCCGGGGCGCGCGGCGACCGCCTTGGCGACCTCCTTGCGCCACAGCCGGGCCTGGCCGAGCGAGAGGACGTCGTTGGTGAGGTCGTAGTTCGCCGCGACCCCGTCGAACATGGAGGCGACTTCGTGCGGCTGCTTGTCCAGGGAAGCCCTAGTCACTGGTGTTCGCCCCTCGGTGTGCGATGCGGATCGGCGGGTACGGGCCCATCCTCTCAGGCCGCGGCTCCCCCGGGCGCGGCGGCTCGGCCCTGGCCCTGGCACGGGGCGGCCGGGGCGCGCGGGGCGGCCGGGGCGCCTGGGGGTGGCGGGTCGCCCCGGGGGTGGCCGGGGCGCCCGGGGTGGCGGGGCGCCCGGGGTGGCGGGGCGCCCGGGGGGCCGGAGCGGCACCCCGGTGTTCGGTCTCGGCGGCGGCCACCCGGTATACCCACCCGGTCCGGGTCCCAACCGCACAACTGGCCCGAAGGCCAGTTACGCCGATGCCCCGCGGCCGCGTTGACTGGCCGGGTGCGGCCCGGGTGAGGGTCACCTCCGGAGCGTGGCCCCCGTGGCGGCCGGTCCGGCAGCGGCCGCCGAGCAAAGGGCTTCACGATGCCGGCAGGCCATTCCACCGGTCGCTCCTCCCTCAGCCCGCGCGCCCGGCGCCGGGCGCGGCGGCGGACGCGGCTACGGCGTACGATCCTCGGCTCCGCGGCGCTCCTCGCGGTCTGCGCGACCGGCTACGCGCTGGTGCCCGGGGAGGACTCCGCCGAGGTCTCCGACAAGCCGGCGGCCGCCGCCCGTACGCCGGAGGCCGGCGAGAGCCCCGCGGACGGGTCCGGTGCGGCCGCTCCGCAGGGCGGCAAGGCGGCCCCCGTGCCCGAACGCTCCTCCGCCGCCCCGTCGGCGAAGGCCCCGGTGGTGCCCAAGCCGTCCGTCGCGCCCTCGAGCGGCGCCCCGGCGACCCCGGTCGTCCCGGCCTCCGGTCCGGGCATCTTCAAGCCCTCCGCCGCCGCCGGGCAGCCGCAGGGCAAGGGGACCCCGCTGCGCTGGCGGATCGAGGTCGAGGAGAACAGCGGCATCGACCCGGACACGGCCGCCCGCTCCGTCGAGACGATCCTCGGCGACCCCCGCGGCTGGACCAGAGACCCGGCGTACGCCTTCCAGCTGGTCGGGGCGGGCCAGCCGGTCGACTTCACCGTCAAGATCGCCACGCCCGCCACCACCGACCGGCTGTGCGAGGTGGTCACCCCCGAGCTGATCGGCGAGACCAACTGCCGGGCCGGGCACACCGTCGTGGTGAACCTCAAGCGCTGGCAGGAGGGATCACCGCAGTTCAACGGCCCGGTCGAGGAGTACCGCGCGCTCATCGTGAACCACGAGGTCGGGCACGAGATCGGCCGCGACCACGAGACCTGCCCGGGCCCCGGCCAGCCCGCTCCGGCGATGATGCAGCAGATCAAGGGGCTCCTGGGCTGTACGGCCAATGCCTGGCCGTACAGTGCGGACGGAACTTATCTGTCGGGCCCGAGCGTCCCATAACCGGGAGGGCCGGCCATCGGATGGGCCGGCCGGGGGCCGAGGAGTGGAAACCGTGCGCGTCGTCAGCTTCAGCGTCCCCGCGTGGTTCCCCCCGCAGGGGGAGCAGGCCCGGCCCCGGGCCCAGCTGACCGAGCAGGAGTCGGCCGTGTTCCTGTGCCTGGCCACCGGCGCCTCCAACGCCGAACTCGCGGTCGAGCTGCGGCTGTCCGTCAGCACGGTCAAGTTCCACGTGGTGAACATACGGGCCAAGCTGGGCGGGATCAGCCGGCTCCAGGCCTGCCTGCTGGCGGCCCTGGCCCGCGAGGACCTGCGCACGGATCTCCCGGACGCGGACCTGCCGGACGCGGACCTCCCGGACGCGGACCTCCCGGACGCGGACCTCCCGGTCGTCGCCCAGAACCTCACCGCAGCCCTCGCCCCGCCCCTCGCGCCAGGCGGCCCGCTCAGCGGCGGCGGTGCAGCAGCCGTCCCCCGATGACCGTGGCCACGCAGCTGGTCGCGCCCCGCTCCAGCAGCTCCGCCGGGTCCGCGGCCGCGAAGACCGCGAACCGGGCCGGGACGCCCGGCTCCAGCACCCCGTGGAACGCCTCCTCGACGGAGCCCCGCCCGGCGAACGGGTCCAGGGACGGGGGAGGTGTGCCCGGCGCGGCCGCCGCCGGGGGCAGGATCGTCAGCCCCGAGCGGACCACGGCCGTGCGCACCGCCCCGATCGTGAACCGGCCGGTGAGCGCCGTCACCCCGCGCGCGAGAAGCTTCTGCGTACCGCGCCGGGCGCTGTGGCCCCACCGCGCCTCGGTCATCTTCAGCCCGGCCAGCGCGGCGTCACCGTTGACCGGTTCCGTGCCGAGTTCGGCGACCTCGTACGGGTCGTCCGGGTAGTAGGTGCGCTCCAGCAGCTCGTCCGCGCCCCGCACCAGCAGCCCCGGGGTGAGCACCCCGGGCCAGCGCCGGCAGCGGGCGTGCGGGTACGCCGCGGCGAGGTCCGCGTACGGCCCCACGCGGGCGATCCGGTCCCCTTCGACGAGGACCGCGCCACCGGGCACCGGGGCGGAGCCCGGCCCGGTGACGAGGTGTTCGGCGGTGTGAAGCGTCAGCACGGCGGGGTCAGTTGGTCGAGATGAGCTTCAACTCGGGGTGCGCCGTGCCGCCCTCGATCGCGGTGGAGGAGATGTGCGAGACCACGCGGTCGTCGGCCGGGTCGTTCGCCGGGTCGCCGTGCACCAGCAGGTGCTCGTACGTGGTCGCGCGCTGCGCCGGGGTGCGGCCCGCCTTGCGGATCAGGTCGATGATCTCCTGGCGGTTCGAGCGGTGCTTGGCACCGGCCGAGGAGACGACGTTCTCCTCCAGCATGATCGACCCGAGGTCGTCGGCGCCGTAGTGCAGCGAGAGCTGGCCCGCCTCCTTGCCCACGGTCAGCCAGGAGCCCTGGATGTGGGCGATGTTGTCGAGGAAGAGGCGCGCGATCGCGATCATGCGGAGGTACTCGAAGATCGTCGCCTGGGTGCGGCCCTTGAGCTTGTTGTTCTCGGGCTGGTAGGTGTACGGGATGAAGGCGCGGAAGCCGCCCGTACGGTCCTGGGTGTCCCGGATCATCGCGATGTGCTCGATGCGCTCGGCGTTGGTCTCGCCGGTGCCCATCAGCATGGTGGAGGTGGACTCCACGCCCAGCCGGTGGGCGATCTCCATGATCTCCAGCCAGCGCTCGCCGGACTCCTTGAGGGGGGCGATGGCCGTGCGCGGCCGCTCCGGCAGCAGCTCGGCGCCGGCACCCGCGAAGGAGTCGAGGCCGGCCGCGTGGATGCGGGCGATGGCCTCCTCGGCGGTGACGCCGGAGATGCGGGCCATGTGCTCGACCTCGGACGCGCCGAGGGAGTGGATGACCAGCTGCGGGAAGGCCTTCTTGATGGCGGCGAAGTGCTCTTCGTAGTATTCGACGCCGTAGTCCGGGTGGTGCCCGCCCTGGAACATGATCTGGGTGCCGCCGAGTTCGACGGTCTCCGCGCAGCGGCGCAGGATGTCCTCGAGGTCGCGCGACCAGCCCTTCTTCTCGTCCTTGGGGGCCGCGTAGAAGGCACAGAACTTGCACGCGGTGACGCACACGTTCGTGTAGTTGATGTTCCGCTCGATGATGTACGTCGCGATGTGCTCGGTGCCGGCGTAGCGGCGGCGGCGCACCGCGTCGGCGGCCTGGCCGAGCGCGTGCAGCGGCGCGTGCCGGTAGAGGTCGAGCGCCTCTTCCTTGGTGATCCGGCCCCCTGCGGCGGCGCGGTCGAGGACAGACTGGAGAGCGGCCTGGTCGGTCACCGGTGCGTCACCTTTCGGCGGTGTGTCAAGGTCCGGACCGATCCAGCGTACGCCAGCGCCGACGCGGGCCCGTCAGGGGCTTCGGGTGAGGTCTCCCTCGGGGTTTCCGGCCGCCCTGTCCCCCGACCTGTAGTGCAGCGTTCCGCCCGGGTTGAGGGTGAAGCGTTCGTCGGCGGAGCCGCCGGAGCAGATGCCGGGGGCCGGGTTGGGGCCGCCGGAGGTGTCCAGGACGAGGGAGCGGTCGGTGGCGGAGGCCAGCTTCCAGTCCCCGCCGCAGTCGGTGCCGAGGACCGGGACGACGGACTTGTCCCGGCCGACGACCGCACCGACCCGGCCCGCCCTGATGGTGATCTCGAACTCGGCGGGGACCCCCCTGTTGGTGGTGACCGGGCCCTTCCAGGTGCCGACGAGCTCCTTCGGGACCTCGTCGCGGCTCCCCGCGGGCGGCTGGGAACTGGTGGTCGGGCCGGTGCTCGCGCCCGGGCTGTCGCTCGGGCGCGGGGTGCCCGGCGGCGCGCTGCCGGCCGGGGCGGGTGTCAGGGAGGCGGAGGGGCGGGTGTCGCCGGCCACGTCGCGGCCCCCGTCGCCCCCGCCGGGCAGCAGGCCGAGCCCGTACAGGCCGCCGGAGACCGCCGCCAGGACGGCGGCCGCGGCGAGCACCACGGTGCAGCTGAACCGCCGTCCGGCGGCGGTCACGCTGAGCTGCCGCCCCTCGGGGGCGCTCCGGGGGCCGGGCACGCCCGCCTCCGCGGCCGCGGCGGGCCCGGTGGGGCCGTCGGGGCCGTCGGGGCCGTCGGGGCCGTCGGGGCCGGTGCGTCCCGGGTCCGGCCTCCCGTACGGGCCCGCTGTCGCGGGACGCGGCCCGGAGCCGGTCCCGGCCGGGCCGTAGGGGTCCCCGTACGAGGGGTCCGGCGCCCCGAAGCCGGCGCCGGGGGCGGCCGCGCCGCCGTAGGAGGGGGTGGTGAAGGGCACCGGTCCCGAGGGGTGCTCGGGAGCCGCCGCGTCCAGGTCGAGCAGGGCCACCGCGGCCCGGCTGGCCGCTTCGACGAGGGGCCCCGGGAGCCAGCCCGGGGTGCCCGGGGCGTCGCCGAGGGCCGCCGCGACATCCTCGGGGGCGGGCCGGTCGGCGCCCGTCTTGGCCAGGCAGGCACCGATCAGCTCGCGGAGCTGCCCGGCGGGGACGTCGCCCAGCTCGGGCGGTTCGTGGACGACTTTGTAGAGGAGGGTGGCGGAGTTGTCCCCGGTGAACGGCGGCCGCCCGGTCGCCGCGAAGGCCAGCACCGCGCCGAGGGAGAAGACGTCGGCCGCGCCGGTGATCCCCTTGCCGAGGATCTGCTCGGGCGACATGTAGCCGGGCGAGCCGATGGAGACCCCGGTGGAGGTGAGGGAGGCCGTCCCGTCGGTGGCGCGGGCGATCCCGAAGTCGATGAGCCGGGGCCCGTCGAGGGTCAGCATCACGTTGGAGGGCTTCACGTCCCGGTGGACGAGGCCCAGCCCGTGTACGGCGACCAGGGCGCGGGCGAGCCCGGCGCCGATGGCCCGTACCGAGGTCTCGGGCAGCGGACCGTACGAGGCGAGCGCCCGGTCCAGGGAGGGTCCGGCCACGTATCCGGTGGCCACCCACGGCACGGCCGCGTCGGGGTCCGCGTCCAGGACGGGCGCGGTCCACTCGCCGCCCACCCGCCGGGCCGCCTCGACCTCGCGGCGGAACCGGGCCCGGAACTCCTCGTCGGCGGCGAAGTGCGGGTGCACGATCTTCACGGCGACGGTCCGGCCGCCCGCGCTGCGCCCCAGGTAGACCCGGCCCATGCCACCCGCGCCGAGCCGGCCGAGCAGCCGGTACGCGCCGATGGTCCGCGGTTCGCCGGCTTCGAGCGGCTGCATCGCGTCCCCCTCCCCCGAGTTCCCGGACCGGGCCTCGCACGGTCCGGCCCCTGAAGCACCTTAGGGGGTTGCGGGGCCCGGCGGCCCGGGTCCGGGCTTTCCCGCGGCGCCGCTCTTCTCCGGTCCGCATTCCCTTTCCGCATTCCCCCGGGGTGACCGGAATGCGAAAAGAGAGGGAATTCCCGGGAAAGAAGGCATTCGCCCGCTCCGCGCCTATGACGGGACCATGAGGGGACTATCGCCGGACGGTGTTCAGCAACTCCACGGCGACATCCGCCGGGTAGCCCGTCGTCGGTCCGGTGCGCCGCGCGAATTCCCGTACTCCGGCCAACTGGTCGGGGCCGAAACGGAAGTCGAGGGTGGTGAAGTACCGCTCCAGGAGGTCGGCGTCGAAGGCCTCCCAGCGGGCCGCCTGTTCGGCGACCTTGGCGACCTCCTCGAGGGACACGTCACGGGAGGCGAGGAAGGCCTCGTGGACCTGCTCCACGACGAGGGGCTCGCGGGCGAGGTAGTCCTTGCGGGCGGCCCAGACGGCGAAGACGAACGGCAGCCCGGTCCACTCCTTCCACATCTGCCCCAGGTCGTGCACGGCCAGGCCGAGCCGGGGGGCGTCGTGCAGGGAGGCGCGCAGGGCGGCATCGCCGATCAGCACCGCGGCGTCGGCCTCCTGCATCATCAGCCCCAGGTCGGGGGGGCAGGTGTAGTAGTCGGGCCGGACCCCGTACTGCTCGGTGAGCAGCAGCTGGGCGAGGCGCACGGAGGTCCGGGAGGTCGAACCGAGCGCGACGCGGGCGCGGTCGAGCTGCTCCAGCGGCACCTGCGAGACGATCACGCAGGACATCACGGGGCCGTCGCAGCCGACCGCGAGGTCGGGGAAGGCGACGAGCTGGTCGGCGTTGCGGAGGAACTCCACGAGGGTGATGGGGGCGATGTCGAGCTCGCCCGCGACGAGGCGTTCGCTCAGCTTCTCCGGGGTGTCCTTGGTCAGCTCCAGGTCCAGCAGCGTGCCGGTTCTGGCCAGCCCCCAGTAGAGGGGCAGGCAGTTCAGGAACTGAATGTGGCCGACGCGGGGCCGGCTGCGATAGACGTCCACATCGCGAGACTAGCCCCCCTCATCACGTCAGCGTTCCGGCGGGTCTCAAACGTCCGGGTGACGTGATCTTTCCCTCTGGTCCTGGCCCGAGGGTGCGTGCTAGGCTCGTCGCAAGTTGCAGTTTGGTTTCCCTTGCAGTACGAGGCCTGCGGAGAATGTGACCCGCAGGCTTTTGTAGTTTTCAGACTTCTTAGCAGGTTCTGGAGCAGGGCGACCCTTTGGCCCATAGGAGGGCTCATGGCTACCGGAACCGTCAAGTGGTTCAACGCTGAAAAGGGCTTCGGCTTCATCGCCCAGGACGGCGGCGGCCCGGATGTCTTCGTCCACTACTCCGCGATCAATGCCGCTGGCTTCCGCTCCCTGGAAGAGAACCAGGCGGTGAACTTCGACGTCACGCAGGGTCCGAAGGGCCCGCAGGCGGAGAACGTCACCCCGGCCTAGTCGCCTGGGCCAACCACATCGCGGTTGGAAGCAGTACCCAAGGAGCCCCGCCCCTCTGCGCGAGCAGAGGGGCGGGGCTCCTGCCCTTTCCCTCCCGGGTGGGGTGGCGGGTACGGCTGTGGGCTCCGGCACCGTTCTCACGGTGCCGGAGCCCACAGCCGTACGTACGTGCGTGCCGTGCCGGGCCGGCCACGGCCCAGAGGCGGCACCCGCGGGGGCGGCCCTCGCCCCGACGGGTCAGGGGGTCTTCGCCGGGTCCTTCGCGGGGTCCTTGGCCGGGTCCTTCGACGGGGTGGTCGCCTCGGCGGCGGTCACCTCGAAGTCCAGGACCAGGGTGACCTTGTCCGGGGTGGTCAGGCGGAGGCGGTAGGTGCCCGGTGCGAGGTCAGCGGCCGTGAACAGCTCCGGCAGAACGATCTTGCCGTCGGCTCCGGTCGCGGGGAGCTCCAGCCTGGTGGCCTTCTCGCCCTCCTTGGCGCCCTCGAAGTACGGGCCCTTCGCGGTCGCCGGGTCCACCGGGACCCACACGCCGTCCTTCTTCTCCACCAGTTCGGCGACGACTCCGCTCACGGCGAGCGGCTTGCCCTGCGCGGTGGCGCGGAGCTCGACGCCCTTGAAGCTCTTACCGGCGGCCGCCGACAGCGGCTTCGACCCTTCCGGGCGGGCCAGCAGGTCCACGACCGGCTTCGCCGTGACCGTGCCGGTGAACCCCACCGAGAGCCTGCCGGTCTTGTCGTAGGCGGAGGCCCGCAGCGTGAAGGTGCCGGGCTTGGCGCCCGCCTTGAGGCCGGGCGCGGTGGCGATGCCCGACGCGTCCGTCTTGGCCACCAGGGATGCACCGGGGGCCTTCGGGAAGGCGGTGCCGCCGGTGGTGTCCGACTCGACCGTGAAGACGACGTCCTGGCCGACTGCGGGCTTGCCGTCGCTGAGGACCACCTTCACCTTCGGGACCTCGGCGAAGGCCGCGCCCGTCTCGGCCTTGAGCCCCGCACCGCCGAGCAGCGTCAGGTCGGCCAGGTGCGGCGCGGCGGGCGGTACGGGCTTCTCGGGCGGGGTCACCGGCGGGGTCGTCGGCTTCACCGGCGAGGCCGGCTTGACCGGCGCCTGCGGGGTGATGACCACCGGCGGGGCGGTCCGGCGCGGCGGGGTGGGCAGGGTGCCGGGGGGTGCGGTCGGGTAGTTCCCGGCGGGCGGGTTCTCGACTCCGGCGCCGCCGCCGGCCTGGTACTGGCGCATGTAGCCGAGCACCGTGTTCACGTACTCGCGCGACCTGTTGTAGCTGAGGATCGCGTCGTCGAGCTTCGCGGCGTTCGTCAGGTCCCGGTCGCCGGCGCACAGGTAGAGGCCCGCGCCGAGCGCCGCGTCGTAGAGGTTGTTCGGGTCGCGCTTGCCGTCGCCGTTGCCGTCGGCTCCCCAGGTCTGCCAGGTGGAGGGGATGAACTGCATCGGGCCGATGGCACGGTCGTACACGGAGTCCGCGTCCCACTCGCCCCGGTCGGTGTCGCGGATCTCGGCGTAGCCGTTGCCGTCGAGGCGCGGGCCGCGGATCGGCTTCTCGGTGGAGCCGTCCGCCCTGAGGCCGTAGCCGGAGGCGTGCACGGACTCGACCCGGCCAATGCCGGCAAGCAGTTCCCAGGGCAGCTTGCAGTTGGGCAGCGCGGCGGCCACCGACAGCCCGGCGCGCTGATAGGCGTCGAGGGCGGTCGCGGGTATCCCGTTGGCTCCCTCCGGCGCCGCGCCGCCCGCGGGCACCTGCGGGTCGGCGACCTCTCCGGGGAGGTCCAGCCGCGCGTCGCCGCGGGCGGCGGCCTGAGGGCTGTCCGGCGTGGGCTCGGACTCGCCCGCGTCGGCGGTCGACGGGGTGCTCACGACCGCTGCGGTGGTGAGGCTGGCCGCGAGGGCGGCCGTACACAGGACCTTGCGCGAGGTGTTGACGAGGTGACGGTGAAGCGGCTTCACAGTGCGGCGATCCCCCCAGGAGCGCTTAAAAACGTACGGCCGGTCGGGCCGTGAATATCCACTGTCTATCAGGTATTCGACAGCGACTCGCCGTCCCCCCGGCAGATGTGACCCACCATTCGTCTCGGCTTCGCCGGAACCTCACGGACGAGTGGTTCAAGGACCCCACCAGCCGCCCGGGTTGCCCTTCTTGATCCGCTTTCGCGCCCCGTCCCCCACCGCTCCCGGCCACCCCCGTCGGCGGCCGCTGCTAGCTTCGGGCCCATGAGTGCACTGGTGTACGAGCGGGACTTCCGCGAGCAGGCCGCCCGCCGGCTCGCCTGGGGCTTCGGGCTGCTCGCAGCGGCGTCGGGCGTGTGGCTCTGGGTCGCGGCCCAGCTGCTGCTCCCGTTCGCCGGCCCCTCCGACCAGGACTGCGAGTCCCGGGTGTTCTACGACGCCGGGGACGCGCGCGAGCCCGAGACGTACGCCGAGGCCGAGGGCGGGTCCTGCGAAGCCGAGCGCGACCTGGCCGGACTCCTCGCGCTCACCCTCCTCTCCCTCCCGGTCGCCGTCGTCGGCACGGTCCTGTACACGTCGAGCAGCACCGCGACCCGCCTGAGCGCCCACGCGGCGGAGCCGGCCCGCCCGGAGGACTCCTCCAGGAACCGGCCCCGCCCCTGACCACCCCCCGCCCCTCACCGCTTCACCGCGCGTACAGTTCCTCGATCTCCCGGGCGTACCGCTGGGCGACCGCCGCGCGGCGGAGCTTGAGGGTCGGGGTCAGGGTGCCGGCCGCGATCGAGAAATCCTCCGGGAGGATGTGGAAGGCCCGGATCCGGGCAGGCCGGGACACCGTCGCGTTGGCCTGCTCGACCGCCGCCTCCACCAGGGCGCGGACCGCCGGGTGGGTGGACGGGTCGGCATCCGGGGCCAAGCCCTCGCGGGCGGCCCAGGCCGTGATCTCCTCCGCGTCGAGGGTGATCAGGGCGACCGGGTGCGGGCGGCGGTCGCCGATCATCACCGCCCGGGAGACGTAGCGGGAGCGCTGGACGGCGAACTCCACTTCCGTGGGCGTGATGTTCTTCCCCGCCGAGGTGATGACCAGCTCCTTCTTGCGGCCGGTGATGCGCAGGAAGCCGTCCCCGTCCAGTTCGCCGAGGTCCCCCGTGTGCAGCCAGCCCTCCGGGTCGAGGGCCTGCGCCGTGGCCGCCGGGTTCGCGTGGTAGCCGGGGAAGACCATCGGCCCCCGCGCCAGGACCTCCCCGTCCGCCCCGATCCGCACCTCGCAGCCCGCGACCGGCCGGCCCACCGTGCCGTACCGCACCGCGCCCGGGTGGTTGAGGGAGACGACCCCGCCCGACTCCGTCATCCCGTACCCCTCGAACACGGCGATCCCGCAGGCCCGCAGGAAGTCCAGGGTCGCCGGAGCGATCGGGGCGCCGCCGGTCAGCGCCCAGGTCAGACGGCCCCCGAACGCGCCCCGGACCAGGGAGTACAGGGACTTCTCGGCCTCCTCGTGCGCCGACCGGAGCGACTCGGGCAGCCGGCCCTCCGCCGCGAGCACCCCGATCCGCACCGCCTCCTCGAAGCTCTCCCGGCCGCCCTCGCGGGCCTCCGCCAGCGACAGCACCACCGTGTGCAGCTTCTCGAACAGCCGGGGCACGGACGGGAGATGGGTGGGCCGTACGGCCGCCAACTCCGCCAGGACGTCCTCGATCCGGCCGCCGAAGTAGCAGAGCTCCCCGCCCTCCAGCAGCGTCGTGAACTGGATCAGCTGGGCCAGCAGGTGCGCCAGCGGCAGGTACAGGTACGTGGAGTTCCCCGGCCCGCCCTGGACCAGCGGGAGCGTCGCGTCCTGGACGGCGCCGAGGTTCCCGTGGGTGAGGCGGCAGCCCTTCGGCAGCCCGGTCGTGCCGGAGGTGTAGACGATCGACGCGTCCGCCTCCGGGGTGACGGCGGCCGCCCGCGCCAGGAGGTCGGCCTCCGGGGCCCGGCGCAGCGACGGCAGCGCGTCCATGAGCACCACCGCCCGCAGCGCCGGCAGCTTCCCCCGCAGTGCCTCGACCCGCTCGCGCTGCGCCTCGTCGTCGCAGACCACCGCGACCGCCTCGGAGTCCGACAGCACCCAGGCCAGCTCCTCCTCCCCCGCCGTCGGATAGACCGGCACGAGGACGGCGCCGGCCGCCATCACCCCGAAGTGCGTGTACGTCCACTGCGGCCGGGTCTCCGCCAGTACGGCGACCCGCTCCCCCGCCGCGACCCCCAGCCCGAGCAGCGCGCACCCGACGGCCCGTACCTCCGCGGCCAGTTCGGCGTACGTACGGGTCCGCCACCCGCCGTCCGGACCGCCCGCGGCCGCGTCCCCGCCCGGGTCCGCGTTCCCGCCCGAGTCCGCGTCCGCCCGCGGCCGGAACCGCAGGGCGGTCTCGGGCCCGTACCGCTCCCCGGTCCACTGGGTGAACTCCGCCAGCGTGCTCGGCCGACCGTCCATCGCATGCCCTCCCGGGGATTGGTGACCCCCGACGCTAGGCAGGGCGGGCGACGCGGCGGCATGACCGGAGGCGTCAGCCGTGCTGACCGCAGCGCTCATCGGAGGCGACGGGTGGTGTCGCGTCCGTATCGCCCCGGGTCCCCGGCGGCTACCGTCGCAGGCATGGGGAGGCGGACGATCACCGTGCACCACGTACGGGCCCTGCTCGCGGGGGCCCGCTCCGGCGGCCTCGACACCGTGCCGCTGCTCCAGGCGGCGCAGATCCCGCCGCTGCTGCTGGGCGACGACCGGGCGCGGATCACTCCCGCGCAGTTCGCCCGGCTGTTCCGGGCGCTGTACCGGGTCACGCAGGACGAGTTCCTCGGCCTGAGCCCGGTGCCCAGCCGCCCCGGGACGTTCGCGATGATGTGCTGCGCCTCGCTCGGCTGCCGCGACCTCGGCGCGGCGACGCGGCGCGCGGCCGACTTCTACGGGCTGTTCCCCGGCGGACCCGAGCTGGCGCTCGAAGTGGTGGGCGGGCAGGCCCGGTTCACCGTCCGCAACGACTTCGACCGGGACGAGGAGCGCTTCCTGACCGAATGCGTGCTCGCCATCTGGCACCGGCTGAGCAGCTGGCTCATCGGGCGCCGCATCCCGCTCGCGGAGGCCGCCTTCGCCTATCCCCCGCCGTCGCACGCCGAGGAGTACGAGGTCCTCTTCGACTGCCCGGTCCGCTTCGGCGCGGACCGTACGGGTGCCTCCTTCGACGCGCACTGGCTCACCGCGCCGCTCGTACGGGACGAGCCCGCGCTCGACGCGATGCTGCGCCGGGCCCCCTTCGACCTGCTGTCGCGGCCGGAGTACGGCACCACGGTCGCGGAGCAGGTGCGCCGCGCCCTGACCCGGCAGCTGCGCACGTCGCCGCGGCTGCCGGGGCTCGGGGAGGTGGCGGCGCGGCTCGCGGTGTCCCCGGCGACGCTGCGGCGCCGGCTCCAGCGGGAGGGGACCTCGTTCCAGGAGCTGAAGGACCACGTCCGGCGGGACGCGGCCATCGCCGGCCTGGCGGAGAGCGGCGAGCCGATCGCGGAACTCGCCGCCCGGCTCGGCTTCTCGGAGGACACGGCCTTCCACCGAGCGTTCCGCCGCTGGACGGGCACGACCCCGGGCGCGTACCGCATCGCCTCGGGCGGCTGAGGCAGCGCCCTCCCGCGGGGCGCCGGACCGGCCGCGGGACCCGGGGCCGAAGGCGCACCCCGGCCCCGTCCGGCACGGGTTGGGAGTCCGGGTCAGGAAAGGTGAGCTGCGCGGTCAGCGACATGCCGACCGGTCGGTCACTACCTTCGCCTCACCTACCCCCGCACGGACCGTTGGGAGAGCCGCCCATGCGTTTCCGAAACCCCCCGCGTTTGCGCAGCACCGCCCTCGTCGCAGTGGCCGCGATGGCCATGACCGCCTGGATCCCCGCCGCCGCCTCCGCTTCCGCCGCCTCCGGTACCGCCGCCGCTACCGCCGGCGCCCTACAGGACGGGGCGCCCGGCGACATCGTCAGCAGCGCCCCCTCCGCCTTCCACCCGCTGCCCGGCCAGCCCACCGGTACGAAGGCCTGGAAGATCCACTACCGCTCCACCACGGCCGACGGCGCCCCGAACACCGTCTCCGGCACCGTCATCGTCCCGCAGGACGGCCGCACCGGCCCGCGCCCGCTGATCACGTACGCCGTCGGCACGGTCGGCATGGGCGACTCCTGCGCGCCGAGCAACAACATCCCGCACGGGACCGCCATGGAGGCCAACCTCATCCAGCAGCTCACCCTGCGCGGCTGGGCCGTGGTCGTCACCGACTACGAGGGTCTCGGCACCCCGGGGGTCCACACCTACACGGTCGGCCCCTCCGCCGGGCACGCCGTCCTCGACGCCGCCCGCGCCGCCCAGCGGCTGCCGCAGGCCGGGCTGTCGGCGACCGGCCCGGTCGCCATCATGGGCTACTCCCAGGGCGGCCAGGCCAGCAGCTGGGCCGCCGAGCTGCAGGGCTCGTACGCGCCGGAGCTCCAGGTGAAGGGCACCGCGACCGGCGGTGTGCCCGCCGACCTGCTGAAGGTGGCCGACTTCAACAACGGCTCCTACGGGTCCGGCCTCATCTTCATGGCGGCGGCCGGCCAGGACGCGGCCTTCCCGGAGCTGAAGCTGGACTCCTACCTCAACCCGGCGGGCAAGGTGCTGGTCGGCGCGATGAAGGAGAACTGCGTGGCGATCGACGCCATCGCCGGCTCGTTCAAGCGGATCTCCGACCTGACCACGCGCGACCCCCTCGCCCAGCCCGACTGGCAGGCCCGGCTGAACCAGAGCAGGCTGGGGCGCACCGCCCCGGCGGCGCCCGTGTACCAGTACCACGCGCTCGCCGACGAGCTGATCCCGTACGCGGTGGGCAGCCGGCTGCGCTCCGAGTGGTGTGCGCGGGGCGCGAACGTCGAGTTCGACACCATCTGGCTCGGCGAGCACGTCAGCGGCGTGATCACCCAGTCCCCGGCGGTCGCGAACTGGCTGGCGGACCGCTTCGCCGGACGCCCGACGCGCGCCAACTGCTGAGCGCGGCCCGCACGGCGGCGACGCACCGCACGGCGGCCACGCACCGCACGGTGGCCACCCGCCGCACGGCGGCCACCCGCCGCAGGCCCCGCCGGATCACTCCCCGGCGGGGCAGGACCGCGTCCCGGACGGCAACCGCCCGTCGAGCAGGAAGCGGTCCGCGTACTCCCGCACGCAGGGCGAGGTGAGGTAGCCGGTGTGCCCGTCGCCCTTGTGGTCCAGGACCACCGCCGAGCCGAGCCGCCGCGCCGTCTCCTCCGTCCACTCGTACGGGGTGGCCGGATCGCCCCGGGTCCCGACGAGCAGCATCCGCGGGGCGCCGGGGCGGTCGATCCGGCGGATGAAGTCGGTGCCCGCGGGACGGCCGTAACAGGCCAGTACGGTCATCAGCCGGCCCGGCCCGAAGATCTTCGAAACCTTCTCGAACTCGGGCCGCAGGGCTTGCAGTTCCTTCTCGATGAGCGCCGGACTGGCCGTGTCGTTCGACCGGTCGGGGTCGTCGGCGCAGTTCACGGCGGCGAGCGCGGCGTCGGCGTTGTCGGCGGGCACCGCGCCGGGTCCCTGAGACTCCTCCCAGCCGTCGTCCCCGGCGTCGTCCCCGCCGTCGTCCTCGTCGGAGGGGCCCGTGGGGCCGCCGAGCTGGAGCAGTCCGACCGGGTCGGCGTGTTCCTCGGCCAGCTTCAGCGCGTCGGCCAGCGCGGGCCAGGCGTGCGGCGAGTAGAGGGCGGCGCCGATCGAGCCGGCCACGTCCTGGCCCGTCACGTACGAGCCGTCGCCGCCGATCAGCGGCCGCCGGTCGAGCCGCGCCACGAGGTCGTCGACCTGCTCCTTGGCGCTGCGGGTATTGGTCCCGTACACGCAGCCGGGCTGGTGGGCGCACCAGGACAGGAAGCGGTCCAGGGCGCGCTGCTGGCCGCGTGCCGTGGCCAGGGCCTGTTCGGCCAGCGGCTCGGACAGGGTGTCCACCCCGTCGAGGACCATGCGGCCGGTGCTCTTCGGGAACTGCGCGGCGTGGACGGCGCCGAGCCGGGTGCCGTAGGAGAAGCCGAGGTAGTTCAGCTTCGCGTCGCCCAGCGCCCGGCGCACCACGTCGAGGTCGCGGGCGACGTGCACGGTCCCGACGTACGGGAGGACCGGCCCGGAGGCCAGCTCGCAGCGCTTGGCCACCGCGCGCAGGGCGGCCAGCTGCGCGGCGGCGTCGGCGGCCGCGTCCTCGCCGGTCTCCTGGGAGCCGGCGCAGGAGACCGGCGCGCTGTGGCCGACCCCGCGCGGGTCGAACGCGACGAGGTCGTACCGTTCGCCGAGCTTCGCGAAGGCCCCGGGGTCGGCGGCGAGCCCGGCGATGCCCGGGGCGCCCGGTCCGCCGAAGTTCAGCAGCAGCGAGCCGAGGTGCCGGCCGCGGCCGGTGGCGGGCAGACGGGCCAGGGCCACCTTGATGGTCCCCTTGGCGGGGGCGGCGTGGTCCAGCGGCACGTCGACGGTCCCGCACCGCATCGCGGCGGGCACGCGACGCTCGGGGCACGCCCCCCAGCGGACGCGCGGCCCCTGGGAGCGGGCCTGCGGTTCGCCCCGGGCGGCGGTGCCGGTGGGGGTCTGCGCCGGGGCGGCCGGAGCGGTGCCCAGCGAGGCCAGGACCAGCGCGCAGGCCGCGGCGGCGGCTCGGGAACGGGGCACTGCACCCTCCTCGGGCGGCCCCCCGGACGGTTCAGCCCACCGTAACCGCGCCCCGCCGGACCCGCCCCCGCAGTACACCCGCCCCCCGCAGCCCCCCGGCCGGAACCCGGCCCCGACAACCCGCCCGCCGCCCAACCGGGGCGCCGGGCAGGCGGGGCGCCCCCGGCCACCCGGGCCCACGGCCCGACCGGCCCCCCGAGCCCACGGCCCGACCGGCCCCCCGAGCCCGCGGCCCGACCGGCTCAGCCCTCGCGCGGCCCCCGGTACAGCTCGTCGATCTGTAGGCCGTAGTCGCGCGTGATCGCGCCCCGCTTGAGCTTCATGGACGGGGTCAGGTGGCCGCCCTCCTCCGTGAAGTCCCCCGGCAGGACGGTGAAGCGGCGGATCGACTCGGCCCGCGACACCAGGCTGTTCGCCTCGTCCACGGCCCGCTGGAGGTCGGCCCGCAGTTCCTCGTCCTGGACCAGGATCCGCAACGGCACGTCCTGCTTCTTGTGCATCTGGCGCCAGTGCAGCAGCCCGTCGGGCTCCAGCGTGATCAGCGCGGTGACGTACGGCCGGTTGTCGCCGACCACCAGGCACTGACCGACCAGCGGGTGGGCCCGCAGCCAGTCCTCCAGCGGCGCCGGGGCCACGTTCTTGCCGCCGGAGGTGATGATCAGGTCCTTCTTGCGGCCGGTGATGGTGAGGTAGCCGTCGTCGTCCAGCTCCCCGATGTCGCCGGTGGGCAGCCAGGTGTTGGGCGGCACCGCCTGCCCGGAGTTCCAGTACCCGGCGAACACGTGCCGCCCGCCGAGCAGCACCTCCCCGTCGTCGGCGATCCGTACGGCCGTGCCCGGCAGGGGCCAGCCCACCGTGCCGAGGCGTGGCCGCAGCGGCGGGGTGACCGTGCTGGCGCCGGTCGTCTCGGTGAGCCCGTAGCCCTCGAAGACCTCGACCCCGGCGCCGGTGTAGAAGGCGGCGAGCCGGCGGCCCAGGGGGGATCCGCCGCTGAGGACGTACTTCACGCGGCCGCCGAGCGCGGCCCGGACCCGGCGGTAGACGAGCGGCTCGTACAGGGCGCGGGCGGCGCGCAGCCCGAGGCCGGGGGCCTTGCCCTCGACCAGCTCGCCGAAGCTCTGCGCGATCTTGGAGGCCCGGTCGAAGGAGGCGGCCCGCCCCATCTTCTCGGCGGTGGCGCGGGCGGTGTTGTAGACCTTCTCCAGGACGTAGGGGATGGCGAGGAGGAAGGTCGGGCGGAAGCCGCCGAGGTCGGCGAGGAGGTCCTCGGTACGGATGCTGGGCGCGTGCCCGAGCTTGACGCGGGCCCGCATGCAGCCGACGGCGACCATCCGTCCGAAGACGTGGCTGAGCGGCAGGAAGAGGAGGGTGGAGGCGGGGTCGTCGCTGACCGACTTGAAGACGGGGTGCAGCAGCTCGGCCGAGTTGTCGACCTCGGCGAAGAAGTTGGCGTGGGTGATCACGCAGCCCTTCGGCCGGCCGGTGGTGCCCGAGGTGTAGATGAGGGTGGCGACGGAGTCGGGCGTACGGGCGGCCCGCCGCGCGTGCACGAGGGCGTCGGGCAGGTGCTCCCCGGCCTTGACCAGGCGGGCGACGGCCCCGGTGTCGAACTCCCACAGGTGTTGCAGCCAGGGCAGGTTGCCGCGCTCGGAGCTGATGATGCGGGCCTGCGCGGTGTCCTCGACGGCGCAGGCGACGGCGCCGGAGTCCTGGATGATCCAGCGGGCCTGGAGGGCGGAGGAGGTGGGGTAGATGGGGACGGTGACCAGTCCGGCGGCCCATCCGGCGAAGTCGAGGAGGGTCCACTCGTAGGTCGTGCGGGCCATGATGGCGAGCCGGTCGCCCTCGCGCAGCCCCTCGGCGATGAGGCCCTTGGCGACGGCGAGCACCTCGGCAGCGAACTCGGCGGCCGAGATGTCCCACCAGCGGCCGTCCCGGTCCTTGCGCGCGAGCACCGCCTCGCCGGGTGCCTCGAGGGCGTTGTCGAAGGGGATGTCCCCCAGGGAACCGCGGTCCGGTACGGCGGCCAGCGCGGGGACCCGTACCTCGCGCACCCTTCCGCCGATCACGGTCTTGACGGGCTCCACCAGCTTGGGTACGGCTTCCACTGCGCGGTCTCCTCGGCCGGGGGTACCACCCAGCGGCGGCTGGGGGAGGGAGTTACCGCCGGCAATTTACGCACCGGTAACCCCTCGTGAACAGCCCTCGGAGCCTTTCTTCACCACTGGACCACCCGGAGCGCACGCGGACGGCACGGGGGCCGCACGGAGCCCGCACGGGGAATCCGCGCGGACCTCGGCCGCCGACGGCGATCCCGATCTCGCGGCCGGTCTCACGCGACGGAGTCCGCCGCCTCCTCGGGACAGTCCCGGCAGCGACCGGGCCGGGGCGCCCGGAAGGCCCGCTCGCAGCCGTCGCAGTTCTGCATCGGGTCGGGCCGCGCGGCCGACGGGCCGGCCGGTCGCGGCCCCAGCCGTGGCGGGACCTGCGTCGCGAGCCGGTGCGCGATCAGCCCCGCCGGGTTGCGCAGCTCGGCGGGCAGCCCACCGGCGAGCACCTGCCGTACGGCCTCCGGCTCGGCCCCGCGCTCCAGCCAGACCGACACCCCCGGCGCGAGCCGCCGGACCTGCCGCTCGGGCAGCAGCAGCCGGGGGTCGTCCTCGCGCAGCCGGGCCAGCAGCTCGACGGCGGCCTGGCGGACCGCCGCGCCGGGCGGCTCCCCCGCCACGGAGGCCGGGGCCGACGCGGAGGCCGCTTCGGGTACGGCCGCCCAGGGCTCGGGCCAGGACCAGGGCTCGGCGGGCGGGGGCTCGGCCTCGGACTCCGGCTCCGACTCCGGCTCAGACTCCGGCTCAGGCTCCGACTCCGGCTCAAGGTCGAAGCACGGCTCGCACTCGGGCCACGGCCCGAAGTCCGGCGGGGGCGCGGGCTCCGCCCCGGGCTCACCACCGGGCTTCGCACCCGCCCCGGACCCCGGCAGGACCGCACCCTCGGGCCCGGGCACGGACGGAGGCTCGGACACCGGCCCGGGCACGGACCCCGGCACCAGCTCCGGCACCGGCTCGGCCACGGGGCCGGATCGCCGTACGGCGCCCTCCCCCCGCTCCGGCGGAACGGCCGGCTCGCGGCGCGGCGACGGGGGCGGGCGTTCCGCGAGGCCCGGGCGGGCGGCGCGCGGGCGGTTGTAGGACACCGTACGGGTGACCACCTGCCCGCTCGCCAGCCGTACACGGCTGCGCTCCAGGTACCCGTGCGTCTCCAACTCCCGCAGTGCGGAGGCGATCCGCACCTCGCCCTCCGGGAACCGGTCCGTGAGCCTCTTGATGCCGACCTTGGCGCCGGTCGGCAGCGACTGGATGTACAGCGCGAGGCCCCTCGCCGTCAGCGACAGGACTCGGTGCTGGGCGAGGTGGTTGCCGACCACCGTGTACTGCTCGGTGTGCCGTGCCTTGACGTGGACGATGCCGCCCGGTGCGGGGACCCCGGCACGTTCCCGGGACGAGGCGCGCGAGGGCGCGCTAAGCTGCTGTAGAGCCATGGGGAAGGTTGTAGCTTCCTGCTTGGTCAGGCCCTCGTCCGGGATGCCAGTCCCGCCGGGGGCCGTCTCATGTCTGACGTGGTGGGCCGAGCATATGCCCGGCAACCATCTATATATCCAGCCCAGTTGGCACAGTTCACCCGTGTGAGTTACGGGGGCTGGTGGGGTGGGGTGGGTTGGTTTCAGCTCCCGTGATTGCAAGGGGTTACGTCGGGCGCCCCCGGGTCGCGCTCGGCCACGACCCGGTGTTCCGGCCCTCCGGCCAGGTCCACCTCGGCCCACACCACTTTGCACGGCGGCAGCCCCCGGTCCACCCCCCACCGGTCCGCGAGCGCGTCCACCAGCAGCAGTCCCCGCCCGCCCTCCGCAGCCTCGTCCGCGTCGCGGAGACCCGGGACCCGGTCACCGCGGGTGTCGACCACCTCGATCCGCAGCACGCCGTCGCCCAGGGTGAGCCCGATCCGGAAGTCACGCCCGGGCACCCGCCCGTGGGTCACGGCGTTGGCGGCCAGCTCGGCCACGATGAGCGCCGGGGCGTCCGGCGGCAACCCCCAGGCAGCGAGCTTCTCGACGGCGAGACGGCGGGCCTGCCGGGCCCCGCGGGGGGTGGCGGCGAGTCGGGCGCCGAACGCGTCGGCGGAGTCCCAGATCTGAGTGTTCACATCACGCAGCGTGGCCGCACCCCCCTACCGTGAGGGACGACAACTCCCCTGCGTCCGGCCTTTGTCCGGCACTTGTCCCGCGCTGTCCGGGCTGTCGCGCTGCCCCATCGGGCATAGGGCGTCGAGGGATTTCACCGGCGGAGGTGGCATGCATGAGTGTGGACAGTGACGGTACGGACGATGCGGGCTGGGACGTCGACCCCGAGGACGAACAGGGCGCGGCGGTCCTGGCCGCACTGGGCCGCCAGCTCCGCGCGTGGCGCGAGACGGCGGGACTGCGGATGGCCGAGTTCGGCACGGCGATCGGGTACGGGGAGGACCTCGTCCGCAAGGTCGAGGCGGGCAAGCGGATCCCCCGCCCCGAGTACCTGGACAGGGCGGACGAGGTACTGCGGGCGGGCGGCCGCATCGCCGCGATGAAGGCGGACGCCGAGCAGATCCGCTACCCGAAGAAGATCCGCGCCCTGACGAAGCTGGAGGGCCGGGCGGTCGAGATCGGGGCCTACCGCATCCACGGAATACACGGCCTTCTGCAAACGGAGGACTACTCCCGCGCGCTCTTCGAGATGCGTCAGCCCGCCTACGGTCAGGACGAGGTCGAGCGATACGTGGCGGCCCGCATGACGCGGCGCTCACTCTTCGACCGGCAACCCGCGCCTTCGCTCAGCATCGTCCAGGAAGAGGCATCCCTGCGGCGCCGCATCGGAGGCACAATGGTGTGGCGGCAGCAGCTCGAACGCCTCCTGGAAGTTGCCCGGTTGCGACAGGTGGCGCTCCAGGTGATGCCGACCGACCGCGAGGTCCATGCGGGCATGGACGGTGGGATCGAGGTGCTCAAGTTCGGGGACGGCACGGCGGTCGGACGTTCGGAAGGCGCGTTCGGCGGGCGTCCGGTCTCCGACCCACGCCACCTCCGGATCCTTGAGCTGCGCTATGGCATGATCCGGGCCCAGGCGCTTACGCCCCTGGAGTCGCAGGGCTTCATCGAGGAACTGCTGGGAGAGACATGACCGACCGCCCCGATCTGCACTGGTTCAAGAGCAGCTACAGCGATGGCAGCGAAGGTGACTCCTGTGTCGAGGTGGCCGTCACCCCGGCCAGCGTCCACGTCCGGGACTCCAAGGACACCCGCCTCCCCGGCCTCGCCCTTGGTACCGGCGCCTGGGAAGGCTTCGTGAGGCAGATCTCATGACCGGCGACCGCCTCCGGCTCGGCTGGTTCAAGAGCAGCTACAGCGACAGCAGCGAGGGCGACGACTGCGTCGAGGTGGCGGACGCGACCTCCGCCGGGGCCATCCATGTCCGGGACTCCAAGGACGCCCGGCTCCCCCACCTCACCGTCACCCCGCACGCCTGGGCGGAGTTCGTGGCGCACGCCTCCGGCCGCTGACCCCCACCGGGGCGGCGCCGGTACGCCGACAGCCCCCGCCCGGACGGGGGCGGGGGCTGCGGCGGGTGCGGGGCGGGACGGGTCAGACGGTGGCCGGAACCTTCTCCGCCGGGGCGTCCTGCGCGGTGGCGGCCGGGTCCTGCACCAGGACCGGGTCCGGCTCGTCCAGGGAGGAGGCCGAGGCCGAGGCGTACGCCTCCTTGTCCAGGATCCCTTCGCGGGCCGAGACGATGACCGGGACCAGGGCCTGGCCGGCCACGTTGGTGGCGGTGCGGATCATGTCGAGGATCGGGTCGATCGCCAGCAGCAGGCCGACGCCGGCCAGCGGCAGGCCGAGGGTGGAGAGGGTCAGGGTCAGCATGACCGTGGCACCCGTCAGACCGGCCGTCGCAGCCGAGCCGATCACCGAGACGAAGGCGATGAGCAGGTACTCCTTGATGCCCAGCTGCACGTCGAAGATCTGCGCGATGAAGATCGCGGCGAGCGCCGGGTAGATCGCGGCGCAGCCGTCCATCTTCGTGGTGGCGCCGAACGGGACGGCGAAGGAGGCGTACTCCTTCGGGACGCCGAGGCGCTCGGTGACCTTCTGGGTGACCGGCATGGTGCCGACCGAGGAGCGGGAGACGAACGCCAGCTGGATGGCCGGCCAGGCACCCTTGTAGAACTGGAGCGGGCTGACCTTGGCGACGGTGGCGAGCAGCAGCGGGTAGACGCCGAACATCACGAGGGCGCAGCCGATGTAGACGTCGGCGGTGAAGGTCGCGTACTTGCCGATCAGGTCCCAGCCGTACGTGGCTATCGCGGTGCCGATGAGGCCGATGGTGCCGATCGGGGCGAGGCGGATGACCCACCACAGCGCCTTCTGGAGCAGCTCCAGGACGGATTCGGCGAGGTCGAGGACCGGCTTGGCCTTGCTGCCCAGCTGGAGGGCGGCGATGCCGGCGACGACGGCCAGGAAGACGATCTGGAGGACCTTGAGCTCGGTGAACGGCGTGATGATGTCCGTCGGCACGATCCCGGTCAGGAAGTCGATCCAGGAGCCCGTCCGCTTCGGCTCCTTGCCGTCGGCGGCGGTGAGGCCGGTGCCGGAGCCCGGGTCGGTCAGCAGGCCGATGCCGATGCCGATCGCAACCGAGATCAGCGAGGTGATCATGAACCAGAGGAGCGTGCGGGAGGCGAGTCGGGCGGCGTTGTTCACCTTCCGGAGGTTGGTGATCGACACCAGGATCGCGAAGAAGACGAGCGGGGCGACCGCCAGCTTCAGCAGCTGGACGAACAGGTCGCCGGTCTTCTCCAGCGTGGTGCCGAGCCAGCTGATGTCCTGGCTGCGGGCCAGCCAGCCGAACAGCACGCCGAGGGCGAGACCGGCGATGATCTGGGCCCAGAAGGGAAACTTGAACGAGGCCTTGGCGGGAGCCTGGGCCTGGGGGGTCGCGGACACGGACACTCTCCGGGGGTGACGCACAACGAACTGGCGGGGATGGGTTCTGCGGGGGCGGCAGCCGGAAAAGGGCCGGCCGGGGCCGCTGCTGTATCGATTCGGCTCAGCGGGGAGCGGTCGTCAGCGACAACGGCAACAGGCCGCGGACACGCGGCGGCAGAGGTCGACGTGCAGGCGCGCCACGAGCGGAACGCTCATGGTCATCGGGTGCGCAGCTGGGGTCGACATGGTGAACACGTTAACACTTCCGCTTTGAGAATCTCAAAGGCGTTCTTTGGGCCGGCGGGGCACGGGAACCCCGCCCACCGGCCGGGGGAACGCGAAAGCCCCAGCGTTACGGGCGGTATACCCGGTGCTGGGGCGGTTCGGTGTGTGAGGAAGCCAACGGCGGGAGCTAGGAGTTCACGCGCGTCGCGTCGTCCGCCAGGTCCTCCTGGCTGCGGTTCGAGGCGAGCTTGTCCTTCGCACCCGCGACGCGTCCGGAGATCTGCTCGGACATCTCGTCGCGCTGCTTGCGCAGGAGGACGAAGGAGAGCGGGGCGGAGATGACGAGGGCGAGCAGCACGATCCAGGCGACGTTGGCGTCGCCGATCGAGGAGGGCACCCAGCCGAGGCGGACGAGGCCCGCGACGGCGACGAGGCATCCGACGAAGATGCCCAGGCGCATCGCGGTGTAGCGGATCGTTGCGCTCGGCTTGAGGGACACGGTGACCCCTTCTCTCTCGTCGTCCTGCGTCGGATGTGCCCGTCCAGTGAAGCACGCCCGGCCTGCGCACAGAGCCGCCGGGGGTCCGGCCCCAGCGCCCTTCAGTGCAGCGGCAGCAGCATCGTGATGTCGTCGCGGTCGTCGCCCGGCGCCACCCGGATGGCCTCGGGGACGCGGCCGACCTCCTTGTAGCCGCAGGACGCGTAGAAGCGCTCCAGGCCGTAGCCGCCCCGGCAGCCGAGGCGGATCGCGTCGATGCCCCCGATGGAACGGGCCGCCGCCTCGACGGCGGCCATCAGGTCGCGGCCGTACCCGCGGCCCTGGAGGCGCGGGTCGACCATCACCGTGTACGCCCACACCCAGTGCAGCTGGAGCCGGTGCGTGTTGCGGGTGAGGAACGCGGTGGCCGCGAGCCGGCCGTCGGCGTCGTGTCCGACCAGCAGCCGGCTGCCCCCGTCGGCCACCGAGGCGAGCTGCGTGATCAGCGCGGGCCGGATGTCGTCCACCGCGACCGGGGGAACGAATCCGACGGCGCCGCCCGCGTTGGTGACGTCGGCCCACAGCTCCAGGATGCCGTCACGCAGAACCGTTCCGATGACCGGATCCAGGGTGAAAGTAAGGGTCATACCTGCATTGTATTTATTACATTCTGCCTCGTCCACGCACCGCTCCCCACGCACCGACGAGGCAAGCCCCGGCCGTCCCGGCCGGGGCTTGCCTGTACAGCGGAGTGCGAACGGGTCAGACGCGCATGGCCTGCGGGGTCTCGCGCAGACCCTCGACCGGACCGGGGTACTCGCGGATGATCTCGTAGCGCGTATTGCGCTCGACCGGGCGGAAGCCGGCCTCCCGGATCAGCTCCAGCAGGTCCTCGCGGCCCAGCTTGTTCGGGGTGCCGTAGTTGTCCGCGTCGTGCGTGATCTTGTACTCGACGACCGAGCCGTCCATGTCGTCCGCGCCGTGCTGGAGGGCCAGCTGGGCGGTCTGCACGCCGTGCATCACCCAGAAGACCTTCACGTGCGGCACGTTGTCGAAGAGCAGCCGCGAGACCGCGAAGGTCTTCAGCGCCTCCGCGCCGGTGGCCATCGTCGTCCGCGCCTGGAGCTTGTTGCGGACCTTGCCGTCCTGCATGTCCACGAAGTCGTGCTGGTAGCGCAGCGGGATGAAGACCTGGAAGCCGCCGGTCTCGTCCTGGAGCTCGCGCAGCCGCAGCACGTGGTCCACCCGGTGGCGCGGCTCCTCGATGTGCCCGTACAGCATCGTCGAGGGCGTCTTGAGCCCCTTGGAGTGCGCGAGGCGGTGGATGCGCGACCAGTCTTCCCAGTGGGTGCGGTGGTCGACGATGTGCTGGCGGACCTCCCAGTCGAAGATCTCCGCGCCGCCGCCGGTGAGCGACTCCAGGCCCGCTTCGATCAGCTCGTCCAGGATGTCGGAGGCCGACATGCCGGAGATCGTCTCGAAGTGGTGGATCTCGGTGGCGGTGAAGGCCTTCAGCGAGACGTTCGGCAGCGCCTTCTTCAGCTCCGACAGCGAGCGCGGGTAGTAGCGCCACGGCAGGTTCGGGTGCAGGCCGTTGACGATGTGCAGCTCGGTGAGGTTGTCGTTCTCCATGGCCTTGGCCAGGCGCACGGCCTCCTCGATGCGCATCGTGTACGCGTCCTTCTCGCCCGGCTTGCGCTGGAACGAGCAGTACGCGCACGACGCCGTGCACACGTTCGTCATGTTGAGGTGGCGGTTGACGTTGAAGTGGACGACATCGCCGTTCTTCCGCGTCCGCACCTCGTGGGCGAGGCCGCCGAGCCAGGCCAGGTCGTCCGACTCGTAGAGGGCGATACCGTCCTCACGCGTCAGCCGCTCGCCGGAGCGGACCTTCTCCTCCAGCTCGCGCTTGAGCCCAGCGTCCATGCCGGTCGCCCGCCTTCCTCTGTGTCCCGCAGCCCTGTCCCGCTGCTGCCTCCTGCTGCCTGCAACCGCGACCAACCGTACTCTCAGGCTTCCTCGGGAAGTTCCCCGACCCGGTTCTCCCACTTCGTGGAGAGCACGATGGTGGTCCGGGTGCGCGAGACGCCCTTGGTCCCCGAGAGCCTACGGATGATCTTCTCCAGGCCGTCCACGTCGTTGGCGCGCACCTTCAGCATGAAGGAGTCGTCGCCCGCGATGAACCAGCAGTCCTCGATCTCCGCGAGGTCCTTGAGCCGGCGCGCCACGTCCTCGTGGTCGGCGGCGTCGGAGAGCGAGATGCCGATCAGCGCCGTGACGCCGAGGCCCAGCTCGGCGGCGGCCACGGTCGCGCGGTAGCCGGTGATGACGCCGGCCGTCTCCAGCCGGTTGATGCGGTCGGTGACGCTGGGGCCGGAGAGGCCCACGAGACGGCCCAGCTCCGCGTACGAGGCACGACCGTTCTCGCGAAGTGCCTGGATGAGCTGCCTATCCACCGTGTCCATGTACGTGGGACCTTCCATTATTCGGCGATCCTGCAAGTTTAGGTATAGAATCTAAGGCATGCAGGGTCAACGCCCTGCGAATCTTTCAACAGATCAATGACGATCTTCAGGAGTGGTTCACCGTGTACACGATCGAGATGGCCTACGCGCACATGCGACAGCTCCAGGAGCTGGCCAACCGATCCCGTGCCCACCAGCCCGCCGCCGCCCACCGCGTGGACAAGACCCGCAAGCCGCGGGGCGCCAACAAGGCCTAGCCCCCACCGCTCGCCTCCCGGGAGCGGGAGCCCCCACCGAGCTCCCCCTCCCACCGGCGGTACAGCCCGTGCGGCACCCCTGCCGCGTCGAGCACCCGCCCCGCGACGAAGTCCACCAGGTCCTGGATGTGCGTCGCACCCGCGTAGAACGCCGGAGAGGCGGGCAGCACGACCGCGCCCGCCTCGTCCAGCGCCACCAGGTGCTTGAGCGTCTGCCCGTTCAGCGGGGTCTCCCGCACCGCGACCACCAGCCGGCGCCGCTCCTTGAGCGTCACGCTCGCCACCCGCTGGAGCAGGTCCTTCGACAGCCCGAGCGCCACCCCCGCCACGCACGCCGTGGACGCGGGCACGATCAGCATCCCCTTGACCGGGTACGAGCCCGAGCTCGGACCCGCCGCCAGGTCCCCCGCGCCCCAGTACCGCACGTCGTCGAGCGGTACGTCCTGGAAGGTGCCCGGCTTGCCGTCGGCCCCCCGGGCCAGCCACTGCGCCAGATCGTCCCGCCAGTGCGCGTCCCGGAACGCGATCCCGGTCTCGTCCAGCAGCGTCAGCCGCGAGGCCCGGCTCACCACCAGGTCGACGTCCTCCCCGGCCGCGAGCAGCCCGCGGAGCACGGACGCCGCGTACGGCGTCCCGGACGCCCCGGAGACCCCGACCACCCACGGGGTGCGCTTGCGCTCAGTCATACCTCCGAGACTATCCGGCCATTGCGAGCGGGCACTCGTTAAGGTGTCCCAGACGTTCCAGGGGGTGGGACGGTACGAGGGAGCGCACGTGAGCACCACGCTGGAAGAGACCTGGACGCGCGGCGAGAGGGCCAAGGCCGCCGCGAAGCTGATGCTCGGCCTGATCGCCCTGCTCTGGCTGATCGAGGGGGTCGACGTGGTCACCGGCCACGCGCTGGACCCCTACGGCGTCAGGCCCCGCGACCCCGACCACCTGATCGGCATCGTCGCCCACCCGTTCCTGCACTTCGGTTTCGGCCACGTGGCGTCCAACAGCTTCCCGCTGCTGGTCCTCGGCTTCGTCACCGCGCTCAGCGGGATCCGGCGCTTCCTCGCCGTGAGCGGGCTGATCTGCCTCGCCGTCGGCGCGGGCTCCTGGCTGGTCGCCCCGCCCCACACCCTCGGCGCCGGCGCCTCCGGCCTGGTCTTCGGCCTGTTCGGGTACGTGGTCGTGCGCGGCTTCGTCGAACGCAGCGCGCTGGGCATCGCCGTGGGCCTGGCGGCGGCCGCCTACTGGGGCGGCTCGTTCCTCCTCGGCGTGGTGCCGACGGACTCCGGGGTCGGCTGGTACGCCCACCTCATCGGCCTGGTCGCGGGCGTCCTGACGGCCCTCTACTTCCGCCGGCCCGGCCGGCCGGCCTGACGACGGCTCCGTACTTCCGCCCGCCCGGCCGGCCTATACGGTCAGGCCCCTGACCGCCAGGTCCAGTACGGCGCACACGAAGAGCGCGATCCCGATGAAGCCGTTGACCGTGAAGAAGGCCCGGTTCAGGCGGGACAGGTCGTGCGGCTTCACGATGGTGTGCTCGTAGAGGAACGCCGCGACGACGACCGCCAGACCGGCCCAGAAGAACGCGCCCGCGCCGGTCGCCAGGGCGTACCAGACGAGCAGGCCCGTGGTCACGACGTGCGCGCCGCGGGCGCCCCACAGGGCGGCCGGGACGCCGAAGCGGGCGGGGACGGACTTGACGCCCTCCGCGCGGTCCGCGGCCACGTCCTGGCAGGCGAAGATCAGGTCGAAGCCGCCGATCCACACGCCCACCGCGAGGCCGAGGATCACCGCGTCGCCGGACCACTCGCCGGTGACGGCCAGCCAGGCCCCGACCGGGCCCATCGCCTGGGCCAGGCCCAGGATGGCGTGCGGGAAGTTCGTGAACCGCTTGCCGTACGGGTAGACCACCATCGGGATCACCGCGACGGGCGCCAGCGCCAGGCAGAGCGGGTTCAGCAGCGCGGCCGAGCCGAGGAACACGGCGAGCGCGATCCCCGCCCCGGTCCAGGCGGAGCGCACCGACACCGCGCCGGTGACCAGCTCGCGGCCGGCGGTGCGCGGATTGCGGGCGTCGATCTCGCGGTCGATGATCCGGTTGGCGGCCATCGCGAAGGTCCGCAGGCCCACCATGCACACCGTGACGAGCAGCAGCGTGCCCCAGTGCACGGTCCCGTCGACCTGGAACATGGCGGTCAGCGCGGCGATGTAGGCGAAGGGCAGCGCGAAGACCGAGTGCTCGATCATCACGAGCCGCAGGAAGGCCTTCACCTTCCCGGTGGCCTCCGGAGCGGGGTTCCCCTGCCCGACGATCCCGTCGGCGGTGGTCATCACAGGCTCCGGCGGAACTGTTCGAGTTCGGCGCGCAGGTCGGCGAGGGCCGTCGGGCCGATCTCCACGTCCAGCGGCGCCGCCCCGTCGGACCCGGGCGGGGTGACACGGGCCAGGAAGGCGAAGCCCTCGCCCGCCGGGCGGCCGTCGAGGCGGAGCAGGCCGTGCCCGTCCACCGCGAGTTCCACCGTGAACTCGGCGTCCGGATCGGCGGTCGCCGCCAGCAGGCGCTCCGCGAAGGCGGCCGCGTCGGCGTCGGCCAGCTCCGGCAGGGCGACCTCCCGGCCCTCGCCGTCGGTCCGGTCGGCGATCAGCTGCCACAGGTCCGAGGGGCCGGCGAACTCCTCGGGCGTCACGCCCGCCCGCTCGGCGGCCTCCCGTACGCCCTGCTGCGCCGGGTCGATCTCGGGGCGCACCAAGGCCACGCAGGGCGTGTCACTGCCGATGAAAAGGGCGGGTCCGCCCACGGCGATCGGGCTCACAGTCCGTATTCCTTCCAGCGGCTGTCGACCAGGGCCGCGGTGGCCGGGTCGGACTCGACCATGTCGGGCCAGCCGCCGTCGCGGGTGTAGCCCTCCTCGGGCAGCTTCTTCGTGGCGTCGATGCCCGCCTTGCCGCCCCAGAACTGCTGGTACGAGGCGTGGTCGAGGTGGTCGACCGGGCCCTCGACCACGGTGAGGTCGCGGGAGTAGTCGGTGTTCCCGAGCGCCCGCCAGGACACCTCGTGCAGGTCGTGGACGTCGCAGTCCTTGTCCACCACGATGATCAGCTTCGTCAGCGACATCATGTGCGCGCCCCAGACGGCGTGCATGACCTTCTGCGCGTGCTTCGGGTACTTCTTGTCGATCGAGACGATCGCGCAGTTGTGGAAACCGCCCGACTCCGGCAGGTGGTAGTCCACGATGTCCGGCACGATGATCTTCAGCAGGGGCAGGAAGAACCGCTCGGTCGCGCGGCCCAGCGGGCCGTCCTCGGTCGGCGGCCGGCCCACGACGATCGACTGGATCAGCGGACGCTTGCGCATCGTCACGCAGTCGATCTTCAGCGCCGGGAAGGGCTCCTGCGGCGTGTAGAAGCCGGTGTGGTCGCCGAAGGGGCCCTCCGGGAGGGTCTCCCCCGGCTCCAGCCAGCCCTCGATGACGACCTCGGCGTGGGCCGGGACCTGGAGCGGGACCGTCTTGCAGTCCACCATCTCGATCCGCTTGCCCGCGACGAACCCGGCGAAGAGGTACTCGTCGATGTCCCCCGGCAGCGGCGCCGTGGACGCGTACGTCACGGCGGGCGGGCAGCCGAAGGCGATGGCGACCGGCAGCCGCTCGCCGCGCGCGGCGGCGACCGCGTAGTGGTTGCGGCTGTCCTTGTGGATCTGCCAGTGCATGCCGATGGTGCGCTTGTCGTGGCGCTGGAGGCGGTAGAGCCCGAGGTTGCGCACGCCCGTCTCGGGGTGCTTGGTGTGCGTCAGGCCGAGGTTGAAGAAGGAGCCGCCGTCCTTGGGCCAGGTGAAGAGGGCCGGCAGCTGCTCCAGGTCCACGTCGTCCCCGGTGAGGACGACCTCCTGGACGGGCGCGGAGTCGCCCTTCACCTTCTTCGGCGGCACGTGGATCATCGAGCCCAGCTTGCCGAAGGCCTCGCGGACCCCGATGAAGCCCTGCGGCAGCTCCGGCTTCAGCAGGCCGCCGATCTTCTCGCTGATCTCGGCGTACGACTTCAGGCCGAGGGCCTTGAGCAGCCGGCGGTCCGTCCCGAAGACGTTCATGGCCAGCGGCATCGCCGAGCCCTTGACGTTCTCGAAGAGCAGGGCGGGCCCGCCCGCCTTGTTCACCCGGTCGACGATCTCGCCGATTTCCAGGTACGGATCGACTTCGGCCTTGATGCGCTTGAGGTCGCCCTCCCGCTCCAGAGCCCGGAGCAGCGAGCGGAGATCGTCGTAAGCCATAGGGGCAAGTATCCGTCACCAACTACCCTGGAGGAGTCACCGGGGCCCGACGCGGGCCCGCCGCCACTGCCTGGGAGTCGGTCCCACACCGTGCTGCGCTATCTGCCGTTCCTGCTGATCATCGCGCTGACCATCTACACCTTCATCGACTGCCTGAACACGCCGGAGGAGGAGGTCAAGCACCTTCCCAAGGTGGTCTGGGTGATCATCATCCTGCTGTTCTCCATCGTCGGGCCGGTGGTGTGGCTGGTCGCGGGCAAGAAGCGGTCCGCGGTCGGCGGCGGCGGTGGTTTCGGCGACGGCCGGGCGCGCCGGGCCCAGTGGGTGGCACCAGACGACAATCCGGAGTTCCTGAAGTCCCTGCGGGACGAGCAGGACGAGCAGGACGAGAAGAAGGACCGGGACGAGAAGCGGGACGACACCCCCTAGAGGGCGCCTCTTCGGGCCGGGTGGCTCGCGGCGCTCAGCACCCGTACGCGGGGTGGCGCGGCGCCGGCGGGCGGATGCGGGAGGCCGCGTACTCGGTCAGGACGAGCAGGGCGCCCGCTCCGAGCAGGAGCGGCGGGGCGGGTCCGGTGACGCTGGCCGCCGCCGCTCACGGGCCGCTCACGGGCCGCCCGGCCCCGCTCCCGCCGGGGCGGCGGCGGCCGGGGCGGCGGCGGCCGGGGCGTCCTCGACGAGACCCACCACGTGCGCGGTGATCATCTCGGTGATGGTGTCGACGACCGGGACGCCCGCCGTCCCCCCGTCGTCGCCCAGGACGAGCAGGCTCAGGGTGAACCCGTCGGTCATGGCCGCGAGGTAGCGGGCCAGCACCGGCACCGGGACGCTGAGGTCGAACGCCGCGGTGCCGCGCAGCCGCTCGATGAGTTCGGCGTAGGTCTCCCCGTACAGCTCGTACTGGCGCCGGGCCAGGTGGCCGAAGCCGGGCTGGCGCAGGGCGTACTGGGTGAGCTCGTAGGTCAGCATGTGCTCGCCCGGGTGGGCGCGCACGTGGTCCCAGTAGGCCTCGAAGCCCGCCCGGATGGTCTCGCGCAGGGTGGGGCGGGGCCGGATCGCCTCCTTCACCACCGTGACGTAGTGGTCGGTGATGGCGGTGATGACGGACTCGAAGAGGGCCTGCTTGGAGTCGAAGCAGTAGTGGAAGACGCTCAGCGAGACGCCCGCCTCGGCGGAGATGGACCGGGTCGTCGCCCGGGCGACCCCTTCGCGGGTCATCACCCGGATCGCCGCCTCCGTCAGCTGGCGGCGCCGCTCGGGCAACGGCGTGCGTGCCATGCGGTCCCTTCGGTGGGAGCGGGCCGGGTCCGGCCGGGGCGGTGGCGCCGCCCCGGCCGGACCCGGTGGGTCGAACCGTGCCCGTCAGCTGCCCGTCAGCGGCTGTAGACGCCGACCTCGTGGAGCGAGTAGCCCCACTGGGTGCCGCGCCCCACCCCGTGGACGCGTACGTAGCGCGCCGGCACGCCGGTGAACTGCGCGGTGTCCAGGCCGCCGTCACCGGCGGTGGTGGACCAGACGGACCGCCAGTTCGTGCCGTCGGCGGAGACCTCGATGCGGTACGCCCTGGCGTGGGCGCGTTCCCAGTCGAGGGTGACGCGGCCGACGAGGGCCGGGGACCCGAGGTCGACCTGGAGCCACTGGTCGTCGCTCCAGTCGCTCGCCCAGCGGGTGCCGCGGTCGCCGTCGACGGCGCGGCCGGGGGCGTAGCTCGTGAACGGGTTCCACTCGGCGGAGCTGGCCGCCGCGGGCGCGCGCGCCGCGAGGTTCACGCCGGCCTTGTGCTTCTCGGATCCGCCCCAGGTGCCGAGGTAGGACTCGGCGCCCTTGAAGAGGTCGTCCACGACGCCCTGGCCGCCGGTGATGCGGACGTCCTCGATCCAGTCGGGGACCAGGCCGTAGTGGGAGGCGCCGTCGGTGTTGAGGTCCCAGGTGCGCTGCCCGGTGGTCTGCTTGTCGATGACCGATCCGCCGTCGGTGCTGCGGAAGGGGTACCGCACCGGGTTGGGGGTGTCGGCGCCGCGGGGGCCGGGCCAGCCGCCGACGCCGTTCATGTCGGTGCCGTATCCGTAGCCGACGCCGTACTTGTCGCGCAGGGCGTCCGTGCGCTTGGCCTCGGCGCTGAACGCCTCGGAGCCGCTCATGTACTGGGCGGCGAACCCGCCGAGCTTGTAGAGGCGCTCGGTCCAGTCGATGTCCATCCAGCTGTGCGAGGAGATGACGCCCGGGTAGGACTCGGACTCCAGGATGTCGAAGGCCCGGCCCGCGGCCTTGACGCTCATGTGGTCGATCTCCAGCATCATCTTGCGTTTCATCATCCCGCGTACGGCGTACTCGCCGAGGTCGGTGAGGCCGCGGGTGTTGCACTGCGCGTCGGCGGCGTACGCCGGTACGGACACGCCCGCGGGGAGCTGCTTCTCGGCGGACGCGGCCGCCGCCAGGCCGATCGGGTTGTCGTGCTGCGGGCCGGTGCACCGCTCGGTCTGCCAGAAGGTGCCGGTCGACAGGAACTGTCCCACGTTGATGGCCGTGCCCAGGGCGCCCGAGTCGAAGCGGACCCCGCACAGCGCGTTGTCGAACTTGTGGCACAGGAACATGCTGCGCACGCCGAGCGCGTGCAGCTCGTCCAGGCCGCGGTCGACGTCGGCGCGGCTGCACTGGGCGATGTCGAGGATCTGCTTGCAGCCGAACGGCTCGGAGGTCTCGACGCCGAGGACGACGGCCAGCTTGCCCTGCTCGATGACCTGGCGGGCCTGTGTGGAGTCGGTGACGATGCGGAACCAGCCCTTGCCCGGGCCGCCGTACATCTTGTCGATGTAGGCCTGCATGTCGTAGGTCTTCTGCGCTTCGAGGCGGATGGCGGTCATCTCGTCGCAGCCGCGGTCCTTGAAGAAGTAGACCGAGCAGATGACGCCGTTGGTGACGAGGTCGTTGACCAGGACGCGCTGGCCGCCGCGCCAGGCCCGCTCGACCCAGGCGTAGTAGTTCTGCTGGTGGGTCAGCGAGTCGTGGGCGGGCCAGTCCTTGAAGGTCGGCCAGCCGTCGGGGTCGTGCTTCCCGTCGCCGCCGTTGGTGATGTAGTCGAAGATCGCGAGGGTGCCGTCGGGGTAGTGCTCCGGACAGTCCTTGAGGGCGTCGGTGATGCCCTGTTCGGAGAACGGCTTGCCGCAGATCAGGCGCCCGCCGAAGCCCTCGTTCGACATCAGGTGGTCGTGGGCGTCGACGAACCCGCGGACCTTGCCCTGGGCGTCGGTGCCCTTGAAGGGCTCGCCGGTGACGTTGATGGCGGAGTCGGGGGCGGGCCGCGCGGTCGGGTTCCACCAGCCGGGGTCGGCGGAGGAGGCGGGTGCGAGGCCGAGCAGGAGCGCCGCCACGGCGAGGCACAGCGTCAGCAGGCCGAACGGGCCTGGTCTGCGGCGGGCGGGGTGGGTCATCGTCATCACCGTGTCTTCGGTCGGCGGATCGCGCGGTCTGGGGGTACCGGAACCGTCCGGGGACACGGCCAACCCATGACAGGGCGTTGACATGTTCCCCACAATCGGTGCGTCGAGAATGGCTACCGCCGGGTACGGAGTCAAGGGTCCGGGACAGATGACCTGACGGATCGTCGGATTCCCCGGACGGACGGCGGCCCCACCGGCCCCGGACGGGGCGCCGGGCGCGGGCCGGACGCGGGCCGGACGCCGGACGCGGGCCCGGCCCGCACCCGGACCGCGCCTCCTACGCCGCCCCGCCCCCGCTCCCGCCCCCGCCCGCCGCTTCGAGCGCCGCGCGCGCGAAGGCCCGTACCGCGCCGGAGTTGTCGGCCGCGCGCCAGACCAGGCCGTAGCCGACCGGCTCCGCGTCCGCGAACGGCACGTACGCCACCCCCGGGCGGGCGTAGTACGTCGCCGTGTGGGCCGACGTCAGCAGCGCGCCCCGGCCCGCGGCGACCTGCATCAGCGCCTCCTGCATGTTCGTCACCTCCGGCCCCCGCCGGATCGGCCGGCCCGCCGGGGTGCGGGCCGGCGCCTGGTGCTCGCGCCGGTACGGGGGCAGGTCCCCGGCGACGGTCAGCAGCGGGACCCCGGCCAGCTCCTCCAGCGAGACGGACTCCCGCGCGGCCAGCGGGTCCCCGGCGGCCACCGCCAGCACCCGCGCCTCGGTGAGCAGCGCGGGCCCCTCGCCGAGGTCGGCCTCCCGTACCGGGAACTCCGCGAACTGCACGTCGAAGTCCCCGCTGCGCAGCTGCCCGTACGGGTCGGACAGCGGCACCTCGCACACCTCGACGGCGAGCCCGGGATGGGTGGCCCGCATCGCTTCGGCGGCCTTGAGGACGAGCTCCCCGGCGGGCGGGGTGGTGAAGCCGACGTGCAGGACCCCGTCGGCGGCGCGGGCCGTCGCCGCGGCCCGCTCCAGCGCCCGCGCGATGCCCCGGTGGTGGGGTTCGAGGTCGGCGCGGAGCTGGCGGCCGAGGGCGGTGAGGGCGACACTGCGGCTGGTGCGCAGGAACAGCGGCGCGCCGACGCGCCGCTCCAGCCGCTGGACGAGCTGGCTGACGCGGGCCCGCGAGAGCAGCATCCGTTCGGCGGTCCGGCCGAAGTGCAGTTCCCCGGCGAGGATCAGGAAGCAGTCCAGCTCGTCGCGGTCGGTAAGCATGACTGAACGAACGTTGCGTTCTTCGGCGTTGTTCCCCGCGGAACGGCGGGCGAGGGTGGTCCCACCGGCAACGGTCACCCCCTCAACTCCCTTCTGCGAGGACACCCATGTCCAGTCCCATCCGCGGCCGCCGCCTGGGCGTGCTGCTCGTCCTGTGCGGCGCGATCTTCCTCGAAGGCATCGACGTCGCGATGCTGAACGTCGCCCTGCCGTCCATCCGCGCCGACCTCGGCCTCGAAACCGGCGAACTCCAGTGGGTGATGAGCGCCTACGTCCTCGGCTACGGCGGCTTCATGCTGCTGGGCGGCCGGGCCGCCGACCTGTTCGGGCGGCGGCAGATGTTCGTCGGCTGGCTCACCGTCTTCCTGCTCTTCTCCGGCCTCGGCGGCCTCGCCACCGAGGGCTGGCAACTGATCACCGCCCGGTTCATGACGGGGGTCGCCGCGGCCTTCATGACCCCGGCCGGGCTGTCGGTCATCACCACCGGATTCGACGAGGGGCCGCAGCGCGACAAGGCCCTGCTCGTCTACTCCGGCACGGCCGCCGGCGGGTTCTCCATCGGCCTGGTCGCGGGCGGGCTGCTCACCTCCGCCGGCTGGCGCTGGGTGTTCTTCGCGCCGGTGGTGCTGGCCGCGGTGATCCTGGTGGGCGCCCTGGCCCTCGTACCGAAGTCGCCGCGGCCGCGGCGGGTGACCGGGCAGCGGCTCGACCTGGCCGGCGGGGTGCTGGTGACCTCGGCGGTGGTGCTGCTGGTGCTCGGCGTGGAGCGGGCCGCGCACGCCGGGGCCGGGTGGACCGCCGCGACGGTGGGGGCGGGGCTGGCGCTGCTGGCGCTGTTCGCCGCGGTCGAGCGGCGGGCCCCCGAACCGCTGGTCCGCCCCGGGGTGCTGCGGTCGCGGCCGCTGCTGCGGGCGAACGCCGCCGGAATGCTGTTCTCGGGCGCCTTCTTCGGCTTCCAGTTCCTGGCCGTGCTGTACCTGCAGGAGCTGCGCGGCTGGTCCACGCTCCAGACCAGCCTCGCGATGGTGGTCATCGGCATCGACGCGGTGCTCTCGCCCACGGTGGTGCCGAGGCTGGTGGCCCGCTTCGGCAACAGCCGGCTGATCTTCGCCGGGCTGCTCCTCGCGGCGCTCTCGTACGGGCTCTTCCTGCCGCTCGGCGCCGACTGGAGCTACCTGGTGATGCTGCCGAGCCTGATCCTGCTGGGGCTCGCCTTCGCCTTGGTCTACGGGCCGCTGACCATCGTGGCGACCGAGGGCGTCGCGGAGGAGGAGCAAGGTCTCGCCGGCGGGCTGCTGTACACCTCGTTCCAGTTCGGCGCGGCGCTCGGCCTGTCCGCGGTGACCGCGGTGTCCGCCGCGTACGCCGATCCGCTCGACGGGTACCGGGCCGCGCTGCTCGTGCCGTTCGCGGCGGTGCTGGTGGCGGCCGCGGTCACCGCGCCGGGGCTGCGCCGGCCGGCCGCGCCCGTACGCGACCCCGACGCGGCCCCCGAGCCGGTTCCGGCGGCCGCCCGGCCCTGAGGCCCGTACGCGGCGAAGCCGGTGTCCCGCCACGGGGGCGGGACACCGGCTTCGCCGTGCGGTCGGGTACGGCCGGGTCAGACGCCCGCGTACGAGTGCTTGCCGCTGAGCAGGATGTTGACGCCGTAGTAGTTCCAGATCCAGCAGGCGAAGGCGAAGAGCGCGAGGTACGCGGCCTTGCGGCCCTTCCAGCCGGCGGTGGCGCGGGCGTGCAGGTAGCAGGCGTAGGCCACCCAGGTCACGAAGGACCAGACCTCCTTGGGGTCCCAGCCCCAGTAGCGGCCCCAGGCGTCGCCCGCCCAGATCGCTCCCGCGATGATCGTGAACGTCCACAGCGGGAAGACGGCGGCGTTGATCCGGTACGAGAACTTGTCGAGCGAGCCCGCCGAGGGCAGCCGCTCCATGACCGAGGTGGCGAACCGGCCCGGCTTCCCGCCGGAGGCCAGCTTGGCCTCGTAGGAGTCGCGGAAGAGGTAGAGGACCGCGCCGGCCGCGCCGATGTAGAAGACCGCGCCGCAGAAGATCGCGGTGGAGACGTGGATCCACAGCCAGTACGAGTGCAGCGCCGGAACCAGCTGGTCGCTCTCGGTGTACAGCCAGGTCACGGCGATGCCGAGGTCCAGCAGGACGGTCGTGACCAGGATCAGGCCGAGCCAGCGGACGTTCTTCTTCAGGGCCAGCAGAGCCAGGTACGCGCCGACGGCCACCGTGGAGAAGGTGATCGAGAACTCGTACATGTTGCCCCAGGGGGCCCGCTGCACCGACAGCGCGCGGGCGACCACGCCGGCCGCCTCGATGAGGAAGGCGAGCACGGTCAGCGAGATCGCGATCCGCCCGTACAGGTCGCCCTTCTCGGTGCCGCCGGCCGCGCCGGGGCCGTCCGGGACGTCGCGGGTGCCCGCGGCGGAGCGCGTGACGACCTGCGGCTTGTCGGGGACCTGCGGCTTGTCGAGGACGGCGGTGGCGCCCGCGCCCCGGACCTGGACGGCCGGGGCCGCGCCCCGCGCCCCGGCCCCGCTCCCGGTCAGCGCGGCGGCCGTGCGGCCCACCTTGCTGCGGCTGCCGAAGACCCACTCGGTGATGTGAGCGAAGAAGGCGAGGGTGTAGACCGCCATCGACGCGTAGATCAGTTTGTTGCTGATCTCAGCCAGACTCTCGTTGGCTGCGGCTGCGAGCAGCGTCATCCGCGCTCTCCTTGTTCTTCTTCTGCTTCTGCTTGTGCTTCGACAGGGTGGGGCGCCGACGGCGCCCGCTCGTGCAACACGGCGGCCAGGTCCGCCAGCTCCTGCGGGAGCCTGGCGGACTCGCTGCGGCCCAGGCCCGCCATCTCGACGACGGTCACGCCGTCCTTGCCGGCCACCGCCCGGACCCAGATCCGGCGGCGCTGGATGAACAGCGATCCTGCCAGGCCCGCGATGGCGGCGATCGCGCCCGCGAGGGCGAGGCCGCTGCCGGGCTGGCGGGTGACGGAGAAGGTGGCCCAGCGCTCAATGCCCTCGAAGGTCACGGTGCCCGCGCCGTCGGGCAGGGTCATCGTCTCCTTGGGCTCCAGCATCTGGGCGAACGGGTCGCCGTTCTCCTTCGTGAACTGCTGCATCTTGCGCGTGTCCAGCTGGTACACGTTCTGCGGCAGACCGGAGTCCACGCCGAGGCTGCCGTGGTAGGCGTTGAGGGCGATGACGGGGAGGTCCGCGGCGGGGAACTGCGAGAGCATCGTGCCGCCGCCCTTGCCCGCGAAGGTCGGTACGAACTGGGCGGAGAAGCCGAGCTGCTCCTTCTCGCCGTTCTTGTTCCTGTAGCCGTCGGTGACCTTGATGGCGCCGGCCGAGGTCAGGTTCGAGTCCTGGGGCAGCATCGGCACGGCGTTGCGGAAGATCACCTTGCCGGTGGGGTCGGTCACCGAGATGACCGGCGCGTAGCCGTGGCCGAGCAGGTAGACCTTTGCCCCGTCGACTTCGAGGGGCTTGTTGACCTCGATCTCGGCCTTCTGCGGGGCCCCGTGGGCGCCCTTGCTGAGGGTGACGTACGCCTTGAAGTCGCGCGGGGTGCCCTTCTGCGGGCCGGTCTTCTCGTACGTGGCGTCGAACCTGTCCAGCGTGAAGCTGAAGGGCGGCAGGTCGTCGGGGGTGAAGAGGCTGCCGGACTTGAAGTCGTCGTACTGGGTGAGCGTGTTCGAGAAGCCGCTGCCGCGCAGGACGAGCTTGCCGCCCTCGGACGTGTAGAGCTTGCCCCAGGCGAAGGCGACCAGCATCACGATCAGGGCGAGGTGGAAGACCAGGTTCCCGGTCTCGCGGAGGTAGCCCTTCTCCGCCGCGACGTGGCCCGTCCCGCCCTCGGTGCGGAACCGGCGCCGGCCCAGCAGGGTCGTGGCGTGGGCGAGGACCTCGTCGGGGGAGGTATCGGTGCGCCAGGTGGTGTGGGCGGGGAGCCGGTCGAGCCGCTTGGGGGCGGCCGGCGGGCGGCCGCGGAGCTGGCCGACGAACTGCCAGGTGCGCGGCACGATGCAGCCGATCAGCGACACGAACAGCAGGATGTAGATCGCGGAGAACCAGAACGACGTGTAGACGTCGAAGAGCTGGAGCTTCTCGGCGAGCGGCACCCAGAACTCGTGGGTCCGCTGCCACTCGGCGACCTTCATCGCGTCGACGGAGGTCTGCGGGATCAGGGAGCCGGGGATGGCGCCCAGCGACAGCAGGAAGAGCAGGATCAGCGCGACCCGCATGGAGGTGAGCTGGCGCCAGAACCAGCGGGCCCAGCCGATGACCCCGAAGCCGGCGGCCGCTCCGGTGGGCGCGTCCTCCACGGGTGCGGTGGACAGCTGGGCGCCGGCGGCGCCGAGCGCGGGCTCGGCGGCGTCCTCGGATTGCTGCGGCGCCTCGGCGGGCGCCTTGTCTGTCGTACTCATGTGCGTTAAGTCCTCAGATCCCCACCGTGAAGCTGTCGGTCCATTGCTGCATGTCGCTGACGATGCTGTCCCACGCTCCTGTGACGAGCAGCAGGCCGGTCAGGATCAGCATGCCGCCACCGATCCGCATCACCCACGCATAGTGCTGCTTCACCCAGCTGAAAGTGCCGAGCGCCTTGCGGAAGGCGACCGCGGCGAGGAGGAAGGGCACGCCGAGGCCCAGGCAGTAGGCGACGGTCAGCAGCGCGCCGCGGCCGGCGCTCGCCTGGTCCATGGACAGCGTGGTGACGGCCGCCAGGGTCGGGCCGATGCAGGGAGCCCAGCCGACGCCGAAGAGGACGCCGAGGAGCGGCGCGCCGAGCAGGCCCGCCGTCGGCTTCCGGTGGAAGCGGAACTCCCGCATCGTCAGGCCGGGGATCGCCCCCATGAAGAAGAGGCCCATCAGGATGACGACGACGCCCAGGATCCGGGAGATGAGCGTCCGGTGCTCCTGGAGGGTGGAGCCGAAGAACCCGAAGAGCGCGCCCGTGGAGACGAAGACGGCGGTGAAGCCGAGGATGAACAGGCTCGCGCCCGCCAGCATCCTGCCGCGCCGCGCTTCGGCGAGGTCGGCGCCGCCGGCCCCGGTCACGTAGGACAGGTAGCCGGGGACCAGGGGGAGCACGCAGGGCGAGAAGAAGGAGACGAGTCCGGCCAGGACCGAGATGGGAAGGGCGAGCAGCAGCGTCCCGTTCAGGACGGTGGTGTTCATGCCCGTCGGCTCGGCGGCGAGGAGGAGATCGGGGACCACGGCGAGCACCGGGTCACTTCTCCGCGACGAGCGGGTCGATCATCGAGCGGAGCTGCTCGTCGTTGATCGCGACCAGCGCGCGGGCAGCGATCTTGCCCTCCTTGTCGAGGACGATCGTGGAGGGGATGGCCTGCGGGTTGAGCGTGCCCTTGGGGAAGCGGAGCATCAGCTTCCCATCCGGGTCGAAGAGGCTCGGGTAGGTGATCCCGTAAGTCTCCTCGAAGGCGGTCGCGTTCTGCGTGCTGGTGTCGCGGGTGTTGATCCCGACGAAGGCGACGTCCGCGCCGGCGTCGGCGTACTCCTTCGATGCCTTCGCGAAGTACTTGGCCTCGCCGCGGCACGGCGGGCACCAGGAGCCCCACACGTTGAGGACGACGACCTTGCCCTTGAGGGTGGTGGTGTCGAGGGTCTGGCCGTCGACGGTCCCGCCGTCGAGCTTCGGAGCCGCGGCGCGCTCACCGGCGGCGACGGTGGAGATGCCGGTCGGGCCCACGACGTAGTTGCCGCCGGACCCGCCGGAGGGCTTGCCGTCCGCCGAGGTGCAGGACGCCAGGACCAGGACGCCCGCGGCGGTCGCCGCGGTCAGCAGGAGGGCGCGACCGCTGGTCGAGCGGCTGCTGCGTCGACGGACACGTGCGCGGCTAAGGCTCATGTGAAAAGTTTCGCATGAGCAATCCGTCGATCTTCCGCGCCCCCCGGCGCCCTGCCAATGCCCTGGTCAGGCGGTGGCGAGGTAGGCCCCCCAGCCGCCGGCCGGCGACTGACCGGGGGCCAGACCGCGCAGCCGGCCGAGCACCTTGGGGTCCTGGACGTCCAGCCAGTCGGCGAACTGCCGGAAGGATACGAGCCGTACGTCCCTTTTGTCCGCCATGCCCTTGAGGGCTTCCTCGACGGCGTCCATGTAGATGCCGCCGTTCCACTCCTCGAAGTGGTTGCCGATGAAGAGCGGAGCACGGTTCGTCTCGTACGCCCGCCGGAAGCCCCCGAGGTAGGTGGCGGTGGCCTGGGAGCGCCAGCCGGGGTAGTTGGCCGGGACGCCCCTGGTGGTGTTCTTCGACTGGTTGGCGAGGATGTTGTAGTCCATCGACAGCACCTCGAAGGAGTGGCCGGGGAAGGGCAGGGACTGCAGCGGCAGGTCCCAGAGCCCCGACTTCTTCACCGGCCAGGTCTGGAGGCCGCCGGGTGAGCTGGAGTCGTAGCGCCAGCCCAGGCTCCCGGCGGCGGGCAGCAGGCCGTCCCGGCCGAGGAGGCAGGGGGTACGGGCGCCGACGAGCTCCTTGCGGTAGTCGAAGGGCAGCGGCTCCAGGTCGGTGAAGCCGGTGTTCGTGCGCCAGTTGGTGACGAACGACACGGCCTGGTCGATCTCGCTGTGCCAGTCCTCGGGGCTCCAGCGGCCGACGGAGCCCGCCCCGCCGCAGAAGTGGCCGTTGAAGTGGGTCCCCACCTCGTGGCCGTCCAGCCATGCCTCGCGCAGGCACTTCAGGGTGTTGCGGACGTTCTCGTCCTTGAGGTAGCCGATGTCCGAGGCCCCGACGGGGTTGTTCGGCGGCTGGTAGAGGGCCTTCTTCGACTCGGGCAGGAGGTAGAGGCCGGAGAGGAAGAAGGTCATGGCCGCGCCGTGGTCCTTGGCGAGCTTGAGGAAGCGCGGGAAGAGACCGTTGCCGACCTCCCCCGCCCCGTCCCAGCTGAAGACGACGAACTGCGGCGGGGTCTCGCCCGGCTGGAGCGGCACGGGCTTGTCCGGCTGGTTCGGCTGCGGACCGGTATCGGCCGTGGAGCCGTCGCCCATGGCCCTGACCGGAGGTCCGCCCGGGCCGGGAGTGGAGTCCCCCCGCCCCGGGCCGCCCGAACCCGCGCCCCCGAAGCCGCAGCCGGCGATGCCGGCCGCCGCCGTGGCGCCAAGTCCGAGTCCGAGCACTCCCCTTCGACTGAAGTCGCGCATGTCACCGTCCTCGTCGTCCCCCGCCACCCACACGTCAATGCCCATATAAACGGACAATTCGATGAGTTGTGCGGCACTAGAACGGTGATTCCCATGCGACTTGTATTTAATTAGGTAAAGCTGTAACGGTTCGTAACAGACCGTTGATCAAGCGACAAAGCGCTCAGACGATCAGGCGATCAGGCGCCGAACGCCTTCGACTTGCCCTTCACCGGCTTCGCACCCGCCAGCAGGTGCGCCGGGACCAGATCCCGGGCCGGCTCGCTGTAGCCCACCGACACCAGCTTGTCGCCCTGGTACGTGAAGGACGTCAGCGAGGCCAGCGTGCACTGGCGGCGCCGCGGGTCGTGCCACAGCCGGCGCTTCTCCGCGAAGCTGCGCACGATCCAGATCGGCAGCTGGTGGCTGACCGCCACCGCCTCGTGGCCGCGGGCCGCGTCGCGCGCCGTCTCCAGCGCGCTCATCATCCGGACCACCTGCTCGACGTACGGCTCGCCCCAGGACGGCTTGAACGGGTTCGTCAGGTGCTTCCAGTTGCCCGGCTTGCGCAGCGCGCCGTCGCCGACGCCGAAGGTCTTGCCCTCGAAGACGTTGCCCGCCTCCAGCAGCCGCGCGTCCGTGGCCAGGTCCAGACCGTGGCTCTTGGCGATCGGCTCCGCCGTCTCCTGCGCCCGCTCCAGCGGGGAGGCCACCACGTGGGTGATGTCACGGCCCCCCAGGTGCTCGGCGACCCGGTCGGCCATCTGCCGCCCCAGCTCGGACAGGTGGTAGCCCGCGCGGCGCCCGTACAGGATCCCGTCCGGGTTGTGCACCTCACCGTGGCGCACCAGGTGCACGACGGTCAGGTCGGGGGTGCTTCCGGCGGCGTAGTCGGGCGCGCTCATGCGGTGGCCTCCGCGGCGGCCCGGGCGGCGGCCGGCAGCGCGGCCGCGATCCGCTCGACCGCCTGCTCGTCGTGTGCGGTGGAAACGAACCAGGACTCGAAGGCCGACGGCGGCAGGTAGACGCCCTGCGCCAGCATCGAGTGGAAGAACCCGTTGAAGCGGAAGGACTCCTGCTTCTTGGCGTCCTCGTAGTTGCGGACCTCGTCCTCGGTGAAGAAGACGGAGAACATGCTGGATGCGGTCTGCAGCCGGTGCGCCACGCCCTCCTTGGCGAGCGCGGCCGTCACCAGGCCCTGGATCTCCCGCGAGACCGCGCCGACCTTCGCGTACGCCGCCTCGTCGAGCAGCCGCAGCTGCGCGAGACCGGCGGCGGTGGCCACCGGGTTACCCGACAGGGTGCCCGCCTGGTAGACCGGGCCGACGGGCGCGAGGTGGCCCATCACGTCCGCGCGGCCGCCGAAGGCCGCGGCCGGGAAGCCGCCGCCCATGACCTTGCCGAAGGTCATCAGGTCGGGCCGCACCCCGTCCACGCCGTACCAGCCCGCGCGGGAGGTACGGAAACCGGTCATGACCTCGTCGGAGATGTACAGCGCGCCGTCCGCGCGGCACAGGTCGGCGAGCCCCTGGTTGAAGCCCTCCCCCGGCGGCACCACGCCCATGTTGCCGGGCGCGGCCTCGGTGATCACACAGGCGATCTCGCCCGGGTGCGCGGCGAAGGCCGCCCGTACCGCTTCCAGGTCGTTGTAGGGGAGCACGATCGTGTCGCCGGCCTGCGCGCCCGTCACACCGGGGGTGTCCGGCAGCGCGAAGGTCGCGAGACCGGAACCGGCGGCGGCCAGCAGCGCGTCCACGTGACCGTGGTAGCAGCCGGCGAACTTCACGATCTTGGCGCGCCCGGTGAAGCCGCGCGCCAGCCGGATCGCCGACATGGTCGCCTCCGTGCCGGAGGACACCAGGCGCACCTGCTCGACGGGCTCGACGCGCGCGACGATCTCCTCGGCGAGCGCGACCTCGCCCTCACCGGGCGTACCGAAGGAGGTACCGCGGGCGACGGCAGCCTGGACGGCCGCGATCACCTCGGGGTGGGAGTGGCCGAGAATCATCGGTCCCCACGAGCAGACGAGGTCGACGTACTCCCGTCCGTCCGCGTCCGTGAGGTACGGACCGGTGCCGGACACCATGAACCGGGGCGTACCGCCCACGGCGCGGAAGGCGCGCACGGGAGAGTTCACGCCGCCGGGGGTCACGAGGGACGCGCGCTCGAAGAGCGTCTGCGAAACTGGGGCTTCATACGGGTACGGGTAGCTCACACCAGCCATGGTCTCAGAGGCCGCGACAGACTTGCGGACGGGCGTTTCACCGCGCCGCCGCGGGGGAGGTCACTGCCATGATGATCAGGCTGCGTGGCGGGGGCTGCGGGGCCGGGGCAGGTAATACCAGTCGGGTGGAGATATGCAACGCGGTGGTGGACCGGGCGAGGGTACCGACGGCCTGGACCCGCAGCGCGCCCGCGAGGCCCGCGAATCCCGCCGCCGCGGCAAGCACCGCCGCCGCTCCACCGAGGCCGCCGATGCCGTCCCGAACCCACTGGACGCCCCCGACGACCGCCCCAGGGGGCGCGGCATGGGAGTGACGTACAAATACTTCGGCGCCCCCGACGGCGCCACGGCGGCCCGCGTCCCCGTGACGATGCGGCCCGAGGAGCTCGGCGGCGACGAGCTGGGCATGGGCGGCCTCTTCAGCAAGATCAAGCCGGAGACGGTGGCCGCGATGGTCCTCACCGGCATCGAGGGCATACCCCTCCACAAGGTGCCCCCACTGGAACTCGTGGTCCTGCACCCCGACTACGCGGTGGTCAAGCTCCCCATGACCGTGGTCGACCCGCTGCGCGGCATCGGCGAGGAGTCGGTGGGCGCCGCCGCCTTCATCTGGTCCACGGTCCCGGACCGCGGCGGCCCGCGGGACGCGTTCAACGTCTACCAGCTCCTCCACGAGTGGCAGGACTTCTCCCACCGCCTCCACGAGGCGGGCCACCAGCCGTACTGCCTCGTCTGGCCCTGACCGCCCGACCGCCGTTTTCCGCTGCGCGCACCCCGCTCGGCCGGCCGAGCCCCCGCTCCGCGCCCCTCGGGTGCGCCAGGCGGCGCGGGCTCCGCCCGCCGAGCCCCTCCCTCCCTCACGTCCGGCGCCACCCCCTGCCCCAGGCGACGGGGGGGCGGGGTGCGGGGGCGGGCCGGTGGCGGGACCGCGCACGGGACCGGGCACGGGGCCGGGCACGGGACCGGGCGCGGGACCGGACGCCGGACCGGGCACGGGGCCGGGCGGATAACCGGGCGCGGGGGCGCGGTCCCCGGACGTAGCCTCGCCGCATGACGCGAAGAGGGAACCCCGTCCAGGTCCGGCTGACCGCCTGGGCCCCGGAGGACTTCCCGCTGCTGCTGCGCAAGAACTCGGCCGAGATGACGCGGTTCCTCGGCGGGCCGGAGAGCGAGGAGAAGCTCGCCGGCCGCCAGCAGCGGTACGAGGCACTCAGCGCCCGGGAGCCCGCGGCCGGGCGGATGTTCCGGGTCGCCCTCGCGGACACCGCGGAACCGGTCGGCTCGGTCGGCTTCTGGGAGCGGGAGTGGCGGGGCGAGCCGGTGTACGAGGCCGGCTGGGGCGTGCTGCCGGAGTACCAGGGGCGCGGGCTGGCCGTGGCCGCCTTGGCGGAACTCCTGGCCTACGCCCGCACCCACGGCACCCGGTCCGCCGTCCACGCCTTCCCCGGCACGGACCACCCGGCGTCCAACGCGGTGTGCCGCCGGGCGGGCTTCACCTGCCTCGGCGAAGTCGACTTCGAGTACCCGCCCGGCGTCCCCCACCCCAGCCAGAACTGGCGCTACCCCCTGAGCTAGGGCAGCCCGCCAAGGCGGCGCCAGCCGCCGGAGAACGGGCCGGCGGGCAGAGGCCCGGCCCGCGCAACCGCGCGTAATTCGGCCGCGACCACCCTCCGGCAGTGGCATGCTGACCGGGTGAACGGACCCGGCATTCAGCTCACCCTCGCCCCTGAACTGCGCCTCTTCGCCCCGCCCAGCCGGCGTGCGGAACGGGTGCCGACCACGACCGACGGCGCCTCCAGCCTCGGTCACGTCGTCGAATCGGCCGGCGTCCCGCTCACCGAAGTCGGCCGGCTCCTCGTCGACGGACACGAGGTGCCCGTCTCCTACGTCCCCCAAGACGGCCAGTCCGTCGAGGTGTTCGCGGTGGACCGCCCCCAGAACGTCCCCGGCGCCCCCCTCCGCTTCCTCCTCGACGTCCACCTCGGCACCCTCGCCCGCCGCCTACGCCTCCTCGGCGTCGACGCCGCGTACGAGAACGAGGACATCGGCGACCCCGCCCTCGCCACCCGCTCCGCCGCAGAACAGCGCGTCCTGCTCTCCCGCGACCGCGGACTGCTGCGCCGCCGCGAGATCTTCGCCGGTGCCTACGTCTACAGCGACAACCCCGACGAGCAACTGCGCGACATCCTCGGCCGCTTCGCCCCCGCGCTCGCGCCCTGGACCCGCTGCACCGCCTGCAACGGCACGCTCCGCGATGCCGACAAGGACAGCGTCGGCGAGCGCCTGGAAGACGGCACCCAGCGCTCCTACGACGTCTTCGCCCAGTGCGCGGACTGCGAGCGCGTCTACTGGCGCGGCGCGCACCACGCCCGCCTGGAACGCATCGTCGACGAAGCACTCGTCGAATTCGGCCCGGCCTGACCGACCTGGCGTGACCGGCACGGCCTAACCCAGCCCGGCCTGACCCGGCCCGGCCTGCCCGGCACAGCCTGAGCCGGCCCGGCCTGCCCGGCACCACCCGCGCGCCCATCTCATCCCGCGCTGCGAGCATCCGGGAGCCGTCGCCGCCCATCCGACACGAGATGCTGGAGCCGTCTCCGAAAGATCCCAGCGCGTGCCCCGGCGCAGGGGCCCATCCGACCCGGGAAACCGAAACGAGTCTCGCCAACTACCTCTCTCACCCGCCACCTAGTGCTGTCAACGTCACACCCGGCGCCACCCGACCCGGCACGGGCACGGGCCTGGCTCCGCGCTCCGGAGGCCCCCGGCTGGCAGACTGCCGGAGCATGACCGATCCAGCGGAACTGCTCGATGTCGTCGTGGTCGGCGCCGGCCCCACGGGGCTGCTCCTCGCCGGAGACCTCGCCGCCGCCGGGCTCGCCGTCACCCTCGTCGAACGCCGCCCCCGCACCGCCGCCAACCTCACCCGTGCGTTCGCCGTGCACGCGCGCACCCTCGAACTGCTCGATGCCCGCGGCCTCGCCGACGAGCTCGTCTCCACCGGCCGCCGGATCGACCGCGTACGCCCCTTCGAAGGCATGATTCTCTCCCTCCAACGGCTTCGCAGCCGCTATCCGTTCGTCCTCATCACCCCTCAATATGAGACAGAGAAACTGCTGGAGCGTCGTGCGTTGTCCACAGGTGTGGACATCCGATATGACTGCGAACTCGTCGGCCTCCACCAGGACCGGGACAGCGTCACCCTCGACCTCCGCACCACCAGCCCCAACACCCCCGCCCACACCACCCCCTCCGCCCTCACCACCCCCTCCACCCTCCACGCCCGCCATGCGGTCGGCGCCGACGGAGTCCGTTCCACCGTCCGCCAAGCCCTCGGCCTGCCCTTCCCCGGCGCCGAAGCCGTCGTCCGCTCCATGGTCCTCGCCGACGTCCGCCTGACCGACCCGCCCGCGGACCTCCTCGCCGCCAACGGCAACGCCGAAGCCTTCGCCTTCGTCGTCCCCTTCGGCGACGGCTGGTACCGCGTCATCGGCTGGCACCGCGACGGCCGCGCCGCCGACACGGACCCCGTCGGCCTCGACGAGCTCCGCTCCATCGCCCGCACCGCCCTCGGCACCGACCACGGCATGCACGCCCCCCGCTGGATCTCCCGCTTCCACAGCGACGAACGCCAGGTCCCCCACTACCGCTGCGGCCGCGTCTTCCTCGCCGGTGACGCCGCCCACGTCCACTCCCCCGCCGGCGGCCTCGGCATGAACACGGGCCTCCAGGACGCCGCCAACCTCTCCTGGAAGCTCGCCGCCGCCCTCCTCGGCCGGTCCCCCGACCCCGAAGCGCTCCTCGACAGCTACCACCGCGAACGCCACCCCGTCGGCCGCCTCGTCCTGCGCGTCAGCGGCGCCCTCGTCCGCACCGTCACGGCCTCCGGCCCCGCCCGCCGCGCCGGCGGCGTCCTCGCCGCAGTCCTCCCCCACCTCCCCCGCCCCGACGCCCTTCTGGACCGCGCACTCGGCGTGATCTCCGGCGTCGGCCTCTCCTACCCGCCCCCGTCCGGCACCCGCCGCCCCGCCGGCCGCCGCGCCCCCGACCTCGCCCTCGCGGACGGGCACCGGCTCTACGCCGCCCTGCGCACCGGCGGCTTCGTACTGATCACCCCGCCCGGCCCGGCCACCCCGCCCGGCACCCCGCTCACCCACCTGCACTGGCCCGCGGACCGGCCCCGTACCGACTGCGTCCTCGTACGCCCCGACGGGTACGTCGCCTGGAGCGCACCCCGCGCCACCACCCCCGAGCTGGCGGCGGCCGTGGCCTCCTGGCTCCTGCCCGGGGCCGCCGAGCCCCGCGGCCCCGGTACCGGCCCCGGCCCCGGCCCCGGCCCTCAGAAGGCGTAGGCATCACCCGTGTCGAGCGCCAGCACCATGTGCTCGTTGTTCAGGTGGTTCCGGTCCGTCGCCCCGCCGTTCCACCATGTGTCGACCCGCACCACCACCTCCGCCGCCGGCTCCCGCAGCCCCAGCTCCAGCCCGATGTGCCGCCCGCGTCCGTGCAGCGGCAGCGGCCCCGTCTCGCACACCACCTCGCGCAGCCCCGCCCGCGCACAGCCCCCCGCCAGTTCCTGCCGGTCCGCGAGGTCCGCCGACAGCCGCACCCGGACCGTCGTGTTCGCCAGCGCCGCCGGACCGTCGTTCTCCGGGACCAGCCAGATCCGCAGCTTCCCCTGGGACAGGGCGACCCGCCCGTGATACGCCACGTCGGCCTCCGGCCCCGCCCACGCATGGGCTCCCGCCGGCACACTCACGCCGAGCGTCAGCAACCCGGCCACCACCACACTCCGTACGGCACCACGGCGCACCGCCATCACCTCCACGCGCGGAGGCTAGCCAGCACCCGCCCCGCCCGGTCGGACCATCACACGAACGAGGGCGCGCCCACCCCCATCTGCCCACGCCCCGGCACCCCGGCACCGCGGCGCCCGGCCCCCGGCCCCCCGCCTACCTTTGAGCCATGCTCATCGCCCGCTCCGCCTCCCTCTTCGCCCTCGCCGCCCTCCTGGAGATCGGCGGCGCCTGGCTCGTCTGGCAGGGCGTACGCGAACACAAGGGCTGGGCCTGGATCGGCGCCGGAGTCATCGCCCTCGGCCTCTACGGCTTCGTCGCCACCCTCCAGCCCCAGGGCGACTTCGCCCGCGTCCTCGCCGCCTACGGCGGCGTCTTCGTCGCCGGCTCCCTGGTCTGGGGCGCTGTCGCCGACGGCTACCGCCCCGACCGCTGGGACATCGCCGGAGCCCTCGTCTGCCTGGCCGGCATGGCCTTGATCATGTACGCCCCGCGCGGCCGGTGAGCGACCCCGCCCGCGCCTATGCTGGCGGGGAACCGCCCGTACGGATGACCGAATCACCGAATCACCGAATGACGGAACGACCGCCCGAGCACCAGCGAGGAGCCCGCACATGAGCACGGCCACCCGAACCGCCGTAGTCACCGGCGCGAGCAGCGGCATCGGCGCGGCCACCGCCCGGCAACTCGCCGTAGCCGGCTACCACGTCGTCCTCACCGCCCGTCGCAAGGACCGCATCGAGGCCCTCGCCGCCGAGATCACCGCGGCAGGCCACTCCGCCGCGGCCCACGCCCTCGACGTCACCGACCGCGCCGCCGTCGACGCCTTCGCCGCGTCCCTGGAGCGCTGCGACGTACTCGTCAACAACGCCGGCGGCGCCATCGGAGCCGAGCCCGTCGCCACCGGCGACCCCGCCGACTGGCGCACGATGTACGAGGTCAACGTCATCGGCACCCTCCACGTCACCCAGGCCCTGCTCCCCGCCCTCACGGCCTCCGGCGACGGCACGGTCGTCGTGCTCTCCTCCACCGCCGGCCACTCGACGTACGAGGGCGGAGCCGGCTACGTCGCCGCCAAGAACGGCGCCCGCGTCCTCGCCGAGACCCTCCGCCTGGAGATCGTCGGCCAGCCCGTACGCGTCATCGAGATCGCCCCGGGCATGGTCAAGACCGAGGAGTTCGCCACCACGCGCTTCCGCGGCGACACCGAGAAGGCGGAGAAGGTCTACGCGGGCGTCGCCGCACCGCTCTCCGCCGACGACGTGGCCGACACCATCACCTGGGCGGTGACCCGACCCAGCCACGTCAACATCGACCTCCTGGTGGTGCGCCCCCGCGCCCAGGCGTCGAACACGAAGGTCCACCGCGACCTGGGCCTGTAGGGCACGGACCGTACGGGCCCGCCCGCACCGGCCCGACGGCCTCCTCGGCGCTCAGAGCAGACCGGCCGCCTTCAGGTGCGGCATGAGGGCCGCCGGCTTCAGCCCGGCGGCCCTCGCCGCGTCCAGTGCCCGCCGCAGATCCGCGGCCAGCGTCGGTGTGAAGTGCAGCAGCACGATGTCACCGCTCTTGAGCCGCGGCGTCGCCGGCGTACCGCTCCAGGTCGTGAAGTCGTGCGTCCAGGTGATCACGGCCTGCACCCCGCACGCCTTGGCCGCGAGCCGCACGTCGTCATTGAGGACCCCGTACGGCGGCCGCAGCAGCTTCGGCTGCCTGCCGAAGGCCGCCTCCAGCTGCTCTCCCGCCCCGCACACCTCCGCGTCTTTGCCGGCCGCGTCGAGCGCGGTCAGGTCCGGGTGGCTGACGGTGTGGTTCTCGACGGTCACCCGCCCCTGCTCGGCGAGGGTGGTGAAGTACCCCGTGTCGTACGCGGTAGCCCCCGGCAGCAGGAACAACGACGCCGGCACCCGCTGTTCCAGCAGGATCCGGGCCGCCTCCGGGTCGTGGTTCCAGCCGTCGTCGATCGTGATGAACACGACCTTCTCCTGCGTCGGTACGTGCGACACGACGGGCGGCAGCCCCACCCCGGGCCGCCCGCCCCCGGCCTCGGCGGCGGCGGCGGCCGGACCGTCCCCCTCCCCGGCCCCGGCCTGAGCGGATCCGGCGGCCCCGAGGGCGAGCGACAACGACGCGAGCGCGGCAAGAAGCACGCGAGATCTCCCCATGCGGCCCACCTTGGTCTAGACCAACTCCGTCCGTCAATCCCCGGACACCCACTTTCCGTACCGACCAACTCTCCGTCGACACAGTCCAGTTGTCGCTGAAACGGGGAGGCCCGGACCGTCCCGGTCCGGGCCTCCCCGTTTCACCATTCGCCTACGGGCTCAGCCCTTGATACAGATGACCTGCTTCAACTTCGCCACGACCTGCACCAGGTCGGTCTGCTGGTCGATGACCTGCTCGATCGACTTGTACGCTCCCGGGATCTCGTCCACGACGCCCGAGTCCTTGCGGCACTCGACGCCCTTGGTCTGTTCCACCAGGTCCTTCGCCGAGAACCGCTTCTTCGCCGCCGTCCGGCTCATCTTCCGGCCCGCCCCGTGCGAGGCCGAGTTGAAGGACTTCTCGTTGCCGAGCCCCTTCACGATGTACGAGCCCGTGCCCATCGAGCCCGGGATGATCCCGTAGTCACCGCTGCCGGCGCGGATCGCGCCCTTGCGGGTGACCAGCAGGTCCATGCCGTCGTAGCGCTCTTCCGACACGTAATTGTGGTGGCAGCTGATCTCCCGGCCGAAGGACACCTTCGCCTTCCGGAACTCCTTCCGGAAGACCTCCTTGAAGAGGCTCATCATCACGGCCCGGTTGAACTTCGCGTACTCCTGCGCCCAGAAGAGGTCGTTGCGGTACGCCTCCATCTCCGGAGTGGCCGCGAGGAAGACCGCGAGGTCCCGGTCGACGAGTCCCTGGTTGTGGGACAGCCCACGCGCCACGTTGATGTGGAAGTCGGCCAGCTCGTTGCCGATGTTCCGCGATCCGGAGTGCAGCATGAGCCACACAGAACCGGACACATCTACACATACTTCCACAAAATGGTTGCCGGTCCCGAGGCTCCCCATTTGCCGCATCGCCCGGTCCCGCCGGTACTTCACGGCGTCCGCGATGTAGTCGAACCGCTCCCACAGGTCGCCGAACCCCGCGTCCGTGAACCCGTGAAGGCGCTCCGGGTCCACCGCCTCGCGGTGCATGCCGGCCCCCACCGGGATCACCCGCTCGATCTTCGACCGCAGGACCGACAGGTCCCCCGGGAGGTCGTTCGCCGTCAGGGACGTCTTGACCGCCGACATTCCGCAGCCGATGTCCACGCCCACCGCCGCCGGGCAGACCGCGTCCTTCATCGCGATGACGGAACCGACCGTCGCACCCTTGCCGTAGTGGACGTCCGGCATGACGGCGAGACCCTTGATCCATGGGAGGGTGGCGACGTTGCGGAGCTGCTGCATCGCACTGTCCTCGACCGACGCGGGGTCGGTCCACATCCGGATCGGAACCTTCGCCCCGGGTACCTCTACATACGACATAACGCCTCAATCCCCCGAAAACCACAGAAAAGTCTGAATACGCAAAAAGCCTCGCTCTTGATCCCGAATGCGACAGGGGACCGGCGCCGGCACCAGCGTGTGCGATAGACATTGTGTCCACCCGCGCCCGAAGCGCGGCAACGTATTTTCCTGACCGTCGGGGCCATCGGGGCAGTCGGTCGAAGGGAGCCATGGGACGTGCAGCGCAAGTCGGTACGGGAACTCCTGCCAGGCATCGCCATGCTGACCGCGCTCGCGGCCGGCGTCACCGGTCTCGCCGGGTGCACGGGCGGGAGCGGCACGGGGACCGCGAACGACGACAAGCCCGGCGGCAACGTCCCCGCGCCCGCACAGCCGGGTAAGTACCGGAGCCTGCCCGCCCCCTGCAAGGCCGTCGACGCCAAGCGGCTCAAGGCCTTGCTCCCGGCCGCCGACAGCCTGCCCCCGGCCGAGCGGGACCAGCTGTACGCGGGGGCGGCGGCCGCCTCGTACGACGGCGACCGGCGCGTGGGCTGCCGCTGGACCGCGCAGAGCGCCGAGGAGACGCGGCTGCTGTCGGTCGGCTTCGAGCGCGTGGTGTCGTACGACCGGGCCACCGCGAGCGACGACGACAAGGCGCGGCAGGTCTTCGTACGTCAGCTGACCGACGCGAAGCTGCCCTTCCCCGGGCCGGTCCCGACGCCCACGGCCCCCACGGGAACCCCGGCGGCCAATCCCGCGCCGACCCCCAGCCCGACGCCACCGGCCGCGAACCCGGCGCCTCCCGGCAGCCCCGCACCCGGCAGCCCCTCGTCCCCCGCCGGCCCCACCCCCGGCGCGTCCCCCACCGAGCTGGGATCCCGCGTACTGACGGGGCTCGGCAACGAGGCGTTCCTGGACGACAAGCTGAGCGCGGCGGGGGCCACCGCGGCTCAGACGCGCACGGTGCGGATTGTGTTCCGTACCTCGAATGTCATCGTCACCGTCGAGTACAGCGTGCAGCCCGCACTGCCCGGCACGGTCCCGCCCAGCACCGAAACCCAGGACAGGGCGCGGCAGTTGGCGGCGGATCTGGTCGAGCGGTTGAACGAGTGAGAGGGGCGTCCCGCGGCGCGGAGTGACGGCGCGCACAGCAGACGAGCGCCGGGTCGGGCTACCGTTGCCCCGGTCCGCCGTCCGAAGAAGTCAGACAAACGCACTGAAGGAAACATGCACCGATCAGCCTCGCGCCTCTCCCGCGTTCTCGCCTGCGCAGCCGTCCCGGTGATCCTCACCGTCGCGGGCTGCTCGTCCGATTCGGGCAAGGCCTCGGGCTCGAACGACGGCAAGAAGTCCGGTTCCTCCGCGTCTGCCAAGCCGAGCGCCAAGCCTTCGCCGACCCTGGAGAAGGCGGCCTACGCGGCGCTGCCGGAGCCCTGCAAGGCGGTCCAGGCGACGACGATCGGCACGCTCGTGCCGGAGGCCAAGGACAAGAACGGTACGGCGACGAAGTCGAACGACCTGGCCAGCCGTGCCAGCTGCTCCTGGAACGGTCTGGACGAGGACGGTCTGAAGGGCTCGCAGTACCGCTGGCTCTCGATCTCCCTCTTCCGCTACGACTCGCACGCCTCGCTCGGCTCCGCGAACAAGCGCGCCGAGGACCAGTACAACAAGCAGGTCGAGACCGCGAAGGCGACCGAGGGCGCGCAGAACGTGAAGGCCGAGCCGGCCGGCGGCATCGGCGAGCAGGGCACGTCGGTGGTGTTCACGTCGAAGAAGGACGTCGACTTCTTCAACACCACGATCGTGGCGCGCACGCAGAACGTGGTCGTCACGATCGACTACAACGGTGCGGCGTACGAGGGTGCCGGCGCCCCGGACCAGGCGAAGCTGCTCCAGGACGCCATCACGGCGGCGAAGGAGACCGTGGCCTCGGTCGACACGGCCAACCAGCAGAAGGCGCCGGAGCAGCCGACGGAGCAGTCCCCGTCGGCGCAGTCCTCGTCGGCGCAGTCCCCGTCGGCGCAGCCCCAGCAGTAGCGGCACCGGCGGCCCGCGGGCCCAGCGCGGCCTCCGCGGCCGCCGCCGGGCCTGCGGACCGCCGCGGCGGGGCCTACCGGAGCACTGACATCCAGTCACCCGTACGCTGTGCCTGCCGCGGCTTGGTAAAGACGCGGTAAGTGGTCGGTAAGTGCTCGACAAGGGGAGGGGATCGCGGTGGCCGCGATGGAGCTGACTCGTACGCACCGGATACTCATCGGCATCGTGGTCGCCGGAGCCGTCGTCATCGCGGGGATCGGGTTCGCGGGCTCGTACTCCGCCGTGCGCACGCTCGCCCTGCAGAAGGGCTTCGGCAGCTTCTCGCTGGTGTTCCCGATCGGCATCGATGCCGGGATCTGCGTGCTGCTGGCGCTGGACCTGCTGCTGACGTGGATGCGGATACCGTTCCCGCTCCTGCGTCAGACGGCGTGGCTGCTGACGGCGGCGACGATCGCCTTCAACGGTGCCGCGTCCTGGCCCGACCCGCTCGGCGTCGGCATGCACGCGGTGATCCCGATCCTGTTCGTGGTGACGGTCGAGGCCGCCCGGCACGCGGTGGGCCGGATCGCGGACATCACCGCGGACCGGCACATGGAGGGCGTCCGCATCACGCGGTGGGTGCTCTCCCCGATCCCCACGTTCAAGCTGTGGCGCCGGATGAAGCTGTGGGAACTGCGTTCCTACGAGCAGGCCGTCGCCATGGAGCAGGACCGCCTGATCTACCAGGCGCGGCTCCAGGCACGGTACGGGCGCGCCTGGCGGCGCAAGGCCCCGGTGGCGGCGCTGATGCCGCTGCGGCTGGCCCGGATCGGCGTACCGCTGGCGCACACCGCCCCGGAGGGCCTCGCCGCGGCCGGCATCGACCCGGCACTGCTGGCCCCGGCGCAGCAGTCGGCCGCATCAGCCACGTACGCCGCGTCCGCCACCCCCGCGGTGACCCCGGCCGGGTCCGCCCCCGCGCTGGAGACGGCGGCGGCCCACGCGCAGGCCCAGGCCGAAGCGCAGTCCCAGGCACAGACCGAAGCACAGGCCCAGGCCCAAGCCCAGGCCCAGCAAGGGCAGCCAGGCCAGCAGCTCCAGCCGCAGCTCCCGGAGACCTCCGCGCAGGCGGCCGCCGCGGCTGCCGCCGCCCATGCCCCGCCGCCCTTCGCGGTGGACCCGACGGCCATGCCGGCCGCCCACAACAGCGCCTGGTTCGCCGCGCCGCTGGCCCCGCAGGCGGCGTACGAGGGCGGCTACAACCCCCAGTACGTCGAGGGCCTCGAGCCCATTCCGGTGATGCCCCCGACGGGCCCGGAGGAGCCGCGGCAGCAGTCCCCGCAGCCGGACCTGCCGATCCCGGGCCCGCGCCAGGATGCCCCCGCGGTTTCCGGGGCCCCCGAGGCCGCCGCCGCGCCCGCCGCACCCGCCGCGCCCGAACCGGTGGAGCCGGCGCAGTCGCCCGACGAGGCCGAGTTCGCCGACATCGCGTACAAGGTGTTCGTCGCGCTCGTCGACGAGCAGAGCGACTTCCCGACCCCCGAGGCGCTCGACATACACCTCTCCGACGGTTACGGCGTGACCCACCCGCGCAGCGGCTCGCTGCTGCGCCGGATGATCCCCGCGTTCAAGCAGCGGTACCAGAAGGAGCTGGAAGCCGAGCACATCGCGTAGGCGACGGCCGGGTCGAGCATGCGGAAGCCCGCACCCCACGGGGTGCGGGCTTCCGCATGACACGGGCCGACCGGAGGACCGGACCGGCCCGACGGCGTCGGAGCGCGTCGGACCGCGTCAGACCGCCAGCAGCTTGCGCACCCGGTCCGCGCCCACCGCCAGCAGCAGCGTGGGCAGTCGCGGCCCGGTCTCGCGGGTCACGAGGAGCCGGTAGAGCAGGGCGAAGAAGGTCCGCTGCGCGACCTTCAGCTCCGGGGTCGGCTTGGCGTCGGGCTCCAGCCCGGCCATGACCTTCGGCACGCCGTAGACGAGCGTGCTGAGCCCGTCGAGCGACCAGTGCGAGTCGAGTCCCTCGAGCAGCAGCCGCAGCGACTCGCGGCCCTCGTCGTCCAGCGACGACAGCAGCTCCGCGTCGGGCTCCTCGCGCACGAGGGTCCGCTGGTCGGCCGGGACCTGGGTGGTGATCCAGTTCTCGGCGCGGTCCAGGCGCGGCCGTACCTCGTCGAGGGAGGTCAGCGGCTGCGTCGGGTCCAGGTCGGTGAGGATGCGCAGGGTCTGCTCGTCGTGCCCGGCGGTGACGTCGACGACGGACGCCAGGGTCCGGTACGGCAGCGGCCGCGGGGTGCGCGGCAGCTCGGCTTCCGCGGTGCGCACGGCGCGGGTGTGCGCGGCGGCGTCGGCGGGCAGGACGGTGCCGTCGGCGACCTTGGCCTCCAGCTTGTCCCACTCGTCGTACAGCCGCTGGATCTCCTGGTCGAAGGCGATCTTGAAGGACTGGTTCGGGCGGCGGCGGGCGTACAGCCAGCGCAGCAGCTGCGGCTCCATGATCTTCAGCGCGTCGGCGGGGGTCGGGACCCCGCCCTTGCTGGAGGACATCTTCGCCATGCCGCTGATGCCGACGAACGCGTACATCGGTCCGATCGGCTGCTCGCCGCCGAAGATGTGCACGATCTGGCCGCCGACCTGGAAGGACGAGCCGGGCGAGGAGTGGTCGACGCCGGACGGCTCGAAGACCACGCCCTCGAAGGCCCAGCGCATCGGCCAGTCGACCTTCCAGACGAGCTTGCCGCGGTTGAACTCGCTGAGCTTGACCGTCTCGGTGAACGCGTCCTCGGCGCAGACGTAGGTCATCTCGGTCGTCTCGTCGTCGTACGAGGTGACCTTGGTGAAGTCCTTGCCGCACTCGCCGCAGTACGGCTTGTACGGGAAGTACCCCTCCTCGCCGGTGCTGCCGTCGTCCTCGGCGGCCGCACCGGAGCCCTCGGCGGCCTCCAGCTCGGCCTCGTCGGCCTGCTTCTGCTGGGGCTTCTTGCCGCCCGGCTTCTGCTTGGTGCGGTACTGGGCGAGGACGGCGTCGATGTCGCCGCGGTGCTTCATGGCGTGCAGCACCTGCTCGCGGTACGCGCCGGAGGTGTACTGCTCGGTCTGGCTGATCGGGTCGTACACGACGCCCAGCTCGTCCAGGGCGCCGATCAGGGCCGCCTTGAAGTGCTCGGCCCAGCTGGCGTACGGGGATCCGGCCGGGGCGGGGACGGAGGTCAGCGGGCGGCCGATGTACTGGCCGTAGGTCTCCTCGTCCACGCCCGGGATGCCCTTGGGCACCTTGCGGAAGCGGTCGTAGTCGTCCCAGGAGATCAGGTGCCTGACCTCGATGCCCCGGCGGCGGATCTCGTCCGCGACCAGGTGCGGGGTCATGACCTCGCGGAGGTTGCCCAGGTGGATCGGACCGGAGGGCGAGATTCCGGACGCGACGACGAGAACCGGAGCGGTGGCGGCTGATGTCTCCGCGCCGGGTGCTCGGCGCTCCGCCTCGGCGATGACCTCGTCCGCGAAACGGGAGACCCAGTCGGTCTCGGTGCTGCTCTGAGCCACGACACGTCCTTCTACTCGAATGCTGGCTTCAGCCATTCTCCCAGACGGATCGGGCCGCTCCGGGGTTGCTCCCCGGCGCCATATCCAGAAGAACCGCCGGCGGCCGCGTGGGATACTCGGCACTTGTCGGAACACCCAAGTGCACCCACCGGCACCACCTCACAGGAACGGCAGCTCATGGCCTCGGTCCCTTCCCTCGCTTCTTCCGTCGAACAGCGCGTCGCGGACGCCCTCGCCTCCGCCCTGCCGGAGGCCGGTGCCGCCGATCCGCTGCTGCGACGAAGCGACCGGGCCGACTACCAGGCCAACGGCATCCTGGCGCTCGCGAAGAAGGCCAAGGCCAACCCGCGCGAGCTGGCGACGACCGTGGTCGAGGCCATCCCCACCGGTGACCTGATCCAGAAGATCGAGGTCTCCGGCCCCGGCTTCCTCAACATCACGATCACCGACCGGGCGATCATCGAGACCCTGGCCGCGCGGGCCCTCGACGACCGCCTCGGCGTCCCGCTCGCCGAGAACCCGGGCACGACGGTGATCGACTACGCCCAGCCGAACGTCGCGAAGGAGATGCACGTCGGCCACCTGCGGTCCGCCGTGATCGGCGCCGCGATGGTGGAGATCCTGGAGTTCACGGGCGAGAAGGTGGTCCGCCGCCACCACATCGGCGACTGGGGCACCCAGTTCGGCATGCTCATCCAGTACCTGCTGGAGCACCCGCACGAGCTGGATCACAAGGCGGACGCGGAGGTCTCCGGCGAGGAGGCCATGTCCAACCTGAACCGCCTCTACAAGGCCTCGCGCGTGCTCTTCGACTCCGACGAGGAGTTCAAGACCCGGGCCCGGGCCCGCGTGGTCGGCCTCCAGGCCGGCGAGCCGGAGACCCTCGCGCTGTGGCAGCGGTTCGTCGACGAGTCGAAGATCTACTTCTACTCCGTCTTCCACAAGCTGGACATGGACATCCAGGACCCCGACGTGGTCGGCGAGTCCGGCTACAACGACATGCTCGTGGAGACCTGCGAGCTGCTGGAGGAGTCGGGCGTCGCCGTCCGCTCCAACGGCGCGCTCTGCGTGTTCTTCGACGACGTCAAGGGCCCGGACGGCAACCCGACCCCGCTGATCGTCCAGAAGTCCGACGGCGGCTTCGGCTACGCCGCGACCGACCTCTCCGCGATCCGCGACCGCGTCGGCTCGCTGAAGGCGTCCACGCTCATCTACGTGGTCGACGCCCGCCAGTCGCTCCACTTCAAGATGGTCTTCGAGACCGCCCGCCGCGCCGGCTGGCTGAACGACGAGGTCCAGGCCGTCCAGCTGGCCTTCGGCACGGTCCTCGGCAAGGACGGCAAGCCGTTCAAGACCCGTGAGGGCGAGACGGTACGGCTGGTGGACCTGCTCGACGAGGCCGTCGAGCGGGCGACGGCCGTCGTGCGCGAGAAGGCCGAGAAGGTCGGCCTGACCGAGGAAGAGATCGTCGAGAACGGCCGGTACGTGGGCATCGGCGCGGTGAAGTACGCCGACCTGTCGACGTCCGCCGCCCGCGACTACAAGTTCGACCTGGACCAGATGGTCTCGCTGAACGGCGACACCTCGGTCTACCTCCAGTACGCGTACGCCCGGATCCGGTCCATCCTGCGCAAGGCGGGCGACCGCTCCCCGGCCGCCCACCCCGTGCTGGAGCTGGCCCCGGCCGAGCGGGCGCTGGGGCTGCACCTGGACCAGTTCGGCGAGCTGCTCGCCGAGGCGGCCGCCGACCACGCGCCGCACAAGGTGGCCGCGTACCTCTACCAGCTGTCCTCGCTGTTCACGACGTTCTACACCGAGTGCCCGGTCATCAAGCCGGAACCGGAGCTCGTCGTCGGCGAGAACCGCCTGTTCCTGTGCGACCTGACGGCCCGCACCCTCTCCAAGGGCATGTCCCTCCTCGGCATCCGCACCCCCGAGAAGCTCTGACACCCGCCGCACGACCAGCGCGGAACGTACGGCCCCGGCAGCTGCTGCCGGGGCCGTACGCGTTCACCCGGACGGGCCGGTTCGGGTCATGGGGCCCGGGTAGGGGACGGGCCGTCCGACCCCCCACCCGACAGGAGAGCCCCGTGGCCGACATGAACGGCCCCTACAAGCCCGGCACTCCGTGCTGGATCGACCTGATGGTCCCCGACCAGCAGGCGGCCATCGACTTCTACTGCGACCTCTTCGGCTGGCAGGGCGAGGTGGGCCCGCCCGAGCAGGGCGGCTACAGCGTCTGCGGCCTCAAGGGCAAGCCCGTCGCCGGCATCATGAAGGCGATGAACCCCGACGGTTCCGTCCCGGACCCGATGCCGCCGCCCGTGTGGACCACGTACCTTTCCACCGACGCCCTCGACTCCACCGTCCGGGCCGCCACCGACGCGGGGGCCCGGGTCCTGGCCGGCCCGATGGACGTCATGGACCTCGGGCGGATGGCCGTCGCCGCCGACCCCACCGGCGCCGTCTTCGGCCTGTGGGAGCCGGGCAGCTTCGACGGCGCGGGCATCGTCAACGAGCACGGCGCCCTCACCTGGAACGAGCTCACCACCGGGGACACCGGCGCGGCCGCGGCGTTCTACTCCGCCGTCCTGCCGATCAGCACGGCCGCGTCCGAGATGGAAGGCGCCGAGGACTACACGGAGTTCAAGGTCGGCGGCCGCGCGGTGGCCGGAATGATGGACCTGGGCAAACTGCCGCCCGGTACGCCCCCGAACTGGCTCCCGTACTTCCACGTGGACGACGTGGACAACATCCAGGCCGCCGCCACCCGGGCCGGCGCCGACGTCCTCACCCCCGCCTTCGACATGGTGGCGGGCCGGATGGCCGTCCTGGCCGACCCGCAGGGCGCGCCCTTCGCGGTCATCACGGCGAACGCCCCCGAACAGCCCGCCTGATGACGCCCGCGGGCCCCGGCACCGACTGCCGGGGCCCGTATCAGCCGCCGCGGCAGGCTCAGCGCCGCAAGGCCTCCGCCGGCTGGATGCGGGCGGCGCGCCAGGCGGGGTACAGGCCGGCCAGGAGCCCGGTCACCAGGCCCAGCAGGGGCGCGGTCGCCACGGTCGCGGGGTGGACGACCGGGGTCCAGTCGCGGACCACGGCGACGCCCACCACGGTGAGCGTGCCCAGGGACGTGCCGACGAGCCCGCCCAGCGCCCCCAAGGCGCCCGACTCCGCGAGGAACTGGGTGGTGATGTGGCGCCCCCGCGCCCCCAGCGCCCGCCGCAGCCCGATCTCGCCCGTCCGCTCCAGGACCGCGACCAGCGTGGTGTTCGCGATGCCGACGGCGCCGATGACCAGGCAGATCCCGGCCAGGATCAGGAAGAGCTGCTCCAGGTCGGAGGTGACGCCGGAGCGCAGGGTGCGCGGATCGGGCGGCGGTACGGCCTTCAGGTACTCGGGGTGGTCGGGCCGCAGCGCGGTCGGGGCGAGGCGGGCCACCTGCTGGGCGGCGCCCACCTCGGTCGCGACGAGCATGGTCGTGCCGCCGCCCCCGGGCGCGCCCCAGATCTCCTCCGCGGTCGTGCGGGGCACCGCGACCGACAGCAGGAGCTCGGCCTTGCGCTCGACGTCCTCGATGATCCCGATCACGGTGAACGGCTCGGCGCCGATGAAGACGGCCGGGCCGGTGTCCAGGGTGGTGATGCCGAGGCGGGCGGCCGCGCCCGAGCCGAGGACGGCCACGCGCTGCCTGGTGCCGGAGTGGTACTCGTCGTAGAGGCGGCCCTGGCACAGCCGGGGCACGGCGGCGCGCAGCGCACCCGGTGAGGCGGCGACGACGTCGGTGCGCTCGCCCCCGCCCGCGCCGCCGCCGACGGGTGCGGCGCGTACGCCGCCGGTGGCCGGGTCGAGGCGGACCGTGTGGAAGACGCCCGCGTGCCGGACCCCGCCCAGGCGTTCGACGCGGAGGTCGGCGTCCGCCGGGAATCCGGGTTCGGCGAAGGCGTTCTGCTCGCGGGCGATGTCCTCGACGGTCACCTCGGTGGCGGTGAGCAGGTTGAAGCGGCCGTCGATCTGGGACGAGGTGGTGGCCGTCAGGCCGAGGACCGCGACGAAGGTGCCGACGCCGAGCACCGTCCCCAGTGCGGTCAGCGCCGAGCGGGCCGGGCGCTGGAGGATTCCGGCGAGGGACTCGGAGAGGGTGTCGCGGACGGCGAAGCGGGAGGGCTCGACCCGGACCGCCGCTGTTCGGGACCGGCGCGGCCTCATACGCGCGCCTGCTCGCGCAGTACGCCGTCGCGGATCGCGACGGTCCGGCCGCCGTGCGCGGCGACCTCCTGGTCGTGGGTGATGACGAGCACGGTCATCCCGTCGTCGTGGAGTTCGTCCAGCAGGGCCAGGACGGTGTCGGCGTTGGCGGAGTCGAGGTTCCCGGTGGGTTCGTCGCAGAGCAGCAGGGACGGCCGGGCGACCAGGGCCCGGGCGATGGCCACCCGCTGGCGTTCGCCTCCGGACAGCCGGGAGGGGACCGCGGCGAGGCGGTGCCCGAGTCCGACGCGTACGAGCGCTTCGCGGGCGCGGGCGGGGCGCTCCTTGCGGGGCACGCCGTTGTAGAGCATGGCGACGGCGACGTTCTCCAGGGCCGAGCGGTGGGGCAGGAGGTGGAAGGACTGGAAGACGAATCCGATGCGGCGGCCGCGCAGGGCCGTCCGGTCGTGGTCGCCGAGGGAGCCGGTGTCGATGCCGTCGAGGAGGTAGCGGCCCTCGGTGGGGGCGTCGAGCAGACCGACGATGTTGAGGAAGGTCGACTTGCCGGAGCCGGAGGGACCGACGACGGTGACGAACTCGCCGTGCTGGATGGTGAGGTCGCACGCGGTGAGGGCGGGTACCGGCGGCGGGCCCGGGTAGGTCAGGCCCGCCTGCCGGAACTCGATTACGGGGGGCGGGAGTTGGGGCTGCAGTCGGGGTGCGGCCGTACTCATGACCCGCCGCCGCCCTTGCCGCTGTTCTGCTTGCCGCCGTTCTGCTTGCCCGCGGCGCCCGGGTTGACGCCGGTGACCACCGAGTCCCCGGCGGCGAGGGTGCCGTCGCCGGTGGGCCGGATCTCGACGTAGCCGTCGCCGGTGGTGCCGGGCCGGACCTCGACGCGGCGCTGGGTGCCCGTACCGTCCACCACGGTGACGGTGGTGCGTCCGTCGGCTCCGGCGGACACCGCGGACACGGGGACGACGAGCGCGTCGCCGTCGGTCGCCGCGGCCTCCACGGTGAGCCGTACGTCCTGGCCGACGAGCTGGGTGTCCAGCGGCGCGAGCGGGCGTACGAGCATCTCGTACCCGGCGGGCCCGCCCGGGGCGGGGGCCTGCCGGCCCTGCCCCTGGTCGCCGCCGCCCGACCCGGCGTTCGGCGCGGCGGGCTGAGCGGTCTGCGGGGCGTCCGCGACCGACAGCACCTCGGCCGCCGCAGTGAGCCCGCTGACCTCGGAGAGGATCTCGACTTTCTGGCCGGCCCGGACCAGGCCCTTCTGGTGGTCCTGGAGCTGCCCGCGCACGACCAGCGCCCCCGCGGACAGTGACAGCGCGGCGCCGCTCACGGGGGACCCGGGGCGGACGGCGACCGAGTCGGCCCGCGCGGGGAACGACTCCAGGAAGACGACCTCGCCGGCCGGGAGCATCGGACCGGCGGCCGCGCGGGCCTCGGCGAGGCGCTCGCGGGCCCGGCGCAGGTCCTCCGAGGCCCGGTTGACCGCGCGGGCGGCGTCCTGTCCGGAGCCCTTGGCACCCCCGGCCCCCTTGCCGCCTTGGCCGGGCGGCGCGGCACCGGGGCCCGCGGGGGCCGCCGTACCGACGGCGGTGGCGGCGGACCGGGCGTCCTCCAGGGAGCGTTCGCCGGACGTGACCGCGTCCTCGGCGGCCCTGACCGCCTCTCCGCGGTCGGCCACCGCGGGCAGCGGGTCGTAGCCGATCGAACGGTAGAAGGAGCCCAGCGCCGCCTTCGTACCGGCGCCGAACGTGCCGGCCCGGTCGGAGCCCGTGCCGTGCCCGAGCCCGGACAGGGCCCTCTGTACCTGCTTCACGTCGTCGCCGGTGGCCCCCGGCTTCAGGTCCCGGTACACCGGCAGGCCGCCGGGCAGCGCGAAGACCGGCCGTCCGGACACCTCCAGGAGCACCTTGCCCGCGTCGACCCGGTCGCCCTGCCGGACGGCGACCTTGGTGACCACCGGGGTGGCCGCGCCCTCCCCGCCCGCGACCGCGGGGGTGACCTGGAGGGACTGGGCGGAGGTGACCGTGCCGCGCACGATGACGGTGTCCCGCAGGACGCGCTTCTCGACCTGGGCGACCAGGACGTCCAGGGGTGGCGGCCCGGCCTCCGCCGCGGTCTGCGCCGGCGACTTGATCACCAGCGAGGCGGCGACACCGGCCCCGGAGAGCAGCACCGCGCCCACCGCCACGGCCGCCACCCAGGCCCGGCGCCGGGACATGCCCGCGGAAGCCCCGGCCCCCTCGACCGCCTCCACGGGCCCCGCGGTCGCCAGGTCCCCGGTCATCCGCGCACCTCGGCCGGATCGGCACGACCCGAATCCGCGACGGTAATCAGTGAATCGGATTCCTTGGCGGCCGCGGATCGGGCCCGTCGAGATGGCACAGCAGGCCTCCTAAGCGGCTTGTATGACCGACACCCTAAGTCAACGCCCACCAATCACCCTGTGCGCAGGGACAGTTGTGAGCCACTCCCGACGCACGGGGGCTTCGCGCCGGTCAGGGCCGGTGATGCACGGAGAGCAGGCACACCTGGACCCGGAACGGATTCCGGCGGAACCCTTGATCGAGCCACCCGGCCGGCCATCAGTTCCTCCCGCCTCCCCGCCCGAGGCGGATTTCGCACCAGACGACTTTCCCCGGCGCACGCGGCAGCACGCCCCACTCCTCGGCCAGCGCCTCGACGATCACCAGCCCCCGCCCGCCCTCCCCACCGGCCGGGCGGGCCGCCATCCGCGACAGCCCGGGCCCGCTGTCGTGCACCTCGATCCGTACGGCGCCCCCGAAGGCGAGCAGCCGGAGCAGGTAGCCGCGGCCGCGCGGGACGCCGTACCGCAGCGCGTTGGTGGCCAGCTCGCTCACACAGAGCAACACGTCGTCGTGCCGGGCGGCGATCCCCCAGGCGTGCAAGGTGTCACGTGTGAACTGGCGCGCAGCTGCGACGCTTTGGGGTGAGCGGAGGTAGAGCCGCTCGCGCACGAGGGCCGCCTGAATGTGGGGATTCACGGAGCGATGGTCGCGCGCAGTGACTAGCGTGGTCCCGAGCGTCGGCCCGTACTCCTCGATGAGTACGGGTCCGCTCGGGGTAATGCAGGGACACGGGTGGGGAGTTCGCAGTCATGCCACCGAGGAAGCGCACACGTCCGAACGCGACGACCATCCCTTGATCTTCGCAGGGAATCCCGGCTTTCAGGCCGGGCGGGAATGCGATCCTTGGCCCGGAGCCGCGCAGCGGCGGAGCTCTCTGCGGCTGCGCGGTAACGGTCAGATGGGCCGCTTCTGGGTCTCGATGTATTCCTTGACGATGCTGAGCGGTGCGCCGCCGCAGGAGCCGGCGAAGTACGAGGGTGCCCAGAACACCGAGCCCATGCCGGTCCGGTTGATGCGTCCGGTGTACTCGGCGCGCAGGTAGCGGGAGCTGACGCCCTTGAGGCTGTTGACCAGCTTGGAGACCGACACCTTCGGCGGGTAGCGCACGAGGAGGTGGACGTGGTCGCCTTCGCCGTTGAACTCGCGCAGCTCGGCCTCGAAGCTCTGGCAGACCTCCCGCATGACCTCTTCGCAACGGGTGAGCATCGCGTCGTTGAAGATGTCGCGCCGGTACTTGGGCTCCGCGGGCTCTCCCCCCGCGCCGCCCGGATCAGGGCCGACGAGCTCATCGACCGCTTCGGGCTCACCGGGGCCGCCGGCCGTACGGCCAAGACGTACTCGGGCGGCATGCGCCGGCGCCTGGACCTCGCCGCCGGGCTCGTCTCCCGGCCGGAGGTGATCTTCCTGGACGAGCCGACCGCCGGACTCGACCCGCGCAGCCGCCAGGACCTCTGGGACCTCGTACGGGAACTGCGCGCCGAGGGCACCACCGTGCTGCTCACCACGCAGTACCTGGAGGAGGCCGACCAGCTCGCCGACCGCGTCGCCGTCCTGGCCGCCGGGCGGATCGCCGCCGAGGGCACCCCGGCCGCGCTCAAGTCCCGCGTCGCGGGCCACCACCTCGACCTGACCCTGACGAGCCGCTCCGCCTACGAGGCCCTGGCCGGCCACGCCGTCCACCTGGCCCCCGACGAGCTCACCCTCGGCCTGCCCACCGACGGCAGCGCCGCCCACGTACGGGCCCTGCTCGACGAACTCGACCCCGACCGCACCGGCGTCGACCGCTTCACGGTCCGCAGCGCCACCCTCGACGACGTGTTCCTCACCCTGACGGGAGCCGCTCCGTGACCTCCGCCGCCCTGACCCCCGCCGTCACCCTGGCCGGACGCAGCCTGCGCATCAGCCGCCGCCAACCGGACGTGCTGATCACCGCCCTGATGCTGCCGGTCATGCTGATGCTGATCTTCGTCTACTTCTTCGGCGGCGCCATCGACACCGGCACCGCGTACGTCACGTACGTCGTCCCCGGCGCGATGCTGCTGTGCGCGGGCTTCGGCGCCGCGAGCACCGCCGTCAGCGTCAGCCAGGACATGAAGGACGGCGTCATCGACCGCCTCCGCTCCCTCGACGTCGGCGGCGTCCCCATCCTGGCCGGGCACGTCACCGCGTCCGTCGCCCGGAACCTGCTGTCCACCGCCCTGGTCCTCGCCGTCGCCCTCGCCATCGGCTTCCGGCCCCAGGCCGGCCCCCTCGGCTTCCTCGCGGCCGCCGGGCTGCTGTTCGCGTACATCACCGCGATCTCGTGGCTGGCCGCCGCGCTCGGCCTGCTCGCCGACTCCCCCGAGGCGGCCGGCGGCTTCACGTTCCTGATGATGTTCCTGCCGTACCCGTCCAGCGCGTTCGTCCCCATCGACACCATGCCCGGCTGGCTCCACGGCTTCGCCGACCACCAGCCGCTGACCCCGGTCATCGAGTCCCTGCGCGCCCTGCTCCTGGACCGGCCCGCCGGGGACGCGCCTTGGGTCGCGCTGGCCTGGTGCGCGGGCATCACGGCCGTGGCCGTGGCGCTCTCCGCGGCCCTGTTCACCCGCCGCACCCGCTGAGCGGCGCCGGCTCCCCACGGGGGTGGGAGCCGGCCCGCGGTTCAGCGGATCACCGATTCAGCGGATGGGAACGTCGCCCGGTCGCCTGGTCGATCTCGGCATGGGCCTTCTGCAACATCTGCGACGCGAGGTCCATGAGCGCACGGGCCCCGGCGATCTCCTCTCCGACCCTCAGCTGCTCCGGGTCGGACGGATGGCGCATGGCGTAGCCGCGCGCCCTCATCTCGGAGCCGTCCCCGAGCCTGACCAGGGCCGCCGCACCCGTGCGATGGCCCTCCTCGGTGAACTCGAGCTCCACGTGCCAACCGACGAGTGTGGACACGCCGCACCACCTCCAGGAACTCACCCTCCCCCCAGCGTGCGCTCCCCCACCCCACCCCGCGAGCGGGACCGGCCCCCGCTCAGCGCGCCTCGCGGAGCCAGCCCGCGACCTCCGTCGCCCAGTACGTCAGGATCGTGTCCGCGCCCGCCCGCTTGATGCCGAGCAGGGTCTCCAGGATGGCCCGGTCGCGCTCGATCCAGCCCTTCTCCGCCGCCGCCTCGACCATCGCGAACTCGCCGCTGATCTGGTACGCCGACACCGGCACGTCCACCGCCTGCGACACCCGGTACAGGATGTCCAGGTAGGGTCCGGCGGGCTTGACCATCACCATGTCGGCGCCCTCCTCCAGGTCCAGCGCCAGCTCCCGCAGGGACTCCCGCGCGTTCGCCGGGTCCTGCTGGTACGTCTTGCGGTCCCCCTGGAGCGAGGAGGCCACCGCCTCGCGGAACGGCCCGTAGAAGGCCGACGTGTACTTCGCGGTGTACGCCAGGATCGACACGTCCTCGTGGCCCGTCTCGTCCAGCGCGTCGCGGATCACCCCGACCTGGCCGTCCATCATCCCGCTCGGCCCCACCATGTGGACGCCCGCGTCGGCCTGGACCTGCGCCATCTCCGCGTACCGCTCCAGCGTCGCGTCGTTGTCGACGCGCCCGTGCTCGTCCAGGACCCCGCAGTGCCCGTGGTCGGTGTACTCGTCCAGGCACAGGTCCGACATGATCACCAGGTCGTCGCCGACCTCGGCCCGCACGTCGCGGATCGCGAGCTGCAGGATCCCGTCCGGCTCGGTGCCCGCCGTGCCCCGCGCGTCCTTGTTCTCGTCCGCCGGGACCCCGAACAGCATGATCCCCGAGACGCCCGCCGCGACCGCCTCCGCGGCGGCCTTGCGCAGCGTGTCCCGCGTGTGCTGGACCACGCCCGGCATCGCGGAGATCGCCAGGGGCTCGCTGATGCCCTCCCGTACGAACGCCGGCAGGATCAGGTCCGAGGGGTGCAGCCGGTTCTCCGCGACCATCCGCCGCATCGCCGGGGTGGTGCGCAGCCGGCGGGGCCGGGAGCCGGGGAAGGATCCGTACGCGCTCATTGTCAGTCGCCTCTTCGAGCATCGAGAACAGTCGGAACCAGCGTAGGGCCCGCACACCCCCCGCCCCGGCCCCGCCCGTCCCCCGAACCGCCGTCCCCCGCCCGGCCCCTCCCCGCCCCCGTACCGCGAAGGGCCCGGACGCGTCGCGCGTCCGGGCCCCCCGTCACTGCTCCCGACCGGTCAGGTCGTACGGCGCCTGCGCGCCCCCGGCCGCCGCTCGCTCGGCCGGAACACCGTCTCGCCGGCCTCCTTGGCCGCCTCGCGGCGCGCCGCGCCGTACTCGGCGAGGGCCTCCGCCAGCTTCGACACCGACGGCTCCGGCGACAGCACGTCCACGCGCAGCCCGTGCTCCTCCGCGGTCTTGGCCGTCGCCGGCCCGATACACGCGATGACGGTCACGTTGTGCGGCTTGCCCGCGATCCCGACCAGGTTGCGGACCGTGGAGGACGACGTGAACAGCACGGCGTCGAAGCCGCCGCCCTTGATCGCCTCACGCGTGTCCGCCGGCGGCGGCGACGCGCGCACGGTCCGGTAGGCCGTGACGTCGTCGACCTCCCACCCGAGCTCGATCAGCCCGGCGACCAGCGTCTCGGTCGCGATGTCGGCCCGCGGCAGGAACACCCGGTCGATCGGGTCGAAGACCGGGTCGTACGGCGGCCAGTCCTCCAGCAGCCCGGCCGCGGACTGCTCGCCGCTCGGCACCAGGTCCGGCTTCACGCCGAACTCCACGAGCGAGGCGGCGGTCTGCTCGCCCACCGCGGCGACCTTGATGCCCGCGAAGGCCCGCGCGTCGAGCCCGTACTCCTCGAACTTCTCCCGCACCGCCTTCACGGCGTTGACCGAGGTGAAGGCGATCCACTCGTAGCGGCCGGTGACCAGGCCCTTCACGGCCCGCTCCATCTGCTGCGGGGTCCGCGGCGGCTCCACGGCGATGGTCGGCACCTCGTGCGGCACCGCTCCGTACGAACGCAGCTGGTCGGAGAGCGAGGCGGCCTGCTCCTTCGTACGCGGTACGAGCACCCGCCAGCCGAACAGCGGCTTCGACTCGAACCAGGCCAGCTCGTCGCGGCGCGCGGAGGCGCCGTGCTCACCGACCACGGCTATGACCGGCCGGGCGCCCTCGGGCGACGGCAGCACCTTGCCCTGCTTGAACACCTGCGCGATCGTGCCCAGCGTCGCGCACCAGGTGCGCTGCCGCGTGGTCGTACCGGCGACGGTCACCGTCAGCGGGGTGTCGGGCTTGCGCCCGGCGCTCACCAGCTCGGCGGCGGCCGCCGACACGGTCTCCAGGGTCGAGGAGACGACGAGTATCCCGTCGCTCGCTCCCGCCTCGGTCCAGCAGCGCGCCGAGGCGGTCCGGGCGTCCACGAAGCGCACGCCGTTGCCGTCGCCCCGCTCCCGCAGCGGCACACCGGCGTACGCGGGCACGCCCACGGCCGTCGGGATGCCGGGCACGACCTCGAAGGGGATGCCCTCGGAGGCGCAGACGAGCATCTCCTCGGCCGTGTTCCCGTCGAGCCCGGGGTCACCGGTGACGGCTCGCACGACCCGCCTGCCGGAGCGTGCGGCCTCCATGACAAGATTGGCCGCGTCCCGGATCACAGGGACCCCGGCGGCTGCTGACTTCTCGTCAGCTACCGTCAGCTGTGGCGTGTCGACGTTGACGCGCGCATGCGTGCGCACGACGTCGAGCACATCGGGCTCCGCGATCAGCACGTCCGCGGCGGCGAGCGCCTCGACGGCGCGCAGCGTCAGCAGACCCGGGTCGCCGGGGCCGGCACCGAGGAAGGTGACGTGCCCGTGGGCGGCGATGCCCGGAAAAGCGGAGGTGGTGGGACGTGTGGGGCTCACGCTCGCTCCCCCATCAGACCGGCCGCGCCCTTGGCCAGCATCTCGTCCGCGAGTTCGCGGCCGAGCGCCATGGCCTCGTCGTACGACTGGGGCACGGGTCCGGTGGTGGACAGCTGCACCAGCGTCGAGCCGTCGAGGGTTCCGACGACGCCGCGCAGGCGCATTTCATTGACAGTCTGACCGTCGGCCAGCAGGTCGGCGAACGCCCCCACGGGGGCGCTGCAGCCGGCCTCCAGCCGGGCGAGCAGGGAACGTTCGGCGGTGACGGCGGCCCGCGTGTACGGGTCGTCGAGCTCGCCGAGCGCCGCGATCAGCTCCGCGTCGGACGCGAGGCACTCCACGGCCAGGGCTCCCTGGCCGGGGGCGGGCAGCATGCCGTCGACCGGCATCAGCTCGGTCGCCTCGTCGCCGCGGCCGATCCGGTTCAGTCCGGCGGCGGCCAGCACCACGGCGTCGAGCTCGCCGTCGCGCACGAACCCGATGCGGGTGTCCACGTTGCCGCGGATCGGCACGGTCTCGATGCGCTTGCCCAGCGACAGCGCCAGGTGGTTCAGCTGGGCCGTCCGGCGCGGCGAACCGGTACCGATCCGGGCGCCGTCGGGCAGCTGCTCGAAGGTCAGGCCGTCGCGGGCGACGAGCGCGTCCCGGGCGTCCTGGCGCTGCGGCATCGCCGCGATCACCAGGTCGTCGGGCTGCGCGGTCGGCAGGTCCTTCAGCGAGTGCACCGCGAAGTCGACCTCGCCGCGCATCAGCGCGTCGCGCAGCGCGGTGACGAACACCCCGGTGCCGCCGATCTGCGCGAGGTGCTCGCGCGACACGTCGCCGTAGGTCGTGATCTCCACGAGCTCGACGGGCCGCCCGGTGACCGCGCGGACCGCGTCGGCGACGTGGCCCGACTGCGACATGGCCAGCTTGCTCCGCCGCGTACCGAGCCGCAGCGGCTGGTCGGGACGTGTGTTCATGATGCCCGTCCTGGGTCGTCGTCGTTCATCGGATCGGCCGCGTCTGCCCGGCTGACGGATGCCACCGTCTGCGGGTCGAGGTCGAAGAGTTCGCGCAGCGCCTCGGCGTACCCGGCGCCGCCGGGCTCGCTCGCCAGCTGCTTGACGCGCACGGTCGGCGCGTGGAGGAGCTTGTCGACGACGCGGCGCACGGTCTGGGTGACCTCGGCCCGCTGCCGGTCGTCGAGGTCGGGGACCCGTCCGTCGAGCCGGGCCACTTCCATGGCCACGACCTCGGCCGCCATGGCGCGCAGGGCGACGACGGTGGGCGTGATGTGCGCGGCCCGCTGCGCCGCCCCGAAGGCGGCCACTTCCGCGGCCACTATCGCGCGCACGGCGTCGACGTCCGCGGCCATCGGGGCGTCGGCGGAGGTCTCGGCGAGGCTCTCGATGTCGACGAGCCGTACGCCGGGAACCCGGTGCACGGCCGCGTCGATGTCGCGCGGCATGGCCAGGTCGAGCAGGGCCAGCCGTACGGCCGTCCCGTCGCCGAGCGCGCGGGCGCTCTTGCGGGGCTGCCGCTGAGCGGCGGCCTCGCCCTGGTCGGCCCAGGTGCCGTGCAGTTCGAGGGCGCTGGCGTCGACCCCGGTCAGGGCGGCCCGGCCGTCGGCGGCGGGCGCGTCCAGGCCGAGGGGGCACCCGTCGGGCTCCGGTGCGGCGGCCAGGGTCCGTACGGCTCCGGCGTCGGCCAGCCGGCCGCCGGCGCGGGCGGCGGCAGCCAGCCGCGCCACGACCTCGGGGTCCAGCCCGGCGGGACCGGGGCCCGCCGGCGCGTGCGGCGCGTGCGGCGCGGGGTCCGGCACGGCGGTAGGGGCGAAGGCCCCGGCGCCCTGGGACACGGCGGCGGTCACGTCGTCGGCGGTCAGCACCAGCCCGGTGGCGCCGGTGCAGGAGACCACCACGTCGACTCGTGTCAGCTCCTGCGGCACGGACCACATCGGGACGGCCGAAGCCCGCACCCCGGTGCCCGAGGCAACCAGAATCTCGGCAAGCCGCTCCGCCCGGTCGACGGTCCGGTTGGCCACCACGATCTCGCGGACGCCGACCCGCGCCAGCGTCGCCGCCGCGAGGGAGGACATCGACCCGGCACCGATCACCAGCGCCCGCTTGCCGGCCGCCCACTGCGCCACCGGCGTGTTCGCCGCGAGCTGCTCCAGCCCGAACGTCACCAGCGACTGCCCGGCCCGGTCGATCCCGGTCTCCGAGTGCGCCCGCTTGCCGACGCGCAGCGCCTGCTGGAACAGGTCGTTGATCAGCCGGCCCGCGGTGTGCTGCTCCTGCCCCAGCGCCAGCGCGTCCTTGATCTGGCCGAGGATCTGGCCCTCGCCCACGACCATCGAGTCCAGCCCGCACGCCACCGAGAAGAGGTGGTGCACCGCCCGGTCCTCGTAGTGCACGTAGAGGTAGGGGGTGAGCTCCTCCAGCGCGACGCCGCTGTGCTGCGCGAGCAACGTGGACAGCTCGGCGACACCGGCGTGGAACTTGTCCACGTCCGCGTACAGCTCGATGCGGTTGCACGTGGCGAGCACCGCCGCCTCCGTCGCCGGCTCGGCGGCGAGGGTGTCGTGCAGCAGCTTGACCTTGGCGTCCGCGGACAGCGAGGCCCGCTCCAGGACGCTGACGGGTGCGCTGCGGTGGCTCAGCCCTACGACGAGCAGACTCATGCCGGCATCACCGCCGGGACGTCGCCCTCGGGGTTGCCCTTGCGCGCCACGGCGGCGGCCCGGCCGGCCGGCGGCACCACGGCCGCGGCGGGGGCGGCGCCGCCCACGGAGGAGGCCTCGGCGGCAGCGGCGGCGGCCGCGCCCTCCCCGGCCTTGCGCTGCTCGTGGAAGGCGAGGATCTGGAGTTCGATGGAGAGGTCGACCTTGCGCACGTCCACGCCCTCGGGCACGGACAGCACGGTCGGCGCGAAGTTGAGGATCGAGGTGACGCCGGCCGCGATCAGCCGCTCGCTGACCTGCTGGGCCGCACCGGCCGGGGTCGCGATGACCCCGATCGAGACGCCGTTGTCCTCGATGATCTTCTCCAGCTCGTCGGTGTGCTGCACGGGCATCCCGGCGACCGGCTTGCCGGCCATCGCCGGGTCGGCGTCGATCAGCGCGGCCACCCGGAACCCGCGGGACGCGAACCCGCCGTAGTTGGCGAGCGCCGCGCCCAGGTTGCCGATGCCGACGATGACGACCGGCCAGTCCTGGGTCAGCCCGAGCTCGCGGGAGATCTGGTAGACGAGGTACTCGACGTCGTACCCGACGCCGCGCGTACCGTAGGAGCCGAGGTACGAGAAGTCCTTGCGCAGCTTCGCGGAGTTGACTCCGGCGGCGGCCGCGAGCTCCTCGGATGACACCGTGGGCACCGATCGCTCGGAGAGCGCGGTGAGGGCGCGCAGGTACAGCGGAAGCCGGGCGACAGTGGCCTCGGGAATACCTCGGCTGCGGGTCGCCGGTCGGTGAGTTCGGCCAGTTGCCACGATGCTCCTGCGGGATGAGCGGGGCTGCAGGCGGCCACTTGTCCCAGGACCGCCCCGTCGACAGCAGGCTATGCCTTTGTGAACGCGTGCACAAAGATTGTGTCCGCTTTGTCCGAGCAAAGTGACCGGGGTCACGCGCCCCCGGCACGGAACCCCGGAACCGGCGACACGCCGAACCCGTTCAAAACCAGAAGGGGGCAAAACCGTACACACTCCTCACAGATACGCGCCCTAGCCCCCATAAATCGCCCACGATGGTAACCGCGAAGCGGCTCAGCCTTCCAACGCCCGCCGCAGCCGGTCCGGGTTCACCCTCCAGAAGGTGTGCTGTTCGCCATCCACCAGAACCACCGGAATCTGCTCCCAGTGCAGCCGGTAGAGGTCCTCGTCCTGCGAGATGTCCTTCTTCTCCCACCGCGCGCCCGTCTCGGCGCACACCTTCTCCACCACCTCCTGGGCGTCGTCGCACAGATGGCACCCGGGCCTCCCGATGAGCGTCACCACCCGCTCACCGGGGCTCTTCTTTTCCTTGCGGCGCAACAGAGGGCTCATGCCCCCATTCTCCCGCGTCCCCGCCCCGCCCCCGCGTCACGGGGACGCCCCGCAGAGTTCACGCCTCCGCATCCCATCGGTTCGGGAACTCCCGAACACAATGGCTATGCTCGCGTCATGGCCGCTCTGGGATGGCTCACCCCCCGTAGGCGCTCCGCGACCGCGCGGAGCGTGCTGGCAGGCGAGGCCTCGGCCGAGGCCGCCCGCAAGACCGCTCTGGCCGAAGCCCCACCTCTGACCGGCCCCGAGAGGGAAGCGCACGAGGAAGCCGAGGCACTGGCGGAAGCCGAGGCGCGCGAACCACAGGAGCCGGCCGAGCCGGAGTTCCCCGTCGCCGGGGACGATCTCGCCGCGGCCTTCTTCGACCTCGACAACACCGTCATGCAGGGCGCCGCCATCTTCCACTTCGGCCGCGGCCTCTACAAGCGCGAGTTCTTCCAGCGCCGCGAGCTCGCCCGCTTCGCCTGGCAGCAGGCCTGGTTCCGCCTCGCCGGCGTCGAGGACCCCGACCACATGCAGGACGCCCGCGACAGCGCCCTGTCCATCGTCAAGGGCCACAAGGTCTCCGAGCTGATGGCCATCGGCGAGGAGATCTACGACGAGTACATGGCCGAGCGGATCTGGCCCGGCACCCGCGCCCTGGCCCAGGCCCACCTCGACGCCGGCCAGAAGGTGTGGCTGGTGACCGCCGCCCCCGTGGAGACGGCCACGATCATCGCCCGCCGGCTCGGCCTGACCGGCGCGCTCGGCACGGTCGCGGAGTCCGTCGACGGCATCTACACCGGCCGCCTCGTGGGCGAGCCGCTGCACGGCCCCGCCAAGGCCGAGGCGGTCCGCGCCCTGGCCGCCGCCGAGGACCTCGACCTCGCGCGCTGCGCCGCGTACAGCGATTCGCACAACGACATCCCGATGCTGTCCCTGGTCGGGCATCCGTACGCGATCAATCCCGACACAAAACTGCGCAAGCATGCCCGCACCCACGACTGGCGGCTGCGCGACTATCGGACCGGCCGCAAGGCCGTGAAGGTCGGCGTCCCGGCAGCCGCCGGAGTCGGCGCGATCGCGGGCGGCGCGGCCGCCGCGATCGCCCTGCACCGCCGCCGCAAGTAGCGGCTCCGGGCCCCGCACCGGCCCCGCACCGCCCCCGCCGCCCCGACGGCCGGACCACGGGCATTCGCTCACCTCTACCCGCGCCCCCGGCGCGGCACTCCGGCCTGCCCGACTCGGTCGTGAGCCATTGGGGAAGCTGCCATTCCGCGCACCCAACCGATCAAGAATCGATCACCAACAGCGACCGAATATGCCCTGGACACGCAACAGAAGTGTCGGAACCGGCGATTTGAGCAACTGGGTGTAGCACTGCCTGTACGAAGCGTTATTCTCCTCAAACGCATGCCACCGGTCATCTGTCGCTACGACGGGTGAACGGTCCCGCACTGCACGTGATGGAAGCTCTGCCTCTGGGAGTCCCGTGTACCCACCTGTCGGGGTTGACGCCTCGGGCCTGGCTACGCTGCGCGCAACGGTCCTCGACCACCTGCGCGGCTTCGTCCCCACCGCGTACGCCGTCCCCGCCTTCGCCGCCGCGGTCCCTGCCGGCTTCGGCCCGGCCGGTCCTTGCTATGCCCTGACCGACGGCGGCGCGACGGTGGGCAGACGCGGCCGCGCGGCCGGGGGCTCGAACGGCGCCGCCGGCGCGAGCACTCAGGCCACCCACCGCCGCCCCACCGCGGACAGCGACCAGGCCCGCATGATGGACCTGGTCGAACGTGCCCAGGCCGGCGAAGCCGACGCCTTCGGCCGCCTCTACGACCAGTACAGCGACACGGTCTACCGCTACATCTACTACCGCGTCGGCGGCAAGGCGACCGCGGAGGATCTCACCAGCGAGACCTTCCTCCGCGCGCTGCGCCGCATCTCCACCTTCACCTGGCAGGGCCGTGACTTCGGCGCCTGGCTCGTGACGATCGCCCGCAACCTGGTGGCGGACCACTTCAAGTCCAGCCGCTTCCGGCTGGAGATCACCACCGGCGAGATGCTCGACGCGAACGAGGTCGAGCGCAGCCCCGAGGACTCCGTCCTGGAGTCCCTCTCCAACGCGGCCCTGCTGGAGGCCGTGAAGAAGCTCAACCCGCAACAGCAGGAGTGCGTGACCCTGCGCTTCCTGCAAGGGCTCTCGGTCGCCGAAACGGCCCGCGTGATGGGGAAGAACGAGGGCGCCATCAAGACGCTCCAGTACCGGGCGGTCCGCACCCTCGCCCGGCTCCTCCCCGACGACGCCCGCTGACCCCCCTCAGAAGACGACCCACCAAAACAACACGACCCCAATACATCCGGTGACCCCTCGATGACGCTGTGGTCCGATCATCCTTCGTCCGTAACCCAAGTGCCGCGACGCTCGTTGTGCGGAATGCAGGCTCCCTGTGGACACGCCCTACCCGAAGCCGCTCACTCGAAAGTGTGGATGTGCTCAAGGAAGGCAACCTTCCGGACACCTTGGGGAGTCGATCGTCATGACGAGAGGAGGTGCCGCCAGTGATCGCGAACGTGACCCCGCACCGGCGGGCGAACGCCTTCGCCCAGGCCCTGGAGGATCGGACCCCGTCCGATGCTCCGGAACCGGACTCGGCGGCCGAGCAGTCCCCGGCACCTGCCGAACCTGCCGACCACGACCGGCTATTGGCCCTGGCGAGCGTGCTCGGCGAAAGAATGCCGCGCCCAGTGCTGGACCCCCAGGTCAAAGTGGTGCAACGAGCCCAGCTCGTCGCCGCCATGGAGGCCATGGTGCTGGAGGAGAGGGCCGGGGGCGGTGCCGCCCCGGACCCTCTGGTGCCCGAACAGCGGACCGGCCGCGGCGCCCACCGGGCGACCTCGCTCCGGAAATTGCGGCCCCGCTCCCGCTGGTCCAAGGGCATCGCGGCAGGCGGCCTCACCGTGGGTGTGGCCGCAGGGGCCTTCAGTGGAGTGGCCGCTGCCAGCACGGACGCCCTGCCCGGTGATTCCCTGTACCCGATCAAACGGGGCGTGGAAGACCTGAAGCTGGGGATGGCCGACGAGGACTCGGACCGGGGCGAGCTCTATCTCGACCAGGCCTCGAACCGCCTCTCGGAAGCCCGCAGGCTGATGGAACGGGGCAGGACCGGCGTACTGGACCACGAGTCCCTGGGCGAGATCCGCCGAGCACTGGCGGGCATGAAGCACGACGCGGAGCAGGGCCACCGGCTTCTCCAGGCGGCCTACCAACGGGACGGCTCGCTCGGCCCGATGCAGACGCTCTCGTCGTTCTCCCGCTCCCACCGGGACGCCTGGGGCCGGCTCCGGGAGAAGCTCCCGGCGCAGCTCACGGACGTGGGCGGTGAAGTGGAGGGCGTCTTCCAGGCCATAGACGAAGACGTCGCGCCGCTCCAGGGCCTGCTCCCCAAGCCCCCCGAGCAGAGCAGGGGTTCCGGCTCGTCCGGTGCCCCGGCCAAGCCCGGCACCCCCAGCGGCAAGCAGCAGCCCGCCCCCACCCCGGGCACCCCGTCCGACAGCAGCCCCGCGCCGTCCCCCTCCGGGAGCAGCGTCAAGCCGCAGCCGACGGGAGGCCTTCTGGGAGGTACGGGCGACCTGCTCACCCCGCCCACGGGCCTGCCCACTCCGCCCCCGTCGGCCGGAGTCCCGGAGCACCTCAAGCCGGACATCACCCTCCCGCCCCTGCTCCCGGGCATCCTCCCGGGCCTGGGCATCGACGCGGAGGACGCCGAGTAGCGCGGTCGAACGCCGGCGGGGCACATCCAGCCCCGCCGGCGTTCACGCGCGCCCGGACACACAACCGGCCGGCCGGCCCCCCGCCCGCCGCCGACCGGGGCGTCAGAAGAACACGGACCGCCGCTGCACCAGCAGGCGGTACAGCGTGTGCTGGATCTGCTCCCGCACCTGGTCCGTCAGGTTGAACATCAGCATCGGATCCTCGGCGGCCTCCGCCGCGTACCCGTCCGTCGCGATCGGCTCCCCGAACTGGATCGTCCACTTCGTCGGCAACGGCACCGCCCCGAACGGCCCCAGCAGCGGGAACGTGGGAGTGATCGGGAAGTACGGGATCCCCAGCAGCCGCGCCAGCGTCTTCGCGTTGCCGACCATCGGGTAGATCTCCTCCGCGCCCACGATCGAGCACGGCACGATCGGCGTCCCGGCCCGCAGCGCCGTCGACACGAAACCACCGCGCCCGAACCGCTGCAGCTTGTACCGGTCTCCGAACGGCTTCCCTATCCCCTTGAAGCCCTCCGGCATCACACCGACCAGTTCCCCGGCCTCCAGCAGCCGCTGCGCGTCCTCCGCGCAGGCGAGGGTGTGCCCGGCCTTGCGCGCCAGCTCGTTCACCACCGGCAGCATGAACACCAGATCGGCCGCCAGCAGCCGCAGGTGCCGCTGCGCCGGGTGGTGGTCGTGCACCGCGACCTGGAGCATCAGCCCGTCCAGCGGCAGCGTCCCCGAGTGGTTCGCGACGATCAGCGCGCCACCCTCCTTCGGGATGTTCTCGATGCCCTTGACCTCGACCCGGAAGTACTTGTCGAACAGCGGCCGCATCAGGGACATCAGGACCTGGTCCGTCAGTTCCTTGTCGTAGCCGAACTCGTCGACCTCGTACTCCCCGGTGATCCGCCGCCGCAGGAACGACAGACCGCCGGCGACCTTACGCTCCCAGCCCGCGCCGGCGGGCTTCTGCGCCACCGGCTCCAGGAGCGGGGGGACAGCCTCCACGACCGGCTCGGGCGGTGCCGGCGGAGCCGCCCGCACCCGCCGCCCCGAGGGACGCCGGCGCGGCCGGTCCTCGCCGAACGGAATGACCTTGGCGTCCGCCACTATCGCTTCGCTCCTTCAGCCACGTCGACGTCGACGTCGACGTCCGAACCGTCCACGTTCAGCATCCCAGCCACCCGGTCCACGGCACGCGCCACCCGCTCCGGCGGCAGCAGCCCGCTCCCCCGGCTCCGCGCGAAGTCGGCGAAGGTCTCGGCGGTCGTGTACACCGGCTCGAAGCCGAGCACCTCCCGCATCTGCGTGGTCTCCACGACCCGGCCGTGCGTGAGGAGCCTTACCTGCTCCGGCGAGAAGTCCGTCACCCCGACCGCCCTCAGCACCGACCCCGCCCACGTCACGGCGGGCAGCAGCAGCGGCAGCGTCGGCCGCCCCAGCCGCCGCGAGCACTGCGACAGAAGCAGCACGCCGTCACCCGCGATGTTGAAGGTGCCGCTGTTCAGCGTCCCCCGCCGCGGCTCCCGCGCCGCCAGCCGCAACACGTCGAGCACGTCGTCCTCGTGGACGAACTGGAGCCGCGGGTCGTAGCCCAGCACCGTCGGCATCACCGGAATGGAGAAGTACTCGGCGAGCGCCGAGTCCGCGAAGGGCCCCAGGATGTTCGCGAAGCGCAGCACGCACACCGCGACGTCCGGCCGCCGGCGCGCGAAGCCCCGTACGTACCCCTCGACCTCGGCCGCGTCCTTGGCGAAGCCGCCCGCGGGCAGTGACTTCGGCTCCGTGGTCTCGGTGAAGACGGCCGGATCCCGCGAGGTGCCCCCGTACACGCTGGTACTGGACTTCACCACGAGCCGCCGTACCGTCGGCGACTTCTGGCAGGCCCCGAGGAGCTGCATCGTCCCGATGACGTTCGTTTCCTTGACGGTGCTGTGCGCGCCGCCCGTTCCCGCGCCGCTCCCGGTGACCGCCAGGTGGACCACCGTGTCCACGGCGTGCTCGGCGAGCACGCGGGCGATCGCCGACTGCCTGATGTCCGTACGGACGAACTCGGCCGACCCGAGCCGGTGCGGCGGCGCCACGGCGTCCACCGCGATCACCCGCTCGACCTCCGGGTCACGCTGGATGCGGCGCACGAAGCGGCCCCCCAGCTGCCGAGACGCCCCGGTGACCAGCACGACCTTCCCCACGAGCTCAGCGCCTCCCTAGTCGGAACAACCTGCCCCCGGCTGCACCACAGCCCCCCCACCAGGATGGTGGGGGGGCTGCGGAAAACACGTACAGCTACCGCTTACTTCTTGTTACGGCGCTGAACGCGGGTGCGCTTGAGCAGCTTGCGGTGCTTCTTCTTAGCCATCCGCTTGCGCCGCTTCTTGATAACAGAGCCCACGACTACCCTCGCTCACTTCTCTTCACTCGGTGCGGGGCGTCTGGGCCCACACGACCTACGTCGGCTTAGCCTACCCGCCCGAGCTCTGAGCCTGTAATCCGCCTGCTTGAGTGGGGGTCCGGGGCGTCAGTCTCAGGCCGACTCCACCCCCACATAGGACTCTCGGAGGTACTCGTGAACCGCGTTTTCGGGGACCCGGAAGGACCGGCCCACCCGGATCGCGGGCAGATGACCGTTGTGCACCAGGCGGTACACGGTCATCTTCGACACTCGCATCACCGAGGCGACCTCCGCCACGGTCAGGAACTGAACCTCGCTAAGAGGCCTCTCGCCAGCAGCCATGACACACCTTGACCTTCCGCGCATGACGGGCACCGGCTTCCCCTCCGGTTACTCCTCGTCGTCGCACGCTCACTCCCCAGAGTAGGGGCGCGTGATACGAGTGGGGAAGAGGAGCTACAGCCACTCCTGGCGCACCGGCAGCCCCGCACGGTCGAGCACGTACCGGGTGAGGGGTCCGTAGTAGTCCGCGCGCACCGCGTCATCAAGCGGAACCGCCACCGCGACCCGGCCCTCGGCCTCCCCCACGAACAGCGCGGGATCGTCCGTATCCGCCAGCCCGATCGCCTCCACACCGAGCTGACCTGCACCGCAGACCCATCCGTGATCCCCCACCACCAGCTCCGGCAGCGGCCCCCCGGCCTCCGCCAGGGCCCCCAGGGCGATCCGAACCGGCAGGGGCGAATGGGAGTGCACGCCGGTCGCACTCCCGGGCTCCCGCACGCCGGGGTCCCGCACCAATGCGACCCCCCGTACGTAATCGATGCAGTGCGTGCGTACGCCGAACCGGGTCGCCATGTCGACACTCACCCCCCGCGCCGGGCTGAGGACATCACAGCCCGCCGCCGACACCGCCGCGGCCAACGTGGCGTAGAAGCCCAGGAGCCGGTGCGGGTGCCCCGTCCCGAACAGCACCGGGGACCCGGCCCGCACCGCCTCCCGCAGCCGCCCCGCGAAGGCCTCCAGCGCCGCCAGCGTCCGTTCCGGATCGATCATGTCCGGCCCGCTGACGTGGGCCGGATCCGCCGAGACCCCGCACTTGCGCGCCATCAGCCCCAGCAGGGCACCCTCATCCCACCCCTGCTCCGGGTCCAGCCCCAGCAGCACCCGCGGATCGCGCGCAGCGAACAGCCGGTAACTGCGCAGGCTCTCCTCCCGCGAGGTGGCGACGGGCCCGGCCAACCGGGCGGCCAGCAGATGCGCACGCAGCGCGCCGGTGCTCAACACCCCCCGATGCTCCCCCAACACATCTGGTGGTTCATCAATTCCGGCTTTCCGCCGCACAGTTGGCGTAACGATGCATCGTCAGGTCAGCATCCCCCGCAGCGGGAACACCGCCCGCCGGGTCGCCAGCACCGCCTGGTCGATCCGGTCCGCCGGGTCGTAGCCGCCCTCCCAGTCCCGCCACACGGGCTCCCGCCCGTCCGTCATCCGGGCCGGCGCCAGCTGTCGCGTCCGCGCGTACACCTCGTCCCGCCACGACGCCGGCACCGCCGTCTCCGGGTCGACCGGCCGGTGCCCGGCGATGGCCACCAGATGGGTCCACGACCGCGGTACGACGTCCACCACCGCGTATCCGCCGCCGCCGAGCGCCAGCCACCGACCGCCCGCGTGCTCGTGCGCGAGCCGGTGACAGGCCTCCTGGACCGCCCGCTGGGCGTCCAGGGACACCGCCAGGTGCGCGAGCGGGTCCTCGAAGTGCGTATCGGCGCCGTGCTGCGTCACCAGCACCTGCGGCCGGAAGTCCTCCAGCAGCTCCGGCACCGTCGCGTGGAACGCCCGCAGCCATCCCTCGTCCCCGGTACCCGCCGGCAGCGCCACGTTCACCGCCGACCCCTCGGCGGCGGCGCCACCGGTCTCTTCCGGCCATCCGGTCTGAGGGAACAGCGTCCGCGGGTGCTCGTGCAGGGAGACGGTCAGCACCCGCGGGTCGTCCCAGAACGCCGCCTGCACCCCGTCCCCGTGGTGGACGTCCACGTCCACGTACGCGACCCGCTCGGCCCCCAGCTCCAGCAGCCGGGCCACGGCCAGCGCCGCGTCGTTGTACACGCAGAACCCGGCCGCAGAACCCGGCATCGCGTGGTGCAGCCCGCCCGCGAAGTTCACCGCGTGCTCCGCCTCCCCGCGCCACACCGCCTCCGCGCCCGCCACCGACTGCCCGGCGATCAGCGCGGACGCCTCGTGCATCCCGGGGAACGCCGGATCGTCCATGGTCCCCAGCCCGAAGGACCCGTCGGCCGAGCCGGGGTCGGCGGACACCCCCCGCACCGCGGCGACGTACTCCTCCCGGTGGACCAGCCGCAGCGTCGAGTCCCCGGCCGCCCGGGCCGACCGTACGTCCATCACCCGGTCCAGCCCGAAGGCCCGTACCAGGCCCATGGTCAGCGCCAGGCGCACCGGATCCATCGGATGGCTCGGTCCGAAGTCATACTTCGTTACCGCCTCGTCCCACATCAACAACCCGCGGCCGCTCATGCCCGACACCGTATCGGGCGTCGCCGGAACCGAACGAGCGGGCGTAGAACAGCGTCACCAGGACCAGCACCATGGGCACGAGCATCGCCCCCCGGTAGCTCCAGGCGTCCCCCACCGCCCCGACGAGCGGTGACCCGATGAGGAAGCCCACGTAATTGAAGATGTTGAGCCGCGCGACCGCCGTGTCCGAACCTCCCGGGAACAGCCGGCCCGCCGCCGCGAACGTCTGCGGCACGATCACGCACAGCCCGAGCCCCAGCATCGTGAACCCGAGCATGCCCACCCACGGCCCGGGCGCGGCGGCCACCACCGCGAACCCGCCGGCCGCCACCACCGTCCCGGCACGCACCACGGCCGCGGCACCGAACCGCCGCACACCCAGATCCCCCACGGCCCGCCCGATCAGGGTGGTCACCATGTAGACGTTGTACGGGACGGTCGCCATCTGCTCCGAGCTGCCGAGCACGTCCTGGAGGTACTTGGCACTCCAGTTCGCCACCGTCGAGTCACCGATGTACGCGCACGCCATCACCAGACAGAGCGGCAGCAGCAGCTTCCCGGCGTTCGCCGGCCGTCCGTCCTTCCCACCGTCCTCACCGGCCGCCCCGAGGACCCCGGGCCGCGCGTCGGCGTAGCGGCGGCTCACGACCAGGACCAGCGGCAGCAGCACGACGACGGCCGGCAGGTAGCTCACGAACAGGCCCAGATGCCAGTGCGCCCCGGCCCACGCGGCCGAGGCACCGACGATCCCGCCCAGGCTGTACGCGGCGTGGAACCCCAGCATGATGCTGCGCCCGTACGCCCGCTGGAGGCTGACCCCGAGCATGTTCATCGAGGCGTCCAGCGCGCCCACCGACAGCCCGAACACCCCCAGGGCCACCGCCACGTGCCACAGCTGCGTCCCCGTCCCGACTCCCAGGAGGGACAGCAGGACCACGGGCTGCGCCCACCGGAGCACCGCGCTGGGCGCGACGCGCTTCACCAGGTGCTCGGTGGCGACGCTCGCCGCCCCGGCGAGGATGGGAACGGCGGCGAGGAAGGCGGGCAGCAGCCCGTCGGATATCCCGTACCGGTCCTGGATGCCGGGGATCCGGGTCACGAGCAGCGCGAAGGCGACACCCTGCGCGAAGAAGCTGAACCCCAGGGCGCTGCGCCCGCGCCGCAGCCGTACGTCAACCGTCATGGCGGCACAGCGTAGGCCCAGGGGCTACCCGTGGGTAGAGCGATCACACGGGCAGTTGCAGAAGCCCCGGGAGCTGCTTCATGTCCCCGAAGTACCCGGTCGCGCCGGCGAGCCGATCCGCGGGCATCATCCCGGTGAACCCGTACACGTCCATGCCCGCGGCGAGCGCGGCCCGCACGCCGAGCGGGCTGTCCTCCACGACGGCGCACCGGGCCGGCTCGACGCCCATGGCACGGGCCGCGTGCAGGAAAAGATCGGGGGCGGGCTTGCCCTGGCCGACGTCCTGCGAGCTGAAGAGCCACTCGTCCTCGAACCACTCGTCGAGCCCGGTCACCCGGTGCCCGACGCGGATCCGGTCGTGGCTGCCGGAGGAGGCCACGCAGTAGCCGACCCCTTGTTCGACGAGCCCGTTGAGCACCTCCTCGACCCCGGGAACGGGCCTGAGATCCCGCTCGAACGCGGCGAAGGTCCGCGCGTGCAAGGTCTCGTCGAAGTCGTCCGGGAGCCGCTGACCGGTCCGCTCGAGCACGAGGTCGTGCACGCGGTGCACGGCGCCGCCCATGTAGTCATGGAGCGATTCCTCGTAGGAGGTCGGGTGCCCCAGCTCGGTCAGATACCCGGCGAGGATGCTGTTGGCGAGCGGCTCGCTGTCCACCAGCACGCCGTCGTTGTCGAAGATGACGAGGTCGTAGCCCATACCCCAACCCTACGAGCCGTCAGCACGGATCGGCCTCGACCCCATGCCGGGCATCCGGTGGAGTCTGGCCCCGGAACGCAGAAAAGCCCCGCACCATAAGGTGCGGGGCTTTCCCACAATAATTGTTCGGCGGCGTCCTACTCTCCCACAGGGTCCCCCCTGCAGTACCATCGGCGCTGAAAGGCTTAGCTTCCGGGTTCGAAATGTAACCGGGCGTTTCCCTAACGCTATGACCACCGAAACACTATGAAATTTGAACACTGGCTGACAACACAGCTGTTCGTTATTTCAGAACTAACACAGTGGACGCGAGCAACTGAGGACAAGCCCTCGGCCTATTAGTACCAGTCAGCTTCACCCGTTACCGGGCTTCCACATCTGGCCTATCAACCCAGTCGTCTACTGGGAGCCTTA
>NZ_JAPNLM010000023.1 GCF_026627255.1 Streptomyces antarcticus | reverse complement strand
GGGGCGCCGCGGGTGGGGCGGGGGGGGGGGCGCGGGGCCGGGGCCGGGGCCGGGGCGCCGGGCGGGGCAGTGGCCGGGCGGGCGGGGGCCGGGGGTGCGAGGGCGGCGGGCTCGGGGGCCGGGGGTGCGAGGGCGGCGGGCGCCCGGAGCGTGCGGCCGTCAGGCGGGGGGCGGGGCGTGGAGCACCTCCGTGATGCCGCGCGCCGCCAGGTGGGCGCGGTCCCCGGCCCGCTCGGCCAGCACCACCGCCGGACGGACCCCGTCGGCCGTGAGCGCCGCCCAGGCCTCGAAGAAGGTCCCGCCCGGCGCGCACACCGAGCGCCGCGGGGCCTCCTCCGCCCCGCCGACGTCCACGGCCAGCGCGGTGGTCCGTACGGCGGGCCGGTGCTCCCGGCCCCGCCACTCCTCGGTGATCCGGGCGATGGCCGCGCCGGCCGGTTTGGTCCGCCGGTCGGCGGTGAGGAGCCCGAGGCCGTATTCCAGCTCCGGGAAGTCCGCCAGCTCGCGGGACACGTCGTGCGAGCACCACCAGGTCACCCCCCACACGTCCGCGCAGTCCAGGGCGTTCGCCACGGTGGCCTCGGTGAAGCGCGCCGCCCGCCCCGGCCGGATCAGCGGCGCGGGCGCCCCGGCCTCCTGGAGCCACACCGGCCGGTGCGGGTCGAGGGCCCAGGCCTTCGACAACTCGATCAGGTACGCGGCGTGGTGCTCGGTCGCCGTCCCGGACGGGCCGTGCCGCTGCGCGGTGCCGTTGAACACCCAGGAGTGCACCGCGGTGGCCGCCCCCAGCCGCGCGGCCTGGGCCGCGGTGAAGGGGTGCCCGTCGCGGTACCAGGCGGCGTCGTACTCCGCGTGCACGTGGGACCGGCCGGGCGCGCCCCGCTCGCAGGCGGCGAGCATCCGCTCCAGCCAGCGTCCGGCCTGCTCGCGGGTGATCCGGTCGGGGTCGGGGTGCGGGTCGTCGGCGAACTGGTTGATCTCGTTGCCCACGGTCATGCCCAGGAAGTTCGGCCGGCCGGCGAGGGCGGCGGCCAGCGTGCGCAGGTACTCCTCCTGCGCGGCCAGCACCTCCGGATCGGCGAAGAGGCTGCGCCGGTGCCAGGTCCTCGTCCAGGAGGGCAGGAAGTCGAAGCTCGACAAGTGCCCTTGCAGACCGTCCACGTTGACGTCGAGGCCCCGCTCGGCGGCCGCGTCGGCCAGCGCGAGCAGTTGCTCGACCGCGCGCGGACGGATCAGCGTCCGGTTCGGCTGGAAGACCGGCCACAGCGGGAAGACGCGGACGTGGTCCAGACCGAGCGAGGCGATCGAGTCGAGGTCGGCCCGGACCTCGTCGAGGTCGAAGTCCAGCCAGTGGTGGAACCAGCCCCGCGTCGGCGTGTAGTTCGCGCCGAAGCGGAGGGTGCGGGGGGCGGCTTCGCCGTGCATGGGGGTTCCCGGAGTCGGGGTTCAGGGGAATGCGCCGGACGACGCACTTTCCGCGCTCCCGGGAGATAAGTCAACAGGGCGTCCGGCGAACTCGGTCGGGCTCCAGCTAATGCGCTTCAGTCCCGTTGGCAGAAGGGCTCATACGCCTCGGCGTGCTGTGCACCATGCGCTTTAGTGGTGTTCGGAAAATGGCTCGAAACCGGGAAGGCGGCGGAAAAGGGCAGCGGTATTCCGGTCATCTCCGTGGCCACGTCGGACCTCTTCCCCGGGCCGCCGGAACCAGTCGCGCGGGCGGTGCGTCCGGATCCGGAAGGAGCGGCGCGGCGGACGTCCGTACGTCCGCGGGGTGCCGGTCCGGCGGACGTCCGTACGGGCGGGCGGTGGCCCAGGCGGTGTGCCGGGGCCCGATCGCGTACCGTCCGGCCATCGCCGTCCGTATTCCGCCGCGCGCGGCCCTCCCGAAGGACGAATGAGGCAGGCCATGGCCCGCAGACCCACCATCAAGGACATCGCCCGCCAGGCCGGGGTGTCGGAGAGCGCCGTGTCCTTCGCGCTCAACGACCGGCCGGGCGTCTCCCACGACACCCGCGCCCGGATCCGCCGGGTCGCCGAAGAGCTCGGCTGGCAGGCCAACAGCGCCGCCCGCGCCCTGTCCGGCGACCGCTCCGGAGCCGTCGGTCTCGTCCTCGCCAGGCCCGCGCACACCCTCGGCGTCGAGTCCTTCTTCCTCCAGCTGGTCTCCGGCGTCCAGGAGGCCCTCTCCGCCGCCCGGACCGCCCTGCTGTTCCAGGTGGTCGAGGACATCGACGCGGAGTGCGCGCTCTACCGCCGCTGGTGGGCCGAGCGCCGCGTGGACGGGGTCCTCGTCGTCGACCCGCGTACGCGGGACCCGCGCCCGGAGCTGCTGGAGCGCCTCGCCCTGCCCGCCGTCACCGTCGGCGAGGCCGAGCCGTCCGCCGGCCTGTCCGCGGTGCGCGCGGACGACGCCGGCGCCATGGCCCAGGTCCTCGACCACCTCCACGGGCTGGGCCACCGGCGGATCGTCCACGTCGCCGGGCTGCCCGACCTCGCCCACACGGCCCGCCGGATCGAGTCCCTGCGGGCGCAGGCGGCACGGCGCGGCCTTGGCCCCGGACAGGTGCGCTCGGTGGTCACCGACTACTCCGACGCCGAGGGCGCCGCCGCCACCCGCCGGGTCCTGGCCGCGCCCGGACCGCCCACCGCGCTCGTCTACGACAACGACGTGATGGCCCTGGCCGGCCTCGCGGTCGCCGCCGAGCTGGGCATCCCCGTACCGGGCCGGCTGTCGATCGTGGCCTGGGACGACTCCGCGCTGTGCCGGGTCACCCACCCCCGGCTCACCGCCCTCGTCCGCGACACCGCGGGCTTCGGGCGGATGGCGGCCGAGGAGCTCCTCGCCGTCCTGGGCGGCAGCGCCCCGCGGGTCCGGGAGAGCGAGCGGCCGAGGCTGGAGCCCCGGGAGAGCACGGCGCCACCCGCGGCGCATACTGAATCCTGACCCCTTCCTGGAGCCGCCACCGTGACCACCCCCACCGCCCCCTTCCCCGCACCGCGGGCCGGCGCCCCGGCGTCCGGCCCGACCGTGGCGATCGACATCGGCGGTACGAAGATCGCCGGGGCGCTCGTCCACCCCGACGGCACGATGACGGCCGCCACCCGGCGGCCGACCCCGCGCGGTACGGACGCCGAGGCCGTCATGGCGGCGGTGACCGAGGTGATCGCCGATCTGTCCGGCTCCCCGCTGTGGTCCTCGGCGGTCCGCTGCGGGATCGGCAGCGCGGGCCCGGTGGACACCTCCCGGGGCACGGTCAGCCCGGTCAACATCGGGGCGTGGCGGGAGTTCCCGGTCCAGGCCCGCGTCGCGGCCGAACTCGCGGCGCGCGGGACGGAACTGCCCACCGTCCTGGCCGGCGACGGCGTCGCGATGACCGCCGCCGAACACTGGCTCGGTGCGGCCCAGGGGCACGCGAACGCGCTCTGCATGGTGGTGTCCACGGGGGTCGGCGGCGGCCTGATCCTGAACAACCAGCTCCACCCCGGCCCCACGGGCAACGCGGGCCACATCGGCCACATCAGCGTGGCCTTCGACGGTGAGCGGTGCGCCTGCGGCGGCCACGGCTGCGTCGAGTCGATCGCCTCCGGCACGGCCATCGCCCGCTGGGCCCTCGCCCAGGGCTGGAGCCCCGGCGAGGACGCCACGGCGGCGGGCGTGGCGGCCGCCGCCGACGCGGGCGACCCGGTCGCCCGGGCCGCCTTCGACCGGGCCGGCCGCGCCCTGGCCGCGGCCATCGCGGCCACCGCGACCCTCGTCGAGACGGACATCGCGGTCATCGGGGGCGGCGTCGCCGCTTCCGGCGACACCCTCTTCGCCCCGATCCGCAGCCACCTGGCCGCCTACGCCACGCTCTCCTTCGTCAAGGAGCTGCGGGTGGTACCGGCGGCCCTGGGCACCGACGCCGGGCTGATCGGCGCGGCCGCGGCGGCGACGATGCTGCTGCCGGCCTGAGGGGCGTCGGGGGCATCAGGGGCCCTGGAAAGGGCCGAGCGGCGTGCGGCGCTACGGCTTGACCGAGCGGTAGTAGCGCCGGGCACCCTCGTGCAGGTCCAGCGGGTCGGTGTAGATCGCCGTACGCAGGTCCACCAGCTGCGCCGCGTGCACCTCGCGCCCGATCCCGTCGCGGCTGAGGATCACGGTCCGGGTGAACTGCTCGGTCAGCTCCGGATCCGCCTTCTCCGTGGTCACCAGCAGGTTCGGTACGGCCAGCGTCGCCACCGCGCTGGTGTTGCGGGCCAGCGTGTACGCGTCCTGCGGCATCACGGCCGCCCGGTAGTAGCGGGCCGGGCTCCCGCTCGCCTGGAGCTGCTCCACCAGGTCGCCCAGCTGCACGAGCCGGATCTCGAACCGCTCCGACAGCTCGCGCACCGCGTTGGTCGGGAGGCCGCCGGACCAGAAGAACGCGTCGATCCGGCCCGCCTCCAGCTCGGCCGGCATGGTGTCGATGCCTATGGACACCGGGGTGATGTCGCGGCGCGGGTCCAGTTTGGCCGCCGTCAGCAGCCGTTCCGAGATGAGCCGCACCCCGGAGCCGTCCTGGCCGACCGCCACCCGCTTCCCGCGCAGGTCCCGTGCCGACTGCACCGGGGAGCCCGCCGGGACCACCAGCTGCACGTAGTCGTCGTAGAGCCGGGCGACCCCGCGCAGCCAGGCCGCGCCGGGCTTCCCGTCCTGCCGGTACTTGGCGACCGCGTCCGCCGTCGCCACCGTGAAGTCCGCCTCGCCGGAGGTGATCCGCTGGAGGTTCTGCTGCGAGCCCTCGCTCGTCTCCAGCCGCACCTTCACCTCGGGCATGTCCTGTCGCAGCTCCTGCTCCAGCAACTGTCCGTAGCGGTGGTAGACCCCGGTACGGACACCCGTGCTGAAGGCCAGCCCGCCCTTGAGTTCCGGCGCGCTGAAAGGTTTCAGCCACCACGCCAGGACCCCGAGCACGGCCAGGACGGCCACCAGGGCCCGCAGGGCGTGGCGCCTGCTGATCCGGGGCGGTACGAGAGGCATGGCCGCGATCCTGCCACCCGCCCGCCGTCCTGTCACGGCGCGCCCTCCCGAACCCCCGCCCGCAGCCGGCCCAGCAGCTCCCGCGCCGCGGGCGAGGCCGGACCCTCCGTACGCCACGCCAGCGCGACCCGGCCGCGCAGCACCGGCTCTACGACGCGCAGCCCCCGCACCCCGCTCCCGGCCGCCTCCGCCGACTCCGCGCCGGACGGGACCACCGCGACGCCCAGCCCCCGGGCCGCCAGTCGGACCAGCACCCCCGGCGCCGCCGCCTCGAAGTCCACCCGCGGCGCGAACCCGGCCTCCGCGCACGCCCGCTCCAGCACCGCGCGCAGCCCGGTCCCCCGCGGCAGGCTGATCAGCGGCCGCCCGCGCAGCGCCGCCAGCGGGATCGCGCCGTCCACGGACTCGCGTACGAGGGGGTCGCCGGCCCGGACCACCGCCACCAGCGGCTCGTCGACCACCACCCGTGCGCGGACCCCCGCCGGCGGCTCCCCGGACAGCCCGACCACCGCGACGTCCAGCTCCCCGCGCAGCAGGGCGGCCAGCATCCGGTCCGAGGTGTCCTCGGCCAGCGCGATCTCCACCCCGGGGTGCGCGTCGTGGAAGTCGCCGAGCACCCCCACCACGTCGAACCCGTCGACCACCGCCGCGGCCGCCCCCGGGACCAGCCCGAGCGCCACCCGGCCCCGCAGCAGTCCCGAGAACTCGTCGGCCGTGCGCCGCACGCCCTCCACCGCCGCCAGTGCGGCCCGCGCGTACGGGAGCACGGCCTCGCCCGCCTCCGTGGGCGTGACCCGCCGCCCCGACCGGTCGAGCAGCCGCTGCCCCAGCTCCCGCTCCAACTGCCGGACCTGGGCGCTCACCCCCGGCTGCGACACGTGCAGGCGTGCTCCGGCCCGGGTGAAGCCGCCCTCCTCCACCACTGCCACGAAGTACCGCAGCTGCGTCAGCTCCATAACGCCGGATTATAGAAAGCAGAAGGAACCGCACTTGGACTTATGCGCTACCGGCCGTCGACCCTGGTGCCATGAGCCGATCCGCGCACCGCACCGAAAACCGATCCGCGAACCGATTCACCCACCGCTCCACGAGCCGCTCCACGTACCGGGCCGCCCGGCGCCGCACGATCGCCGCGGCCGCCGCCGCGGAGCGCCGCGACATGGCCGACCTGCTCGACGGGCTCGACCCCGGCCAGTGGGACGCCCCGTCCCTCTGCTCCGGCTGGCGCGTCCGCGAGGTCGCCGCCCACCTGTCGCTCGGCTTCCGCACCTCCCTCCCAGGGTTCGCCGCCGAGCTGCTGCGCGCCCGCGGCAGCCTGCACGGCATGACCGACCGGACCGCCCGCCGCGACGCCGCCGCCTTCACCCCGCACGAGCTGGCCGCCCTCCTTCGCGAGCACGCGGACCACCCGTGGAAGCCCCCGGCCGGCGGGCCCGCCGGCGCACTCGCCCACGATGTGGTCCATGGCCTCGACATCACCACCGCCCTCGGCCACCCGCGCCGCGTCCCGGAGGACCGGCTGCGGCTCCTCCTGGACGCCGTCACCCCGCGCGGCCTGCGCTTCTTCGGGGTGGACCTGGCCGGCATCCGGCTGTGCGCCGACGACCTCGACTGGTCCCTCGGCGAGGGCGACCCGGTGTACGGCGACGCCCAGGACCTGCTGTCCGTCCTCTTCGGCCGCCGCCTGCCGCGGGGCAGGCTGCACGGGGGACCGGAGGGCTCCCGGGTACCGCCTACCCTTGTCGTATGACCAGCAGCAGCGACCGGAGCACGGCAGTGGACGTCAAGGGAACATACGAGGTGCGCACCTACGGGTGCCAGATGAACGTGCACGACTCCGAGCGGCTGTCCGGTCTGCTGGAGGGCGCGGGGTACACGCGTGCCCCCGAGGGCTCCGACGGCGACGCCGACGTGGTCGTGTTCAACACCTGCGCCGTCCGCGAGAACGCCGACAACAAGCTCTACGGCAACCTCGGCCGGCTCGCCCCGATGAAGACCAAGCGCCCCGGCATGCAGATCGCGGTCGGCGGCTGCCTCGCCCAGAAGGACCGCGACACGATCGTCAAGCGGGCCCCTTGGGTCGACGTCGTGTTCGGCACGCACAACATCGGCAAGCTCCCCGTGCTGCTGGAGCGCGCCCGCGTCCAGGAAGAGGCGCAGGTCGAGATCGCCGAGTCGCTGGAGGCCTTCCCCTCCACGCTGCCGACCCGCCGCGAGTCCGCGTACGCCGCCTGGGTCTCGATCTCCGTCGGCTGCAACAACACCTGCACCTTCTGCATCGTCCCCGCGCTGCGCGGCAAGGAGGAGGACCGCCGTCCCGGCGACATCCTCGCCGAGGTCGAGGCACTGGTCGCCGAGGGCGTCTCGGAGATCACCCTGCTCGGCCAGAACGTGAACGCGTACGGGTCCGACCTCGGCGACCGCGAGGCGTTCGGCAAGCTGCTGCGCGCCTGCGGGCAGATCGAGGGCCTGGAGCGGGTCCGCTTCACCTCCCCGCACCCGCGCGACTTCACGGACGACGTGATCGAGGCGATGGCGCAGACCCCGAACGTCATGCCGCAGCTGCACATGCCGATGCAGTCCGGCTCCGACACGATCCTCAAGGCGATGCGCCGCTCGTACCGCCAGGAGCGCTTCCTCGGCATCATCGAGAAGGTCCGCGCCGCCATCCCGCACGCCGCGATCTCCACCGACATCATCGTGGGCTTCCCCGGCGAGACGGAGGAGGACTTCCAGCAGACGATGCACGCCGTGCGCGAGGCCCGCTTCGCGAACGCCTTCACCTTCCAGTACTCCAAGCGGCCCGGCACCCCCGCCGCCGACATGGACGGGCAGATCCCCAAGGAGGTCGTCCAGGAGCGCTACATGCGGCTGGTCGCCCTCCAGGAGGAGATCTCCTGGGAGGAGAACAAGAAGCAGGTCGGCCGCACCCTGGAGGTCATGGCCGCGGAGGGCGAGGGCCGCAAGGACGGCGCCACGCACCGCCTCTCCGGCCGCGCCCCCGACAACCGCCTGGTCCACTTCACGAAGCCGGAGGCGGAGGTCCGCCCCGGCGACGTGGTCACCGTGGACATCACCTACGCCGCCCCGCACCACCTGCTGGCCGAGGGCCCGACGCGCTCCGTGCGCCGCACCCGGGCCGGCGACGCCTGGGAGAAGCGCAACGCCGCCCCGGCCGGCCCTGAGGGTGTCATGCTCGGCATCCCGACCCTGGGCGTCCCGGCGCCCCTGCCGGCCGTCACCTCCGGCTGCGCGGTCGCGCAGGGCTGACGGGACCCGCCGCGGGCCCCGGTGACGGGAGCCGCCGAGGGGGGACCGCCGCGGGGGAGCGGCCGAGGGGGAGCCGCCGCCGGCAACCGCTCGGCGGGCCGCCGCCGGGTTCGCCCGGCGGGACCGCGTTAGGCTGCGGATCATGCTTGTTGCCGCCGCTGTCTGCCCCGCCCCGCCGCTGCTCGTGCCCGAGGTCGCGGCGGGGGCCGCCGCCGAACTCGGCGACGCCCGCACCGCCTGTTCCGACGCCCTCGCCGTGCTCGCCGCCTCGCGCCCCGATCTGCTGGTCGTCGTCGGGGCCGCCGACCGGGGCCACCGCGGGCCCTACCCGCAGGGTGCCCGGGGCACCTTCCGGGACTTCGGGGTCGGGGCGGGCGTACAGCTCGGGGAGGGTGACGAGGGGCCGCGCCTGCTGCCCCCGTCCCTCGCCGTGGGCGCCTGGCTGCTGGCGCACGCCCGCTGGGGCGCCGCCCCGGTGGAGGGGCTCGGCGTCGCGGAGCCCCTGGACACCGCCGACTGCCTGCGGGCCGGCCGGGAACTCGCCGCCCGGGACACCCGCGTCGCGCTGCTCGTGATGGGCGACGGCAGCGCCTGCCGGACCCTGAAGGCCCCCGGTTACCTCGACGAGCGGGCCGCCGCCTTCGACGCGGCCGTCGGCCGCGCGCTCGGCGCCGCCGACACCGCCGCCCTCGCCGCCCTCGACCCCGGGCTCGCGGCCGAGCTCCAGGCCGCCGGCCGGGCTCCGTGGCAGGTCCTGGCGGGCGCCGCGGAGGGCGCGGGCCTCGACGGGCGCCTGCTGTACGAGGACGCGCCGTACGGCGTCGGCTACTTCGTCGCCACCTGGTCGTAGCCCGGGGCCGGACCGGCCCCGGACGTGCGGGAGGGGCGCGTCAGGGAGTGACCGGCGGCGTCGGCCCGCCGGGAGAGTCCTTGTGCGCGACCTTGCCCAGGGCGTCCTTCGCCTTGCCGGTGCCATTCGTGATCTGGCCGCTGTACTTGCCCTTGGTCTTGGAGTCCACGGCCTTGGCGACCTTGTCCAGACCCTCGCCGATCTTGCCCTCGTGCTGCTGCGCGAGGGCGCCGACCTTGTCCTTCGCCGGAGCGAGCTTGGCCTTCAGATTGTCCAGCAGACCCATGGGGCACCTTCCGTTGGCGTAACTACGTACGGGCGCCCTCGCCGGCCTCGCTGTCCGCTGCGACCTCGGCCGACTGCTGCTTCGGAATCTCCACGGCCTCCGCCGCCGGGGCTCCCGCTTCCGCAACAGCCGGCGCGGCCTCGGCCCCCTCGGCCGAACCGGACTCCGCAGTCAGGGCCCCGTCCGCGACCCGGTCGGTCGCGTCCTCGTCCTTACTGCCGAAAAACCGACTAAAAATGCCCATGTCTACTCCCATAACGCTACTCGTGTGAGTGAAGTTCCGCTGTGACCGGACCGGCCTCCCACGGTGGCGCGCCGGGCCGGAACCACGCCAGGGCAACGACTGCGACCCGGCCCCGTCACGTAGCCCGATCGGGTACATGCCGCAGGGTTTGCGAGACTGGGGCCGTGAGGAAAGCAGCCCCCGCCCCGCGGGTCATCGCCGTCGTCGGTCCCACCGCGGCCGGAAAGTCCGATCTGGGCGTAGCCCTGGCCCGTCATTTCGGCGGTGAAGTCGTCAACGCGGACTCCATGCAGCTGTACCGGGGGATGGACATCGGCACCGCCAAGCTGACGCCGGGGGAACGCGGCGGCGTCCCGCACCGCCTCCTCGACGTCTGGGACGTCACCGAGACGGCCAGCGTCGCCGAGTACCAGCGCCTGGCCCGCGCCGAGATCGACGCTCTCCTCGCGCAGGGCCGTACACCGGTCCTCGTCGGAGGCTCCGGCCTCTACGTCCGGGGCGCCCTCGACGCCATGGAGTTCCCCGGCACCGATCCCGAGGTCCGCGCCCGGCTGGAGGAAGAGGCGACGCTCCGCGGCCCCGGCGCCCTGCACGCGCGGCTCGCCGCCGCCGACCCGGCCGCCGCGCAGGCCATCCTCCCGAGCAACGGCCGCCGGATCGTCCGCGCGCTCGAGGTCATCGAGATCACCGGCCGCCCCTTCACCGCGAACCTCCCCGGCCACGAGTCGGTCTACGACACCGTGCAGATCGGCGTCGACGTGGCCCGGCCCGAGCTCGACGAGCGGATCGCGCTGCGCGTGGACCGCATGTGGGAGGACGGCCTGGTCGACGAGGTCCGCGCACTGGAGGCCCGCGGCCTGCGCGACGGGATCACCGCCTCCAGGGCCCTCGGCTACCAGCAGGTACTGGCCGCGCTCGCCGGGGAGTGCACCGAGGAGGAGGCGCGGACCGAGACCGTCCGGGCCACCAAGCGCTTCGCGCGCCGCCAGGACTCCTGGTTCCGCAGGGACCCGCGGGTGAACTGGCTCAGCGGGGGTGTGGCCGACCGCGGGGAACTCCCCGGACTCGCGCAGTCGTTGGTCGAACGAGCGGTCACAGCCTGATCACGTGATGGCATCGGGACGCCCCGGGCGCCCGTCGCGGGGCCGGGGGCGTGCCATCATCACATTCATGCCGGTGTGGTCACCGGTGCTGAACTGCGGCGTACTGAGTCCGAGTGGGGAGGGCGCGTGGCGATGGAGGCCGGCCCTCGTGACACCGGGCGGGACGACCCCCTGTGGGGAGCGGACCCGACGCTCCTGCACCAGCCGGACGGGCCTGACGGCCCCGCAGGGCTGGGGCTTCCCGCCGATCCGGTGCGCCTGACCCCGGACGGGCCGGACGCCCCGGACCCCGCCGGAGCCGACGCTGCCGTGGGCCCCGAGTTCGAGGTCGAACTGCGCCCGCAGCGCCGCCTGCGCCTGTGGCAGATCGCACCCATCGTGATGCTCGCCGCCACCGGTTCGCTGATGTTCGCCTTTCCCCTCGCCTTCGAGTTCGGCGACGGCGGAGCGGTCGTCGCCATGCTCGGCTTCCTGATCAGCTGCTGCGCCGGCGGCTGGGGGATGATGGCCGCGCGCCGCGTGGGCTACACCTGGCCCGGGCTTCCGGCCCGGGGGAGCGGCCGCCGGCCCGACTGGCGCATGGCCGCGCTGTACGCGGCGATCGCGCTGGGCGTCGTGGCCCTGGCCGTCTACCGGGTCGCCAGGCTCCGCTAGACCGTTCTCCGCCACCGGTGCCGGGAAACGGCCCGCGTGCCGCCCGGGAGGGGCTCCGTACCCGCCGGGAGGGCCTCGGTACCATGGGCTGGTGACGCACACCACCCTCTCCTTCCTCAAGGGCCACGGCACCGAGAACGACTTCGTGATCGTCCCGGACCCGGACAACGCCGTCGAGCTGCCCGCGTCGGCCGTCGCCCGGCTCTGCGACCGGCGCGCCGGGATCGGCGCCGACGGTGTGCTCCACGTCGTGCGGTCCGCCGCCCACCCCGAGGCGGCGCACCTGGCCGACGAGGCCGAGTGGTTCATGGACTACCGCAACAGCGACGGCTCCGTCGCCGAGATGTGCGGCAACGGCGTGCGCGTCTTCGCCCGCTACCTCCAGCACGCCGGCCACGTCGAACCCGGGGACCTCGCCATCGCGACCAGGGGCGGGGTCAAGCGCGTCCACCTCGACAAGGACGGCGACGTCACCGTCTCCATGGGCCGCGCCGAGCTCCCCGAGGGCGACGTCACCGTCACGGTCGGCGCCACGAGCTGGCCCGCGCGCAACGTGAACATGGGCAACCCGCACGCCGTGGCCTTCGTCGACAGCCTCGACGACGCCGGAAACCTCCTCGCCGCCCCCTCCTTCGCCCCGGTGTCCGCCTACCCGACGGGCGTCAACGTCGAGTTCGTCGTCGACCGCGGCCCCCGGCACGTCGCCATGCGCGTGCACGAGCGCGGCTCCGGCGAGACCCGCTCCTGCGGCACCGGCGCCTGCGCCGTCGCCGTGGCCGCCATCCGCCGCGACGGCGCGGACCCGGCCGCCACCGGCGCACCGGTCACCTACACCGTCGACCTCCCCGGCGGCACGCTGGTCATCACCGAGCACCCCGACGGGCGGATCGACATGACCGGACCGGCCGTCATCGTGGCCGCGGGCGAGTTCGACCCGGCCTGGCTCACCGAAACGGCTTTCGGCTGAAGCTTCCCTCCAATGGGTGATCCGTTTCACGCTGAGCGAGAGGTGGACTGCGCCACGTGGTGGGGTCGGTAACATCAGGCACCGGCCCTGAGGGCGCACCCCATGCCCGCCACCGCCGGTCGAAGCCGCCGGAGGTGCCCATGAGTGCAGAGGCCACGAACCCCGAAGCACACCCCGAAGTGCGCCCTGAGCTCCGCAGACGCGGCCGGACCAGGCTCGATCTGCGCCGGCTCGGGCGCGCGGCCCTGCTCGGCCCCACCTCCCGGGACCGTCTCCCGGACGCCATCGGGCACGTCGCCGAGGCGCACCGCGCCCACCATCCGGACGCCGATCTGTCCGTATTGCGGCGCGCCTACCTGCTCGCGGAGACCTCGCACCGCGGTCAAATGCGCAAGAGCGGTGAGCCGTACATCACACATCCGCTCGCCGTCACCCTGATCCTGGCCGAACTGGGCGCCGAGACAACGACGTTGACGGCCTCGCTCCTCCACGACACCGTCGAGGACACCGACGTGACCCTCGATCAGGTCGGCGAGGAGTTCGGCGACGAGGTCCGCTTCATCGTCGACGGAGTCACCAAGGTCGAGAAGATCGACTACGGCGCCGCCGCCGAACCCGAGACCTTCCGCAAGATGCTCGTCGCCACCGGCAACGACGTCCGCGTCATGTCCATCAAACTCGCCGACCGGCTGCACAACATGCGGACCCTGGGCGTCATGCGCCCCGAAAAACAGGCCCGCATCGCCAAGGTCACCCGCGACGTGCTCATCCCCCTCGCCGAACGGCTCGGCGTCCAGGCCCTGAAGACCGAGCTGGAAGACCTCGTCTTCGCGATCCTGCACCCCGAGGAGTACGAGCGCACCCGCGCCCTCATCTCCGCCCACGCCGGCGAGCGCGACCCGCTGCCCGCCATCGCCGACTCCGTACGGACCGTACTGCGCGACGCCGGCATCACCGCCGAGGTACAGGTCCGCCCGCGGCACTTCGTGTCCGTGCACCGGATCGCCCTCAAGCGCGGCGAGCTGCGCGGCTCCGACTTCGGCCGCATCCTCGTCCAGGTCGGCGAGAACGCCGACTGCTACGCGGTGCTGGGCGAGATGCACACCTGCTTCACACCGGTCGTCTCCGAGTTCAAGGACTTCATCGCCGCCCCGAAGTTCAACCTCTACCAGTCCCTGCACACCGCCGTCGCCACGCCCGAGGGGTACGTCGCCGAGGTCATCGTCCGGACCCGGCAGATGCACCGCGTCGCGGAGGCCGGTGTGGTCGCGCTCGGCAACCCGTACACCACCGGCACCCCGCCGGAAGCCGCCGCCGACTGCGACGAGGAGCGGGTGGACCCGACGCGGCCCGGCTGGCTCTCGCGCCTGCTCGACTGGCAGGAGTCCGCGCCCGACCCCGACACCTTCTGGAGCGTCCTTCGCGCCGAGCTCGCCCAGGACCGGGAGATCACCGTGTTCCGGGCCGACGGCGGCACCCTGGGCCTGCCCGCCGGGGCCAGCTGTATCGACGCCGCCTACGCCCAGCACGGCGAGGCGGCGCACGGCTGTATCGGCGCCCGGGTCAACGGGCGCCTCACCTCGCTCTCCTCCCCCCTCTCCGACGGGGACACCGTGCAGCTGCTGCTCGCGCACGACGCCTCCTCCGGGCCCGCCGCCGAGTGGCTCGACCACGCGCGGACCCCCGCCGCCCGGATCGCCATCAGCAGCTGGCTCCAGGCCCACCCCGACCTGGCCATGGCCACCACCTCGGCCGCCCGCGCGCCGCTGTCCGTGGTCGGCGCCCGCGGCGACGGGGGCAACGCCGTCGCCGACCTGCCCGACGCCACCGTGCGCCTCGCCGGGTGCTGCACCCCGGTGCCGCCCGACGCGGTCGCCGGCTTCGTGGTCCGGGGCGGCGCCGTCACCGTGCACCGCGTGCAGTGCGCCGCCGTGGCGCGGATGCGCGCGGTGGGGCGCACCTCCGTCGCCGTGCACTGGAGGGCCACCGCGGACTGCCGCGTCACGCTCCTCGCCGAATCCTTCGGCCGCCCGCACCTGCTGGCCGACCTGACCGAGGCCATCGCCCGCGAGGGGGTCGAGGTCGTCTCCGCCACCGTCGAACCCCCGGTCGAACAGCGCGTCCGCCACACGTACACCCTGCAACTGCCCGACGCGACGGGGCTGACCGCGCTGATGCGGGCGATGCGGGACGTGCCGGGGGTCTACGACGTCAGCCGGGCGTAACGGCCTCCTCCGCCGGGCCGACCCGTTCGGGTGGCCCTGGCGCGCGCCGTTCGCGGCCGCGCGGCCGGCGCTGGTAAGCGGTGGTGGATGCAGCTCACCTCCCCACGCCTGCGCGCCGCCCTGCTCGCCGCGGCCTCCCTCACCCTCGTCGCCGCCGTGCTGCCCCCGCCGGCGCCGCTGGGCATCGGCGACCGGCTGTTCCCGGAGCTCGGGAACCCCGGGTACGACGTGCTCTCGTACGACCTGTCCTTCACGTACAAGGACAACCGCACCCCCCTCGACGCCGTCACCGTGATCAACGCCCGGGCCCTGCGGCCGATGGAGCGGATCAACCTGGACTTCACCCACGGGAAGGTGGCCTCCGTCGAGGTCAACGGGGAGCCGGCCCGGTTCGAGAGCGCGGGGGAGGATCTCGTACTGACCCCCGCGCGGCCGGTGGCGGGCAGCGGGCCGCTGCACATCACCGTCCGGCACACCAGCGACCCGCGCGGACGCGGCGACGGCGGCTGGGTGCCCACCGAGGACGGCCTGGCCATGGCCAACCAGGCCGACGCCGCCCACCGGGTCTTCCCCTGCAACGACCACCCCGCCGACAAGGCGTTCTTCACCTTCCGGATCACCGCCCCGGACGGGCTCACGGCCGTGGCCAACGGGATCCCGGGGGCGCTCCCGGCCCGCCGGGCCGGATCCGCCACGACCTGGACGTACCGGACCCTGCACCCGATGGCCACCGAGCTGGCCCAGGTGTCCGTCGGCCGCTCCGCCGTCGTCCACGGCACCGGACCGCACGGGCTGCCGCTGCGCGACGTGGTGCCCGCCGCCGACCGGGAGCGGCTGGACCCGTGGCTGAAGAAGACCGCGGGCCACGTCGCGTGGATGGAGGAGCGGGTCGGCCGCTACCCCTTCGAGAACTACGGCGTGCTGATCGCCCGGGCCACGACCGGGTTCGAGCTCGAGACGCAGACCCTCTCGCTCTTCGAGCACAGCCTGTTCTCCGGGGAGGGCTACCCCGAGTGGTACGTCGAGTCCGTGATGGTCCACGAACTGGCCCACCAGTGGTTCGGGGACAGCGTGAGCCCGCGCACCTGGTCCGACCTGTGGCTCAACGAGGGACACGCCACCTGGTACGAGGCGCTGTACGCCGACGGCCTCGGCAAGTACTCCCTGGAGCGGCGCATGCGCGAGGCGTACCAGCGCTCCGACCAGTGGCGGGCGGCCGGCGGCCCCCCGGCCGCCCCGAAGGCCGCCGCCCCCGGGGAGAAGATCGGGCTGTTCCGGCCGGTGGTCTACGACGGCGCCGCGCTGATCCTGTACGCGCTGCGCCAGGAGATCGGCACCCAGGCCTTCGACCGGGTCGAGCGGCGCTGGGTGGCGGAGCACAAGGACGGCGTCGCGGGCACGGCGGACTTCGTACGCCTGGTCTCCCGCGAGGCGGGCCGGGACCTCGGGCCCTTCCTGGAGCCGTGGCTGTACGGGAAGACGACGCCCGCGATGCCCGGCCACCCCGAATGGGGCAGCCCGAAAAGCGTGTGACCGACGGCGAGCGGGCATGTCACCATCGACGGGGCCGTGCGGGGAATCCCCCGGCGGTGTGACACGTTGAACGTGACAGTGTGCCGTGACAGCTGCCGAGACAACGGACGGCACACACGGCACGCGTTCCACGGGCCGCGGCCGACGCATACGAAATCGACGTAAGGATCCAATGACCTCCTCTTCCTCCCCTTCCCAGGACGCGCGGGACGCACAGGACGTGCCGGACTCGCCGAGCTTCACCGAGAGCCTTCGGGCCGACGCCCTGATGGAAGAGGACGTCGCCTGGAGCCACGAGATCGACGGGGACCGGGACGGCGAGCAGTTCGAGCGCTCCGAGCGCGCGGCCCTGCGCCGCGTGGCCGGCCTCTCCACCGAACTCGAAGACGTCACCGAGGTCGAGTACCGAAAGCTCCGCCTCGAGCGGGTCGTGCTCGTCGGTGTCTGGACGTCCGGTACGGCGGCGGACGCGGACAACTCCCTCGCGGAGCTCGCAGCCCTCGCCGACACCGCGGGCGCCGTCGTGCTGGACGGCGTGATCCAGCGCCGGGACAAGCCCGACCCGGCCACCTTCATCGGCTCCGGCAAGGCGCGGGAGCTGCGCGACATCGTGACGGAGAGCGGCGCCGACACCGTCGTCTGTGACGGCGAGCTCAGCCCCGGCCAGCTCATCGCCCTCGAGGACGTCGTCAAGGTGAAGGTCGTCGACCGGACCGCCCTCATCCTGGACATCTTCGCCCAGCACGCCAAGTCCCGGGAGGGCAAGGCGCAGGTCGCGCTCGCGCAGATGCAGTACATGCTTCCGCGCCTGCGCGGCTGGGGCGCCTCGCTGTCCCGGCAGATGGGCGGCGGCGGCGGTGGCGGCATGGCCACCCGCGGCCCCGGTGAGACCAAGATCGAGACCGACCGGCGACGGATCCGCGAGAAGATGGCGAAGATGCGCCGGGAGATCACGGAGATGAAGACCGGCCGTGACATCAAGCGGCAGGAGCGGCGCCGCAACAAGGTGCCGTCGGTCGCCATCGCCGGATACACCAACGCCGGAAAGTCCTCGCTGCTCAACCGCCTCACGGGCGCGGGCGTGCTGGTGGAGAACGCGCTGTTCGCCACCCTCGACCCGACCGTGCGCCGGGCCGAGACGCCCAGCGGCCGGATCTACACCCTGGCCGACACGGTCGGCTTCGTCCGGCACCTGCCGCACCACCTCGTCGAGGCGTTCCGCTCCACGATGGAGGAGGTCGGCGACGCCGACCTCATCCTGCACATCGTGGACGGCTCGCACCCGGCGCCGGAGGAGCAGCTGGCGGCGGTGCGCGAGGTGATCCGCGAGGTCGGCGCGGTGAACGTGCCCGAGATCGTCGTGATCAACAAGGCGGACGCGGCGGACCCGCTCGTCCTCCAGCGGCTGCTGCGGATCGAACGGCACTCCATCGCGGTCTCGGCCCGCACGGGCATGGGCATCGAGGAACTCCTCGCGCTCATCGACTCCGAGCTGCCGCGGCCCGAGGTGGAGGTGGAGGCCCTGGTGCCGTACACCCTCGGCTCGCTGATCGCCAAGGCGCACGCCGAGGGCGAGGTGCTCTCCGAGGAGCACACCCCGGAAGGCACCCTGCTGAAGGCGCAGGTCCACCCGGAGCTGGCGTCGGAGCTGGCGCCTTACGCGCTCGCCAAGAAGTAGCGGCCGCGCCGGCCGGCGCCGCACGACGCGTCGGCCGCGCGGCACGTGAGAACGGCTGAGGGCCCCCCGCACTGCGGGGGGCCCTCAGCCGTTCTCCGCCGTTCAGGGCGACGGGCGCGGGGCGGCTACTTGAACTTGCCGCTCACCGCGTTGAAGATGCCCTTCGCCTCCGGGCCCAGCCGGGGCCCGGCCAGCCAGCCCGCCTTGACCGGGCCGATGGAGGTGTTCGACACCAGCGCCGGCTTGCCGTCCGCACCCACCGCGACCCAGCCGCCGCCCGAGGAACCGCCGGTCATGTTGCAGCCGATGCGGTACATCACCGGGTCGGCCGCGTTCAGCGACAGACGGCCCGGCTTGTCCGCGCACTGGAACGCCTTCTGGCCGTCGAACGGAGCCGCCGCCGGATAGCCCGTGGCGGTGATGCCCGCGACCTTCTGCACGGCCGGGGCGCCGAACTCCACCGGCAGAGCCGAACCGACCGTCTCCTCCAGGGACTTGCCGCCGCCCGCCTCCGGAGTCACGTGCAGCACCGCGAAGTCGTACGGGGCGCCCGCGCCACCGGTCGGACCGCCGTTCGCGATCCACTGGTCGGAGGTCTGCGCCCAGTCGCTCCACCAGACGCCGTACGGGGCCACCTGCTCGCGCGGCGCGCCCTTGAGCTGCGCGGCCGGCTTGCCGGCGTTGTTGTAGGACGGGACGAAGGCGATGTTGCGGTACCAGCCGCCGGCCTTGCCCGCGTGCACGCAGTGGCCCGCCGTCCAGACCATGTTGGACTTGCCGGGACGCGCCGGGTCCTTGACCACGGTCGCCGAGCAGACCATCGAGCCCTCGGGCCCGTCGAAGAAGACCTTGCCGGCCTCCGGAACGCTCTTGTGGTAGGGCGCGACCGCCGGCTTGGCGGCCACCGCGGCCGGGGCCGGGTCGGTGACGCCCTGGTCCTTGCCCGCGTCGGGGTCGACGGAGGGGCGCTGCGGCTGTTCGGCGTCACGCATCCGGTCCGGGTCCCACAGACCCTCGATGATCGGGTTGACGTAGTCGCCCGCCTCGCGGAGCCAGTCCTCCCGCTTCCAGTCCTTCCACGCGCCCCCCTTCCACTTCTCCAGGTCGAAGCCGTGTTCCTTGAGCTTCTCCTTGAGCTGGTCCGGGATCTGGATCCCGTCCGTGCCCGGCAGGCTCGCCGCCACGGTCGGCTTGGCGTCGCCGCCGGCCTCCGCGTCGCCGGGGCCGCAGGCCGAGGCGGTCAGCGCGAGCGCGGCCGCGCACAGTATCGCGGTGACCGGTCGGTTCGGTCGCATGTCTTTTCGTCCCCCTGAAGTTCCTTCGAGGCGTGGAGTACCGCACCCCACTATGCCGCTGCCGCCCATGACGACACAGCCCGGGGCCGCGGTTCCCTGTGCCCGGCCCGTGCGGGGCAAGGATCTTGGGCCCACCCGTGATCCGCCGCCGTCATCGTCGTTGGTACGTACGGGGGATGGGGGAGCAGCGTTCATGTTCGAGGCGCGATCCGGAAGAGCAATCCGTGCGGGAGGACCGACACTCGTGGCTTTGACCGAGCCTGCGGCGGCTGCGACCGCCGCACCACTTCCCCCGCAGGTACCCGCGCAAGGCGTCCGGGCGCCCGCGCCGGACGTGCTGACCGGTGTCCCGGCGGGTGCGCCGACCGGTGTTCCGGCGGGTGCGCCGACCGGTTCGGGAAGCCCGTACGGGTGCGGTGCGACCGCCGCCGGTGAGGGCATCCTGCGCCGGCAGGCGCAGCGGGAGTCCGCGGCCCGGACGTACGCGCGCTCCCTGCCCATCGTCCCGGTGCGTGCCCGCGGGCTGACCATCGAGGGCGCCGACGGGCGCCGTTACCTCGACTGCCTCTCCGGCGCGGGCACGCTGGCCCTCGGGCACAACCACCCGGTGGTGCTCGAAGCCATCCAGGGCGTCCTGGACTCGGGCGCGCCGCTGCACGTGCTCGACCTCGCGACCCCGGTCAAGGACGCCTTCACCACCGAGCTGTTCGCCAACCTCCCGCCGGCACTGGCCGCCGACGCCCGCATCCAGTTCTGCGGGCCCGCCGGGACGGACGCCGTGGAGGCCGCCCTCAAACTGGTCCGCGCCGCGACCGGGCGCCACGGGCTGCTCGCGTTCACCGGGGCCTACCACGGCATGACCGCCGGGGCCCTGGGCGCCTCGGGCGGCGCACCGGACGTACGGGTGACGCGCCTGCCGTACCCGCAGGACCTCCGCTGCCCGTTCGGCGTCGGCGGCCCCGAGGGGGCCGAACTCGGCGCCCGCTGGACGGAGAACCTGCTCGACGACCCCAAGGGCGGCGTGCCCTCCCCCGCCGGGATGATCGTGGAGCCCGTCCAGGGCGAGGGCGGCGTCCTCCCGGCCCCCGACGCGTGGCTGCGCCGGATGCGGGAGATCACCGCGGCCCGGGGGATCCCGCTGATCGCCGACGAGGTGCAGACGGGTGTCGGCCGCACCGGCGCCTTCTGGGGCGTCGACCACGCCGGGGTCGTGCCCGACGTGATGGTCCTGTCCAAGGCCATCGGCGGCAGCCTCCCGCTGGCCGTCGTGGTCTACCGGAGCGACCTGGACGTGTGGCCGCCCGGCGCCCACGCCGGCACCTTCCGCGGCAACCAGCTGGCCATGGCCGCCGGTACGGCCACCCTCGCCTACGTACGCGAGAACCGCCTGGCCGAGCGCGCGGCGGTCCTCGGGGAGCGGATGACGTCGGCCCTGCGCGGGCTGGCCTCGGCCCAGCCCTGCGTCGGGGAGGTCCGGGGCCGCGGCCTGATGATCGGCGTCGAACTCGTCGACCCCGACACGGGGGCGGCGGCGCCCGAACTCGCCGTGGCCGTCCGCCAGGAGTGCCTGGACCGGGGGCTGATCGTCGAACTCGGCGGCCGCCACTCCGCCGTCGTCCGGCTGCTGCCCCCGCTGACCCTGACCGACGAGCAGGCCTCGGCGGTCCTCGACCGCCTGGCCGACGCCATCCCGGCCGCCGCCCGCCGGCCCCGCTGACCGCACCCGGAGGACCCGCGATGCCCGACCCCCACCAGCCCCCGACCCCGCCCCTGCTCCCGGCGGCGTCGCCTCTGCTCCCGGCGGCGGCGGTGCCCACGGTGGTGACCGTCCCTCCGGCGGCGGCGCCCTCGCCCCCGGCCCTGCTTCCGGCGGCGGCCGTGCCCCCGGTGGCGCCCGCCTACGTGCAGCCCGCCGACCGGGCCGAGGTCCCCCCGCCGGTACCCCCCGGGTCGACGCCACCGCCCGGGAGGGCATGGCCGAACCCGGCGGGGTCGGTAGCGTCGGCGGTCCCGGTGACCCGGGCGGGGTCGGCAGTCCCGGCGGTCCCGGTGACCCCGGCGGCATCGGCTGCCACTGCTGCCCCGGCGAAGGCGGCCGCGTCGCAGGGACCGCCGGCGGCGCCCGCGGGCCCGGCGGTGCCGTCGGCTTCGGGGGCATCGGCCGTACCCGTGGCCCCGGCGGACCTTGCGGTTCCGGCGGACGCGGCGCCCCCGCCGGCACCGGCCGCTGCGGCGACTTCGGTCGTACCGGGGGTCGCGGCGGGGCGGCCGACCCCGCCCACCCCCGCGGGGCAGCCGACTCCTCCGGCGGCCACAGCGGCGCCGGCATCCCCGGCGGCGACTCCGCCGGGACGGCCCACGCCCACAGCTTCCGGGACCCCGACGGTTCCGGTGCATCCGAAGGTGGCGCCGGATCTCCCGGAGGCTGCGCCGACTTCGCTGGCGGCCGCAGGGCAGTCGGGCTGGTCCACCCGGACGGCAGCGGTACGGCAACCGGTCGCGCCCGCGCCGGCGGCCCCGGCAGAGGAGGCGGCCTTGACCTGGACGTCGCCCCCGACCCCGCCCCCGAAGCCGGCCGCGGACCTGCTCGTCCCGTACCCGGACAGGCTCAACACGCCGGAGAGCGGCGAGCTCAGCCAGGTCACGAGCACTCCACAACTACCGCCGACCGCCCCCGGTCCGGGACTCTCCTGGGTCGCTTCGGAGTACCCGCCGCTCCAGGTTCCCCCCGCCCGGCCCGGCTCGGCGAGCACGAGGGAAGCCCCCACCCTGTCCACGTGGCAGCCGTCCGCCCCCGTGAACTCAGGCCCTACACCGGGCGGTACCGCCTCCCCGCCCCGGCCCGGGGTCCAGGCGCCGGGTCCCTCCACCCCGCCCACCCGACAGGTGCCTCAAGCGGCGCAGTCCGGACGCGTCGCCGCTGGTGCCGCGCCCGGGCCCCGGCCTGACCTCCAGGCACCTGATGCCCCTGCCCCGGCCTCCCTACAGCTGTCCGGTGCTGTGGATCAACGAGCCGGTGACGCGACGGCGAAGCTCCAGCCCAGCAGGCAGGCAGGGCAGATTCCCGGCAGAGAGGGTCAGTTGGCCCGGCAGGCGCCCGGCCGTGCGGGGGAGGATCCCGAGACCGGGCAGACGGCGCAGCCGCCCGCCACGGCCGATCCGCTGGCCCGGCAGTCGTCCGGCTCCCAGGCGTCCGGCGCCGCGGACTCCGGTGCCGCGGACTCCGGTGCCGTGGACTCCCCTGCCGTGGACTCCCCTGCCGTGGACTCCGGTACCGGGCCCGGTACTGCGGCGGTCGAGCCCCGGCTCACCGGGCAGGAGGGGCCGACCCCCGGCACGGCCGCCCCGACCATCCGGCAGACCGCCGAAGCGACGGATCCGGCGGCCCGGCGGGCGCCCGGGCAGGCGGACGCGACGGCTCGGCGGGTCGACGACTCCGCTGACCCGGCCGCCGGCGGTCAGGTCACCGTGCCGCGTCAGAAGGACGGCACTCCCAGACAGCGGGCCGCCTGGACGGGACTCGCCGGAGCGGAGCGGGCCATGTGGGCCGACCCGCTGGACCACCCCGACCCGGCCGTCGCCGCCGATACGGCGGCCGTGGAGAACCTCCTCAGGTGCTGGGTCCGCGAAGCCGGTATCGACCGGCCCGACGGCGCGGTCGGCACCCCCCTGCGCGTCTCCCTCCCCGCATCCGGTACGGCCCTGCTCGTCGCCGTTCGGCACTGGTCGCCGGCCGGCTGGCACCGCTTCGCCGAGGCCCGGCTCGAAGGGGCTCCCGCCGACGCCCCGGCCGTGGACGCCGTCACCCTGGCCGCGCTCATCGCCCGCGAGGGCGCCACCGGCACGGGAACCCCCGCCGGCGCCACCGGCACGGGAACCCCCGCCGGCGGAACCGGCACGGGAACCCCCGCCGGCGGAACCGGCACGGGAACCCCCGCCGGCGGAGCCGGCACGGGGAAGCCCGCCGGCGGAACCGGCACGGGAACCCCCGCCGGCGGAACCGGCACGGGAACCCCCGCCGGCGGAGCCGGCACGGGGAAGCCCGCCGGCGGAACCGGCACGGGAACCGCCCCCAGTGGAACCCCCGCCGGCGGAACCGGCGCCGCTGTGCCCGGCACGCGTACCGGCAGCGCCGACCTCGTCGGCCGGGTCGCCGACTCGGTGCGCCGCACCGCCGAGTTCATCGCCGACCGCAGGGAACATCCCGCCGCTCCCGCCCCTGTCGGAGAGGACCGCTTCCTCACCGCCGAACAGTCCCTCCTCCTCGGTCATCCCCTCCAGCCGGACCCGAAGAGCCGCGAAGGACTCTCCGAATCCGAGGTACGCCGCTACTCACCCGAACTCCACGGCTCCTTCCCCCTCCACTGGTTCGCGGTGGCTCCGTCCGCCCTCGTCACCGACTCCGCCTGGACCGAGAGCGGCCGCCCGGTATCGGCCGCCCGGCTCCTCGGCCGGCTCGCGCCCGGTATCCCGCTCCCCGACGACGCCACCCCCCTTCCCCTGCACCCCTGGCAGGCCCGCGAACTCCTCCAGCGCCCCGCCGTCGCCGCACTGCTCGACGCGGAACTCCTGCACGATCTGGGCCCTTACGGTGCCCCCTGGTACCCCACCTCCTCGATCCGCACGGTCCACCGCCCCGGCGCTCCGGCGATGCTCAAGCTCTCCCTCGGCCTGCGCATCACCAACTCCCGCCGCGAGAACCTCCGCAAGGAACTCCACCGCGGCGTCGAGGTGCACCGGCTCCTCCGCACCGGCCTCGCCGAGCAGTGGCAGGCGGCCCACCCCGGATTCGACATCGTGCGGGACCCCGCCTGGGTCGCCGTCGACGCCCCGGACGGCACACCCGTTCCCGGACTCGACGCCCTGTTGCGCCACAACCCCTTCCGTTCCGGCGACGACGCGGTCTGTGTCGCCGCACTCACCTCCCCCCGCCCAGGGCCGGAGCGGCCCGGCATGCGCTCCCGGCTCGCCGACATCGTGCGCGGCCTCGCCGTCAGCACCGGACACACCACGTCCGCGGTCGCCGCCGAGTGGTTCCTGCGTTACCTCGACCACGTGGTCCTGCCGGTCCTCGCCTTCGACGCCCTCGCAGGGATCGCCCTCGAAGCGCACCAGCAGAACACCCTGGTCCTCCTCGACCCGGCCGGGTGGCCCATCGGTGGCCGCTACCGGGACAATCAGGGCTACTACTTCCGCGCATCCCGCCGCGCGGAACTGGAGCGCCGGCTGCCCGGCATCGGCGGCGCCAGCGACACCTTCGTCTCCGACGCCGTCACCGACGAACGCTTCGCCTACTACCTCGGCATCAACAACGTGCTCGGGCTCATCGGCGCCTTCGGATCCCAGCAGCTCGCCGACGAACGCGTACTCCTCGCCGCCTTCCGCCGCTTCCTCGGCAAGGCCGCAGACCTCGGCCCGCTCCCCACACGGCTGCTCGACTCACCCACCCTCCGGTGCAAGGCGAATCTGCTCACCCGCCTGGGCGGCCTCGACGAACTCGTCGGCCCCGTCGACACCCAGTCCGTCTACGTCACCATCGCCAACCCCCTTCACGATTGACGCGTCACCACCGACGCGGAGAAGAGCCCCCGATGCCCTCCACCGACACCCCCGCGCATCCCGCGGACACGGCGACCACCCATGGAATCGGCCGCACCGGCGCACAGCGGCTCACCGCCCGGCTGCTGCCCCTGCTCGCCGAGGCGGACCTCCTCGACTCCCCGGCGGCCTGGGGCAGCGCCGCCACCCCGGCCGGAGCCTTCCGCCTCGAACCCGTACGCCCGGCCCGGGACCTGGAACTCCTCACCCGCTGGATGAACGACCCCCAGGTCAACGCCTACTGGGAGCTGGCCGGCCCCGCCGACGTCACCGCCGCCCACCTGCGGCCCCAACTTGACGGGGACAGCAGCAGCATCCCCTGCCTCGGCCTTCTCGACGGCACGCCGATGAGCTACTGGGAGATCTACCGGGCCGACCTCGACGCGCTCGCCCGGCACTACCCGGCGCGCCCCCACGACACGGGTATCCACCTGCTCATCGGAGACGGCACGAACCGCGGCCGCGGTCTGGGCACCACCCTGCTGCGCGCCGTCGCCGACCTCGTGCTGGACAACCGCCCCCGCTGCACGCGTGTCATCGCCGAACCGGACATCCGCAACACCCCCTCCGTAACAGCCTTCCTGAACTCCGGCTTCCGCTATACCGCGGAAGTCGACCTGCCCGAGAAGCGGGCCGCTTTGATGATCCGGGAGCGGGCGCTGCGCAATCTCCTCTGAATGCCGCCCCGCGTCTCCCGGTGGCCCTCACCGCTCGCTCACACCTCTCCCTTCGAAAACTCTGCGCGACGCAGCAAAGTTCCCGATCTTCGAGGAGTCCCGTGCCGAATTTCCCCGCAGCCCCCGACTCCGCGGAATCCTCCGTGCCGCCGTCTCCCCAGGACCCCCGCACACCTCCTGAGCTCACCCGCGCGACCTGGGACGCCGCCGCCCGGCGGCTGCTGGCCAAGATGCTCGCCGAGTTCGCCTACGAGGACATCGTCACCCCGGTCCCCGCCCCGGTCCCGAGTCCCGTCGCGGTCCCGGTCCCCGCCGCCGGCGCTGCTTGGACCCTGACCCTCGACGACGGCAGCACCCTCGCCTTCCGGGCCCGCCGTCGCGCGTACGGCAGCTGGCAGGTCGACCCGGACACCATCAGCCTCGCCCCGCCCCCGCCCTCCGAGCAGCCCCCGACCGCCTTCGGGGACCCGTACGCCTTCCTGATCCGCGCCCGGGTCCTCCTCCGCCTCGACGGGCCCACCCTCGGCCACCTCGTCCGCGAGCTCAGCGCCACCCTCTCCGCCGACGCGCGGATCGCGCACACCGCCCTTGACGCCGGAGCCCTCGCCGACCTCGACTACGCCGCCCTCGAAGGCCACCAGACCGGTCATCCCTGGCTCGTCCTCAACAAGGGCCGGATCGGCCTCTCCGCCTCCGACACCACCGCCTGGGCCCCCGAGGCGCGCACCCGGCAGCGCCTGCCCTGGCTCGCCGCCCACACCTCCCTCGCCGCCTACCGGGGCACCGCCGGACTCGAAGAACCCGCCCGCCTCTACGCGGCCGAACTGGATCCCGCCACCCGCGCCGCCTTCGACCAGACCCTGCGCGACCGCGGCCTCGATCCCCTCCAGTACCTCTACCTCCCCCTCCACCCCTGGCAGTGGGACGAGGTCGTCCTCCCCCTCTTCGCCCCCGCCCTCGCCTCCGGGGCCCTCGTCCCACTGCCCGCCGACCCGGACGTCCGCCTGCCCCAGCAGTCGATCCGCACCTTCCTCAACCTCACCCGCCCCGACCGTCACAGCGTCAAGCTCCCGCTGTCCGTCTTCAACACCATGGTCTGGCGGGGCCTGCCCACCGAGCTGGCCCTCGCCGCCCCCGCCGTCACCGCCTGGATCCACTCGCTGCGCGACGCCGACCCCTTCCTCCGCGACGAGTGCCGGGTGATCCTGCTCGGCGAGGTCGCCTCGGTCACCGTCCGCCACCCGGTGTACGAGCAGCTCCCCGAGGCCCCCTACCAGTACAAGGAGCTCCTCGGAGCGATCTGGCGCCAGCCCCTGACCGGCCTCCTCGCGCCGGGCCAGCGCGCCCGCACGCTCGCCTCGCTCCTCCACACCGACCCGCGCGGCCGGTCCTTCACCGCCGAACTCGTAGCCCGGTCCGGGCTGGCCCCGGACGTCTGGCTCCAGCGGCTCTTCGACGCCCTGCTGCCCCCGCTGCTCCACTTCCTGTACCGCTACGGCACCGTCTTCTCCCCGCACGGCGAGAACGCCATCGTGGTCTTCGACGAGCACGACGTCCCCGTCCGCCTCGCGGTCAAGGACTTCGTGGACGACGTCAACATCACCGCCGAACCGCTCCCCGAGCTGGACTCGCTGCCCGACGGGGTCCGGGCGGTCCTGCTCACCGAGCCCGCTGACTTCCTGCCCCAGTTCATCCACTCCGGGCTCTTCATCGGCGTCTTCCGCTACCTCGCTACGCTCTGCGACGACCAGCTGGACGTTCCGGAACACGCGTTCTGGTCCCTCGTACGGGCGGAGATCCTGCGCTACCAGTCCCGGTTCCCCGACCTCAAGGACCGCTACGAGCTCTTTGACCTGCTCGGCGAGCGCATCGGCCGCCTCTGCCTCAATCGGAACCGGCTCTACGAGGACGGCTACCGCGACCGCTCCGAGCGCCCGCACGCCGTGGTCCACGGCTCCGTGCCCAATCCCCTGCACGAGCCGTGAATCCTCATCGGTGCGGCCGCTGTCGGCGGCGCCCCTTAGGGTTGTCAGTGCTATGACGAAGCCCTTCCTCCCCGACCTGCTGCACGCCGCCGTCTCCGCCGTCGGCGGCACGGAGCGCCCCGGCCAGGTGGCCATGGCCGAAGCCGTCGCCGCGGCGATCGACGACAGCTCGCACCGGCTCATCCAGGCCGGCACCGGCACCGGAAAGTCCCTCGGCTACCTGGTACCGGCCCTCGCCCACGGCGAGCGCGTGGTCGTGGCCACCGCCACCCTCGCCCTCCAGCGCCAGCTCGTCGAGCGCGACCTGCCCCGGACGGTGGAGGCGCTGCATCCGCAGCTGCGCCGCCGCCCGCAGTTCGCCATGCTCAAGGGCCGCTCCAACTACCTGTGCCTGCACCGTCTGCACGAGGGGGCGCCGCAGGACGAGGAGGAGGGCCTTTTCGACCAGTTCGAGGCGGCCACCCCCACCAGCAAGCTCGGCAAGGACCTGCTGCGCCTGCGCGACTGGGCGGATGAGACGGAGACCGGCGACCGCGACGACCTGACCCCGGGCGTCTCGGACAAGGCCTGGGCGCAGATCTCCGTGTCCTCCCGCGAATGCCTGAGCGCGACGAAGTGCGCGTACGGCGCCGAGTGCTTCGCCGAGGCCGCCCGAGAGCGGGCCAAACTGGCGGACGTGGTCGTCACCAACCACGCCCTGCTCGCCATCGACGCCATCGAGGGCGCCCCGGTGCTGCCGCAGCACGAGGTGCTGATCGTGGACGAGGCCCACGAGCTGGTCTCCCGGGTCACCGGCGTCGCCACCGGCGAGCTGACCCCGGGCCAGGTCAACCGGGCCGTGAAGCGCGCGGCCAAGCTGGTCGACGAGAAGACCGCGGACTCCTTCCAGACGGCTTCCGAGTCCTTCGAGCGGGTCATGGAGCTGGCGCTCCCGGGCCGGCTGGAGGAGGTCCCCGAGGACCTCGGCTACGCGCTGATGGCATTGCGTGACGCCGCCCGCAGCGTGATCTCCGCGATCGGATCCACCCGCGACAAGTCCGTCCACGACGAGGACGCGGTGCGCAAGCAAGCCCTGGCCGCGGTCGAGAGCGTCCACAGCGTGGCGGAGCGGATCAGCAACGGTTCCGAGTACGACGTCGTCTGGTACGAGCGGCACGACCGGTTCGGCGCCTCCCTCCGCGTCGCGCCGCTCTCGGTGTCCGGCCTGCTGCGCGAGAAGCTGTTCGAGGACCGCTCCGTGGTCCTGACCTCGGCGACCCTCAAGCTCGGCGGCGATTTCAACGGGGTCGCGGCCTCGCTGGGGCTGTCTCCCGAGGGGGTCGAGGGCGAGGACGTGCCGCTGTGGAAGGGCCTGGACGTCGGCTCGCCCTTCGACTACCCGAAGCAGGGCATCCTCTACGTCGCCAAGCACCTGGCCACACCGGGCCGCGAGGGGACCCGGGGAGACATGATCGACGAGCTGGCGGAGCTGATCGAGGCGGCCGGCGGCCGTACGCTCGGGCTCTTCTCCTCCATGCGCGGAGCCAAGGCGGCGGCCGAGGAGCTGCGCGGCCGCATCGACAACCCGATCCTGCTCCAGGGCGAGGAGACCCTCGGCGAGTTGATCAAGGCGTTCGCGGCCGACGCGAAGACCTGCCTGTTCGGGACCCTGTCGCTCTGGCAGGGAGTGGACGTGCCCGGCCCCAGCTGCCAGCTCGTGATCATGGACCGGATCCCGTTCCCGCGCCCCGACGACCCGCTGATGAGCGCCCGGCAGAAGTCGGTCGAGGAACACGGCGGGAACGGCTTCATGGCCGTCGCCGCCACGCACGCGGCCCTGCTGATGGCCCAGGGCGCGGGCCGGCTCGTACGGGCCACCGGCGACCGGGGCGTCGTCGCGGTGCTGGACCCCCGGCTGGCGACGGCCCGGTACGGAAGCTTCCTCCGGGCGACCCTGCCGGACTTCTGGTACACCACGGACCGCAACCAGGTCCGCCGGTCCCTCGCGGCCATCGACGCGTCCGCCCAAGCGGACGGAAAGTAGCCCTCCGGACGCAGAGCGGCCCTCCGGACGCAAAGCAGCCCTGGGACCGGCGCAGTGAGTCCCAGGGCTGGATGGAGGCGGCGGAATCAGATCCGACGCAGTACGGCGACCACCTTGCCGAGGACGGTCGCCTCGTCGCCGGGAATCGGCTGGTACGCGGCATTGTGCGGCAGGAGCCACACGTGTCCGTCCTCGCGCTTGAAACGCTTGACCGTGGCCTCGCCGTCCAGCATGGCGGCCACGATGTCACCGTTCTCCGCGACCGGCTGGCGACGGATCGTGACCCAGTCGCCGTCACAGATGGCGGCCTCGATCATCGAGTCGCCGACGACCTTGAGGAGGAAGAGCTCGCCGTCGCCGACCAGCTGGCGGGGGAGCGGGAAGACGTCCTCCACCGACTCCTCTGCGAGGATCGGGCCGCCGGCCGCGATCCTGCCGACCAGGGGTACGTACGAAGCGGCGGGCTTGCCGGTGGTGTCGGTGGGCTGCGAGCTCGGCTGGTCCGAGCCGCGCACCTCGTAGGCCCTGGGGCGGTGCGGGTCGCGGCGGAGGAAGCCCTTGCGCTCCAGGGCCATCAGCTGGTGGGCGACCGACGAGGTGCTGGAGAGGCCGACCGCCTGGCCGATCTCACGCATCGACGGCGGGTAGCCGCGGCGCTGCACCGAGTCACGGATGACTTCGATGACCCTCCGCTGCCGGTCCGTGAGTCCGGAGCTGTCGGCGCGGATGCCTGGAGGTCGACCTGGCAGCGAGCGTGCGGGGCGTACGGGCTCCGCCTCCGGGTTCAGGTTTGCGTCATTCATGGCATGCACCGGCTCAAGTCGGCTCTGGGAGCGGTTCTGGGCAGTGATGGTGGCACTGTCTGCGGTGGTGGTCACGTCGGCCCCTCTCGAAATGTTCTCCCTAGCTGGACAACGGTAGTTGCTTTCGAAAGGTTGCGCCAAACACACGTTCGAGTGAAAAAACGCAGATTGCCCGGCGTGGCTATATGTAGAGGTGTATAGGCGATCGGTTTGCCGAACGTGGGTTCGGCCTGACGTCCGCCGCCTACGGTACCCTTCCGGGTCGGCTCGCCCTCGGTCGGGCCGGGCCCAGTGTGGCAGCGGAAAGCCGCGTGTCCGCCCTTCGGGCGTTGCGACACGCGGAGCCGTGAAAATCCACCACAACCCAAGATCTAGTGGTTGGATGAGCGCTGCCGCCCAGAGGTTGTGGTCCCCGGTCTCCCGCGGGTCCCGACATCGCATATGCTGGTGGCTGCTTCACGGGCCCCCGGAAGAGCCCCGTCTCTGCCGTTGAGGGGCCCCGTGGGGTGATTCCGCCGTGCCGAGAAGGAGGGTGAGGGAACCATGCACTGCCCCTTCTGCAGGCACCCCGACAGCCGCGTCGTCGACAGTCGCACCACGGACGACGGCACGTCGATCCGCCGACGCCGTCAGTGCCCCGACTGCTCCCGTCGTTTCACGACGGTGGAGACGGCCTCACTGATGGTGATCAAGCGCAGCGGGGTGACCGAGCCCTTCAGTCGTACCAAGGTCATCTCCGGCGTGCGCAAAGCGTGCCAGGGGCGGCCGGTCACCGAGGACGCCCTCGCCAAGCTCGGCCAGCGGGTCGAGGAGGCGCTGCGCGCCACCGGGAGCGCCGAGCTGACCACCCACGACGTGGGTCTGGCCATACTCGGCCCGTTGCAGGAACTCGACCTGGTCGCCTACCTCCGGTTCGCGTCCGTCTACAAGGCGTTCGACACGCTCGAAGACTTCGAGACCGCCATCGCGGAACTCCGCGTGCACCGGCCTCACCCCGGCGAGTGCGAGCCCGGTGGGACCGCCCCGGTCCCCGTGCCCGCCCCCGCCGCCGACTGACCGGACGGCCCGCGCCGGGGAGCCTTTCGCCCCGAGGTGCGGCCGGTCGGCCCGGCGAAGACACGTAGATACAAGACACAGCACCGTGCCGCGGAATAACGCGCGCACTTTAGGGCGTTTTTGCCCTCATATGGGAGGCCTGGCATGACAGAGACGGCGAGCAGCTCGGCACGTGGTTCCCGCGCCAAGGGAACCAAGGCTGCCAAGGGCGGCCTGCGGATCGAGCGCATCCACACCACCCCCGGCGTACACCCGTACGACGAGGTGAGCTGGGAGCGCCGTGACGTCGTCATGACCAACTGGCGCGACGGCTCGATCAACTTCGAGCAGCGTGGCGTCGAGTTCCCCGACTTCTGGTCGGTGAACGCGGTCAACATCGTCACCAGCAAGTACTTCCGCGGCGCGGTCGGCTCCGCGCAGCGCGAGACCGGGCTGAAGCAGCTCATCGACCGGATCGTGAAGACGTACACGAAGGCCGGCGAGGACTTCGACTACTTCTCCTCGCCCGCCGACGTGGAGATCTTCGAGCACGAGCTCACCTACGCCCTCCTGCACCAGATCTTCAGCTTCAACTCGCCGGTCTGGTTCAACGTCGGCACCCCCCAGCCGCAGCAGGTCTCCGCCTGCTTCATCCTGGCCGTCGACGACTCCATGGAGTCGATCCTCGACTGGTACAAGGAAGAGGGCATGATCTTCAAGGGCGGCTCCGGCGCCGGCCTGAACCTCTCCCGCATCCGCTCCTCCAAGGAGCTCCTCTCCTCCGGCGGCAACGCCTCCGGCCCGGTTTCCTTCATGCGCGGCGCCGACGCGTCCGCGGGAACGATCAAGTCGGGCGGCGCCACCCGCCGCGCGGCCAAGATGGTCGTCCTGGACGTGGACCACCCGGACGTCGAGGACTTCATCGCCACCAAGGTGAAGGAAGAGGAGAAGATCCGCGCCCTGCGCGACGCGGGCTTCGACATGGACCTGGGCGGCGACGACATCACGTCCGTCCAGTACCAGAACGCCAACAACTCCGTCCGCGTGAACGACGAGTTCATGACGGCCGTCGAGAACGGCACCGAATTCGGCCTGCGGGCCCGCATGACCGGCGAGATCATCGAGAAGGTCGACGCCAAGGCGCTCTTCCGCCAGCTCGCCGAGGCCGCGTGGGCCTGCGCCGACCCGGGCATCCAGTACGACGGCGTGATCAACAACTGGCACACCTGCCCCGAGTCCGGCCGCATCACCGCGTCCAACCCGTGCAGCGAGTACATGCACCTGGACAACACGTCCTGCAACCTCGCCTCGCTCAACCTGATGAAGTTCCTCAACGACGACGGCAAGGGCAACCAGTCCTTCGACGCCGAGCGCTTCGCCAAGGTCGTCGAGCTCGTCATCACCGCGATGGACATCTCCATCTGCTTCGCGGACTTCCCGACGCAGAAGATCGGCGAGAACACCCGCGCCTTCCGCCAGCTGGGCATCGGCTACGCCAACCTCGGCGCCCTGCTGATGGCCACCGGCCACGCGTACGACTCGGACGGCGGCCGCACCCTCGCCGCCTCGATCACCTCGCTGATGACCGGCACCGCGTACCGGCGCTCCGCCGAGCTGGCCGCCATCGTCGGCCCGTACGACGGCTACGCCCGCAACGCCGAGTCGCACAAGCGCGTCATGAAGCAGCACGCCGACGCCAACGCCGTCGCGCCGCGCACCGAGGACCTGGACAACACCATCTGGGCCGCGGCCACCGAGGCCTGGCAGGACGTCGTGCGCCTCGGAGAGAAGAACGGCTTCCGCAACGCGCAGGCATCCGTGCTCGCGCCGACCGGCACCATCGGCCTCGCGATGTCCTGCGACACCACCGGCGTCGAGCCGGACCTGGCCCTGGTCAAGTTCAAGAAGCTCGTCGGCGGCGGCTCGATGCAGATCGTGAACGGCACCGTTCCGCAGGCCCTGCGCCGCATGGGCTACCAGGAGGAGCAGATCGAGGCGATCGTCTCCCACATCGCCGAGCACGGCGTGGTCGTCGACGCCCCGCACCTGAAGCCCGAGCACTACTCGGTGTTCGACTGCGCCATGGGCGAGCGTTCCATCTCCGCGATGGGCCACGTCCGCATGATGGCCGCGATCCAGCCCTGGATCTCCGGCGCGATCTCGAAGACGGTCAACATGCCGGAGACGGCGACCGTCGAGGAGATCGAGGAGATCTACTTCGAGGCGTGGAAGCTGGGCGTCAAGGCGCTCGCGATCTACCGCGACAACTGCAAGGTCGGCCAGCCCCTCTCCGCCAAGAAGAAGGAAGCGGAGAAGACCGAGGTCACCGAGAAGGCCGAGGAGACCATCCGCGCGGCGGTCGAGAAGGTCATCGAGTACCGCCCGGTCCGCAAGCGCCTCCCGAAGGGCCGCCCGGGGATCACCACCTCCTTCACGGTCGGCGGCGCCGAGGGCTACATGACGGCGAACTCCTACCCGGACGACGGTCTGGGCGAGGTGTTCCTGAAGATGTCCAAGCAGGGCTCGACCCTCGCGGGCATGATGGATGCCTTCTCGATCGCCGTCTCGGTCGGTCTGCAGTACGGCGTCCCGCTGGAGACGTACGTCTCGAAGTTCACGAACATGCGCTTCGAGCCGGCCGGTATGACGGACGACCCCGACGTGCGGATGGCGCAGTCGATCGTCGACTACATCTTCCGCCGCGTGGCGCTCGACTTCCTGCCCTTCGAGACCCGCTCGGCGCTGGGCATCCACTCCGCCGAGGAGCGTCAGCGGCACCTGGAGACCGGCTCGTACGAGGCCTTCGAGGAGCAGCTGGACACCGAGGCCCTGGCCCAGTCCGCTCCGCTGGCCGCGGTGCCCTCGGTTCCGAAGCCGGTCGCGGTCGCGCCGATCCCGGCACCGAAGACGGCGCACAGCAACGCAGAACTGGTCGAGATGCAGCTCGGCGTCTCCGCCGACGCCCCGCTCTGCTTCTCCTGCGGTACGAAGATGCAGCGTGCCGGCTCCTGCTACATCTGCGAGGGCTGCGGCTCCACCAGCGGCTGCAGCTGATCCCGGGCGCGCTCGCGTCGGACGTATGTCCGGCGTAGCCCGTACGCGCAGCTGACCAGCGGCTCACGAAGGGGACCGGCCGCAGGCCGGTCCCCTTCGTCGTGCGCTGGGGGTGATCGCGGCGTTGGCCAGGTGGCGTCCCTGCCCCGATCATGGCGGGGGGCCGCGCGGCGTGCGCGCCCCGGAATGTTCGCGGTGGTGGGAGGGGGGGGGAACCATGTGGCACGGTGAAGAGCTGGACCTGGACGCGTACCTGGCACGGATCGGGTACGAAGCCGGGCCGGGAGGCGGGGAACTCCGGGCGGACCTCCCGACGTTGTACGCAGTGCACCGGGCCCACACCGCCACCATCACCTTCGAGAACCTGGACGTCGCGCTCGGCCGCCCCGTCGGGCTGGACGTCAAGGCGCTCGAGGCCAAGCTCGTGCACGCCCGCCGCGGCGGCTACTGCTACGAGCAGAACTCGCTGCTGGCCGCCGCCCTCGAGCGGATCGGCTTCGCGGTATCCGGGCGCGGTGCCCGCACCCGCACCCGCGGTGACTCCCTGCTCGCGGTGACGCACGCCGTCCTCGTCGCCACCGTCGACGGGGAACCGTGGCTGTGCGACGCGGGGTTCGGCTACCTGAGCCCCACCGAGCCCGTCCCGCTGGCGAGGACCGGCGCCGTGGTGCGCCAGGGGGCATGGAGCTTCCGTGTGCGCGAGGAGACGGGAGGCGTCCTCGTCCTGTGCGCGCTGCGCGCGGGGGCCTGGCGCGACCTGTACGCGTTCTCCCCGCAGCCCTACCACCCCGTCGACTACGTCGTGCTGAGCCACTACAGCTCGTCCCACCCCGCGTCCTCCTTCGTCGGGCGGGTCGTCGTCCAGCAGCCGGGCGGGCACGTGCGGCGGGCGCTGGTCGGGCGCCGGCTCACGTCCCTGTACCCCGACGGGCGGACCGAGGAGCGGAGCGTCGGCCCGGACGAGCTAGCCGCCGTGCTCGACCGGGAGTTCGGCCTTCGGCTGCCCGAACGGGAGACCGCGGAACTGGTGGCGATCCACGGCGCCGGGGACTGACCCGGGCCGTGCCGGGACCGTACGATGGCGCCGTGCTGGTCAAGTGGATTCGCTGCACGGTGACGGACCGACGCGGGTTCGAGCGCGGGCAGCGCAAATGGGCGGGGCTGCCGGGAGAACCGGGTTTCCGGGGACAGGGCGGCGGCTGGAGCCGGGGCCGGCAGGGGGTCGCGCACGTCTTCACGTTCTGGGAGAGCCGTTCCTTCTACGACTCCTTCATGGCACGGGCGCACGACCGGCTGGCGGCGGCCCAGAACGGCACCTACACCGACCTGCGGGCGACGCTCTTCGACCACCGCTTCGACGTGAAGACCGGCTTCGAGCCGCGGTTCACCGACGCCGACGTCGTGCGGGTCGCCCACACCCGGGTCCGGGAGGGCCGGGTCGATCACTTCGCGCTCATGCAGGAGAAGGTGTGGAATCCGGCCATGGCGGGCTCGCCGGGAATGGTCCGAGGCCTGTTCGGCGAGGCCCCGGGCCGCGAGTTCCTCGTGCTGTCGATGTGGCACGCGGCCGGCGAACACGGCAAGTACCGGCAGGAGCGGGTCGAGCGGCTCTCCCTGCGCGCCCAGATCCAGGCCGACGTGGAGGCCCTGACCGGGGACGTCGTCGACCTCGAACCCTCCTGGACGGTATGACCGTAGGACAATCGCCGCCCTGTTCGGCGTGCCCGACGGCTCGGCCCGCCAGTGGCCGAATAGGGTCGTGGGATGGTTCGACCACGGCGCATCGTCCTTGTCCGGCACGGGGAATCGGAAGGGAACGCCGACGACTCGGTGTACGAGAGGGAGCCCGATCACTCCCTGCGACTGACCCGGAACGGGCGGGAGCAGGCGGCGGAGGCGGGCGAACGCCTGCGGGAGCTGTTCGGCGACGAGACGATCAGCGCGTACGTCTCCCCCTACCGCCGGACCCTGCAGACCTTCCGGGAACTGGGGCTGGACCCGGCGCGCGTGCGGATGCGCGAGGAGCCGAGGCTGCGCGAGCAGGACTGGGGCAACTGGCAGGACCGGGACGACGTACGGCTGCAGAAGGCGTACCGGGACGCGTACGGACACTTCTTCTACCGTTTCGCACAGGGCGAGTCGGGGGCCGACGTCTACGACCGGGTCGGCTCCTTCCTGGAGAGCCTCTACCGCAGCTTCGAGGCGCCCGACCACCCGCAGAACGTACTGCTGGTGACGCACGGGCTGACGATGCGGCTGTTCTGCATGCGCTGGTTCCACTGGTCGGTGGCCGAGTTCGAGGCCCTGTCCAATCCGGGGAACGGCGAATTCAGGATGCTCCTGCCCGGTCCGGACGGCCGGTATCGGATGGACCGCCCGTTTGAGCGCTGGACCACACCCGAGCCTTATGACCTCGACGGCTAGAGTGACCCGCGATGACCTCTGACTCCTCTTCCGAAAGGCGCTACGCACGCGCCGTGGCCAGCCTCCGAGGGCTGGCCCTGGGTGACGCCCTGGGCTCCCAGTACTTCGTCCCCGTGAACTATCCGCTGCTCAAGCGGCGCGAACTGCCGGCCGACGAGACCTGGCAGTGGACCGACGACACCGAGATGGCCTGCTCGGTGGTGGCGGTGCTGGCCGAGCACGGCCGCATCGACCAGGACGCCCTCGCCTCCTCCTTCGCCCGCCACCACGACTTCGACCGCGGGTACGGACCCGCCGTCAACCGCATGCTGCGACTGGTCCGGGAGGGCCAGGACTGGCGCACGCTGGCCGCCGAGCTGTTCAACGGGCAGGGCTCGTGGGGCAACGGCGCCGCCATGCGGATCGCCCCGCTGGGCGCCTGGTACGCCGACGACCCGGAGCAGGCCACGCATCAGGCGGAGATCTCCGCCTACACCACCCACCAGCACCGCGAGGCCGTCTGCGGGGCCATGGCCGTGGCCGCGGCGGCGGCGCTCGCGGCGGCTCCGGGCGGCCCGCCGAAACCCGCCGACCTGCTGGACGGGGTGATCGCGCTGGTGCCGCGCAGCGCCGTCGGCGCCGGGGTGCGGCGGGCGCGGGACATGCTGGACTACGGCGACGCGACCACGGTCGCCGCGGTACTGGGCTGCGGGCGGCGCACGAGCGCGCACGACACCGTGCCGTTCGCCCTGTGGTCGGCGGCGCGGGCCCTCGACGACTACGAGCGGGCGTTCTGGACCACCGCCCAAGTGGGCGGGGACGTCGACACGACCTGCGCGATCGTCGGCGGGGTGCTGGGCGCGCGCGGGGAAGCGGTGCTTCCGGCGGCGTGGCTCGCGCGGACCGAGGCACTGCCCGCCTGGCTGCCGGAGTCGGCGGGGCGCTGAGGGACCGGCCCGGCCGGATCCGACCGGATCCAGCCGGGTCCGGCCGGTCGTTTCCTGCGCCGGCTCAAGCCGTTCTCATTGTCACGGTCCTGCCACAGGGCCCTGCCGGATCTGGCTGAAATCGCACGCCACGGGCCTACTCTGTCCGCTTCGCCGTACCCGTGGGAAACATCCGGGGCGGCCGGTAGGGGAGGGGAACCCGATGTCAGACCAGACCGACGGGGCGGACAGGGCCGGGCCAGGGGCCGGGGCGGCCGATGCGGCCGGGCGTGGTGCGGCGGGAGGCGCCGCAGAGGCGTCGGCCGCCGGGCCGAGTGCCGGTCCGGGTGCCGCCGGCGGTGCCAGTGCCGCTGCCGGGTCGGGCGCGGGCCCGGGTGCCGCGGCCACCGGCGGCGCGGGTGCCGCGGTCGGTGCCGGTTCCGACGCGGGGGCGCCGGCGGCCGCTGCCGGGACCGCGACCGCCGGAGTGGGCGGGGCCGTTCCGCCCCAGCCGACCCCGGGTGACGCCGCCGCCTGGCACGCCTGGCAGGAGCACCTCTTCCAGCAGCGGGCCGCCGCCGCGCGGGCCAAGGCCGCCGCGCCCGCAGACTGGACCGTACGGGTGAGGCCCGCCGAAGCCGCCCCCGTCGGTACCGCCACCCTCGCCGCGGCCCTGGTCGCGGGCCTCGCCTCCGCCCTGCTGCTGGGCAACGGCCTCGGGCTCGGCCTGCTGCTCGCGGTGGTGCCCGCCGCCGTCGCCGCGTACGCCGCCGCCCGCACGGCCCGGCGTACCGCCCGCCCCTGGAGCGTGGCCTGGGCGGTCGGCTGCCTCGGGCTCCTCGCGATACCCGCCCTGCGCGACTCCGCGTGGCCGTCCACGCTCGCGATCCTCGCCGCCGTACTGCTCGGCGCGCTGGCCCTGCACGGCAGCCGTACCTGGCCCGGCATCCTGCTCAGCCCGATCGGCTTCCTCGAGGCCGCCGTGTCCGGCGTCGGCTGGGCCTGGGCCGGGCTGCGCTCACGTAGCGGAGTCAGCCGGGACCGCTGGCTGCCGGTGGCCAAGGCGACCGCCGTAGCCGCGGCCCTGCTGCTCGTCTTCGGCGCCCTGTTCGCCTCCGCCGACGCGGCCTTCGCCGATCTGCTGGGCGACCTGACGCCCGACGTGTCCGTCGGCGACGGGCCCGTGCGCGTCGTGCTCTTCCTCGCCGGAACCGTCCTCGCGCTCGCCGCGGCCCGGGTCGCCGCGGCGCCGATGCGCTGGGACCGGCTCAAGGCGGCTCCCGGCAAGCCGCGGTCCCGTGTCGAATGGGCGCTTCCGCTCATCGTGCTCGACCTGCTCTTCGCGGGCTTCAACGCGGTGCAGCTGACCGTCCTCTTCGGTGGGTACGACAGGGTCCTGCGGAGCACCGGCCTCACGTACGCCGAGTACGCCCGCCAGGGCTTCTGGCAGCTGCTCTGCGCAACGTTGCTGACCCTCGCCGTGATCGCGCTCGCGCTGCGCTGGGCCCCGCGAGGCGGCGCGGGCGACCGGCGTTTCGTCCGCGTGGTGCTCGGGTCGCTGTGCGCCCTGACCCTGGTCGTGGTCGCCGCCGCGCTGCGTCGGATGGACCTCTACGTGGACGCGTACGGGCTGACCCGGCTGCGGGTGTCGGTGGCGGCCGTGGAGCTGTGGCTCGGGCTGGTGATCGTACTGATCATGGCTGCCGGGGTGGTCGGCGCGCGCTGGCTGCCGCGCGCCGTGGCGGGGAGCGCCGCGGTCGCCGTCCTCGCCTTCGCACTGACGTCCCCGGACGGCATGGTCGCCGAGCGGAACGCGGCCCGCTTCCAGCAGGACGGCAAGATCGACCTGGCCTACTTCCAGTCCCTGTCGGCGGACGCGGTGCCCGCCCTCGACGGCCTGCCGGAGCCCCAGCGGTCCTGCGCGCTGCGCGGGATCGCCGACGGGCTGGCCGAGGCCGGCGACGTCCCCTGGTACGCGACGAGCCTGGGCGAGTACCGGGCGCGCCAGATCCTGCGCGAGCGCCCGGTCACCGCCTCGTACGAGGTCTGCTCGCGCCTCGGCGCCTTCGGCAGCCGCGTCGCGTACTGACGCCCGTACGTCCGCGAGGGCGCGGGACGTCACGCATTCGCGCGTCGTCGGACGAACGCCGCGAGAGGTGCTTCACGAATGCGACCCGGCCGCGCCGAACGCCTTCACCACGTCATCCGGTCCGGGCCCACACCGGCCCGGGCGGAGACTGGTCGGGGAGGTCGTAGAGTCCGGAATCGCTGGGGATTTCGTGAGACCGGACGCGGTGCGTCCGTTCGTCGTGGGCGTGGTTCGGGCAGCGATGATCCACCGAGGGGGGTGTGCGGGAGCGAAGGGCGCGAGCCGGATCCCGAAGGGATGGCGGGCCGTCGGCCCCGCGGAGCCGGGGCCTCCGCGGGGCCGGGGTGTGCAGGCGGCCCGGGGCGGCGTAACCTTGCTGGCGCCATGCCGTACGAAGCACCCACCCACACCGTCGAACGCTCCCTCCGTGCAACCACCGGCGCCAAGGTCATCGCCGGGGTCGACGAAGTCGGACGAGGGGCCTGGGCCGGTCCCGTCACCGTGTGTGCGGCGGTCACCGGTCTGCGCCGGCCGCCCGCCGGACTCACCGATTCCAAACTGCTCACCCCCAAACGACGCGAGGCGCTGCTCGATGTCCTGGAGGGCTGGGTCACGGCGCACGCCCTCGGCCACGCCTCCCCGGAGGAGATCGACGAGCTCGGCATGACCGCCGCCCTGCGGCTCGCCGCGGAGCGGGCCCTGGAGGCCCTGCCCGTGCGGCCCGACGCGGTGATCCTGGACGGCAAGCACGACTACCTCGGCCCGCCCTGGCGGGTCCGGACGGTGATCAAGGGTGACCAGTCCTGCGTCGCCGTCGCCGCCGCCTCGGTCATCGCCAAGGTCCGGCGCGACCGCATGATGGCCGGGCTCGGTCAACAGGACGCCGGGATCGAGGGTTTCGCTTTTGCCGCCAACGCCGGATATCCCTCGCCGGTGCACCGCGCGGCGCTGGAGGAGCAGGGTCCGACCCCCTACCACCGGCTCTCGTGGTCGTACCTCGACGCGCTGCCCCGGTGGCGCCACCTCAAGAAGGTGCGCCGCAGCGAGGAAGCGGTGGAGCTGGAAAACGGAGGCCAACTCGGCTTCGATTTCTGATCGCACCCATGTGCCACCGACCGGTACGTTTCGTACCGGTGTCTGACAGACATCAACTCCCGCCTCTCACCCCCGCCATCGAGGAGCCTCAGATTCACGAGAGTGCCCAGGGTCCCCGCGTCACGCCGGCCGCGAGCCGCACCGCGCAGACCCCCCGTCCCGTACCTGGTCCGCGTCCCGCTGCCGTACCGCGGCCCGGACGCCCCGGTCCCGTCCGGCCCGCACCGCCCGCGCAGCGTGCGCCGCAGGCCACCCCCGGACCCGTTTCCGCAGCCGCCCCCGCTCCGGCTCCCGCCGCGCCGTCCGTCTCGGCGGCGGTGCCGCAGGTCCAGCTGATCCCGGCCTCGGCCGAGGGCGCGCTGGACGCGGCCGAAGAGGCCGTCGACCTGCTGCTCGACACCGGGCGCGCGCCCGGTGACATCCTGGTGCTCACCACCGGCGACCCGCACCCGTGGGCCGCCCACGAGCTGTCCTTCGGCGAGGCCGCGTACTGGGCCCTCCACGCCGCCGGCGACGACGTCTTCTACGCGGACGCGGCGCAGGTCCGGCGGGCCGGCGGCCGGCCGGTCGTGGTCGTCGCCGCCAACGGCGGACCGGGCGACGCGCTCGCGGCCGCACTGCCGGTCGCGCGGGCCGGTGCCGGCGCGCTGCTGATCGTGTGCGGCGAGACGGAGCTGGTCAACTCGGTTCTGGGTGCGGGCGTCTGACGCACCGCAGTCGGATCGGGAACGGGCGGCGGGCGGGGCGGGCCACGGGGCCGGCCCCGCTGACGTCCGGGGCCTGACCGCCGTACGCCCGGTTCCGCCGTGCCCGGTTCCGGGTGCGTACGCCCGTCCGCGTACGTACCCGCGCACCGGGCCCGGCGGTGGTGCGGGGGTCAGCGCGCGGCGGTCCGGCGCAGCACGTCGCTCGCGCCGCCCCCGGTGTGCAGGGCGAGCGGGGCGAACTCGGCCCCCGTGTCGCCGAGCCGCTGGGGCTTCGAGTCGGAACTCGGCCGCCGTCCGCCCCGGCCCTCGCCCAGGACCTGCCAGCCGCCGCGCGTCAGGGTGATGTACGCGCCACAGCGCAGCCCGTGCAGGGTGCAGGCGTCCCGCAGCCCCCACATCCAGGCGCCGTCCTCCTCGGTCCAGCGCTCGTCACCCTCACGGCAGTAGAGCAGCACCGCCGTCCGGACCGGGGTCCGGCGCCGCAGGTCGTGCGGGAGGACCCGGCGCAACCGCGACAACAGGGCGTTGCGGTACTCCCAGCCGTCGGCGGAGGGCGACCGCTGTACGAACGAGGCGCTCGCGACGAGCCGCTCCTCCGGGCCGAGAACGGCGATCACCGCAGTCGACGGCACGGGGCCGTGCCGGGACTGCAGCCCGCTGACGATCTCCCGCGGATTGCGCAGCAGGGGAATGCCCGCCGCCGTCCACTCCGCGGGTTCCAGTCGCCGGCCGTGCCGGCTGGCGCCGCCGCTGAGCATGGCCAGGGACGTGCTCGAGGGCTGGGCGAATCCGAAGGTCACGGTCCTCCCTTCGGGTACACGCCCGCGAGCGGGCACGGCTGGAGTGTGGGCGCGCCGCGGCCGGGCCCGGGAGGGTGCAGGGAAGCCGAGCGGGAACACTCCAATTCTCGCGTGGGCCCCGAGCATGCGGCAACGAGCAATTGCCGCAGCCGACCGGAATTCGCCGGTATGCCGTTCATATCCTTGCCCCGCCGCGCCGAAGATGACGCATTCGGGCCCGGCGGGAGCGCCCGTACCAGCGGGAACCCCGGCGCCCCGCCCCGCCCCACCCCGCCTCCGCCCGGTCGGCGGAGGGTCGGGGGGTGGCTCGTGAGCCCCGGGTCACGCTGGGTGAGTTGCGCGATTGTCCGTGCCATCGGGTTGCATGGGGGCATGGACAACCTGGAGCTCCGTTCTGAAGCCGACGCCATCCTCGCTGAGCTCGTCGGTGACCCCGGGGGTTCGGCGCGGCTGCGGGAGGACCAGTGGCAGGCGGTGGCGGCCCTGGTGGAGGACCGCCGACGGGCGCTGGTGGTGCAGCGCACCGGCTGGGGCAAGTCGGCGGTGTACTTCGTCGCCACCGCGCTGCTGCGCAGGCGCGGCTCCGGCCCGACGGTGATCATCTCGCCGCTGCTGGCACTGATGCGCAACCAGGTCGATTCGGCGGCCCGGGCGGGAATCCAGGCGCGCACCATCAACTCCGCCAACCCGGAGGAGTGGGAAACGATCTACGGGGAGGTCGAGCGCGGCGAGACGGACGTCCTCCTCGTCAGTCCGGAACGCCTCAATTCCGTCGATTTCCGCGAGCAGGTGCTGCCCAAGCTCGCGGCCACGACCGGCCTGCTGGTGGTCGACGAGGCGCACTGCATCTCGGACTGGGGCCACGACTTCCGCCCCGACTACCGCCGGCTGCGGGCGATGCTGGCCGAGCTCGCCCCGGGCGTGCCGGTGCTGGCCACGACCGCCACGGCCAACGCGCGCGTCACCGCGGACGTCGCCGAGCAGCTGGGCACCGGCGCCGGCGAGGCCCTCGTCCTGCGCGGCCCCCTGGAACGGGAGAGCCTGCGGCTCGGCGTGGTCCGGTTGCCGGACGCCGCGCACCGCCTGGCCTGGCTCGCCGAGCACCTCGATGAGCTGCAGGGCTCCGGGATCATCTACACGCTGACCGTCGCCGCCGCCGAGGAGGCCACCGCCTTCCTGCGGCAGCGCGGATTCAACGTGGCCTCCTACACGGGACGCACCGAGAACGCCGACCGGCTGCAGGCCGAGACCGACCTTCAGGAGAACCGGGTCAAGGCGCTGGTCGCCACGTCCGCGCTCGGCATGGGCTTCGACAAGCCCGACCTGGGCTTCGTGATCCACCTCGGCTCGCCGTCCTCGCCGATCGCCTACTACCAGCAGGTCGGCCGCGCCGGCCGCGGCGTCGAGCACGCCGACGTGCTGCTGCTGCCGGGCCAGGAGGACGAGGCCATCTGGCGCTACTTCGCCGATACCGCCTTCCCGCCCGAGGCCCAGGTCCGCCAGACCCTGTCAGCCCTCGCCGACGCGGGCCGGCCGCTGTCCGTACCGGCGCTGGAAGCCGCCGTGGAACTTCGCCGCACCCGCCTGGAGACCATGCTGAAGGTCCTCGACGTGGACGGGGCCGTCAAGCGCGTCAAGGGTGGCTGGGCCTCCACCGGGGCCCCGTGGACCTACGACTCCGAGCGGTACGCCTGGGTCGCCCGCCAGCGGGCCGCCGAGCAGCAGGCCATGCGCGACTACGTCGGTACGACCGGGTGCCGGATGGAGTTCCTGCGCCGGCAGCTGGACGACGAGGGGGCCACCGCGTGCGGCCGCTGCGACAACTGCGCAGGGGTCTGGGCCGATTCCTCCGTCTCGTCCGAGACGCTGACGGGGGCGGCGCAGGAACTGGACCGTCCGGGAACGGAGGTCGAGCCGCGCCGCATGTGGCCGACGGGCATGTCCGCGCTGGGCATCGACCTCAAGGGGCGCATCCCCGCCAAGGAGCAGTGCTCGACCGGGCGCGCGCTCGGCCGGCTCTCGGACATCGGCTGGGGCAACCGGCTGCGCCCGCTGCTCGCGGAGAACGCGCCCGACGGGCCGGTGCCCGACGACGTCCTGCACGCGGCGGTGGCGGTCATCGCCGACTGGGCGCGGTCCCCGGGCGGCTGGGCGCCGAACGTCCCGGACGCCTCCGCCCGGCCGGTGGGCATCGTCGCCGTACCGTCCCTGACCCGCCCGCAGCTGGTCGGTTCCCTCGCCCAGGGCATCGCGACCGTCGGACGGCTCCCGTTCCTGGGCGCCCTGACGTACACCGGGCCGGACGGCACGCACGTGGCGCGCCGCAGCAACTCCGCCCAGCGCCTCAGGGCGCTGTCCGGGGCCTTCGCCGTCTCCGAGGAGCTGGCCGCGGCCCTGGCCGCGTCGCCGGGTCCCGTCCTGCTCGTGGACGACTACACCGACTCGGGCTGGACCCTCGCCGTGGCTGCCCGCCTGCTGCGCCGGGCGGGCAGCGAACAGGTCCTCCCGCTGGTCCTCGCCGCTGCGGGCTGAGCGTCGTTCCCTCCCGGGGGCGTGCCCCGGGAGGGAACGACCCCGGGCTTCAGTCCTGGCCTCAGCCCCGGCCTCGGGGCGGCGCCGACGGAGGCCTGAGGGCGGTTTCACCTTTCGCGTAGCTCGTGATCCGGCGTGGTTCTGGAGGCGCTGCTCCGATGTAACCCGATGTGCCCGGCGGGGCGCCGGCGACGGCCTCGACCTGTGGATGTTGAAGGAAAAACAGTTATCCACAGGGGTTTTCGGATCGGATCGCACCCGGGACCTTCGGGACATGACGAACAATCACGAATCGCGCGTCCCGTCCGACCGCCACTCCTCCACTCCGGCCGAGTCCGGCACCGACCCCCGGATCACCCTGCGCAGTCCGGCCGAACTGGCCGACGCCCTGCCCTACATGCTGGGTTTCCATCCGACCGACTCCCTCGTGATGGTCGCCGTCCACGGCGAGGGCGGCCGCTTCGGCGGCCGGCTCCGCGTCGGCATTCCCACCGCCCCGGCGGAGTGGGAGGAGACCGCCCGGCAGGCCGCAGACTGCCTGATCCGCGGCAGCGAGCGGCGCGGCGGCAAGCCCGACGGCATTGTCGTCTTCCTCTGCCAGGAGCCGCGCGACGACGAGAGCGGCCAGCGGGTCATGACCCGGCTGCGACCGCTCGCCCAGCGCGTCCGCCTGGCCTGCGGAGCGCTGGACGTGCCGGTCCTGGAGGCCCTGTGCCTCTCCTCCGGGCGCCTCTGGTCCTACGTCTGCCCGGACGCCCGCTGCTGCCCCGCCGAGGGCAGCAGGCTCGCAGCGGTCGGCACCTCGGTGATGGCGGCCGCGGCCACCTTCGCCGGACTCCAGGTCAGGGGCTCACTCGGTGAGATCGAGAGCCGGCTGGCGCCACTGCGCGGAGCCGTGGCGGAGGAAATGGAGGGAGCCCTGGACCGGGCGGCCGCGGCCCTGGTGCCGAAGATCCTCGACGGGGCGACCCGGGCGGAGGTGGGCGCCGAGACCATCGCGCTGGCCAGGGCCGTCATCCGGCGCATCACCCTCACCCCGCCGGTCGAAGGGCCCCGCGGCGCCGACGACCGGGACGACGGGCTGCTGGGCCACGACGAGGCGGCCGCGCTGATCCTCGGCCTCCAGGACCGCGAGGTCCGGGACGTCGCGGCGGAGTGGATGGAGGACGAGGAGGCCGCCCCCGCCCTGCGGCTGTGGCGGGCGCTGGCACGGCGCTGCGTCGGGGCCTACGGCGAGCACGCGGCCGCCCCGCTCACCCTCGCCGGCTGGGTCTCCTGGTCCACCGGGGACGAGCCGACCGCCCGGATCGCCCTGGGCATGGCGCTGCGGGCGGACGCCGAGTACCGCTTCGCCCAACTGCTCCACCACGCCTGCAACGAAGGCATCGACCCGGAGGGCCTGAGGCAGTGCCTACGTGAGGAACGCCGCCGCCGGGAGCCCCGGCGCGGTCGCCCGCAGGCCGGCACCCGTCCTCCCGGCCGCCGCGACCGCACCACCGCCCGCCGCGCGTCCCGCCGTACCGCCGGGAGCGGGCAGTGAGTCCGCGACCCGGCCGGCGGGACAACCCCGTGCGCCGCCTGCGCAAGGCTCTCGGCGCACCCCTGCGACGTCGCTCCCGCCCCCGGCACGCGAGGCCGTCGCCCGGGCCCGTGACCCGCGCGGGGGTGAGGGCGTTCAGCTGGGGGGTGGTGGGGGCCCGGCCACGCCGCCGCCCAGCTGAACCGACCGGAGCGCAGACAAGGCGACACATGTCCCACCCCGCACCTCCCCGCCCGCCCGGTGTGCCCGCCGCCCGCAGGTCCGAGCTGCCGCCCGTGCACGACACCGTCATCTGCGTCGCCGCGCCCTGCCTGGTCATCTCGCCCGGACACGGCCAGCTGACCGGGCGGGGGATCGAGGGGATCTACCGCTCCGGCCGCCGGCTGCTCTCCCGCTGCGTCCTGCGCGTCGGAGGCCGGGAGCCCGTCGCCGTCCAGGGCCGCAGCCTCGGCGCCGACCGTGCCTCCTTCACCGCGACGGTGCGCACGGGGTCCGAGCCCGGCCCCGATCCCGACATCGGCGTGGAACGGGTGCGCCACGCGGACGGCACCGAGCGGATCACGCTGCGCAGCTACACAGGCCGCCCTGTACGTATCCCGGTGGAGGTGCTGCTCGCCACCGACCTGGCCGACCTGGCCGCGCTGGCCGCCGGCCGGGCGGGGCCCGAGATCCCCGCCGCGGTGCACGTCGCGGGCCTGCGCTGGAGCAGCGGCGAGACCCAGGCCGTCACCGCCGCCGAACCAGCTCCGGACGACGCGCTCGCCTCGACGGGACTGCTGCGCTGGCAGCTCGAACTGGGCCCGGGCGAGTCCCGCACCATCGAGCTGCGGACCACTCAGGACCGGGTGACGCGGGCGAGCGCCGGGCGGGTGGCGAACCCGCTGTCCGACGCCCGGGCCGAGGGGGACGAACCCAGGGCCGAGGCATGGTTCCGAACCAGCGTCGAGGACCTTGGCGCGCTGCTGCTGAGGGACCCGGAGGCGCCGGGTGACGCCTTCGCGGCGGCGGGTGTTCCGTGGCGGCTGGGGCTGGCCCCGGCGGAGTCGCTGTGGGCCGCGAGGATGGCGCTGCCGCTCGGCAGCGGACTCGCCGCCTCCACCCTGCGCATCCTGGCCCGTGCCCAGGCCGGCGGGTCCGGGCCCGGCGCCGGGAAGATCCCGGGGCCGCTGCGCGGGGCCGGCCACCAGCTCCCGCCCGGATGCACCGGCACGGAGGCCACGCTGGCCTTCCCCGCGGTGCTCGCCGAGGCCCGGCTGTGGGGGATGCCCGAGGGGGAGGTCGACCGGCTGCTCCCCGCGGCGGAGCGCTGCCTCGGCTGGCTGCGCGGAGCACTCGGGGAGGACGGCTTCCTGGCCGACCCCGACCCGGGACCGCGGCGCTGCGAGACCCAGGCCCACGCCCACCGGGCCGCCCTGCTCGGCGCCGACCTCCTCGCCGGGTGCGGGCGGCCCGGCGCCGCGGAGTGGCGGGAGTGGGCAGCCGAACTCCGGGAGAGGTTCCGCCTCCGCTTCTGGATCGACGGCCCGGGCGGCGGCCGGCCCGCGGCGGCCCTCCACCCCGACGGCCGGCAACTGCCCCGGCTGACCGGGGCCGCCGCCCACCTGCTCGACACCGGACTGCTCGGCGGGGGCCGGTTCGCCCCCGGACTCCTGGACCGGGCCCGCACCGAACAGCTGGCCCGGCTGCTCGCAGCTCCCGGCATGGACTCCGGATGGGGGCTGCGGAGCATGTCGGTCAGGGAACCGGGGCACAACCCGTTCGGCCACCGCTCGGGTGCCGTACGGGTCCACGAAAGCGCCGTCGCGGTGGCGGGCCTGGCCCAGGCCGGCTTCGAGAAGGAGGCCGCGGGTCTGCTCCGGGGCCTGCTCGACGCGGCGGAGAGCTTCGGGTACCGGCTGCCGGAGATGTTCGCGGCCGAGCAGAGAACCCTCGGCAGCGCCCCGCTCCCGCATCCGGCCGCCTGCCGCCCGGCAGCGGTGGCCGCGGCGGCCGGGATCCACGTACTGACCGCCTTGGCGGGCGTCCGTCCCGACGCCCCCGCGGCGACGGTCGCCCTCGCTCCGCTGCCCGGCGCCCCCCTCGGAGCCCTGCGGCTCTCCGGCCTCCGGGTAGCGGGGCAACCCTTCGCCGTCCGGGTCAGCCGGCTCGGACTCGGCATGGTGGAGGAGGCGGCCGATGTGCTCCAACTGGGCTGATAGCAGGCGTTGTTCGACTCCCCTCCGTACCGTGGTGGTGCGTGGCGCGCAGGCTCGACGTGTCGCCGGGACCGCCGGATCGCGTCCGGACCGCGGGCGCCCCTCCGGCGTGCGAGCGGACGCCCCGGACGCCGTCGGCCCCGTCCTCCGGGCGGACGGCGGGGCGTCGGCCGCGCGTGCCGGTCGGGGCCCCGCCGGGCGAGGTGATCCGGCCGGCCGGCCGGGGGTTCGCGGGCCCGGTGCCGGCACAGGCGGCCGTTCGGAAACCCCGCTGGGCCGCCGGCCGGACGGTGCTCTCCGGACGGGGGTCCTCAAGGTCACCAAAGCGCTGTTTATCGTCAGGCAGACGACTATGATCGCGGCATGTCGCCCTACGACCCGTCGGCCTTTCCGCCCTTTGCCGTCACCGTCGACCTGGTCGTGCTCACCGTGCGGCGCCACGCGCTCTGCGCGCTGGTCGTCCGGCGGGGCGAGCAGCCGTTCCAGGGCCGCTGGGCGCTGCCCGGAGGCTTCGTACGGGCAGACGAGGACCTGGCGGGCGCCGCGGCCCGTGAGCTCTCCGAGGAGACCGGGCTGTGCGCGCACGACCCCGCCGTTCCGGGCGTGGACAACGGGGCGCACCTCGAACAGCTGGCCACCTACGGCGACCCGAAGCGCGATCCGCGGATGCGTGTCGTCAGCGTGGCGCACCTGGTGCTGGCTCCTGACCTGCCGGCCCCCCGGGCCGGGGGCGACGCCAACGGCGCGCGCTGGGCCCCCGTCGACGAGCTCCTGGCCGCCGGCGACCAGGCCACCGCGGGACTCGCCTTCGACCACGCCCGGATCCTCGGCGACGGAGTGGAGCGGGCCCGCTCGAAGATCGAATACTCCTCCCTGGCCACTGCCTTCTGCCCGCCCGAGTTCACGGTGGGCGAGCTGCGCCGCGTCTACGAGGCGGTCTGGGGCGTGGCCCTCGATCCGCGGAACTTCCACCGCAAGGTCACCGGGACCCCAGGATTCCTGGTGCCGGCCGGAGGGACCACGACCCGTCAGGGTGGCCGCCCGGCACAGTTGTTCAGGGCGGGCGGGGCCACCCTGCTCAATCCGCCGATGCTGCGCCCGGAGGTGTGACGCCCCGCCGCCCCTGACGGCGATATCGGCAGTCCATCGGACCGGTTGCGCAGAAAATCGGACATATCGCGTTATCTTGCTTGCGGTACCCACGTTGCCGCAGAGCGGTCTCACCCCCCGCGAGAGAAGCGATGCTCCAGGCCATCGGACTGACCAGCACATCCCGCCCCACCGCCCCGCCCGCCGTGGACGACCTCACCTTCGAGGCCCGCCCCGGGACCGTGACCGCCCTGCTCGGTGAGCCGGGCTCGGGCAAGACCACAGCGCTGCGGCTCATGCTCGAACTCGAACCGGGCCGCGGGGTCACCTACTTCCGCGGCCGCCCCCTGCACCGGATCGCACACCCCGGTCGCGAGGTCGGCGTCCTGTTGGGCGACGTCCCCGGCAACCCCTCCAGGACCGTCCGCAACCAGCTGCGGATGCTGTGCGCCGCAGCCGGGGTGCCGACCTCCCGGGCCGACACCATGCTGGAGGTCGTCGGCATCGCCGGGCTGCGGGACCAGCGGCTCGGGTCGCTCTCCCTCGGCATGGAGCGCCGTGTCGCGCTGGCCTCGGCGCTGCTCGCGGACCCCTGCACCCTGCTCCTGGACGAGCCCGCCGCCGGACTCTCCCCCCGCGAACGCGGCTGGCTCCATGCCCTGCTGCGTGGACACGCCTCCCTCGGCGGAGCGGTGCTCTTCACCACCGACGACGCCAAGGAGGCCGCCCGCAGCGCCGACCGGGTGGTCAGCATCGAGGCCGGCCGTCTCGTCGCCGACCAGGACGCCGCCGAGTTCGCCCGGACCAGGCTCCGCCCCCGGGTGGCCGTCCGGACCCCGCACGCCGCCCGGCTCGCGGACGTACTGGGCCGCGAGGCCCGGGCCGCCCAGCGCGCGGTGGAGGTCGTAGAGGAGAGCGGCAGCCGCCTGTCGGTGTACGGGAGCAACTGCGCCGAGGTGGGCGAGGCGGCGTTCCGGCACGGTGTGCTGGTCCACCAGCTCGCGGACGAGACCGGCGACGCGGGCGCGGCCGTCTCCCCGCTCCCGCATGCCCGCGCCGAAGCCGGGGCCGGGGGCCGGCCGCCGGTTCCGCCGGCCGCCGAGCCGGAACGGAGCCGCTCCCGGCAGTCCCGCCCCCGGCGGCCGGACTCGGCTGTGCGCCGTGTCGGCGGGCCACTGCGGCCGCTGCGCTACGAGCTGCTCCGGGTCTTCGGCACGGCCACCCCCGTCCTCACCGCCGCCCTCGTCATCACCGCCTCCGTCCTCACCACCCTCGTGCTGGCCAGGGCCGGCCACACCCCCCAGAACCGGCTGCTCGCCGCCTGGCCGGAGCTGCTGCCGCTGCCGCCCGCCGCCCTCGGGGCGGGACTGCTCGGCGCACTGGCCTTCGGTGAGGAGTACCGCTACCCCGCGCTCGCCGCCGACCGCGGCACCGTGCCCCGGAGGATGGGGCTGCTCACCACCAAGCTCGGCGTCAGCGCGGCCTTGGCCCTGCTGCTCGGCGCCGCGGCCGTGACGGCCGACGCCGCCGCGCTGGCCCTGGTGTTCGACAGCGGCCCGCTGCGCACGCCCGCGGAGTGGTTCTCCCCGGCGGTGAGTTGGGCCGGGCTGCTCATCGGCTGCGCCTGGGCCGGAGTCCTGGCCTCCGGCGTCTTCCGGTCCGCCACCGCCGGGCTGGCCGCGGTCCTCGCCGTTCCGGTGATGGTGGTTCCGCTGGTGCGCCGGATCCTGGAGGGCCCGTCCGCGTACCCGGCGACCGGACTGGCGGCGCGGCTGCGCGGACTGACCTGGGGGCAGTGGCCCCCGGAGGTGGACCGCGTGCTCCTCGGAGCCCTCCGGTTGATGGCCCAACCTGTGGGAACCGCACTGGTGTTGTCGCTGACGGTCCTGCTGTGCGCCTACGGGTTCACCGGGTTGCGCAGCCGGGTCCGCTGGTGATCGTTTCCGATCCGGAGGGGGCTCCACCCGGACCGTCGCGACCCCTACCGGATGAAGCGGACCACAACTCCCCGCAATAGGCCCGGTTCTTTACGATAAGTCGTCAATTGCGTAGGTGGCACCGATCACCCTTTCGTGTGCTTTTCACCAAAGACCTCAAGGGTGATGGAGGCACGACCGACAAAGGATTCGTGAGTACCCTTGCGCACACCATGATGACCGCCGCCCGCCATGCCGACTCCGGCCTCGCCGGCCCGGGCGATCTCGACCGCTACCCCTACGCGGAGACCCCCGGGTCCGACCGTGTCGGAGCGCCACACTGGGACGGCGCCGATGTCGAGCTGAGCCGCGTGGGCCGCCGCGCGGCGGGCAGCCGCGGCCGCGGACTGCACGGCCAACTCGTCCAGCAGCTCGGCCAGATGATCGTCTCCGGCGACCTCGGCGCGGACCGTCCGCTGGTCCCGGAGGAGATCGGCCAGCGTTTCGAGGTCTCCCGGACGGTCGTCCGCGAATCCCTGCGGGTCCTGGAGGCCAAGGGCCTCGTCAGCGCCCGCCCCAACGTCGGCACCCGGGTCCGCCCGGTCGCCGACTGGAACCTGCTCGACCCCGACATCATCGAGTGGCGCGCCTTCGGACCCCAGCGCGACGAGCAGCGCCGCGAGCTGGGCGAGCTCCGCTGGACCATCGAACCGCTCGCCGCCCGCCTCGCCGCCGGCCACGGCCGCCCGGACATCCAGCAGCGGCTCGCCGACATGGTCGAGATCATGGGCCACGCCCTCGGTCAGGGCGATTCCATCACCTTCGCGCGCGCGGACAACGAGTTCCACGCGCTGCTCATCCAGGTCGCCGCGAACCGCATGCTGGAGCACCTCTCCGGCATCGTCTCCTCCGCCCTCCAGGTGTCCGGCAGTCCCATCACCGCCTGTGACCGTCCGAGCGAGACCTGCGTGGCTCACCACGCGCGGATGGTCGAGGCCCTCGCCGCCGGTGACGCGCTCGGCGCGGAGAACGCCATGCGCCAGCTCCTGACGGTGCATCCGGAGGTCGAGCGCGTGGTGCCCGCCCCGCGCGAGCACTGACGGGCGGACGCGCGGGGGCGCGGGGGTGTACGACATGTCGCCGGGCCCGGTCGGGTCCGGCGACACGGGCGTCCGGCCCCGTTCGGCCGATGCCGTCGCGGCCGTGTCCGACCCCGGCTGCCCCACCAGGTCCGCGCCGGCCCCGCCGGGCGCTCGCGTGTGAGGCCGTGCGGCGACCGGGTCGTGGCCGTGCCGGAACCGGGGCGTATGGCCGTATGACCGCGATGAGCGCATACGGGGTGTGACTCGGGCCACGAAGATTGGGCGTAACGCTCCGCGAGGTCACGCGATGACCTAAGAGGTGATGGCCGACGGAGGGAATGCAGCAGCCCTTGGGGTGCTGCGAAGCTCCCCGGCCCCTGCCCGCGCCGCCGGCCCATCCCCAGTCGGTGGTCGTCGGCTCCGGTCCAGCACCACCAGGCCCGGGGTCGGAAGCCGTTTCCATCGTTCCGAGAGGTTGTTCGTGTCGGCCAGCACATCCCGTACGCTCCCGTCGGAGATCGCCGATTCCGAGTCTGTGATGGCGCTCATCGAGCGGGGCAAGGCCGAGGGGCAGATCGCCGGCGATGACGTGCGTCGGGCCTTCGAGGCTGACCAGATTCCTGCGACCCAGTGGAAGAATGTTCTGCGCAGCCTCAACCAGATCCTCGAGGAAGAGGGTGTGACGCTGATGGTCAGTGCCGCGGAGTCGCCCAAGCGCACCACCCGCAAGAGCGTCGCAGCGAAGACTCCGGCCAAGCGGACGGCGACCAGGACCGTCGCGGCGAAGACGACGGCGGCGCAGTCCACCGCGACGGCCGCAGCACCGGCGGCCGCCACGACGGACCCGGACACCGCGGACGCGGTGGCGGAGGAGACCGGAACCGAGCCCGCCGCCAAGAAGACGGCGGCGAAGAAGGCCACGGCCAAGAAGGCCGCACCCGCCAGGAAGACCGCTGCCAAGAAGACGGCGGCGAAGAAGACCGCGTCCAAGAAGGACTCCGACGACGGCGAGGAGTCCTCGGAAGAGAATCCCGAGGCCGCCAAGGGCGAGTCCGACGAAGAGGAGGAGGGCGGGGAGAACAAGGGCTTCGTCATCTCCGACGACGAGGACGACGCCCCCGCCCAGCAGGTCGTGGTCGCCGGCGCGACGGCCGACCCGGTCAAGGACTACCTCAAGCAGATCGGCAAGGTGCCGCTCCTCAACGCCGAGCAGGAGGTGGAGCTCGCCAAGCGGATCGAGGCGGGCCTGTTCGGCGAGGACAAGCTGGCGAACTCCGACAAGCTGGCCCCCAAGCTCAAGCGCGAGCTGGAGATCATCGCCGAGGACGGCCGCCGCGCGAAGAACCACCTGCTGGAGGCCAACCTCCGCCTCGTGGTCTCCCTCGCCAAGCGCTACACCGGCCGCGGCATGCTCTTCCTGGACCTGATCCAGGAGGGAAACCTGGGTCTGATCCGCGCCGTGGAGAAGTTCGACTACACCAAGGGCTACAAGTTCTCCACGTACGCCACGTGGTGGATCCGGCAGGCGATCACCCGGGCCATGGCCGACCAGGCCCGCACCATCCGTATCCCGGTGCACATGGTCGAGGTCATCAACAAGCTCGCCCGCGTGCAGCGCCAGATGCTCCAGGACCTGGGCCGCGAGCCCACCCCGGAGGAGCTGGCCAAGGAACTCGACATGACCCCCGAGAAGGTCATCGAGGTCCAGAAGTACGGCCGCGAGCCCATCTCCCTGCACACGCCGCTCGGCGAGGACGGCGACAGCGAGTTCGGCGACCTGATCGAGGACTCCGAGGCGGTCGTCCCGGCCGACGCCGTGAGCTTCACGCTCCTGCAGGAGCAGCTGCACTCCGTGCTGGACACCCTGAGCGAGCGCGAGGCCGGTGTGGTCTCCATGCGCTTCGGCCTCACCGACGGCCAGCCCAAAACCCTCGACGAGATCGGCAAGGTCTACGGGGTCACGCGCGAGCGGATCCGCCAGATCGAGTCCAAGACGATGTCGAAGCTGCGCCACCCCTCCCGTTCCCAGGTGCTGCGCGACTACCTGGACTGAGCGGCGGGGACCGGTCGCCGGTGGCCGCGCGGGTGCGCACGGCCACCGGGCATCCCACTCTGGGTGGAGTCATGCACACTCGGAGTCAGGAGGCCTCATGCGTCGTCCCTTTGCCCGCGCTCTGGCGGGCGCGCTGACCTTGGCGGCGGGCGCGGCCGCGGCGCCGCTGGCCCAGGCACCGCGGGCGGCCGCCGACAGCGTGGTGATCGGCGGAAAGCCGGTGAAGGTCGCCGACAGCCCCTGGGTCGTGGCCCTCGCCAGCCGTGACCGGTTCGGGGGTACGCGGGGCGGGCAGTTCTGCGGGGGCGTCATCGTGGCCCCGGCGAAGGTGCTGACGGCGGCCCACTGCCTGGGCCGCGAGGTGCTGGGCGGCCCCGTCGAGTCCGTCGCGGACCTCCGGGTCGTCGCCGGGCGCACCGAGCTTCGGGCGGCCGACGGCCGCGAGATCGCGGTGCGCGGCGCCAAGGTGAACCCCGCCTACGATCCCGCCAGCAACGCCGGGGACCTCGCCGTACTGGACCTCGCCGAGGCGGTGCCGGCCCACTACGTGCTCCCGATGGCCGGAACGGGGCACCCCGCCTACGAGCCCGGCACCGAGGCGGCCGTGTACGGGTGGGGCGACACCAGCGGCTTCGGTGACTACGCGTACGGGCTCCGGGCGGCGCGGGTGACCGTACTGGCGGACGAGGTCTGCGGGCGGGCCTACCCGGGGGACGCCGACGGGCAGTACCGGGCGGAGTCCATGGTGTGCGCGGGGGACGGGCAGGGCGGCAAGGACGCCTGCCAGGGGGACAGCGGAGGCCCGCTGGTGGCCGGTGGGCGGCTCATCGGGCTGGTGTCGTGGGGGCGGGGCTGCGGGCGCGCAGACAGCCCGGGGGTGTACACGCGGATCGCGCCGCTGACCGACTTCGTGACGGGCTCGGAGAGCGGCTCGCGGCGGGCCGGTGACCGAGAGGGCGCGCGGGAGGCCGGGAGGCCCTCCGAGGGGGCTGTGGGGGTCGCACGGGGGCACGCCGCAGCGGGGGGCGAGTAGGCGGACGCCGGGGGCACCGGTCGGGCCTCCGTCCAAGACGCCCGGCGTCGCCGGCGGAGCCGGGGGACACACCGACGAGGGGCGCGCCGTCAGGCACGCCCCTCGTCCGATTCGGGGCATGAGGACGGGCGCCATCCCCGGGTCACAGGGGTGACGCCCGTCGACCGGCCTGGCCGGTCCTGGCTCGTCGGATGCGAGGTGTAGGCCTTGTGTCAGCGGTCCTCGGGTTCGGCGGCAGCCGCTGCCGGAGCGGACGTGAGCCGCTCGGTCTCATCCTGTATTTCCGCGGCGATCTTCTTGAGTTCCGGCTCGAACTTGCGACCGTGGTGGGCGCAGAAGAGCAGTTCACCGCCGCTCAGCAGGACGACGCGCAGATATGCCTGGGCGCCGCAACGGTCGCATCGGTCAGCGGCCGTCAGCGGGGTCGCGGGTGTCAGAACAGTAGTCACGTCGCCTCTTCTCTAGCTCGACGAGCTGTCGTACCAGGGTCAACATCCAACCAGGCCGAAAACGTTCCCGCTCGCGGCTTTTCCTCGAAACTTCCTTCCGAAGCTGGCCGGCTGTTGCCGGTTGGCGGCGAAGGAGCCGTATTGCGTTGCTTTACGGTTTCGCGTTGTCAGTCGTTGGCTTCTTGCAGTTCCATCCTCCCCGGCGTGAGTGCCAGGTTGTTCATGAGGACGTGCCCGAACACTAAATGGTTCATGCCTGGAAGGGAACGTGATGTTTGCTTCACCCTCACGGGGGATCGAACATCCGTGCGGATCTGCACTAGGCTGAGCGGCTCGCGAGGGTGGCGTTACATCGGCTCTACCAGGCCTCGGTACCCTTCGACCGGCAAGCAAGCCACCCCTGTGCCCGGCCGGGCCAGAAAAGAAATTCAGCGAGGAGCGAACTGCGTGACCGCCGACATGTCCGTGCCTTCCAGCGCGCTGCTGTCCGGAGCAGACCGGGACGGTTCCAACTACACCGCGCGGCACCTGCTCGTCCTCGAAGGGCTGGAGGCCGTCCGCAAGCGCCCCGGCATGTATATCGGGTCCACCGACAGCCGGGGCCTCATGCACTGCCTGTGGGAGATCATCGACAATTCCGTTGACGAGGCCCTGGGCGGCTACTGCGACCACATCGAGGTCATCCTCCACGAGGACGCCTCCGTGGAGGTCCGGGACAACGGCCGCGGCATCCCCGTGGACGTCGAGCCCAAGACGGGCCTGTCCGGCATCGAGGTCGTCATGACCAAGCTGCACGCCGGCGGCAAGTTCGGAGGCGGCTCGTACGCGGCCTCCGGCGGCCTGCACGGCGTCGGCGCCTCCGTGGTCAACGCCCTCTCCGCCCGCCTGGACGTCGAGGTCGACCGCAACAGCGCGACGCACGCCATCAGCTTCCGCCGCGGCGTCCCCGGGATGTTCACCGAGCAGGGCCCCGACAGCCCCTTCGACCCCGCCAACGGCCTGCGCAAGGCCAAGCGGGTCCCCAAGGGCCGCACCGGAACCCGGGTCCGCTACTGGGCCGACCGGCAGATCTTCCTCAAGGACGCCCGGCTCAACCTGGAGACGCTCTACCAGCGCGCCCGCCAGACCGCCTTCCTCGTCCCGGGCCTGACCCTGGTCGTGCGCGACGAGCGGGGCCTCGAGGGCTCCGGCAAGACGGAGGAGACCTTCCGCTTCGACGGGGGGATCAGCGAGTTCTGCGAGTACCTCGCCCAGGACAAGGCCGTCTGTGACGTGCTGCGCCTCACCGGCACCGGCTCCTTCAAGGAGACCGTGCCGGTCCTGGACGACCGCGGCCACATGACCCCCGCCGAGGTCACCCGCGAACTCGGGGTGGACATCGCTCTGCGCTGGGGCACGGGGTACGAGACCAACGTCAAGTCCTTCGTGAACATCATCGCCACCCCCAAGGGCGGCACCCACATGTCCGGCTTCGAGCGCTCGGTCGCCAAGACCGTGAACGAGGTGCTGCGCTCCGCGAAGCTGCTGCGCGTGGCCGAGGACGACGTGGTCAAGGACGACGCGATGGAGGGCATGACGGCCGTCGTCACCGTCCGCCTCGCCGAGCCGCAGTTCGAGGGCCAGACCAAGGAGGTGCTCGGCACCTCCGCGGCCGCCCGGATCGTCGCCGCCGTGGTGGCCAAGGAGCTCAAGGCCTTCCTGACCTCCACCAAGCGTGACGACAAGCAGCAGGCGCGCTCCGTGATGGAGAAGATCGTCGCGGCCGCCCGCACCCGGATCGCGGCCCGCCAGCACAAGGAGGCCCAGCGCCGCAAGACCGCGCTGGAGTCCTCGTCGCTCCCCGCCAAGCTGGCCGACTGCCGCAGCGACGACGTGGAGCGCAGCGAGCTCTTCATCGTCGAGGGCGACTCCGCCCTGGGCACCGCCAAACTGGCGCGGAACTCCGAGTTCCAGGCGCTCCTGCCCATCCGCGGCAAGATCCTCAACGTCCAGAAGTCGTCGGTCTCGGACATGCTCAAGAACACCGAGTGCGGGGCGATCATCCAGGTCATAGGAGCCGGCTCGGGCCGGACCTTCGACATCGACGCCGCCCGCTACGGGAAGATCGTCCTGCTCGTCGACGCCGATGTCGACGGCGCGCACATCCGCTGCCTGCTGCTCACGCTCTTCCAGCGCTACATGCGGCCGATGGTCCAGGCGGGCCGGGTCTTCGCGGCCGTGCCGCCGCTGCACCGGATCGAGCTGGTCCAGCCGAAGAAGGGCCAGGACAAGTACGTCTACACGTACTCGGACAACGAGCTGCGCCAGACCCTGCTCGAGTACCAGCGCAAGAACATCCGGTACAAGGACTCGATCCAGCGCTACAAGGGCCTCGGCGAGATGGACGCGGACCAGCTGGCGGAGACCACCATGGACCCCCGCTTCCGCACCCTGCGCCGGATCAACATCGGCGACCTGGACGGGGCCGAGCAGGTCTTCGACCTGCTCATGGGCAACGAGGTGGCCCCGCGCAAGGAGTTCATCACCAGCTCCGCGGCGACGCTGGACCGCTCGCGCATCGACGCCTGACCGGGCGCCCGGCGCCGGACACCGGCACGCGCGAAGCCACGGCACACCGGCGCTCTTCACTCCATCACCTGAAGGAGTGAAGAGCGCCGGGACACCAGTCCGGAAAGCGGCCATTGAGCACATCCTTGTGGGCACGCGGCCAATGCGGCGGCGGACAAGGAGAGTTCGGTGGACAAGCACGCAGGTCGCGATGCCGGAACGATCCGGCTGGACGACCCCTGGTACGACGCGCTGGCCGTCGGCTGGGGTGAGGGTGAGGAAACGTCCCCGCCGAGCCCGGCCCCCGGAGGCCGGCCCGCGCCCGGCGCGTCCGACATCTACCTCGAAGTGCAGCGGAGCGCCGCCTTCCAGGAAGTCCGCAGCCGCTACCGCGGGTTCGTCGTCCCCGCGACCGCCGGCTTCTTCCTCTGGTACGTGGCCTACGTGGTCGCCGCCACCGCGGCGCCCGGCCTCATGGCCCGGCCCGTGGTCGGCGCCGTCAACGTGGCCATGCTGGCGGGGCTCGGACAGTTTCTCAGCACCTTCCTGCTGACCTGGGCGTACGCCCGGCACGCGCGGCTGCGCCGGGACCGGGCCGCCCTCGACCTGCGCTGGACCGTCTTCGAGCAGGAGCGCGGCCAGGAACGGAGCCGGGCGAGGGGGAGCGGCCGGTGACCACCGAGCACCAGACCCTCGCGCTGATCCTCTTCAGCGTCTTCATCGCCGTCACCCTGGGCATCACCACCTGGGTCAGCCGGAACCGGCACGGTTCGCCGGAGGAGTTCTACGCGGGCGGGCGCCTGTTCTCGCCCATGGAGAACGGTTTCGCCATCGCGGGGGACTACATGTCCGCCGCCTCCTTCCTCGGCATCTCCGGACTGATCGCCCTCTTCGGTTACGACGGCCTGCTGTACTCGGTGGGCTTCCTCGTCGCCTGGCTGGTGGTGCTCTTCCTGGTCGCCGAACTCGTCCGCAACTGCGGCCGCTTCACCCTCGCCGACGTGGTCGCCGCCCGGATGAGCGAGCGGCCGGTGCGGATCGCGGCCGGCACCTCCTCGGTCGTCGTCTCGGTGCTCTACCTCATCGCGCAGATGGTCGGCGCGGGCAGCCTGGTCGGCCTGCTGCTCGGCAGTTCGAGCGCCGCCGCCCGCACGCTGACCGTGATCGGGGTCGGCGCGCTGATGGTCGTCTACGTGTCCTTCGGCGGGATGCGGGCCACCACCTGGATCCAGATCGTCAAGGCCGTGCTGCTGATGGGCGGGGCGATCACCCTGACCGTGCTCGTACTGCTCCGCTTCCACGGGAACTTCGACCAGCTGCTCACCAGCGCCGCCGACCGCAGCGGGCACGGGGCGCGCTTCCTGGGACCGGGCCTGAAGTACGGCGGGGACTGGACCGCCCGCATCGACTTCATGAGCCTCGGACTCGCGCTGGTCCTCGGGACCGCCGGGCTGCCGCACATCCTGTCGCGCTTCTACACCGTGCCCACGGCGCGCGCGGCCCGCCGGTCGGTGGTCTGGGCGATCGGGCTCATCGGCGGCTTCTACCTGATGACCATCGTGCTCGGCTTCGGGGCCGCCGCTCTGGTGGGCCCCGACGCGGTGCGGGCCTCCAACGCCTCCGGGAACACGGCCGTGCCGCTGCTCGCCGCCTTCCTCGGCGGGGGCGCCGGTTCCACCGGGGGCGCGGTGCTCTTCGCCTTCGTGGCCGCCATCGCCTTCGCCACCATCCTCGCCGTGGTCGCGGGGATCACCCTGGCCTCGTCGGCGTCCGTCGCCCACGACCTGTACGCATCCCTCAAGCGCCGGCACGCCCGGCAGCGCAGCGAGGTGGCCGTGGCCCGGGCCGCCGCCGTCGGGATCGGGGCGGTGGCGATCGCCCTCGGGCTGCTCGCCCAGGACCTGAACGTGGCCTTCCTGGTGGGGCTGGCCTTCGCGGTGGCCGCGTCGGCCAACCTGCCGGTGCTGCTGTACTCGCTGTTCTGGCGCGGATTCACGACGCGGGGGGCCGTCTGGTCGGTGTACGGCGGGCTCGTTCCGGCGGTCCTGCTGGTCCTGGTCTCGCCGGTGGTGTCCGGCAGCCCGGAGTCGCTCTTCCCAGGGGTGGACTTCCAGCTCTTCCCGCTCCAGAACCCCGGGATCGTCTCGATCCCCCTGGGCTTCCTGGCGGGCTGGCTGGGCACCGTCACGTCGGGCGAGGAGCCCGACGAGAGGAAGCACGCGGAGACCGAGGTCCGCTCCCTGACCGGAGCCGGGGCGGTCTGAGCGGGGCTGGTGCTCCCAGCCCGGCGGGCCGGATGCTCCGAGCTGGGCGGTAGGGGCTGAGCGCTCCGAGCTGGGCGCTCCGGGCCGGGCGGGCCGCCGGGTTTGCTCAGGCGCCCTCCGAGGGGAGCCAGGTGTAGCGGTGTTCGGGGCGGCCGGTCTCTCCGTAGCGCAGGGCCAGGGTGACCCGGCCCGCGCGGTCGAGGAGCTTCAGGTACCGCTGGGCGGTCTGGCGGCTGATGCCCGCGCGGTCGGCGATCTGCTGGGTGGACAGGGGGCCGTCGGCGGAGCGGAGCACCCGGCGGACCAGGTCCGCGGTGGTGGGGGAGTGGCCCTTGGGGAGCTCGTTGGCCGAACCGGCGGCGGCCAGGGCGCCGAAGATCCGGTCCACCTCCGACTGCTCGGCCTCGCCCCCGGTCTCCAGGGCGCGGCGCAGTGCCCCGTACGCCTCCAGCCGGCCGCGCAGGCCGGCGAAGGTGAACGGCTTGACCAGGTACTGGAGCGCGCCGAGGCGCATCGCGGCCTGGACGGTCACCAGGTCCCGGGCCGCGGTGACCATGATCACGTCGGTGCCGTGGCCGCGTTCGCGCAGGCGGCGCACCAGGTCGAGGCCGTTCTCGTCGGGGAGGTAGTGGTCGAGGAGGATCAGGTCCACCCGGTGCGAGGCGAGGAAGTCGAGGGCCTCGGCGGCGCAATGGGCTTGCGCGGCCACGCGGAAGCCGGGGACCTTCGCCACGTACGCGGCATTGATGCGGGCGACGCGCACGTCGTCGTCGACGACCAGCACGTCCAGGACGCCTCTCGTGGTCCCGTTCACCGCAGGGCCTCCGGGAGCACGACGGAGAACTCGGTCCCGCCGTCCGCCGCTTCGCCGGCCCGGGCGCTGCCGCCCTGCCGCTCCGCGAGGCGGCGTACGAGGGCGAGGCCCAGCCCGCGCTCGCGGTGGGCCTTGGGCTGCTTGGTCGACCAGCCCTCGGTGAAGATCTCCTCGCGGCGCGCGGCGGGAACGCCGGGGCCGCTGTCGCGCACCCGCAGCACGGCGGTCCGGCCCTCGGCGCGCAGCTCGACCTCGACCAGCGGCTCCGGTGAACCGGCGGCGGCGTCCAGGGCGTTGTCGACGAGGTTGCCGACGATGGTGACGAGGCCGCCCGGGTCGGCCAGCCGGTCGGGCAGGAGGGTGGCCGCGGCCAGCCGCAGGGGGACGCCGCGCTCCGCCGCCACGGTCGCCTTGCCCACCAGGAGGGCGGCCAGCAGCGGGTCGTGCACCTTCTCGGTGACTTGTTCGGCGGTGGTCCGGTGCACCCCGGCGACCTCCGTCACGAACTCCACGGCCTCCTCGTGCAGGCCCAGCTCCAGCAGGCCGAGGAGGGTGTGGAGGCGGTTGGCGTGCTCGTGGTCCTGGGCGCGCAGGGCGTCGATCAGGCCCCGGGTGGAGTCGAGCTCGCGCCCCAGGTGCTCCAGTTCGGTGCGGTCGCGCAGCGTGGCGACGGCGCCGCCGTCCTCGGTGGGCATCCGGTTGGCGACCAGGACCCGCGGACCCTGGACGGCGAGCAGGTCCCGGCCGGTGACCCGGCCGGAGAGGACGTCGGCGGTTCGGCCCGTGCCGAGCACGTCGTCGAGCGGGCGTCCGGCCAGGGAGTCGGCGGAGTCGGGGGCGAGGCCCAGCAGGCGTGCGGCCTCGTCGTTGACCAGCCTGACCCGGCCGTGCCGGTCGAGGGCGATCACACCCTCGCGGATGGAGTGCAGCATCGCCTCGCGCTCAGCGAGGAGCCCGGCGATGTCGGAGAAGGCCAGGTTCCGGGTCTGCCGGTGGATCCTGCGGGACAGCAGGAAGGCGGCGAGGGCACCCGCGGCCAGGGCGCCGCCCGCGTAGGCGAGCAGGCCGGGTATGGCGCCGAGCAGCCGGTCGCGGACGCTGTCGTAGGCGATGCCGACCGAGACGGCGCCGACGATCTCGCCGTCCGCGGCGACGAGCGGCACCTTGCCGCGGGCGGAGCGGCCCAGGGTGCCGTCGTCGATCTCCATGACCTCGCGGCCCGCCAGGGCGTCCGCGGGGTCGGTGGAGACGGGCAGCCCGATCCGCTCGGCGCTGGGGTGCGAGCGGCGGATGCCGTCCAGTCCGAGGACGACCACGTACTCGGCACCGGTCGCCCGGCGGATCCGTTCGGCGGCGGACTGCACCGGGCCGTCCGCCGACACCTCGGAGCCGAGGAGGTCGGCGGCCAGCGACGGATCGGCCGCCGCGCTCTGCGCGATGGCCAGCGCGCGCCGCATGGCCTGGTCGTCGAGCTGGGCGCTGAGCGGGGCGAGGAACAGTCCGGTGGCCAGCACGACGACCCCGCCGGCGATGGCCAGCTGGGTCAGCAGGATCTGGGAGACGGCCCGTCTGGGCAGCCCGAGGCGCCGAGCGCTGAGGAGGAACCGCATGAGGACCAACGGTAGGTCGGCTCGGGCGTAAGCGGAATTTCCATGGTGCACGCAAATCGCTTGCGTGATTTGCGCCCAGCTTGCGCAAGAGATGAAGGCATGAAAGTGCGGTCACAGCAGTAGACGAGTCAGCAAAGCTCTGCAACTCTCGCACCGCACGACGCAAATTCCTATCTCACCTGGTTCAGAAAACTCATGCCCGAGGGACGAGGACATATGAGAAGGCTCAATTGGAGATGGCGGGCCCTGGCCGCCGTCATCAGCACGGCCCTGTTGATGATGGGCTGGCCCGCCCTGACCGCCGCGGCCGCCGGCGGTCCGAGCATCGCCGCGGGCCGCCCCGCGGCCGCGAGCAGTACCAACGGCGCCTATACGGCCGCCAACGTCACCGACGGCAACCAGTCGACGTACTGGGAGAGCGCGGGCGGCACCCTTCCGCAATGGGTGCAGACCGATCTGGGCTCCACCACCCGCGTCGACCAGGTGGTGCTCCGACTGCCCGCCGCCTGGGAGAGCCGTAGCCAGACCCTGTCCGTCCAGGGCAGCGCCGACGGCACCGGCTTCAGCACCCTGGTGAACTCGGCCTCCTACACCTTCGGCCAGGGCAGCGGGAACACGGTGACCATCACCTTCCCCGGCGCCCAGACCCGCTACGTACGGATCAACATCACCGCCAACACGGGCTGGCAGGCCGCTCAGCTCTCCGAGCTGGAGGTACGCGCCCCCGGTGACTCCTCCGCGAACCTGGCCCTCGGCAAGACCCTGACCGCCAGCAGCAACACCCAGGCCTACGTAGCGGCCAACGCCAACGACGGCAACACCGACAGCTACTGGGAAAGCGTCAACAACGCCCTGCCCCAGTGGATCCAGGCCGACCTCGGGTCCTCCGTACGCGTCGACCGCGTGGTCCTGCGGCTGCCCGAAGGCTGGGGCGCCCGCACCCAGACCCTGAAGATCCAGGGCAGCGCCAACGGCTCGGACTTCACCGACCTCACCGCCGCCAAGGCCTACGACTTCGCCCCGGCCGGCGGCAACGCGGTCTCCGTCACCTTCGACGCCGCGACGACCCGGTACCTCCGCGTGCTGATCTCGCTCAACTCCGTCCAGCCCGGCGGCCAGCTCTCCGAGCTGGAGATCTACGGTCCGCAGACCGGGGACACCCAGGCCCCGACCGCGCCGTCCGGTCTCGCCCTGACCGAGCCCGCCACCGGCCAGGTCAGGCTGACCTGGCAGGCGTCCACCGACAACGTCGGCGTCACCGGCTACGAGGTGTACGCGAACAACCAGCTGCGCACGAGTGTCGCGGGCGGTGCCACCACCTTCATCGACACCCAGCCGGCGAGCGCCACCGTCACCTACTTCGTCCGAGCCAAGGACGCCGCGGGCAACCGGTCGCCGAACAGCGACAGCGTCACCCGCACCGGCGACACCGGGGACACCCAGGCCCCGACCGCGCCGTCCGGTCTCGCCCTGACCGAGCCCGCCACCGGCCAGGTCAGGCTGACCTGGCAGGCGTCCACCGACAACGTCGGCGTCACCGGCTACGAGGTGTACGCGAACAACCAGCTGCGCACGAGTGTCGCGGGCGGTGCCACCACCTTCACCGACACCCAGCCGGCGAGCGCCACCGTCACCTACTTCGTCCGAGCCAAGGACGCCGCGGGCAACCGCTCGGGGGACAGCAACCCCGTCACCCGCAACGGCTCCGGGGGCGGCGGCTCCAACCTGGCCGTCGGCAGGCCGATCGCCGGATCCTCCGTGATCCACACCTTCGCCGCGGAGAACGCCAACGACAACAGCACCGCCACCTACTGGGAGGGCGCGGCCGGCGCCTACCCGAGCACCCTGACGGTCAAGCTCGGCGCCAACGCCGACACCGACCGCGTCGTCCTCAAACTCAACCCGGACAGCTCCTGGGGCGCGCGCACCCAGAACATCCAGGTCCTCGGCCGCGAACAGAGCGCCCAGGCCGTCACGAGCCTGGTCGCCGCCAAGGACTACGCCTTCAACCCCGCGTCCGGGAACACCGTCACCATCCCGCTGACCGCCCGCGTCGCGGACGTCCAGCTGCGCTTCACCTCCAACACCGGCTCCTCCAACGGGCAGATCGCGGAGTTCCAGGTCATCGGCGTCCCGGCGCCCAATCCCGACCTGGTGGTCACCGCGCTGAGCGCGGCTCCGGCCGCTCCCGTCGAGTCGGACGCCGTCACGCTCTCCGCGACCGTCAAGAACGCCGGTCCGGCTCCGGCCGTCGCCACCGCCGTCACCTTCCAGCTCGGCGGCACGAAGGCCGGTACCGCCGCCGTTCCCGCGCTCGCCGCGGGTGCGTCGGCTACCGTCACCGCCGCCATCGGCCCGCGGGACGCCGGTACGTACCCGCTGAGCGCGGTCGTCGACGAGGCGAACACGATCGTCGAGCAGAACGACACGAACAACACCTTCACCGGGGCGCCGCTGGTGGTCCGACCGGTCGACAGCTCCGACCTGGTCGCCTCGGCCGTGACCTGGTCGCCGAGCGCCCCCTCCGCGGGCCAGCCGGTGAACTTCTCCGTCACCGTCCGCAACCAGGGCACCGTCGCGGCCGCCGCCGGGACGCACGAGGTCACCCTCACCCTGCAGGACGCGGGCGGCGCCACGATCCGTACGCTCACGGGCTCCTTCAGCGGCGCCCTCGCCGCCGGAGCCTCCACCGCCCCGATCGCGCTCGGCAGCTGGCCGGCGGCGAACGGCAAGTACACCGTGAGGACGGTCCTCGCCGCGGACGCCAACGAGCTGCCGGTCAAGCGCGGCAACAACACCTCCACCAAGCCGTTCTTCGTGGGCCGGGGGGCGAACATGCCCTTCGACATGTACGAGGCCGAGGACGGCGTCGTCGGCGGCGGAGCCGGTGTGGTCGGTCCCAACCGGACCATCGGCGACATCGCGGGTGAGGCCTCGGGCCGCAAGGCGGTCAGCCTCGACGCGACCGGCGAGTACGTGGAGTTCACCACCCGGGCCGCCACGAACACCCTGGTCACGCGGTTCTCCATCCCGGACGCGCCGGGCGGCGGGGGCATCGACTCCACGATCAACGTCTACGTCAACGGCGTCCTCAAGAAGACCCTGCCGCTGACCTCCAAGTACGCCTGGCTCTACGGGGCCGAGGCGTCCCCGGGCGACTCGCCCGGCTCCGGCGCCCCGCGTCACATCTACGACGAGGCCAACATCCTGCTGGGCGAGACCGTCCCCCAGGGCAGCAGGATCCGTCTCCAGAAGGACGCGTCCAACACCTCCGTCTACGCGATCGACTTCGTGAGCCTGGAGCAGGCCACCGCGCTCCCCAACCCGGACCCGGCGACCTACACCGTGCCGGCCGGCCTGACCCACCAGGACGTGCAGAACGCCCTGGACAGGGTCCGGATGGACACCACCGGCAAGCTCGTCGGCGTCTACCTGCCGCCCGGCGACTACCAGACGGCCAGCAAGTTCCAGGTGTACGGCAAGGCCGTGCAGGTGGCGGGCGCCGGACCGTGGTTCACCCGCTTCCACGCCCCCTCGTCCCAGGGCAACACCGACATCGGCTGGCGCGCCGAGGGCACGGCGAAGGGCTCGTCCTTCTCGGGCTTCGCCTACTTCGGAAACTACACGTCGCGCATCGACGGCCCGGGCAAGGTCTTCGACTTCGCCAACGTCTCCGACATCACCATCGACAACATCTGGAACGAGCACATGGTGTGTCTGTACTGGGGCGCCAACACCGACCGGATCACCATCAAGAACTCCCGGATCCGCAACATGTTCGCCGACGGCATCAACATGACCAACGGCAGCACGGACAACCTCGTGACCAACAACGAGGCGCGGGCCACCGGCGACGACAGCTTCGCGCTGTTCTCCGCGATCGACGCGGGCGGCGCGGACATGAAGAACAACGTCTACGAGAACCTGACCACGATCCTGACCTGGCGCGCGGCGGGCGTCGCCGTCTACGGCGGCTTCAACAACACCTTCCGCAACATCCACATCGCCGACACCCTCGTCTATTCGGGCATCACCATCAGCTCGCTGGACTTCGGGTATCCGATGAACGGGTTCGGGACGGATCCGACGACCTTCGAGAACATCTCGATCGTCCGGTCGGGCGGCCACTTCTGGGGCGGCCAGACCTTCCCCGGCATCTGGGTCTTCTCGGCCTCCAAGGTGTTCCAGGGCATCCGGATCAACAACGTCGACATCGTCGACCCGACGTACAGCGGGATCATGTTCCAGACGCAGTACGTGGGAGGACAGCCGGTCAACCCGATCAAGGACACCGTTCTGAGGGACATCACCGTCACCGGCGCGAAGAAGAGCGGTGACGCCTTCGACGCCAAGTCCGGCTTCGGCCTCTGGGCGAACGAGATGCCCGAGGCGGGGCAGGGTCCCGCGGTCGGAGAGGTCACCTTCCACAACCTGCGGATGAACGACAACGCGGTGGACGTACGGAACACCACGTCCACGTTCAGGATCAATCAGCTGCCGTAGCCGTGCGGTAGCCGTGCGGCGGGCGGGGCGCCCCTGTGGGCGCCCCGCTTCCGCTTCCGCGGCTTCTTCCGGCTTCGGCGGGTACCGGGCCCGACCCCTTCCGGGTCGGGCCCGCATGCGTCAAACTGGTCGTAATCGAACTGCAAGGAACTTGCATTCCTTGCGCTACTCTTGCGTTCATGACGCGACGACTTGCTCAAGTGGCGAAGAAGGTGGGAGTCAGCGAGGCGACGGTCAGCCGGGTGCTCAACGGCAAGCCGGGCGTTTCGGAGGCGACCCGACAGTCCGTGCTCACCGCCCTCGACGTCCTCGGCTACGAGCGCCCCACCCAGCTGCGCGGCGAGCGGGCCCGGCTGGTCGGGCTGGTCCTGCCCGAGCTGCAGAACCCCATCTTCCCGGCCTTCGCCGAGGTCATCGGCGGCGCCCTGGCCCAGCAGGGCCTGACGCCGGTGCTGTGCACCCAGACCACCGGCGGGGTGTCCGAGGCCGACTACGTCGAACTGCTGCTCCAGCAGCAGGTGTCCGGCGTCGTCTTCGCCGGAGGCCTCTTCGCGCAGGCCGACGCCCCGCACGAGCACTACCGGCTGCTGTCGGAGCGCAAGGTTCCGGTGGTGTTGATCAACGCCTCCATCGACGACCTCGGGTTCCCGTGCGTGGCCTGTGACGACGCGGTCGCGGTCGAGCAGGCCTGGCGCCACCTGGCCTCCCTCGGGCACGAGCGGATCGGCCTGGTGCTGGGGCCGCCCGATCACATGCCCTCGCTGCGCAAGCTGGTCGCCGCCCAGGCGGTGGTCGCCGCCGCCGGCGCCGAGCTGCCCGCCGCCCACGTGGAGCGGACTCTGTTCTCACTGGAGGGCGGCCACGCGGCCGCCTCCCGGCTGCTGGACCGCGGGGTCACCGGCATCATCTGCGCGAGCGACCCGCTGGCCCTGGGGGCCATACGGGCCGCCCGCCGCCGGGGGCTGGACGTGCCCCGGGAGGTCTCCGTGGTGGGGTACGACGACTCGGCGTTCATGAACTGCACCGAGCCGCCCCTGACCACCGTCCGGCAGCCCATCGAGGCCATGGGCCGGGCCGCGGTCGAACTGCTCACCGCGCAGATCCAGGGGGCCGCCGTCCAGCCCGGCGAGCTGCTCTTCGAGCCGGAGCTGGTGGTCCGCGGCTCCACCGCGCAGGCTCCGCGCGCGTAGGGCCCGTACGGCCCGCATGTGAAGCGACCAGGGCTTCGGAACGTCCATCGGACGTTCCGAAGCCCTTTTTGCGTCCGGTGTCCGACGTTCTACTGTCAATGACTTACCAAATCTGCGCGCGATATTGCGTTCATCTGTGGGTGGTGGTTGAGTGTGCCGCGCTCGCCCCCACGCCTCCTGCCCGATGCTCGAAGGGGTCCACCGATGAGAACCAACGTCCGCCGCAACGTCGCGGCCGCCCTCGCCTCCGCGCTCGCCGTCACCGCCCTCGCGGCCTGCGGTACGAGCAGCAGCGGCGACGACAAGCCCCAGGCCAGCGGGAGTTCCACCGACGCCGCCACCCCGCTCGACCCGAAGGCCAAGGTCACCATCTCCATCGACTGCATGCCGCCCGCGGCCAAGGCGGCCGAGCTCAAGGAGTGGAAGGAGGACGTGGCGGAGTTCAACAAGACCTATCCGAACGTCACCATCGAAGGCCGTTCCACTCCCGGCCAGTGCCTGGAGCCCCCGCGCTTCACCGCGATGCTCAAGGCCAAGTCCCAGCCGGACGTCTTCTACGCCTACTTCACCGACCTCCAGCAGGTGCTGGACAACGACGGTGCGCAGGACGTCTCCGCGTACGTCACGCCCGCCTCGGTCCCGGCACTCGGCGACATCGACAAGAGCGTGATGGACGTCCTCAGGCGCGACGGCAAGCTCTACGGCGTCCCCACCAGCAACTACACCATGGGCCTGCTGGTCAACCGCAAGCTCTTCCAGCAGGCGGGCCTCAACCCCGACAACCCGCCGCGCACCTGGGAGGAGGTCCGGGCGGCCGCCAAGAAGATCGCGGCCCTCGGCAACGGCGTCGCGGGCTTCGGCGAGTACAGCGTCGAGAACACCGGCGGCTGGCACTACACGGCCACCATGTACGGCCTCGGCGGCGACATCGTCGGCCCCGACGGCAAGGCGGCCTTCAACAACGCCACGGGCCGGCAGATCGTCGACAACCTCCGCGCCATGCGCTGGGAGGACGACAGCATGGGCAAGACCCAGCTGCTCAAGTGGGGCGACCTCCAGAAGCAGATGGCCTCGGACAAGCTCGGCATGTTCCTCGCCGCGCCCGACGACATCACGTACATGGTCCAGCAGCTGGGAGCCAAGTACGAGAACTTCGGCATGGGCCCCATCCCCGGCGGCGCGGCCACCCTGGCCGGCGGCAACGGCTACATGTTCAAGAAGGGCAGCTCGCCCGACCAGATCAAGGCAGCCGTCGCCTGGCTGAACTTCAAGACCCTCACGATCGGCAAGGGTCAGTTCCAGTACGACCGCAGCAAGGCCGACGGCCTGCCGGTCGGCCTGCCCCAGCCCGCCTTCTTCACCGGCGCGGGCAAGGCCAAGGACGACGAACTGAAGGCGGCGAGCGCCACCATGCCGGTCGCCAACTTCAAGCCCTTCCTGGACAACCCGGTGCCCGGCAAGCCGGAGCCGGTCAAGGCGCAGGAGGTCTACAAGGTCCTCGACAAGGTGATGTCGGGCGTCCTCACCAACAAGGACGCCGACCCCGCCCAACTCCTCGGTGAGGCCGAGAAGTCGGTCAACCAGGTACTGGGGAACCAGTAGCGGCCCGGGTGGGCCCGGCGGTGAGCCTCCCCGCCCCCCGGTCCCACCCGCCCCACCTCCCCCCCAGACGGCGACGATCCACCAAGGAGCGAGCGGCGATGTCGGCCCCCACCCTGCCCCGGGACTCCCGCGCGGAGTTCGTCCGGGCCTTCAAACGCAACCTCACGGCCCACGGCTTCCTGATCGGCGCCGTCCTTTGCTTCTCCTTCTTCTCCTGGTACCCGATGGTCCGGGAGTTCCTGCTGGCCTTCCAGAAGACCGAGGGCGGCGCCACCCGCTGGGTCGGATGGGACAACTTCCGCTACGTCTTCGCGGACCCGAACGTCTGGCAGGCCTGGCGCAACACCCTGCTCTTCACCGGGCTCGCCCTGCTCCTCGGGTTCCTGGTCCCCTTCGTGGTCTCCCTCGTGCTGAACGAGTTCCGCCACGCGCAGGGCTACTTGCGGCTGCTCGTCTACCTGCCGGTGATGATGCCGCCGGTGGCCTCGATCCTGCTCTTCAAGTACTTCTACGATCCCGGCTACGGCCTCTTCAACCGGGCGCTGGAGTTCCTGCACCTCCCGGCGCAGGACTGGCTGCAGTCCACCGACACCGCGATGCTCTCCGTCGTCATCGCCTCCACCTGGATGAACATGGGTGGTGCGACCCTGATCTACCTGGCCGCCCTCCAGGGCGTCCCGGGCGAGCTCTACGAGGCCGCCGAACTCGACGGGGCCGGACTGCTGCGCAAGATCTGGCACGTCACGATCCCGCAGACCAAGCTCATCCTCTCGCTCATGCTGCTGATGCAGCTCATCGCGACGATGCAGGTCTTCGTCGAACCCTTCCTGCTGACCGGCGGCGCCGGGCCCGAGGGCTCGACCACCACCGTCGTCGTCCTCATCTACCAGTACGCCTTCAGCTTCAACCAGTACGGCGGCGCCGCGGCCCTCGGCCTGTGCCTGCTCGTCCTGCTCGCGGGCTTCTCCGCCCTGTACGTCCGCCTCAGCCGCGACAACGAGAACTGACCAGGAACCCGCCGGGGGAGTCTTCACATGGCAGAGCGCACGCTGATATCACCGGCCCAACTCGGCCGTACCCGGGGCAAGATCCTCTACTGGACCGTGCTCGTCCTGGTCGTGGCCGGCTTCACCCTCGCCTTCCTCGGCCCCCTCTACTGGATGGTGGCGAACGGCCTCAAAAGCACGGAGGAGTTCGCCCAGGTCCCGCCGACGCTGGTGCCCGACTCCCTGCACACCGCCAACTACGAGGCCGCCTGGAAGGTCATGGACCTCGCCAAGCTGCTGTTCAACACCCTCTACTACGCCCTCGGCGCCCTCGCCTTCCAGCTCGTCCTCGACGTGGCCGCCGCCTACTCGCTGTCCCGGCTGCGGCCCGTCTTCGGCAAGGCCGTGCTCGGCATGATGCTGGCGACCCTGATGATCCCGGCGACCGTCCTCGTCGTACCGCAGTACCTCACGGTCCTGGACATGCCGATCATCGAGCGGAACCTGCTGAACACGCCGTGGGTGATCTGGCTCCCGTCCGTCACCAACGCCTTCAGCATCTTCCTGCTGAAGCGGTTCTTCGACTCCATCCCGCAGGAGATCCTCGACGCCGCCGCCATCGACGGGGCGAGCGCCCTGCGCATCCTGCGCTCCATCGTCCTGCCGATGTCGCGGCCCATCCTCGGAGTCGTGTCGATCTTCGCGATCGTCGGCGTCTGGAAGGACTTCCTCTGGCCCATGCTCACCCTTCCGGACCCCGCCCTGCAGACCCTCAACGTCGGCATCTACTCGTTGTCCACGGGGGTCCCCGAGAACCACCTCATCGCCGCGCTCGCGATGGCCTCGGCGCCCACGCTCGTCATCTTCCTGATCTTCCAGCGCAACATCATGAGCGGTCTGACGGCGGGCTCCCTCAAGGGCTGACCACCCGATCCCCAGCTCCGCCGCCGCGCCCGGCCGCCCCCTGCGAAAGGACCCCTCCGTGGCTGACTTTCCCCTGCCCCGACCCGCCGCCGACTGGTGGCGCACGGCCGCCATCTACCAGGTGTACGTACGCAGCTTCGCCGACGGCGACGGGGATGGCACCGGTGACCTCGCAGGCGTCCGGGCCCGCCTCCCCTACCTCGCCGACCTGGGCGTGGACGCCCTCTGGTTCACCCCCTGGTACCTCTCCCCGCTCGCCGACGGCGGCTACGACGTCGCCGACTACCGCACCATCGACCCCGCCTTCGGGACCCTGGCCGAGGCCGAGAAGCTCATCGCCGAGGCCCGCGAGCTGGGCATCCGCACCCTCGTCGACATCGTCCCGAACCACGTGTCCGACCGGCACGCCTGGTTCCGGGCCGCCCTCGCCGCCGGCCCCGGCAGCCCGGAGCGGGAGCTGTTCCACTTCCGCCCCGGCCGCGGCGAGCACGGCGAACTGCCGCCCGGGGACTGGCCCTCGCAGTTCAACGGCGCCGGCACCTGGACGCGGGTGCCCGACGGGGAGTGGTACCTGCACCTCTTCACCCCGCAGCAGCCCGACCTCAACTGGGACCACCCGGCCGTGCGCCGGGAGCACGAGGAGGTGCTGCGCTTCTGGTTCGAGCGCGGGGTGGCCGGCGTACGGATCGACTCCGCCGCCCTGCTCGCCAAGGACCCCGCCCTGCCCGACCTGGCGGGCCGCTCCCCGGAGCCCTGGCCGGGCGAGACCCACCCGTACATCGACCGCGACGAACTGCATGCCGTCTACCGCTCGTGGCGCGCCATCGCCGACGAGTACGGCGCGATCTTCGTCGGGGAGGTCTGGCTGCCCGACTCCGAGCGGTTCGCCCGCTACCTCCGCCCCGACGAGCTGCACACCGCGTTCAACTTCTCCTTCCTCAGCTGCCCGTGGGACGCCGGACGGCTGCGCACCTCCATCACGGAGACCCTCGCCGAGCACGCCCCGGTCGGGGCCCCGGCCACCTGGGTCCTCTGCAACCACGACGTGACCCGTACGGTCACCCGCTACGGCCGTGCCGACACCGGCTTCGACTTCGCGGCCAAGGCCTTCGGGACCCCGACCGACCTGGAACTCGGCACCCGGCGGGCGCGCGCCGCCGCCCTGCTGACGCTGGCCCTGCCCGGCGCCGTGTACGTCTACCAGGGCGAGGAGCTGGGGCTCCCCGAAGCCGACGTGCCGATCGGCCGCATCCAGGACCCGATGCACTTCCGGTCCGGCGGCACCGACCCCGGGCGGGACGGCTGCCGGGTGCCGCTGCCCTGGACCGCCGAGCCCTGGAACGAGCCGTGGCTGCCGCAGCCCGCGGACTGGCCGGCATACGCGGCCGACCGGCAGGACGGCGACCCGGACTCCATGCTCACCCTCTACCGGACCGCCCTCGGGCTGCGCCGCGCGGCGGCCGGCTTCGGCGGCGGCGCACTGGAGTGGTTGAACGCGCCGCCCGGGGTGCTGGCCTTCACCCGCCCCGACGGGCTGCTCTGCGTGGCCAACCTGTCCGGGGGGCCGGTCGCGCTGCCGGCCCACACGAGTCTCCTGCTGGGCAGCTCCGCCCTTGACGACACGGGGCTGCTCCCGCAGGACACGGCGGTCTGGCTGCGGACCTGACGCCGCGGCCGGACCGTCAGCACCACCGCCCGCACGGCCGGGTGGCCTCGCGCGCCGCGGGGGCCGCGCGGGCTTCCGCGGGACCCGCGGCGCGCGAGGCCACCCGAGATTCGCGGAACGCGTGGAACGCGTGGAACGCGCGGATTCGGCGGGCGGCGGCGCCGCGGGCGCGGGCGGGGGGCCCGCGCCCGTCAGGGCATCGGCCGGGGCGGGCGGGGTCCCTGGTACTGGCCGCTGGGGCGCATGCGCAGCGGCCGCTCCTGGTACTCCTCCAGTGCGTGCGCGATCCATCCCGCCGTTCGCGCCACCGCGAACACCGTCTCCCCGGCCTCCGCCCGCATCCCGTACGACACCGTCAGCACGGCCAGCGCCAGGTCCACGTTCGCGTGCAGCCCGCGCCTGCGGGCGGCGGTCGTGGCCACCACCTCCCGGGCGGCCGCCAGCGCGGGCCCCGCCTGCGGCAGCGCCTCCAGACGGGCGAACAGTGCGCTCGCCCGCGGGTCCTCACCCCGGTACAGCCGGTGTCCGAGACCCGGCACGCGCCGTCCCGCCCGCAGGTGGTCGGCGACGACGGGCGCGGCGCCGCCCCGCTCCAGCGCCTCGGCCAGCATCCCGTGGGCGAGCCGCCCGGCCGCCCCGTGCAACGGTCCCTCCAGGACGCCGAGCCCGGCCGACACCACCGCGTACGGATGCGCCCGCGCCGACGCGGCCACCCGTACGGCCAGGGTCGACGCGGCCAGGTCGTGGTCGATCAGCAGCCCGAGCGCCAGATCGAGCACGGCCAGCGCGTCCGGATCCGGCTCCCGCGCCGTCAGCCGCGGCCACAGCTGCCGGGCCGTGCGGCCGTCCCCGGCCCACTGCGCCCGCCCCATCACGGGCAGCGCCCCGACCAGCGTCGGAATCAGGCAGCGGGCGGAGCCCAGTACGGCCTCGGGGGAGAGGTCGAAGCGCAGCGGGTCCGTGACGGCCGCCGCCGCCGTCGCCACCCTCAGCCGGTCGACCGGCCCGCTGTGCCCGGGCAGCGCGTCCACCGCCCGCCGGGCGGCGGCCAGGGTCTCCGGGGGAGCGGTGAACCGCGCCCCGCGGGGCAGGGCGCCGGTCCAGAGCCACTCGGCGACCTCTTCGCAGGGGTGCGCCGAGGACAGCTCCACCGCGTCGACGCCCCGGTAGTAGTACCGGTCGTCCTCGATGAGGGTCAGCGCGGTCCGGACCGAGAGTTCCCCCGCCGGGACCGCCGCCTCACGCCTGCTGCGCAGGGCGAGCGCCTCCACCTCGCGCGCGTCGAAGGTGCTGCCGCGGCCCACCGGGTCCCGCCGGCTCGTGAGCTGGCCGCGGCTGACGTAGGCGTACACGGTCGCGGGCTTCACCCCGAGCAGCTCGGCCGCCTGCCGGGTGGTGAGCCGTCCCTCTTCGTCCATGCACAACACCCTATACATATTGATTTAATCAACATTGACAATGATTACGTCAATCATCGATGGTCGATCCATGAACACCACCGTCGAAGTACCCCGCGGTCTCGCGGGAGTCGTGGTCACCGAGACCGAACTGGGCGACGTCCGAGGCCGTGAAGGCTTCTACCACTACCGCCAGTACTCGGCCGTCGAGCTCGCCGGCAGCCGGAGCTTCGAGGACGTGTGGCACCTGATGTTCCGCGGCGCGCTCCCGGCGGACGCCGCCGAGAGCGCCGCGTTCGCCGCGGAGGTCGCACCGCTGCGCAGGCTGCCCGCCGCCGTCCGGGACGCCCTGCCGGGCCTCGCCCGGGCGACCGCCCTCTCCGGACCCCTCGCCGGGCTGCGGACGGCGCTCTCGCTCCTGGGCGCGTCCGCCGGCTTCCGCCCCGTCTTCGACCTCGACCCCCGCCGCCGGGCCGCCGACGCGCTGGCCGCCTGCGCCGCCGTACCGACCCTGCTCACCGCCCTGCACCGGCTGGGGCAGGGGCAGGATCCGGTGGAACCGCGCGACGACCTCCCGTACGCCGCCAATTACCTCTACATGCTGACCGGCCGCGCGCCCGACCCGGTCAGGGCCCGCGCGGTCGAGCGGTACCTCGTCTCCACCATCGACCACGGATTCAACGCCTCGACCTTCACCGCCCGCGTGATCGCCTCCACCGGCGCCGACGTCGCGGCCTGCCTGACCGGCGCCGTCGGGGCCCTCTCCGGACCGCTGCACGGCGGCGCCCCGAGCCGGGCCCTGGACACCCTGGACGCCATCGGCACCGTCGACCGCATCGAGCCGTGGATCCGCGAGCGGGTGCTCGCGGGCGACCGGATCATGGGCTTCGGGCATCCGGTCTACCGGACCGAGGACCCGCGCTCGCGCATGCTCCGCGACATCGCCCTGGGCTTCGGCGGCCCGCTGGTGGACTTCGCGGTCGAGGTCGAGCGCCAGGTCGAGCGGATCCTCGCCGAGCTCAAGCCGGGCCGTGAACTGCACACCAACGTGGAGTTCTACGCCGGCGTGGTCATGGAACTGTGCGGGCTGCCGCGCGCCATGTTCACGCCGACCTTCTGCGCGGCCCGCGTGGTCGGCTGGAGCGCGAACGTCCTCGAACAGGCCGCCGATTCGAAGATCATCCGTCCCGCCGCCCGCTACGCCGGACCTCCCGCGCCGCAACCGGTCCCGTCCCGGGGCTGACTACGATCGACCGCGTGAACAGCAGGCAGCCCGTCCCCGTCGTCGTCCTCGCCGGTTTCCTCGGCTCGGGCAAGACCACCGTGCTCAACCACCTCCTCACCCACCGCGGAGGCACCCGCATCGGCGTCGTCGTCAACGACTTCGGCTCGATCGAGGTCGATGCCATGTCGGTGGCCGGCCAGCTCGGCGACTCGATGGTCTCCCTCGGCGGCGGCTGCCTGTGCTGCGCCGTCGACGGCAGCGAGCTCGACGCGTACCTGGAGAAGCTGGCGGCGCCCGCCCACCGCATCGACGTGATCGTCATCGAGGCGAGCGGGCTGGCCGAGCCCCAGGAGATGATCCGGATGCTGATGGCCGGCGAGAACCCGGACGTCCGCTACGGCGGCATGGTGCAGGTCGTGGACGCGGCCGAGTTCGACGCGACCCGGGAGAAGCACCCGGAGACCGACCGGCACCTCGCGGTCGCCGACCTGGTGGTGCTGAACAAGACCGACCGCGTGGAGCCCGCCGAGCGGGCCCGGATCGAGGGGGTCCTCGACACGCTCTGCGCCCCGGGCACCCCACGGGTCGCCGCCGACCACGGCCGGATCGATCCGGAGCTGCTCTTCGACCGCCGGCCCTGGACCGAGACCCGCGGACAGCTGTCCTTCGAGGACCTGCTTGCGGAGGCGGACGGGCGCGGCCCCGGGCACGAACACGGCCCCGGCCCCGGCCCCGGGCACGAACACGGCCTCGGCCCCGGGCACGAACACGGCCCCGGTTGCGGGCACGGCCGCGCCTCCCATCCGCACGCGGCCTACGAGAGCGTGGAGTTCACCTCCCGCGAGGCCCTCTCCCCGCGCCGGTTCATCGACTTCCTCGACCGCCGGCCGCCCGGCCTCTACCGGATCAAGGGCTTCGTCCACTTCGGCGTACCCGGACACGGGGAGCGGTACGAGGTCCACGCGGTCGGCCGCTTCCTCCGCTTCGCCCCGGGGCCCTGGGGGCGGGGCGAGGCGCGCTTGACCCAGCTGGTCCTGATCGGCTCCGGGATCGACGCCGCCGGGCTGCTCCGCGACCTGGAGACCTGCCGCGAACCCGCGCCGCACGAGCTGGGCCCCGAGAGCATGTGGGGCGTACTGCGGTACGTGGCGCGGCACGGGCGGGAAGCCGGCCGCACCGAGGACTGACGCCGCTCGACAGCTGCGCCGTGCGCGGCGGCGCCGCGGCGCAAGCACGCCGGCGCCACGCCGCCGCGCCGCCGCACCCCAGGCACGCCGCCGCCGGGACGCCGCGGCACCCTGGGCGGCCCCGGTGTCCTAAGCGACCTCGATGCCGTACTCCCGCAGCAGGTCCTCCAGGCCGCCCCGGTAGCCCTTGCCGCCGATCACGAAGTCCCAGTCGCCGTTCGCCCGGCGCCGGAACGAGCCGAGGACCAGGGCCGTCTCGCCCGCCCTGCCGTCGGAGACCTCCAGCCGCCCGGCCTCCGCGCCCGCCGCGTCGAGGAGCCGGATGCGGGCGTCCGTGAAGCCGGCCAGATCGCCGCGCGGGTCGGCCTCCGGGTCCACGGCGGCCACCAGGACCAGGCGGTCCGCCTCCTGCGGAAGGGCGTCGAAGGACACCTCGACGGCCGCCGCGTGCGCGCGGGAGCGGACCGAACCGTCCGGGGTCCGGGGGTTGTTGAAGAAGACGAAGTGGTCCTCGCTCAGGACCCGGCCGCCCGCGCAGACGAGTGCGCACATGTCCAGCGCCACCGAGCCCGACCAGGACATGCCGAGCACGCTGTGGCCGGTCGGCGGCTCGGGCTCGGGTTCGGGCGCGCGCCGCGCCGGGACGCCCCCGGCCGCGTCCCCCAGCCGCCCCCGCAGCCCGTACTGGTGCAGCAGCTCCACGAGCGCGTCACCGGGAACCAACTCCAGCGGCTTGCCGTTGGCGAAGGTGTACGACCCCGGTCCGAAGGTCGCGGTGGTGACGAGCACCCCCTTGTTCGCCCCCTTGTCCTGGACCGTGCCGTACAGGTCCCGCACCGCCGTGGGCGGCACGGTGTTCCGGTAGCGCTTGACCTGCACCACGATCCGCCCGCCCCGGATCGGCGCCGGGTCCAGTGCCTCGACGTCCACGCCGCCGTCGCCCGACCGCTGCGTGGTCACCGCCTCCATGCCCATCGCCCGGAACAGCTCGGCGACCAGGTTCTCGAAGGCGATCGGGTCCATCGCGAACAGGTCCGGCTCGCCGTCGCCGCCACCGTCACCGCCGCCGTGGCTCACGACCCCACCGCCGACCTCCTCCGGCCGGCGGCCCGGACGTACGGCGGTCAGCTGGTCCGGCCGCGCCGACAGCTGCCCGCGCAACCCCTCCACCAGGCAGTCCACCGCGCTGACCTGCTCCAGCCGGAGCCTCGCGAAGGCGGTGCGCGGCGCGGAAACCGTGGCGAGTATCAGCCGTGCCTCCCTGCCCGTCACGGGATCGTGGTCGTCCACGAAGCCGTTGACCACCACCGAGTCCAGCGCGCCGAACTCGTCGGCCGCGTACACATCGCGCAGTACCAGCAGCACGCACTGCGCCAGCAGGTCCCGGTACAGGGCGCGGCGCTGCGCGGCCGGGCGGGCCGTCTCCTTGTCCTGGTCCGTGCTGGGCACGTAGCGCACCGACTTGGCCTCCGGCACCACCTCGTACCGGGGCAGCTCCCAGTCCAGCACCATCTGCCGCGGCCCCGGATCGTAAGCCGCGGCGACCTGCCGCGGCAGGTCCTCCGGCCAGGCCGAGGAGGCGTACAGCGCGGCCGAGAAATACTCCACGGCAGCCTCGGGGTCACCCACGCGCAGGGCCCCGGCCAGTTCGGTGAGGCCGTTGTTGTGCCGGCGGATCACCACGAGCTGTTCGGCCGTCCACCGGTCGTACTCCTGCCGGTACTCGGCCAACCGCTGCTGCCGCCGCGTCTCGGCCGCCTCCGCCTTCTGACGGGCCCGCGTGTACTGGGCCTGCGCCTCGCGTTCGGCCTGGACCCTCCGGTACGAACCCAGAGCCATGCCGCTGCTCTGCTGCTGGAACTGTTCGATACGGGGCATCGCCACCGGCTGTGCCAAGGCTCCCGGGCGGAACGGTTCCAGTTGCTCGCTCCGCACCAGCGAGCCCATGCGGAACGCCGCCGCCCGGCAGCCCGTGGCCAGGAGCGTCTGAAGAGCGGCGACCTGGGCCTCCAGGCCCTCCGTGCGACGGCGCGCCTCGACCTCTCGGTGCTGCCGGTAGGCGGCCTGCTGTTCGCGCTCGCCCCGGGCGACGTCCCGGTCCCACGCACGCCTGCGGCGCTCCGCCTCGCGCTGCTGGATCACCTGCGTCCGGTGCTGACTGCGCTGGGCCTCGGCCCGGTCCCCGATCATCCCGCCCGACCGACGGCCCATCAGTTTTCCCCCGCCCCACCACAAGCGTCAAAGGGAAAACAGTAGTCGCCGTTCAGGTGGTACGTCCCCCGTTGGCGTACCACCTGAACGGCGTCCTCGTCCTACAGCGCGGCCCCCGCCAGCGCCGCGACCACCGCGGGCAGGACCGCCCCCGAGCCGTCCCGGCGCGGGTCCGCGGGCGGGAGTGCGGCCGGTGTGCCGTTGGCCCCGGCCGCGCGGACCGGTGAACCGCCCGCCCAGGCCAGCACCAGCACGTCCTCGCCCTTCAGGAACCGCTGGCAGCGCACGCCGCCGGTGGCCCGGCCCTTGCGCGGGTACTGGTCGAAGGGCGTCAGCTTCCCGGAGGTCACCGAGTCGTCCAGCGTCCCGTGCGAGCCGGCCACGGTGAACACCACGCCGTCCCGGGCCGGGTCGACGGCCGAGAAGTGGATCACCTTGGCGCCGTCGGTGAGCTTGATGCCCGCCATGCCGCCCGCCGGGCGGCCCTGCGGGCGCACCTGGCCCGCCTGGTAGCGCAGCAGCTGGGCGTCGTCGGTGATGAAGACGAGGTCCTCCTCGCCCGTGCGCAGTTCGACCGCGCCGACGATCCGGTCGCCGTCCTTGAGGGTGATGACCTCCAGCTCGTCCTTGTTGGCCGGGTAGTCCGGCACGACGCGCTTGACCACGCCCTGCTCGGTGCCCAGCGCCAGGCCCTGCGAGGACTCGTCCAGCGTCGTCAGGCAGATCACCTTCTCGTCCGCCTCCAGCCCGGAGAGGAACTCCGAGACGGGGGCGCCGCCCGCCAGGTTCGGCGCGGCGTGGGTGTCGGGCAGCTGAGGCAGGTCGATCACCGCGAGCCGCAGCAGCCGCCCGTACGAGGTGACCGCGCCGATGTCCGCCCGGGCGGTCGCCGCGACCTGCGAGACGACCAGGTCGTGCTTGGCGCGGGCGCCGCCCTCCTCCTCCGGCAGGGGATCGCCGTTCGCCGTACGGGCCAGCAGGCCCGTCGAGGACAGCAGGACGCGGCAGGGGTCGTCCGCGACCTCCAGCGGAACCGTCGCCACCATGGTGCCCGCCGACTCCAGCAGGACCGTGCGCCGTTCGGTGCCGAACTTCTTCGCGACCGACGCCAGTTCCGTGGAGACCAGCTTGCGCAGCTCGCTGTCGGAGTCCAGGATCCCGGTCAGCTCGTCGATCTCGCCGGTCAGCCGGTCGCGCTCGGACTCGAGCTCGATCCGGTCGAACTTCGTGAGCCGGCGCAGCGGAGTGTCCAGGATGTACTGGGTCTGGATCTCGCTCAGCGAGAACCGCTCCATCAGCCGCGCCTTGGCCTGCGCGGAGTTCTCGCTGTCCCGGATGAGCCGGATGACCTCGTCGATGTCGATGAGCGCCACCAGCAGGCCCTCGACCAGGTGCAGCCGGTCGCGGCGCTTGGTGCGGCGGAACTCGCTGCGCCGCCGGACGACCTCGAAGCGGTGGTCGAGGTAGACCTCCAGGAGCTCCTTGAGGCCCAGCGTCAGCGGCTGCCCGTCCACCAGCGCCACGTTGTTGATGCCGAAGGACTCCTCCATCGGCGTCAGCTTGTACAGCTGCTCCAGTACGGCCTCGGGGTGGAAGCCGTTCTTGATCTCGATGACCAGGCGCAGGCCGTGCGAGCGGTCGGTGAGGTCCTTGACGTCGGCGATGCCCTGGAGCTTCTTCGAGCCGACCAGGTCCTTGATCTTCGCGATGACCTTCTCGGGGCCGACCGCGAAGGGCAGTTCCGTGACGACCAGGCCCTTGCGGCGCGCCGTGACGTTCTCCACGGCCACCGTCGCGCGGATCTTGAAGGTGCCGCGGCCGTTCTCGTAGGCGTCCTTGATGCCCGCCAGGCCGACGATCCGGCCGCCCGTGGGCAGGTCCGGACCCGGCACGAAGCGCATCAGCGCCTCCAGGTCCGCCCCCGGGTGGCGGATCAGGTGCCGGGCGGCGGCGATGACCTCGCCCAGGTTGTGCGGGGGCATGTTGGTGGCCATGCCGACCGCGATCCCGGACGCGCCGTTGACCAGCAGGTTCGGGTACGCGGCGGGCAGTGCGACCGGCTCCCGCTCCTGGCCGTCGTAGTTGGCGGTGAAGTCGACGGTGTCCTCGTCGATCGACTCCGTCATCAGCGACGTGGCGTCGGCCATCTTGCACTCGGTGTAACGCATGGCGGCCGGCGGGTCGTCGTTGCCGAGGGAACCGAAGTTGCCGTGGCCGTCGACCAGCGGCAGCCGCATCGAGAAGGGCTGGGCCATGCGCACGAGCGCGTCGTAGATCGACGCGTCTCCGTGCGGGTGGAGCTTGCCCATGACCTCGCCCACGACGCGGGCGCACTTGACGTACCCCCGGTCGGGGCGCAGGCCCATCTCGTTCATCTGGTAGACGATGCGCCGGTGCACCGGCTTCATGCCGTCCCGGGCGTCGGGCAGGGCGCGGGAGTAGATCACCGAGTACGCGTACTCGAGGAAGGAGCCCTGCATTTCGTCGACGACGTCGATGTCGAGGATCTTCTCCTCGAAATCCTCCGGCGGCGGGGTCTTCGTGCTGCGGCGGGCCATCGCTGCGCGGCTCCTTAACCAAGAAAGAGGTGTGCTGGGGGGTCTGACGCGGACCATTGTGGCCCGAGGCACCGACAACGCCGACTCCGACCCAGGTGTGACCCGGGAACTTCTCCGGCGGCCGACGCGCTTGCATACAGTGGCAGGTCTGACAGAAATCTCTGCATCGCGATCGAAGGGACCACATGCCCATGGGTCACACGGCCACAGCTCAGGCCGGCTCCGGCGGCCTGACAGCGACCGAGCACCGGCTGGCCAACGGCCTGCGCGTGGTGCTCTCCGAGGACCACCTGACCCCGGTCGCCGCGGTCTGCCTCTGGTACGACGTGGGCTCGCGCCACGAAGTCAAGGGGCGTACCGGCCTGGCTCACCTCTTCGAGCACCTGATGTTCCAGGGTTCGGCGAGCGTACCGGGCAACGGCCACTTCGAGCTCGTCCAGGGGGCCGGCGGCTCCCTCAACGGCACCACCAGTTTCGAGCGCACGAACTACTTCGAGACGATGCCGACCCACCAGCTGGAGCTCGCGCTCTGGCTGGAAGCGGACCGGATGGGCTCGCTGCTGGCCGCCCTGGACGACGAGTCCATGGAGAACCAGCGCGACGTCGTCAAGAACGAGCGCCGCCAGCGGTACGACAACGTCCCGTACGGCACGGCGTTCGAGCGGCTGACCGCCCTCGCGTACCCCGAGGGCCACCCGTACCACCACACGCCGATCGGCTCGATGGCCGACCTCGACGCCGCCTCCCTGGAGGACGCGCGCCACTTCTTCCGTACGTACTACGCGCCCAACAACGCGGTGCTGTCGGTCGTCGGCGACATCGACCCCGAGCGCACGCTCGCCTGGGTCGAGAAGTACTTCGGCACCATCCCGAGCCACGACGGCAAGCAGCCGCCGCGCGACGGCACGCTGCCGGACGTCATCGGGCAGGAGCTCCGCGAGGAGATCGCCGAGGAGGTGCCGGCGCGCGCCCTGATGGCCGCCTACCGGCTCCCGCACGACGGCACCCGTGAGTGCGACGCCGCCGACGTGGCCCTGACCGTGCTGGGCGGCGGCGAGTCCTCGCGGCTCCACAACCGCCTGGTACGCCGCGACCAGACGGCCGTCGCGGCCGGCTTCGGCATGCTGCGCCTGGCCGGCGCCCCCTCGCTGGGCTGGCTGGACGTGAAGACGTCCGGCGGGGTCGAGGTGCCCGCCATCGAGGCGGCCGTGGACGAGGAGCTCGCGCGGTTCGCCGCCGAGGGCCCGACGGCCGAGGAGATGGAGCGCGCTCAGGCCCAGCTGGAGCGCGAATGGCTGGACCGGCTGAGCACGGTGTCCGGCCGCGCCGACGAACTGTGCCGCTTCGCGGTGCTGTTCGGCGACCCGCAGCTGGCGCTGACCGCCGTCGGACGCGTCCTCGACGTCACCGCCGAGGAGGTCCAGGCCGTGGCCGCGGCCCGGCTGCGCCCGGACAACCGGGCGGTTCTGGTCTACGAGCCGCTCGCCGCGGACGCCGACGAGAACGACGAGTCCGACGAGTCCGACGAGAACGAGGGGGCGGACCAGTGAGCGACACCGCATCCGGCACCGCTTCCGGCACCGCTTCCGACAGCGCGGCCGACGCCGTGGCCGTCGCGATGACCTTCCACCCGCGCCCCGAGGCCGGTGAGCCGCAGCCGTGGGCCTTCCCGGCCCCCGAGCGCGGCGAGCTGTCCAACGGGCTGACCCTGCTGCGCTGCCACCGCCCGGGCCAGCAGGTGATCGCGGTCGAGATCAACCTCGCCGCCCCGCTCGACGCGGAGCCCGAGGGCCTGGACGGCGTGGCCACGATCATGGCGCGCGCGCTGTCCGAGGGCACCGACAAGCATTCCGCCGAGGAGTTCTCGGCCGAGCTGGAGCGCTGCGGGGCCACCCTCGACGCCCACGCCGACCACCCGGGCCTGCGGGTCTCCCTGGAGGTCCCCGCCTCGCGCCTGCACAAGGCGCTCGGCCTGCTCGCCGAGGCGCTGCGCGCGCCCGCGTTCGCCGACGCCGAGGTCGACCGCCTGGTGCGCAACCGGCTCGACGAGATCCCGCACGAGCTGGCCAACCCGCAGCGCCGCGCCGCCCAGCAGCTCTCCAAGGAGCTCTTCCCGGCCGCCCTGCGGATGTCCCGCCCGCGCCAGGGCACCGAGGAGACGGTGGCCCGCATCGACTCCGCGGCCGTACGCGCCTTCTACGAGGCCCACGTACGCCCCGCCACGGCCACCGCGGTGGTCGTCGGCGACCTGACCGGGATCGACCTGGACGCCGTCCTGGCCGACACCCTGGGCACCTGGACGGGCAACTCCGCCGCGCCCCGGCCCGTGCCGCCGGTGACCGCCGACGACACCGGCCGCGTGGTCATCGTGGACCGGCCCGGCGCGGTCCAGACGCAGCTGCTGATCGGCCGCATCGGGCCGGACCGCCACGACCGCGTCTGGGCGCCCCAGGTGCTCGGCACGTACTGCCTGGGCGGCACCCTCACCTCCCGCCTGGACAAGGTGCTGCGCGAGGAGAAGGGGTACACCTACGGCGTGCGCGCCTTCGGCCAGGTGCTGCGTTCCACCGCCGACGGCAAGGGCGCCTCGATGCTGGCCATCAGCGGCTCGGTGGACACCCCGAACACCGGCCCGGCGCTGGAGGACCTCTGGAAGGTGCTGCGCACCCTCGCGGAGGGTGGTCTGACCGACGCCGAACGGGACGTGGCGGTGCAGAACCTGGTGGGCGTGGCCCCGCTGAAGTTCGAGACGGCCGCCTCGGTGGCCGGCACCCTCGCCGACCAGGTCGAGCAGGAGCTGCCGGACGACTACCAGGCGCAGTTGTACGCGCGGCTCGCCGAGACCGGCACCGTGGAGGCCACTTCGGCGGTCGTGAACGCCTTCCCGGCGAACCGGCTGGTCACGGTACTGGTGGGCGACGCTTCGCAGATCGAGGCGCCGGTACGGGCGCTCGGGATCGGTGAGGTCACCGTCGTCACCAACTGACGTTCGGAACAAGGGGCTCTGGCGGCTTGTCCGCCAGGGCCCCTTTTGTCCGTTTAGTGGTGAGGTTGCTTGTATGCGGTGTGGCGTACGCAACAAAAGAGCCTGTGTGTTTGGTGATCGGCTGATGATCCGCCTAGCGTCAGCCGTGCTGTTCGTCAGTTGTGCCCGCCGCACCCGCGGCACCGGACAGCGATCGCCGAGTCCCCGTCAGGCGCGAGCCTGGGGAGCCGGGGACCCACATCAGTCCCTGGGGTGAATCGGGCCGCCTCGCAAGAGGAAGCCCGTAGGAGACCTTCCTGCTCCGAACCCGTCAGCTAACCCGGTAGGCGAGAGGGAAGGAAAGGATCAACCCCTTCATGGCGTTTGGCAGTCGTACCGCCGGCTCCGGCAAGCACCGAGGTTCCAGCCGTCTGAGCCGCAAGACCGCCGGCTACGCCGGTATAGCCGCCCTCGCCACCACTGGCGTCGTCGGTTCCCTCGCCGGCCCGGCCTTCGCCGCGGACAACAGCACCGAGCACTCCGTCCCCGACGCCGGGTACAACGCGGTCGTCGTGGGCGACGACCTCGCGGGCGACATCGAGGACCAGGCCGAGTCGCAGCAGCGCGCCGCCGAGCACGCGGCCGCCCAGGCCAAGGCCGAAGCCGACGCCAAGCAGCGCGCCGCCGAGGCCAAGCGCATCGCCGAGGCCAAGGTGAAGGCGGAGCGGGACGCGGCCGAGCGCGCGGCCCGCGAGGCGGAGCGCAAGCGCCTCAACACCTTCGTCGCGCCCGTCGGCGGCGGCATCAGCACCCACTACCACGCCGGTGGCGGCATGTGGTCCTCCGGCAGCCACACCGGCATCGACTTCCGCGCGAGCGAGGGCACCTCCGTCCACGCCGTGGGCGCCGGTACCGTCGTGGAGGCCGGCTGGGGCGGCGCCTACGGCAACAACGTCGTCATCAAGCACAACGACGGCACGTTCACCCAGTACGGACACATGAACTCGCTGAACGTCTCCGTCGGCCAGCAGGTCACCCCGGGCCAGCAGATCGGCCTGGCGGGCTCCACCGGCAACTCCAGCGGCCCGCACCTGCACTTCGAGGCCCGCACCGGCGCCGACTACGGCTCGGACATCGACCCGGTCTCGTACCTGCGCTCGCACGGCGTCAGCCTCTGACCCGTACGGCCCCCGCTCCACCCGCCCCACCCGCTTCGCCGACGACCCCGGCTCGCACTGCGAGCCGGGGTCTTTTGCGAATGTTTCGCTTTTCCGGCCGCTCTCGGAAATTATCGTGTGTTGCAATAGAGTCGCAGCACACTCTGGCACGGCAGTCGGAAATAGGCGGAGGTTCGGTCTTGCGTATTCCTGCGCACGCGGTATGCACGGCAATTCGCGACGACATCGTCTCCGGGGTCTTCGAGCCGGGCAGCAGACTGACCGAGGAGGTCCTGGCCCGCCGGTACGGGGTCTCGCGCGTCCCGGTCCGCGAGGCGCTGCGGACCCTGGAGTCGGAGGGGTTCGTGACCACCCGGCGGCACGCGGGCGCCTGCGTCGCCGAGCCGACGGAGCAGGAGGCCGCAGACCTCCTGGAGCTGAGGATGCTGCTGGAGCCCCTCGCCGCCGCCCGGGCCGCCCGGCGGCGCACCGAAGCCCACCTGAAGGTGCTCCGCGGACTGGTCAGGCTGGGCCAGGAACGGGCCAGGAGGGGCCAGGGGGAGGATCTGCGGTCCCTGGGCGGCTGGTTCCACGAGACGCTGGCCCAGGCCTCGGGCAGCCCGGGGCTGATCGCGCTGCTCACGCAGATGCGGCACAAGGTCGCGTGGATGTACGTGGTGGAGGCCCCGGTCCGGCCCGCGGAGTCCTGGGCGGAGCACGGCGCGATCGTGGACGCGGTGGCCCGCGGGGACGCGGAGCGGGCGCGCGCCCTGACCGCGATGCACGCGGACCGCGCCTCGGCGGCGCACCGGCCGCGGGTGCGGCCCGCGGTGAGGACTTCGCAACCTGCCGTAAACATGTCGGGCGGCCGTCATTAACAGGCGCCGTATACAAAGGGCGGGTATCCGCGCGCCGCTGCCGGAATTCCTGGACGGTGCCGATTTTCCGTGTGGTCGAATTCCTGCGGTGCGTCGGCCGCATTTCCGGCCGCGCTGAATTCCTGCGCGCGGGATGAGTGCGGGCGCGCTAAGGGTGCGGGCGGTAAGAGTGCGCGCGGTGTTCCGGCGGGCCGTATGACCGCGCGCCGTACTGCCCCGGGCGGGACACCGCAGCCCCGGGCCCCGGAGCGGACCCTCCGGAGCGGCGCGGGGCGGGCGGGAACGCGGAAGCCGCGGTCCCCCAGGGGTGGGGGCCGCGGCTTCCGCGTGCGGGCGTGGTCGAACCCGAAGGGTCAGACGGTCTCGGGGAGCTCCTCGAGACCCTCGGCGACCAGCTTCGCGAGGCGGTCCAGTGCGGCGTCCGCGCCGTCGGCGTCGGAGGCGAGGACGATCTCCTCGCCGCCCTGGGCGCCCAGGCCCAGGACCGCCAGCATGGAAGCGGCGTTGACGGGGTCGCCGCCGGCCTTCGCGATGGTCACCGGGACGCCGGAAGCGGTCGTCGCCCGGACGAAGATCGAGGCGGGACGAGCGTGCAGGCCCTCGGCCCAGCCGACGTTGACGCGGCGCTCTGCCATGGTGATGCCCTTCAGGTTCTTACGGTTGTCTAGACCAGTCTCTCACGACGCCCCGAATGCTCCGACCGACCTTCGGCCCCCATGTGCCGCCGTTCGACCTTCCCCAGCTTGCACCGAATTGCCCGGCCTTTCCTAACGCGCCGCGCGAGCGCTGCCGCGCCGCCACCGGCCGTAAGGTGGCCCCATGACCACCGAGTCGGACCCCGCGTACCCGGCCCACTGGGAGGCCGATGTCGTCCTGCGCGACGGCGGCACCGCCCGGATCAGGCCCATCACCACCGAGGACGCGGCGCGTCTGGTCAGCTTCTACGAGCAGGTCTCGGACGAGTCGAAGTACTACCGCTTCTTCGCCCCCTACCCCCGGCTCTCCGACCGTGACGTGCACCGCTTCACGCACCACGACTACGTCGACCGGGTCGGCCTCGCGGCGACCATCGGCGGGGAGTTCATCGGCACCGTCCGCTACGACCGCATCGGCGCCGACGGCCGGTCCGCCACCGGCCCCTCCGACGAGGCCGAGGTCGCCTTCCTCGTCCAGGACGCCCACCAGGGCCGCGGGGTCGCCTCCGCCCTCCTCGAACACATCGGCGCGGTCGCCCGCGAGCGCGGCATCCGGCGGTTCGCCGCCGAGGTGCTGCCCGCCAACACCAAGATGATCAAGGTGTTCACGGACGCCGGCTACGAACAGAAGCGCAGCTTCGAGGACGGCTCCGTCCACCTCACCCTCGGCCTCGAACCCACCGCCGAGTCCCTCGCCGTCCAGCGCGCCCGCGAACAGCGCGCCGAGGCCCGCTCCGTGCAACGGCTGCTCGCCCCCGGCTCGGTCGCGGTGATCGGCGTCAGCCGCTCCGGCGCCGGCGTGGGTGCCGCGGCCCTGCGCAACCTGCGCGACAGCGGCTTCCGCGGCCACCTGTACGCGGTGAACGAGGCCGTCACGCGCGACCTCATCGACGGCGTACGGGCCTACCGCACGGTCGGCGCCATCGGAGCCCCCGTCGACCTCGCCGTCATCGCGGTCCCCGCCGACCGCGTCCCCGAGGCCGTCGCCGCCTGCGGCGACCACGGCGTGCAGGGGCTCGTCGTGCTCTCCGCCGGGTACGGGGAGAGCGGCCCGGCCGGCCTCGCCCGCCAGCGCGAACTCGTCCGCCAGGTCCGCTCGTACGGGATGCGCCTCATCGGGCCGAACGCCTTCGGGGTGATCAACACGGCGCCGGAGGTGGAGCTCAACGCCTCGCTGACCCCCGCACCGATGCCGATGCGCGGCCGCATCGGCCTCTTCACGCAGTCCGGCGCCATCGGCATCGCCCTGCTCTCCGCCCTCCTGCGGCGCGGCGAGGGACTGTCGTCCTTCGTCTCCGCGGGCAACCGGGCCGACGTCTCGGGCAACGACATCCTCCAGTACTGGTACGAGGACGACAGCACCGACGTCGCCCTGCTGTACCTCGAAACCCTGGGCAACCCGCGCAAGTTCACCCGCCTCGCCCGCCGCACGGCGGCCGAGAAGCCCGTGGTCGTCGTCCGGGGCGGCCGCCACACCCCGGCCGGACACGTCGTGCCGGGCACCCGGCTGCCGGACGCCACCGTCTCCGCCCTGCTGCGGCAGGCCGGCGTGATCCGCGTCGACACCGTCACCGAGCTCGTCGACGTCGGCCTGCTGCTGGCCGCCCAGCCGCTGCCCGCCGGCCCCCGCATCGCGATCCTCGGCAACTCCGAGTCCCTCGGGGTCCTCACCTACGACGCCTGCCTCGCCCAGGACCTGCGCCCGCTGCCCCCGCTCGACCTGACCACCGCCGCCTCCCCGGCGGACTTCCGTACCGCCCTGGCCGCCGCGCTGGCCTCCGACGACTGCGACGCCGTGATCGTCACCGCCATCCCGTGGGTGAGCGAGCACGCCCCGGCCGACGACCTGGCCGGCGCCCTGCGCGACGCCGTCGCCGAGGTGCCGGGCAAGCCGGTGGCCGTGGTCCACGTGGAGCTCGGCGAGCTCGTCGAGGCACTGTCCGCCGTACGGGGGGCCCCGCGCCCCTCCGCCCCGGCCCCGCCCCGGGAGGAGCCCGCCGCCGCCCCGTTCCGGCCCCCGGCCGGGCGGGCCCGCGCCGAGGAGCTCCCCGCCGGGACCCGGATCCCCGCCTACCCCGCAGGTGAGCGGGCCGTCAAGGCCGTCGCCGAGGCGGTCCGCTACGGCCAGTGGCGCCGGGGTCTGGCCGACTCCGGTTCCGTCCCCGGGTACGAGGACATAGACGAGGCCGGGGCCGCCGACCAGCTGGCCGGACTGCTGGCCGACACCGCCGCCGAGACGGTGCTCACCCTCGGCGAATGGGAGGCCCGCGAGCTGCTCGGCCGGTACGGCATCCGCGTCCTGACCACCCTGCCCGCACCCAGCGCCGACGCGGCGGTCCGGGCCGCCGCGATCCTGGGCTACCCGGTGGCCCTGAAGACGACCGCCCCCCACCTGCGCCACCGGGCGGACCTGGGCGGCGTACGGCTCGACCTCACCGGCGAGGCCGAGCTGAGGCGGTCGTACGAGGAACTCAGCCAGGCGCTCGGCAAGCCGGCGGAGCTCCAGCCCGTGGTCCAGGCGATGGTCCCGCGCGGCGTCGACACCGTCGTACGGTCCGTGATCGACCCGGGGGCCGGCGCCGTCCTCTCCTTCGGGCTCGCGGGCGTCCCCTCCGAGCTGCTCGGCGACACCGCCCACCGCCTCGTCCCCGCCACCGACCGGGACGTGGCCACGCTGATCCGCTCCATCCGGGCGGCGCCCCTCCTCTTCGGCTGGCGGGGCAGCTCCCCCGTGGACACCGCGGCCCTGGAGGAGCTGCTGCTGCGGCTGTCCCGGCTCGTCGACGACCACCCCGAGGTGATCGGGGTCTCGCTGGAGCCGGTCGTGGTCGCCGCCGAGGGCCTGTCCGTGCTCAGCGCGGCGGTCCGGGTCGCCCACCCGCCCGCCCGCGGGGACCTCGGCCCGCGGACCCTGCCCAGCTACTGAGGGTAGCGAGGGAGTACGGCGCGGCCGGGACGCCCCGTACGGGCCTTAGGATGGACCTCATGGCGAAATCCGGTACGACGACCCAGGGGCTGCGCACGGCGATCGAGCGCAGCGGCTACTACCCGGCCCTCGTGGCCGAGGCCGTGGAGGCCGCGGTCGGTGGCGAGCCGATCTCGTCGTACCTGGTCCACCAGGAGACGACCTTCGACTCCAGTGAGGTGCGCCGCCACGTCACCGTGCTGGTCCTGACCGGCAACCGGTTCATCGTCAGCCACACCGACGAGCAGGCCGCCGACGCCGGGTCCCCGTCCCCGTACGCGACCACCTCCACCGAGTCGGTCAAGCTCTCCAGCATCTCCTCGGTCGTACTGAGCCGCGTCGTCGCCAACCCGGAGTCGTACACCCCCGGCACCCTGCCCCGCGAGGTCGTCCTGACCATCGGCTGGGGCGCCGTCTCCCGGATCGACCTGGAGCCGGCCGCCTGCGGCGACGCCAACTGCGACGCCGACCACGGCTACACCGGCAACTCCACCGCGGACGACCTCAGCCTGCGGGTCAGCGAGGCGGGCGACGGCCCGGAGGCCGTGCGCCAGACGCTGGTCTTCGCGCAGGCGCTCAGCGAAGCGACGGCGGCCACGTCCGCCCCCGCCGCCCGCTGATGGCACAGCCCGCGACGCACAACTGGGCGGACGAACCGGAACCGCTGGACCTCGCCGGCGCTCCCGTCCCGGAGTACGGCACCGGCTCGCTCGCCGACCTGCTGCCGACCCTCGCCGCAGGCCAGGGCGTACCCGGCTTCACCGCCGCCATAGCGGAGCTGACCCCGGCCGACCGGAACTGCGTGTTCCTGGTCGACGGCATGGGATGGGAGCAGATCAAGGCCCACCCGGACGAGGCCCCGTACCTCACCTCCCTCCTCTCCGGCTCGCGCGGCGGCACCGGCCGCCCGATCACCTCGGGGTTCCCGGCGACGACCGCGACCTCGCTGGCCTCCGTCGGCACCGGCCTGCCGCCGGCCCGGCACGGCCTGCCCGGGTACGCCGTGCGCAATCCGGCCACCGGCGAACTGATGAACCAGCTCCGCTGGCAGCCGTGGACCGCGCCGAAGCCCTGGCAGCCGTACCCGACCGTCTTCCAGCTGGCCGACAAGGCCGGGGTCGCGACCGCGCAGGTGTCCTCGCCCGCGTTCCAGACCACCCCGCTGACCAAGGTCGCGCTGAGCGGCGGCACCTTCCTCGGCCGCATGACGGGCGAGGAGCGGATGGACCTGGCCGCCGAGCGCCTCGCGGCGGGCGACCGCTCGCTCGTGTACACGTACTACAGCGAGCTCGACGGCGCCGGCCACCGGCACGGTGTGGACTCCGACGCCTGGCGCGGCCAGCTGATGTACGTCGACCGCCTGGTGCAGCGCCTGGCCGGGCAACTCCCGCCGCGGACCGCCCTGTACGTGACGGCGGACCACGGCATGGTGGACGTCCCGTTCGACGAGGACTCCCGGATCGACTACGACGACGACTGGGAGCTGGGCGCGGGCGTGGCCCTGCTGGGCGGCGAGGGCCGAGCCCGGCACGTCTACGCGGTGCCGGGCGCCGAGGCCGACGTACTGACCGTGTGGCGCGAGGTGCTGGGCGACCGGTTCTGGATCGCCGGCCGGGAAGAGGCCCTGGAACTGGGCTGGTTCGGCCCGCCGGGGGAGTGCGACGAGCGGGTCCTCGGCCGGATCGGGGACGTGGTCGCGGCCGCCCAGGCCGACGTCGCGATCACCGCCTCGCGCAACGAGCCCAACGAGTCGGCCCTCGTCGGAATGCACGGCTCGCTGACCGCCGCCGAGCAGCTCGTCCCGCTGCTCGAAATCCGCTCCTGATCCCCCCTCCTCTCCCCTCCCGCCCACGCCCCGAAAGGTCCCGTACTTCCCATGCCCGAGCTGGTGTTCTTCTCCGGAACGATGGACTGCGGAAAGAGCACGCTGGCGCTCCAGATTGCCCATAACCGCGACGCGCGGGGCCTGCAGGGCGTGATCTTCACCCGCGACGACCGCGCGGGCGAGGGCAAGCTGTCCTCGCGCCTCGGGCTGGTGACGGAGGCGGTGGAGGCGCCGGAGGGGATGGACCTGTACGCGTACCTGATCGCCCAGCTCTCGAAGGGTGGCAAGGCGGACTACGTGATCGTGGACGAGGCCCAGTTCCTCGCGCCCGACCAGATCGACCAGCTGGCGCGCATCGTGGACGACCTGGGCCTGGACGTCTTCGCGTTCGGCATCACCACGGACTTCCGCACCAAGCTATTCCCCGGCTCGCAGCGCCTGATCGAGCTGGCGGACCGCCTGGAGCAGCTCCAGGTGGAGGCGCTGTGCTGGTGCGGCGCCCGCGCCACGCACAACGCCCGCACGGTGGGCGGCGAGATGGTGGTCGAGGGCGCCCAGGTCGTCGTCGGCGACGTGAACCGCCCGGCGGAGGAGATCGGCTACGAGGTCCTCTGCCGCCGCCACCACCGCAAGCGGATGACCTCGGCCGCGGCCCACGCGGGCGCCCTCTCCCCGGACGTCCTCCCGGTCAACCACGTCTGACAGGGCCCTTCCCGGGGGCCTGAGGGAACCGGTGGGGTCCCCGATAGCGTGTTCCTCCAGGACGCTGACCGGCGCTGGAGGGGATACGGTCCATGCAACTGACTGCAGAGATCGAGGCGATACGGGACGGGGTGGGCGATCCGGACCGTCTGGTGGGGGAGTTCCGGAGGGCTGCCCTGCTGGTTCCGCTCGCCGATGGCCCCGACGGCGGTCTGATGTCGGCGGTATCGGGTGGAATCCGCTGGATCTACGCGTTCACGGACGAGGAGGCCTTGGCCCGGTTCGCGGTGGCGCGGGGTGAGGCGGAGGCCGGCCGGGAGTGGGAGTTCCTCTCGGTGCTGGGTGCGCGGCTGGTGGATGCGGTGGTTCCGTTGGCGGACGGTCCGGCGGGTGTGGTCGTCAACGCGGCGGACGAGGACGGGTCGATGTTCTTCCCGCCGGTGGCGGGGATCGTCCCGGATGCGAATGCCGTGGACCGGGTGGCCGGGGAGGTGGCCTGATGGCGGGGAACGGGGATCTCGAGGTTTCGCCGGCGGCGGTCAAGAACATTCAGGACGGTCTGCGGGCGGCGATCGGGGAGTTGCGGGAGTCGGGGGACGCGGCGGGCGCATCGATGGGTGCGGGTTTCGAGAACTTGGCGATGACGGGGATGGAGGCCGGGCACGCCGGGCTGGCCACCGATTTCGAGGATTTCTGCGAGCGCTGGGAGTGGGGCGTTCGGAGTCTGGTGCAGAACGCGAGCACGTTGGCACAGTCGTTGGGGATCGCGGCGGGGACGGTGTGGGAGGAGGAGCAGTATCTCCACGGCACGTTCCGGGTGGTGGCGAACGCGGCGTACGGCAATCCGCACGCCAGTGAGGACGAGATCGAGAAGAAGCCGTGGGGGGAGATCTCCTCCGCGGACGTCTACAAGCCCGATTACAGCGCGGAGTCCTTCGAGAAGAGCAGCGAGCAGATCCGGCAGACCTGGTCGGACACGGGGGACACGGTCACCTCGACGGGGCGGATCGGTTCGTTGAAGGATCTGCTGGAGCAGGCCAAGCGTGATGGGGACGGTCACTGATGGGGTGGCGGGATTTCGTTCCGGACGTCGTCGAGGACGGTGTCGAGAAGGGTGCGGAGAAGGTCGGCGACGCGGTCGAGTGGGCCGGTGACAAGACGGCCGACCTCGCGGAGAACGTCGGGCTGGACGACGCGGGCGACTGGATCCGCGACAAGAGCCGTTCCGCGGCAAACCAGTTGGGCGCGGATGTCGCGGAGTTGGAGTTGGGCCAGACCGAGGACCCGAAGAGGCTGGTCTACGGCAGTGTGTCGAAGATCCGCGCCCAGGTATCGCACCTGAACGACTTCAAGTCCTCCTTCGACAAGGTCGGCAACGGCCTGAAGGGCATGGGCGAGCCGGATGGCCTGAAGGGCAGGGCGGCGGAGGCGTTTAGGGAGTCGGTGGCGAAGGAGCCGCCGCGCTGGTTCAAGGCGGCGGAGGCGTTCGGGAAGGCCGCCGACGCGATGGGGCGGTTCGCGGAGACGGTGGAGTGGGCGCAGGGCCAGGCCAAGGAGGCGTTGGAGGAGTACAACCGGGCGAAGAAGGTCTCCACCGACGCCCACACCGCGCACAACAAGCTGGTCGACACCTACAACAACGCGCTGAAGGCGAAGCAGGATCCGCTGCCGCCCCGCCCCTCGGAGAACTTCACCGATCCGGGGACCGCGATCGCCACGGCTGCGCAGGACAAGCTCGACACGGCCCGCAAGCAGCGCAACGACGTCGCCGAGACCGTCCGCACGGCGGTCCGCGCCGCACGGGACGCGGCTCCGCCGAAGCCCTCGTACGCCAAGCAGCTCGGCGACGGCATGGACTACCTGGACCTCGCCAAGACACACCTGACGGGCGGTGTCATCAAGGGCACGGCCGGGATCGTAAACTTCGCGCGTGCGCTCAATCCGATGGATCCGTACAACCTGACGCATCCGGCCGAGTACGTGACGAACCTGCACTCGACGGCGGCGGGTCTGGTCACGCTGGCCAACGATCCGCTCGGTGCGGGCAAGAAGATGCTCGACGAGTTCATGAAGGACCCGTCCGAGGGCTTCGGGAAGATGTTTCCGGAGCTCGTCGGTTCCAAGGGCCTGGGATCGTTGAAGAAGGTCGGCTCCGCCGCCAAACACCTCGACGACCTGGACGACCTCAAGGGGCCGGGCCGCAAGAAGACGGATTCGGACGGACCGGAGGAGCCCGCGCGGTGCGGGGCCGACAAGGTCTGCGACGGCGACCCGGTCGACGTGGCCACCGGCCGGATGATCCTGCCGCAGACGGACCTGGCGCTGCCGGGATCCCTGCCCCTGGTGTTCGAGCGCACCTTCGAGTCCTCGTACCGGGCCGGGCGCTGGTTCGGCCGCGCCTGGGCATCCACGGTCGACCAGCGTCTGGAGATCGACGCCGAAGGCATCGTCTTCGTGCGTGAGGACGGGGGCCTGCAGCTCTACCCGCACCCGGCTCCCGGCATTCCCGTGCTGCCCAGCCACGGGCGGCGCTGGCCGCTGGAACGGGATCCGGACGGACAGGGATACACCGTCACCGACGTGGACCAGGGCTGCCTGCGACGGTTCGCCGTCCACGACGGGACGCTCGCGCTGCTGGAGGAGATCGGCGACCGCAACGGCAACAGCCTGACCTTCGAGTACGACGCGGAGGGCACCCCGCTCGGGATCACCCACAGCGGTGGCTACCGCGTCCGCTTCGAGACGGCCGAGGGGCGCATCACCGTCCTCTCGCTCGTCGACGGCCCGCGCGTGCTCACGTACGGTTACACCGACGGCAACCTCACCGAGGCCGTCAACTCCTCGGGAGCGCCGCTGAGGTTCGGTTACGACGGCGACGGCCGGATCACTTCCTGGACCGACACCAACGGCCACCGGTTCGGGTACGTCTACGACGAACTGGACCGCTGCGTCGCCCAGTCGGGCGCCCATGGCCACATGAACACGCGGTTCGTCTACGAAAACGGCGCGACGACCGTCACGGATGCCTGCGGCCACCACCGCCGCTACGAGGTCAATACCCGTTCCCAGGTCGTGGCGGACATCGACGCCCTCGGCGCCGCCACCCGCTTCACCTACGACCGCTTCAACCAGCTGCTGACCCACACGGACCCGCTCGGCAACGTCACGTCCTGCGAGTACGACGAGCTCGGCCGGCTGTTGAAGCTGACCCGCCCCGACGGCCGGTCGACCACGGCGGAGTACGACGAACTGGGACTGCCGGTCCGGATCGTCCGCCCCGACGGCACGGTGGTCCGCCAGACCTTCGACGAGAGGGGCAACCGCACCTCGGAGACCGCCCCGGGCGGCGCCGTCACTCGCTTCGGCTACGACGGCCGCGGCCACGTCGTCTCCCTCACCGACGCCCTCGGCAACACCACCGCCTTCCGCTGCGACGCGGCGGGCCGCCCCGTCGGGATCACCGATCCGCTGGGCGCGATCACCCGGTACACGTACGACGCTTTCGGCCGACCGGTCACGGTGAGCGGACCGCTCGGCGAGACGACCGGGCTGGAGTGGACCACTGAGGGACGGCTGACTCGCCGGGTGGACCCGGATGGCGGGGAACTCCGCTGGACCTACGACGGCGAGGGAAACCTGCTCAGCCACACTGACGCGGCCGGCGGCACCACGTCGTACGAGTACGGGGACTTCGACTTGCTCCGCGCCCGCACCGATCCGGACGGCGCCCGGCACCAATTCACCCATTATCCGGACCTCAGGCTGAAGCAGGTCACCAACCCTTGTGGGCTGACCTGGTCCTATGTCTACGACCACGCCGGCCGGCTGATCTCCGAGACGGACTTCGACGGCCGGACGCTCAGCCGCGCCTACGATGCGGCGGGCCGCCTGCTCAGCCGGACCAACGGCCTCGGACAGACCGTGGGCTTCGAGCGCAACGCTCTGGGGCAGGTCGTCCGAAAGGACGCGGCCGGACTGGTCACCCGTTACGAGTACGACCCCAGCGACGAGCTGGCCCAGGCGGTCGGGCCGGACGCCACCCTCACCTGGTTGCGTGACCGCAACGGGCAGCTCCGGTCGGAGACCGTGAACGGCCGTGAGCTCCGCTTCGAACACGACACGCTGGGCCGCCGGATCCGCCGTACGACGCCGACCGGTGCCGTCAGCACCTGGACCTACGATGCGGCCGGCCGCCGCAGCCGGCTCTCCGCGTCCGGCCGGGGGCTCGGCTTCGACCGCGATGCCGTCGGCCGCGAATCCGCCCGCGCCTTCGGGGCGGTGACACTCACCAGCACGTGGGACGTCACCGGACGCCTCACCGCACAGCAGGTCGCGGCTGACGGGCGGACCGTCCGGCGGCGGGGCTACCGCTACCGCTCCGACGGCAGCCTCACCGGTGTCGACGCGGCAGACGGCGCCCCCTCCCTCAGCTTCGGCCTGGACCCGGCGGGGAGGGTCACGGCCGTCGACGGCGTCGGATGGACCGAGCGCTACGCCTACGATGCGGCGGGCAACCTTGCTTCCGCCCACTGGCCCTTGCTCCAGCCGGACGCGGACGCAGAGGCGGTCACGGGAGAACGCGCGTACACGGGCAACCGGATCAGGGACGCGGGCGGTGTCCACTACGAGCACGACGGGCAGGGGCGGGTGGTCCTGCGCTCGCGCAAGAGGCTGTCGCGCAAGCCCGACGCCTGGCGCTACACCTGGGACGCGGAGGACCGGCTGACCCAGGTGGTCACCCCCGACGGGACGACCTGGCGGTACGCGTACGACCCACTGGGCCGCCGGCTGTCCAAGCAGCGGCTCTCCGCCGACGGTGCGGTCGCCGAGGAGGTCCTCTTCACCTGGGACGGCACGACGCTCTGCGAACAGACCACCCGCACTCCGGACCTGCCCCTCCGCGTGGTTCTGACCTGGGACCACGCGGGTCTGCACCCGCTCACCCAGACCGAGCGCGTCCTCGACGCCGCCGACCGGGAGGTGGACAGCCGCTTCTTCGGCATCGTCACCGACCTGATCGGCACGCCCACCGAGCTCGTCGACGAGCAGGGGACGCTCGCCTGGCACACCCGCTCCACCCTGTGGGGCACCACCAGCTGGAACAGCGATGCCACGGCGTACACGCCGCTCCGGTTCCCCGGACAGTACTTCGACCCGGAAACCGGCCTGCACTACAACCTGCACCGGCACTACGACCCCGAGACCGCCCGCTACCTGAGCGTGGATCCCCTCGGCCTCGACCCGGCACCGAACCCGGCGGCGTACGTGGACAACCCGCACCTGTGGGCGGATCCCCTCGGACTCAAGCCGTGCAAGGTCCGCGTGTCGCCGGTGGCCTCGGACTGGGCGACCAAGGGCGCTCACCTGCACGTCGGGCCGGACGAGGTCCGGATCCATGTGAACAAGGACGGAGAGCTGGTGGGCGAGCCGATCCGGCTGAAGGCCACCGGCTGGGCCAGTGACAAGAGCGTCAGGACCGCGGTCGAGGCTGTGGAGAACGATCCCAAACTGAGGGCCGATCTGCTGGCCAAGGCCAAATCGGCTCAGCAGCACATGGAAGATCACAACTGGGGCAACACGCAGAATCGCAAGGACGAGATGCAGGCCCTCATCGACAAGCTGGAGAATTGGCCGTGACCGGACCCGAGTTCATCGCACAGCTGCTGGCCACCGGAGAGTTTCACGGGCTGCGCCCAGGTGCTCCTCGGGACGAGGCCGACCGTGCGATCGGCGTCGGCTTCATCGCCGAGGAGGACGGTGCCGGCCGGTCACTACGGAGGGACTACGGCCTCGTGGAGCTGTACTTTTCGGGCGGTCCGGACTGGGTCCTGACAAGCGGATCACTGGAATTGCACCGGATTCCCGGCGATCCGGACGTCGCCGGGGAGTGGCGTGAGGCTATGGGTGTCGACTTCGCGCCCTACACGGAGTGGGACGAGGTGCTCCGGGTCCTCGCAGCGGCCGCCCCGGGCCTCGGCGTGGCCATGGACCGTACCGATCAGGGTGGTTTCCTGGAGTACCGCAATCCGCTCACCAAGGTGTCCGTGATGGTCGTGGAAGGGGAGGACGAACGGGACGACTGGCCGGGCCACGGGGACGTCTGGAGCGTCAGCTGGAGCCGCTGAACCGATCGGACCGGCCCTGCCGGGACCGTCGAGAAGTCGTACGAGCTTCCGCCGGTCCGTCATGGCGTGGAGGGAGCACGGCGAGACGCTGATGCTGAGTGGTGGAAGAGTCGACGCCGCACCCTTCCCCCGTCGGACAACGCGGTGGGCTACCGGGCCGGCGGCTCGGAGTCTGTGTGCTGGACGCCACCCGCGAGCCGTTTCCCCGTCTCAGCGCGCTCCAGAACGAATCGACATCGCTGCGCGCCCTGACCGAGGAGGACGACGACTATCGGGTCGTAGTCCGCCACTTCGAGGACCGCCCCGTGTGACCCGGGGCGAGACGGCACGGTACCGGGGGCAGCGCCCCGCACCGTGGAGCCCACCGCCGATCGCTACGCCGGCCGCCTCGGTCGCGCGTGACCCGGCGTGGGTTGGTGGATGGTCAAGAAAGAAGACACTGGCGCTCCAGATCGCCCACAACCGTGACGCTCGCGGCCTGCAGGGCGTGATCTTCACCCGCGACGACCGCGCGGGCGAGGGCAAGCTGTCCTCGCGCCTCGGGCTGGTGACGGAGGCGGTGGAGGCGCCGGAGGGCATGGACCTGTACGCGTACGTGGTCGCCCGACTCACCAAGGGTGGCAAGGCGGACTACGTGATCGTGGACGAGGCCCAGTTCCTCGCCCCCGACCAGATCGACCAGCTGGCGCGCATCGTCGACGACCTGGGCCTGGACGTCTTCGCCTTCGGCATCACGACGGACTTCCGTACGAAGCTGTTCCCGGGCTCGCAGCGCCTGATCGAGCTGGCGGACCGCCTGGAGCAGCTCCAGGTCGAGGCCTTGTGCTGGTGCGGAGCCCGCGCCACCCACAACGCCCGTACGGTGGGCGGCGAGATGGTGGTCGAGGGGGCCCAGGTCGTCGTCGGTGACGTGAACCGCCCGGCGGAGGAGATCGGCTACGAGGTCCTCTGCCGCCGCCACCACCGCAAGCGGATGACCTCGGCCGCGGCCCACGCGGGCGCCCTCTCCCCGGACGTCCTCCCCGTCAACCACGCCTGATCGCTCTGTCACGCCCGCATGGGGACGCTCTCTGCTTCGATGTGCTGAGCGGCGGGACGCTCATGGCGGCGCGGATGGCCGACCCCGCTGACTGTGGCGGAGGCAGCGCCCAAGAAGAACGAGCTGCCAGCGTCGCCGAGTTCGTGTGGGGCTCGGTGCTGCTCCGGCTGGGCAGCCGGAACAGGCCCAGGAGAATTGCGTGTCTGCGACCGCTACGGGAGTTCCAGGTGCCGGAGTTCGCCGTCTGCCGGAAGCAGCTCGTTGATCAGCTCCCAGACCCTGCCCGCGTGCACGCGCACGAACCTCAGTGTGCTCGCCGGACCGACCTGTCCCGGTTGCACCGGTTCCGCCGGCAGTTCCCGATGCCAGTGTCCGAGAGGGCCGCAGTCCCAGACGCCGAATCCCCGGATCACCACGCCGTCCTCGCCCTCGCTCTCGCCCCGCCAGGCAGCCGTCATGCGCCAGCTCGATCGCACTTCGGCGAGCATGTCGGCGAAGACCTGGAGCGCTGGTCCATCGATTGTGCCCACGGTCTGTACGGCCTTGAGGATGTGATCGCGGCCCTCGCCGCCGGCATCCATGAATGGCATGGCGTCCGCGGCGGCCAATCCGGCATCAAGCGTGGCCACAGTGGTTTCGACCACGGAGGCACCCACATCGGGCAGCGCTCCGAAGCGCTGGAGGTTCACCATGTCCGCCAGCGTCCAGACCACCGTCCTGGGTTCGACGAGCGAGTACTGCGACTCCGCCTCCCCGGGCCATGCCTGGTGGGAGACGGCGTGGTTCTCGCCGATGATCAGCCCGTGGTTGAGCTTGCCCTGTCGGCCGTCCGACTCCACCGTGATCACCACCACCGGGCGCGCGATGGTCTGGAGCAGCGGACGGAGCAGGGGTGAGACGGCCCCCGCCTCGTCGATGAGACCGCACTCCACAAGCTCTTCCCGTTCCCGATAGAACTCATCGGGAACGGGATCTCCGACCACCAGCTCGGAAAGGACGACAACGTGGCCGTCACTCAGTCGAAAGCGGGACCTGGAAGTGTCATACGAAGGCATGTGCATACTCGCTTGGTAGTTGAGCCACCGCGATCCGGCCGGAACGCGGTCAGTACTGGGATTCCGCGTAGAACCCGAACGCCCGTGAGAAGCCTGCCCGCACGGCGCCGCGCCGGGTGAGGGTGGCTCTGTCGACGCCGCCGAAGAGCACCGCGAGCGTGATGTCGGCGCCGAGGGCCCGGCCCGCCACGCGCACCGCCAGCCGCTTGCTCTTCCCGATGCCTGACTGCTTCACCCTGATGGTGACTCCTGGATCCTCTGCGTCCGGAGCCCTGGTCAGCGTGTATTCCTTGCGGTTGACCGCCGTCAGCCGGTACTGGTCTCCGCCGCATTTCAGACGCAGCGAGCGCCCCCGGTGAGTCAGCGCCCAGCGGTTGCGTGTCATGTACACCACCGCGTCGCCGAGTCGGAGCGTCGCGCCGTTCAGGCTCGGCAGTGTCATCACCTGCGCATGGAAACCGCGCGAGGAGAAGGATGCCGAAGGGATCCGGCTGCCCCGCACTTCGCTCCTCAAGGAATGGCCGTTGTTACCGCGGTGCGGGTGGATCACCGTGATCTCCCCGAACTCCTGCGATGTCCCTTGCCAGCCGGTCAGTCGCTCGAACTTCTCGCCCTCGGACCAGACGTGCAGTGCGAACGGGGCTGTGGTGGTATGCATCTCTCTCCCTGGCTAGTCGAACGGGTTCAGCGCGCTGCCGAGCTTCCCGGCCTTGTCGCCGATCCAGTCGCCCGCCTTGTCCAGACCCTTGCCGATGGCCTCTCTGTTCTCCCAGGCCAGACACCCTGCATACACCACACCGGTACCCACGGTCAGTCCGAGGGTGACCGGATTGGGTGCGATGGTGAGTGCGGTCAGGGAACCATTGAAAGCAGTCCCGCTGAGGTCCGTGGCGAACTTCATCGGCTTGTCTTGGATCATGTCCACGTCGTACGTGGCCAGGTTCGCTATGCCGTACCCGGTCGCCGCGACACCACCGACGACTCCGAGCCCGCGGAGCGCACCAGCGGCCTTCGCGGCGTTCGCGAGGCCGCCCTCTCTCGCGACCGTGAGGAGGTTCGCCTCCGAGGCACTCGGTACGAAGTACGCCGAGCCGTTGCGCACCAAGCGTGAGCCCAGTGCGGCCGCTTCGTCGGAGCCCGTGATGGCAGTCACCAGACGCGGTGGAATCTTGGTCAGGAGACTCCCAGGGGCCGCTACGGCAAGCCGGGAGTTGATTCCGCGCGAGATCCAGGTCCCGGGGGCGTTGGCGTGGGGGTAGGGCGGGTTCAAAGTCTTGAACAGCTTGTAGCCGTACCAGGCTGAGGTTCCTGTGGCGGCCGAGAAGGCACCGACGGTCATCGAGCCCTCCAGCACCTGCGAGACCATCTTCGCAAGCTGGGGGTTACCCGTGAGGCGGGTCACGGCCTCGCGTTCGAGACGCTTTATGTAGTCGTCCAGCGTCTCGTCGTCCCGCATCTCCAGCACGGAGAGATCGGCACGTGCCTTCTTCTCCGCATCGTCGGCCTGTGCCACCGTGCCGGCGTCTCCGTTGAACCCGGTGCCCAGGCTTGCGTCGTTCTTGTTGCCGTAGCCGTCCTTGACCACGGCCTCCAGGTCCTTCTTCAGGTTCTGGTCCGCGTCGTCGACGGACTTGACGGCCGCTTTGATGTGCTCCGACCAGGACGCCTCGCTCTCCCGGACGCTCGTGGCGAAGTCCGGGTCGTGCCGGGCCGCGTTGCGTTCGGCCGGTGTGAGGCGGTCGTAGTCGTAGGCGACGACTCCCTGCTCCGACACCTTCATGCCGGCCTTGACGGCCTCGGCGCGGGCGTTCTCCAGCTGCTTCTTGAGTTCCAGGAACTGCTGGTGAGCGTTACGGAGCAAGGTGGCGGTCGCCTTGGCCTGTATCTGGGCGGCCTGGTACTCGTAGCGTGTCCCGGCGAAGTTGGTCATGGCCGTGGTCGCACTCACGCCGACCCAGGTCTGGCCCATCGTGACTTTCTGCACGCTGTCCCGGTAGCGATCCTCGACCTTGCGGATTTCCTCCGCCATCGACTGCCACTTGTCGGCAGCGGTGGAGAGCTTTCCGTAGTCGGTCACCATGACTTCGTAGTACGTCAGCACCTGCTACCCCTACAGCCCGTTCAGCTTCGACTGGGAACCGATCGGCTTGAACTGATTGCCCAGGCCGATGTCATTGCGTACGAAAAGGCCGGAGGCACCGCGCAGCGCACTCTTCTCGGACGCGAGGCGGCCCATCAGATTCTTGACCTGCTTGTCCCAGGTGTCTGCGACCTTCTTCAGGCCCGCGGCGGTGTCCCAGCCGTCGAACTCCTTGACCGCCGCGTCGGTCGACTCGTCGGCGTGTTCCGTGGCCTTCTTGCTGTTCGGCTCCAGCTCGGTCTCGATCGTGTTGGCCGCCGCCGTCTTCTCGGCCGGCGTGGAACCGAAGCCCCCGGATCCTCCGGGCGCCAAGGGAACATGGGGATCCCCAGCACCGTTCAACCGCATGTCCACCTGCTGATCGGTTGCGCCGACGCGGGACCGACCCCACTCCCGATTGAACTCCCCCGTCATGTCCCACCCTTCCCGTAGGTATAGATGATCATATGCGCGGCCATCTGAGACGCCCCCGACGGAGGGTCGCCCAGGCTGGAGAACTGGAGCCTGCGGGCAGGTGTTGCCCGCCCCTGTTCGGTTGGCGAGGACCGCGTCCAGGCCGCTGCGGGCCCTTCCCACGCGAAAAGCGAAAGGCGCTCCATGCCTGAGCGCCATGGTCTCGTGACCGCCAGCCAGCCGCCCAGACACCCCGTCCCACACTGTGCAGCCTGCCGCCTCACTATGTGGGGCCGCCGCAGTCGAGATTGACCTGGTGCGAGTTGGTGGATGGTCGAGAAAGAAAACTCTGGCTCTCCAGATCGCGCACAACCGTGATGCGCGTGGTCTCCAAGGCGTCATCTTCACCCGTGACGACCGGGCGGGAGAGGGCAAGTTGTCGTCTCGTCTGGGCTTGGTGACGGAGGCGGTGGAGGCGCCGGAGGGGATGGATCTGTACGCGTACCTGATCGCCCAGCTCTCGAAGGGTGGCAAGGCGGACTACGTGATCGTGGACGAGGCCCAGTTCCTCGCGCCCGACCAGATCGACCAGTTGGCGCGCATCGTGGACGACCTGGGCCTGGACGTCTTCGCGTTCGGCATCACCACGGACTTCCGCACCAAGCTATTCCCCGGCTCGCAGCGCCTGATCGAGCTGGCGGACCGCCTGGAGCAGCTCCAGGTGGAGGCGCTGTGCTGGTGCGGCGCCCGCGCCACGCACAACGCCCGCACGGTGGGCGGCGAGATGGTGGTCGAGGGCGCCCAGGTCGTCGTCGGCGACGTGAACCGCCCGGCGGAGGAGATCGGCTACGAGGTCCTCTGCCGCCGCCACCACCGCAAGCGGATGACCTCGGCCGCGGCCCACGCGGGCGCGCTCTCGCCGGACGTCCTCCCGGTCAACCACGCCTGACCGTCTCCTTCCGTCCCCGCGGCCGAGTTACCGGAGACCGTGACTGTCGAGACGGCGGATGAGGCCGGGCCGGCCCCGGTAGGTGTCGCGCAGGAGCCCCAGACGCTGCTGGAAATCGACACCGTGTCCGGCGTGAGCGCAGGCATCGCGCAGGTCATGAAGGAGGGCGACAGCCGCCTCGTAGGCACTGGTCTTCTTGGAGGCGATGTGTGCTTCGGCCTGGTTCCAGATGACGTCCGCCTCGGCGGCGAGTGCGGTCAGGCGTGTGGCGCGGGCTCGCAGCCGGTCGCGTTCGGCGTGGCCGCGGCGCTCGGCGCGGCGGGTGTGCGCCGCATCCAGCAGCTGGGCGGCGGTCCGGTGACCGGGTGCGGTCGCCGGGGTGGAGGTTTCCCGCAGACGGTGCAGGAGTTCGCTGTGCAAGTGGGGTTCCGGGCCCAGGGCGAGGCGCAGCAGCAGGGCGTCCTTCTCCTTGTCCGGGAGGGCGGAGACGAGTCGCGCGAGCTCCTTGCGTGTCAGACCGGCCGCGGGTTCCGGCGCCGCGGTGCTGCTCCGTGCGGCGACAGCGAGCAGGTCGGTGTCGACGCGCAGGAAGTCCGCGAGCGCGCTTTGCGGAGCCGTGAGTTCGCCCAGGCCGGCGGGGACGGGAGGCTCCAGGGCGGACCGGTACTCCTCTTCGTCGTCGTCCTCGGCTTCCCAGGCAGAGAGGGCGGAGAGCCACGCCAGATAGAGGGGCCGCATATCGCCGGTGGCGAGTTCCTCGCGTACGCCGATGACCTCGGCCAGCGAATCGTCGGCTCCCTCGACCCAGTCGCCGCCCTCGTCCTCGCTGGTCAGGTCGAGGAGAAGGTGGGTCCGGGTGGCCCAGGTTTCGACGTGGTGGCCGAGACCGTACGGTTGGACGCTGGGCAGGGCCAGGCGCTGTAGGGGCAGTCGGAGCATCAGCCGGTGTGTGCCCCAGCTGGCGACGTACAGATGGGCGTCGAAGTACCGCTCCACCAGGTTTCGCGGATTCCCCCGCAGGTCGCCCCAGTGGTACTCGTTGGTGAAGCTGGTGGCGGTGATCCTGGCACGGCTGGAAACGCCCCGCAGTGCTTCCCGCTGGTCGCCGCTCAGTGGCTGGTCGAGGGCCTGAAACTCGTAGTACTGGTACTCGCTCACCGGAACCACCCTACGGCTGACGGCGGTGCGGGAGGGTAGGTTCGGCGAGGCGGCGAGGGCCCGGAACGGAGCGGTTGTGGACGAGTCTCATGACAAGTCAGCGGGACAGGTACGGGAGTTGGTCGGGTGGATCGGCGCGGGACGGAAATTGACGCAGACCGGCCGCATCACCCTCGCGGACGCCCGGACCTTGGTGGAGCTGCTGGACACCGGCGACCAGATGGACCCGGTGATCGGTGACCGGACGTTCAAGACGAAGTCCAGCGAGGAGCTGTACCACCTCAACCTGCTGGTGGAATGGGCCAAGGCCGCCCGACTGCTGAGGGTTGCCGGTGGCCGTCTGCTGCCGGTGAAGAAGAACGCCCGGCTGCTCGACCGGCCCGACGGCCTGTGGAACGCCCTCTTCGAAGCGGTACCGCGCATCGGGAGTGCCGTACTGGTCTCGGGGTGGCTTGAGTCGGTCTTCTCGCAGGAGTACGCCGCCGGCCTGCGGGCGCTGCTGCATCGGTTGTACGAGGCTCGCGGCCCGGTCGCCGGCGACACGCTGCGCAGAGCGGTGTGGCAGGCGGTGACCGCTCCCTACGTCCTCGATGACGTGCCGCCCGAGCGGCTGCGGGGCTGGCGCGGTAGCAACGACCGTGACGTGCGGCTGTTGCTCGACACACTCGTGGCCCTCGGGGCCGTCCGAAGCGACGATGACACCGTGGAGCTGACCGGTCAGGGCAGGCGGGCCGTGGCCGTGATGCGCGGCGAACCGCTCCCCGGAGAACCGGTGTTCCAGCTGCGCATCGATCTGGAGGGCGTTGTCGAACCGGCGGTCTGGCGACGTGTGCTGGTGTCGGCCGCGGCCCGGCTCGACCAAGCGCATGCCGTGATCCAGGCTGTCATGGGCTGGGAGAACAGCCATATGCACGCCTTCACCGTGGACGGCGTCCAGTACGGCCGGGCCAGCACCGACCTCGACTTCGGGGACGAGCGGGGCGTCACTCTCGGCGCCCTGCTCAAGGAGGGAGGGAGCCTTGCGTACACGTACGACTTCGGTGACTCCTGGGACCACCGCGTCACGGTGGAGCACCGGCTCGCAGCCGAGGCAGACCGGAGCTATCCCGTCTGCGTAGCCGGTTCCGGCGCCTGCCCTCCTGAGGACTGCGGAGGCGCCGAGGCCTATGAAGACCTCAAGCGGACTCTCGCCGATCCGACGTGGACGGAGCACGACGACCTCGTGCGGTGGCTTGGCCTTGACTCCGGGGCGGGGTTCGACCCGGCCCGGTTCACCCCCGGCGAGGCCAATGACAGGCTCCGGCAGATGTAAATGGCTGCGCTGGCCGGAGCCGAGTTCCAGGTGCCCGCCCGGGTCGCCGGTGCCGAGGACTCCGCCCGCCTTCCCGCCGCACCCGCCGTCCGCCCGGGCGGTCTCCGCGCGGACGAGCACGGGGACTTCCGCCTGGAGGTCATCTCTGACGCACGACCCGCCGCACATCGCCCCCGCCACTTCCGCGGGATGACGGGGGTGACGGCGGCGTCCGGGGTGACCGTCTACTGGAAGCTGAGCCGGTGGGGGTGCGCCGGGGAGGCGGGGTAGGTGTGTACGCGCATCAGGCCGCGGCCGAGGTGGACGCCGGTCGGGTCGCTGATCCGGCTGTCCGGTACGGCGGCCCGGTCCTCCAGCGGGATCCAGCTCTCGCAGCCCCCGTCCCATTCACCGGCGGCCACCGTGAGCAGGGGAGGCATGGGCGTTCCGCAGGTTCCGCAGTCGATGTCCGCCGGGTCGGTGAGGTGCCACGAGGCGAAGCCGCCGACCTTCCAGCCGGGCGCGATGGACAGGTCGCCCCGGTAGGTGACCTCGGCGTCCTCGTCCGCGTGCGCGGCGGCCATGGCGGCCGCGTACTCCTCGTACGTGCCGAAGCCGGACGGGGCGCGGGTGCCCCACGCGCCGTCGCTGTCGCCATCGCCGTTGCCGTCGCCGTCCTCGCCCTCGTCGTCTCCCCCCTCCCACGCTTCGACGGACTCCTGGAGGTCCTCGTCCAGCAGGCCCTCGTACTCGTGCTCCACCACTTGTTCGGGGTGGAGCACGCACGCGTTCGGCACGCATTCGGCCCTGCCCACCACCACGGGCTCCGGCATCACGGCGAGGACCCCGCCGACGTCCCCGGCGCGGCGCCACTTCAGTACGACGTCGACGGTCCGGTCGGGACCGTGCGCCTCGAAGGGACACCAGAGGACCTGGAGCAGGTCGCAGCCCTCCGGTCCGGTGAGGTCCGGGACATCGCGGGCGAAGAGCTGCGCGACGGCGAGGAGCGGGACCGGATCCGCGTCACCGATGTACGGAGCGTGCCGTCCCGGCCGGAGGCTGCCGAGGACCTCGCGTTCCGCGTCGGTGGGACCCGTGGCGGGGTCGCGGTGCCATGCCCCGTCGAGGATCCGGCGCCGGAGGCGTACGTCCGACAGCAGGTGTCCCCTGCCCTTGCGGTGGGCCGCGGTGCACACGGGCCACGGTTCACCGGCGGGCCACAGGAGCGGCCCGGCCACCGAACTGTCATCGGCGGCCGGGGTGCCGGAGCGGGGGTGGAGGCGGGTGCTGGTGCGGCGGTGCCCGGCGAGGGCGGGGAACAGAGCCTCGGCGTCGACCGGGCGGGGCGGGGTGGTGCGGGTCACGGGTTCCTCACTCGCTGTGTCCTTCGCGGCGGGCAACCACGGGCCGGAGACGGTCACTTGGGGTCGGCGGTCATCCACCACGGCCGGCACCCCAGGCCGGGCCTGACGATACCGCCGTACGGTGACGCCGCGTCCGTACGGGTCCGATCACCGATGACGGCGCTGCCGGGTTCGCCGAACCGGCCACCGGGCGGCGGTACTTCGCCGTCCGTCGGCGGCAGTCGCCCCCGGATGCCGTGCAGTCCTGATCCTCGCCCCGAGCGGAGCTCCCGCCGGAACGGGGCGGTCACCGTACGCGGGTGCGCCGGAAGGGGCCCTCGGGGCGAGCGTGAACGGCGTGTGTCAGGTGTATGGCGGCCCGGGCGCCGCCCTTCCCCGGCGGCCACCCGTGCCCGTACGGTCAGAGACGAAGCAACACCAGCACCAGCAACAGCACCACCACGACCGTGTGCCCGAGCGGCTCAGGGGCCGGCCTGCAAAGCCGGTTACGCGGGTTCGAACCCCGCCACGGTCTCCATCGGCTGCCCGGCCGGCGCTCGCGCCGACCGGGCGGCGCCGTGTGGCGGGACGGCCGAATACCCTGCCCCTCCGGCCTCGTCACACCCTTCCGCCGGCGCCCGGCGGGGCTTCGCCTCCTCACCGGCCGGGCCCCCGCGTGACCTCACCCCCGCCGCGACTGCACCAGGGTGAAGACCGCGCCCTCCGGGTCCGCCACGACTGCCAGCCGGCCGCTGACCCCGTCGCGGGGCGGCTCGACGATCCGGCCGCCGAGCTCCGCGACCCGCTCGGCGGCGGCGTCGGTGTCCTCGACCTCGAAGTACGCCATCCAGTGCGGCCCCCGGTCGTGCGGTAGCGAGCGTCCGACCCCGTGCACCGCGGCCACCGGCCGGCCGTCCAGGTACAGGGTCAGGTAGTCGAAGTCGTCGGAGGCGGTGGCGTGCGTCTGGGCCTCGTGGCCGAAGACGTGCTCGTAGAACTTGCCGACCGTGGACGTGTCCTGGGTGACCAGCTCGTTCCACACCGGAGTGCCCGGCGCGCCGTGCATCCCGGTGTCCATCGGGGTCTGGGCCTGCCAGATCCCGAAGATCGCGCCCAGCGGGTCCGAGCAGATGGCCACCCGCCCCGCGGTGCCGGCGTCCAGGGGGCCCACCGCGACCGTGCCCCCGCAGGAGCGGATCGCCTCGGCGGTGGCGTCGGCGTCGTCCGTGGCCAGGTACGTGGTCCAGGCCACCGGCAGGTGCCGGTCCGGTGGCATCTCGCCGATGCCGGCCACCTCGCTGCCGTTCAACAGGGCCCGTACGTACGGGCCGAGCTGCTCCGGGCCGGGTACGAACTCCCAGCCGAACAGATCCGCGTAGAAGTCCTCGGTGGTTCCGAGGCCGTGCACCATGAGGCTCACCCAGCACGGTGTGCCGGGCGTGCGCCGCGTTGCCTTCGCTGCCTCGGTCATGTCAGCGTCTCCTCCGTCGTCCCGCTTGCCGGTGCTGATGCTTCCACCCCGGAGGGCTCGGCGCGCCCCGACCGCGCCGCATCGGCCGGGCCCGGGGCAGAGATGACCGGATCGGTGCGCCCCCGCCCGTGACGGGCTTGTCACGCGGGCGCCGCCCCCGTGCCGCGGGCGGCGGGCTGGGAGGAAGATGACCCGCATGACTGCGACCTCTGCGATCCTCTCCGCCGCCGAACTGAAGAGCGAGCTGGCGGGCCCCCGGCCTCCGGTCCTGCTGGACGTCCGCTGGCAGCTCGGCGGCCCCGACCAGCTGCCGGCGTACGAGGCCGGGCACCTGCCCGGCGCCGTGTACGTCGACCTCGACCGCGAACTGGCAGGTCCGGCGGGGTCGGGCGGCCGCCACCCGCTGCCGGACCCGGAGGCCTTCGGAGCGGTGATGCGCCGGGCCGGCGTCTCCGCGGGCACACCGGTGGTCGTGTACGACGGTGGCCAGGGCTGGGCCGCGGCCCGGGCGTGGTGGCTGTTGCGCTGGACGGGTCACCCGGGGGTACGGGTCCTGGACGGGGGCCTGGCCGCCTGGACCGAGGCGGGCGGCGCGGTGACGGCCGACCGGGTGACTCCGGAGGAAGGCGATTTCAAGCCAACCCCGGGGGCTGTCGGGCTGCTGGACGCGGACCAGGCCGCCGAGCGGGCCCGTGTGGGGGTGCTTCTGGACGCCCGGGCAGGGGAGCGCTACCGCGGCGAGGTCGAGCCGATCGACCCGGTCGGCGGTCACATTCCGGGCGCGCTGTCGGCGCCGACCGCGGAGAACGTGGGGCCGGACGGCCGATTCCTGCCGTCGGCGGCACTGCGCGCCCGCTTCACCGGGCTCGGCGCCTCGGACGGGACCCCGGTCGGCGTGTACTGCGGCTCGGGGGTTTCCGGCGCCCATCAGGTCCTGGCCCTGGAGGTGGCGGGCATCACCGCCGACCTGTACGCCGGCAGCTGGTCGGAGTGGTCCGCCGACCCCTCCCGCCCGGTGGCCACGGGCCCGGACCCGGAGTAGCCCGCCGCAGGCACCCCGCCCTGGGCGGGGTGCCTGCGGCGCGACCGCGGCCCGGCGGACGCTACTCCTGCTTCTTGCGGCGGGTGCCGAAGACGATCTCGTCCCAGCTGGGTACGGCCGCCCGCCGTCCGGGGCGGACCCCGTCGGCCTCGGCCTGGCGGTCGGTGGTGCCGGTCAGGCGGTCGCGGTGGCCCGCGACCGTACGGGGCATCAGGACGTCGGCGTACGCGGAGCCCGCGCCCGCCGACGCGGCGGGTGCCGGCGGCTCCTCCGCCTCCGGCTCCTCGGCCGGCGGCTCGGTGCGGTCCGGGACCACGAGGTCGCCCCGGAAGCTCGGGACGGCCTCCAGCAGGCTCGTCAGGGTGTCCCGCTCCTCCTCCGCGTCCGGCGTGGGCGCGACGGGCCGCTCCAGCTGGCGGTCGAGGGCGCGGTCCAGCGGCCGGTCGCGCGGCAGCCGCGCGATCCGGGGCACGAACGGGAAGCTCGGCTCGGGCGTCGCCGGGAGGTCGTCCGACTCGCCGATCAGCGAGCGGGCCTCGTCGTCGACGGCCACGACCAGCCGGCGCGGCGGGTCGTACGTCCAGCTCGCCGAGTGCGGTTCGCCCGCGACCAGGTAGACCAGGAGGACTTCCCAGGTGCCGTCGTCGCGGCGCCACGAGTCCCACTGGACGGATTCCTTCTCGGCGCCGCGCAGCGTCAGCCGCTCCTGCACGGCCTCGCCGAGCTGGGGTCCGGTGTTCTCGCCGGGCCGGCGCACGGGCGTCTTGCGGGCCCGCTCGGCCATGAAGGCGCGCTCGGCGAGCACGGGGCCCTCGAAGCGGCGTACGCGGTCGACGGGGATGCCGGCGAGCTGGGCGACCTCCTCCGCGGAGGCTCCGGCCCGTATGCGGGCCTGGATGTCGCGGGGGCGGAGGTGGCTCTCGACCTCGATCTCGATCTGGTTCAGCCGTGCGCGGTCGTTGCGCACGGCGGCCCGCAGCCGCTCGTCGATCGGAAGCGTGTACTCCGTGCTGTCCCCAGCTTTGAGCACCAGTCGTGTGCCGTCATTTGAGACGGCCACGACACGCAGTTCGGGCATGGGGACCTCCCGGGTGGTGCCTGCCGACGTCACGTGCGTCGCTGCTTCCGCTAGTCGAGTGTGGCCTGCCCGGGTGCAGCCTGCCACAACCTTGCCGAGTTAAACCGGCGTGTCGGGCATGCGCCCTTGATCGCCGGCATGGCACGGTTACCTGTTGGGCACGCACAGTGACCGAACGGTTACTGTGCGCAGCAGGCACCCGTGCAATACCGCGGCATCACCGGTCTTTGAGTGCCGTTTTCCATCAGCCGGCCCCCTCTCCCGAGTCCGGACATCCGAAAGGAAGGACGGCCCCAGGGCTCGCCACAGTACTCCATTCGGGCCACCTGGGTGGACCGCCGCGCCGCCGAAGTTCTCGCCGGTGGCGGGAGTTGGGCTGCCCTGCGTCGGCTCCGACCTGCGCGGGTGTCCGCTCTCAGGTGTCCTGCTTCACAGAATCCCCCGAAACGGAACTAATCGTTTCGCCCAGGTGTCAGTAACTCCTGTAAGGGATGACGCGCGAGAGGCAGGACACGCAGGGGATGGCGATGGGTCAGAAGGCTACGCAGGACGTCGAACCGGAGAAGAAGAAGCTCGACCTGAGCGTGGCTCAGGTGGCCGGGACCTCCCTCGCGACGGTCGCGGCGGCCGTGCTCGCCTCGCAGCTCGGGGTCTACGGGACGATCGGCGGGGCGGCGGTGGTCAGCGTGGTCGCCACCGCGGGCGGACCCGTCATCCAGCACTTCTTCCGGCGCACCGGCGACCAGCTGCGCGAGACCGTCCGGCCCGGAGCCCGGCAGGTGCCGCTCCTCACGAAGCCGCCGGCGGACGGGAAACCGCCCGCGGAGGAGAAGCTGCCCGACGGAACGATCCTGCTGCGTGCGGTCCCGGCCGGCCCGGAACCCGACGGGGACTTCGGGCAGGCCACCGTCCACGGCACCCGCGTACGGGGGTGGAAGCGCACGGCCGTCGCCGCCGGAGCCGCCTTCGCGATAGCGATGGGCGGACTCGGGACCTACGAGGCGATCGCCGGCACCTCCGTCAGCTCCGACGGCCGCACCCTGCTCACCGGCGGCGCGGGCACGGCCCGCGACCACAAGGACGAGGAGCGCCGGCAGGGCCCGGGCACCGGCGGCAAGGGCCGCGAGGGCGGGGGGACCCCGGAGTCCGCAACGCCCTCCCCCCACCCCTCCGGCTCGCGGGGCGCGGGCGGCGGGAGCGGCGGCCGGAGCCCGAGCCCCGAGCCGGACACCTCGCCCTCCGGCAGCCCGAGCCCTCCGGTCACCCCGAGCCCGCCGCCGGTGACCCCGAGCCCGCCGGCCAGTCCGAGCGCCAGGCCCTCGAACCCGGCCACCCCGGGCCCCGCGACCCCGCCGGCCCCGCCCGCCGGTGGCGGGACCGGGCAGCCGAGCGGCTCCTGACGGGGCGTGCGCCCCGGCTCATGCGCCGAGGACGCGCCGCAGGTAGTCGTTGCCGAACACCCGGTCCGGGTCCAGCCGGTCCCGGAGCGCGGTGAACTCGCCGAACCTCGGATAGACCCGCGCGAAGTACTCCGCGTCCCGGGTGTGCACCTTGCCCCAGTGCGGCCGGCCGCCGTGCGCGGTGAAGACGCGCTCGGCCGCCGTGAAGTACGCCTGGTACGGGGTGCCCCGGTACATGTGCACCGCGATGTACGCCGTTTCGCGCCCCGAGGCCGTCGACAGCGTGATGTCGTCCGCCGGGGCCGTCCGCACCTCCACCGGGAAGCTGATCCGCAGGTCCGAGCGGTCCACCACCGCCCGCAGCTCCCGCAGCGCCGCGACGAGCCGCTCGCGCGGGAGGGCGTACTCCATCTCCACGAAGCGCACCCGGCGCGGGCTGGTGAACACCTTGTACGGGATGTCCGTGTAGGTGCGCGCCGACAGGGCGCGGCTGGCGACGCGGGCGATGGAGGGGATGGCCGCCGGGACCCCGCGGCCGATCGAGTTGACGGCCTGGAAGATGCCGTTGGACAGCAGCTCGTCCTCGATCCAGGCGCTCACCGGGCCGGGCGGGGCGGCCGGGCCCTGGCTGCGGTTGTTCCGCTTGGTGTTGCAGTTGCCGGTGTGCGGGAACCAGTAGAACTCGAAGTGCTCGTTCTCCGCGACGTGCTCGTCGAACTCGGCGGTCACCCGCTCGAAGCCCATCGGCTCCTCCCGGGCGGTGAGGAAGAACAGCGGCTCCACGGCGAGGGTGATCGCCGTGATGACGCCGAGCGCCCCGATGCCCAGCCGGGCCGCCGCGAAGACCTCGGGGTTCTCCTCGCGGGAGCAGGCCAGCAGCCGGCCGTCCGCGGTGACCAGCTCCAGGCCGCGGATCTGGGCGGCGATCGAGGCCGAGTCGCGGCCGGTGCCATGGGTACCGGTGCTGGTCGCGCCGGAGACCGTCTGCTCCATGATGTCGCCCATGTTGGTGAGCGACAGGCCCTCGGCGGCCAAGGCCCGGTTGAGGTCCTTCAGGATCGTGCCCGCCGCCACCGTGACGGTGCCCGCGGCCCGGTCGATCCGCTTGATCCCGGCCAGTGCCTGGGGGCGTACGAGCACCCCGTCCGTCGCGGCCGCCGCGGTGAAGGAGTGGCCGGTGCCGACCGCCTTCACCCGCAGACCCTCCTCGGCGGCCCGGCGGACCGCCTCCTGGAGCTCCCCGACCGAGGCCGGGGTCACCACGCGGGCGGGTGTGGCGGTGACGTTCCCCGCCCAGTTACGCCACGCGGTCGCCCCGCGGCTCTTCCCTGCTGTCGCCATCCCCATCGGTAGCCGGCTCCTCCCCTTGCGCCGGCTTCGTCAGCCGGCGGTATCCCGCGAACGCAACCGCCGCCGCGGCCGTCCCCGCCGCGATGGAGACGACGTACCCGCGCTGCGCGCCGGCCGCGTCGATGACCAGGCCGGTCACCGAGGAGCCGACCGCGACGCCGACCGCGAGGCCGGTGCTGATCCAGGTCATGCCCTCGGTCAGCTTCGCGCGGGGTACGTGCGCCTCGATCAGGGCCATCGTCGTGATCATCGTGGGAGCGATGGCGAGGCCCGAGACGAAGAGCGCCACGGCCAGAAACGGAAGGTTCCCGGCCAGTAGGAGGGGGATCATACTCACGGCCATCGCACATACGCCCAGTAGCCAGCGCAGTTCGCTGCGGCCCTTGAGGTGCAGCAGGCCGAAGACGATTCCGGCGATACAGGACCCCAGCGCCCAGATCGCCAGGATGAAACTCGCCGAGGACTTGGCGCCCTGCTCCTCGGCGAAGGCGAGGGTGGACACGTCGATGGACCCGAAGATGGCGCCGGTCGCGACGAACGTGGCGGTCAGCACCCGGAGGCCGGGGGAGCGCAGCGCCGAGGTGCGGTCCGTGTGCTCCCCGCGCGGGTGCGGCGCCGGCTCGGTGGAGCGCTGCGCGGTGAGCAGCCAGACGCCCACGAGCAGGCACACGGCGGCGATCAGCGGGCCGGCCTCGGGGAACCAGGTGGTGGACAGGCCGATGGCGAGGATCGGCCCGAAGATGAAGCACACCTCGTCGACGACGGACTCGAAGGAGTACGCGGTGTGCAGTTCGCGCGGGGAGTCGTGGTAGATCACGGTCCAGCGGGCCCGGATCATCGAGCCGACGCTCGGTACGCAGCCCGCGACGGCGGCGCACACGAACAGGGTCCAGTCGGGCAGGCCGTTGGCGGCCGCCAGCAGCAGGCCGGTCACCGCGGCCACGGAGACGAGGGTCGCGGGACGCAGGACGCGCCGCTGCCCGTACTGGTCGACCAGGCGGGAGATCTGCGGGCCGAAGAACGCGGCGGCCAGCGCGAGGGTTCCGGTGAGCGCGCTGGCCATCGCGTAGCGGCCGGTGATCTCCGAGATCATGGTGAGGATGCCGACGCCGACCATGGAGAGCGGCATCCGGCCGATGAGTCCGGCGGCGCTGAACGCCTTCGTGCCAGGGGCCGCGAAGATGGCGCGGTAGGGACTGGGCACGGGCCCTCCGTAAGGGATGTCAGCGGCCCGTACAGGTTACGGCCGCCGGGGACGCGCGCGCGCCGGGACGACCCGGACGGGAGGGTCTGTTTCCCGCCCGGGGATGGCGGGTGGCAGGATTCCGGGTATGTCAGACCAGCTCCTCCCGCCTTCCGGCGGACCCGCCGCCCCTTACGACGCCCTGCTGCTGCTGTCCTTCGGCGGCCCCGAGGGTCCCGATGACGTGGTGCCGTTCCTGGAGAACGTGACGCGCGGGCGGGGCATCCCGCGCGAACGGCTGAAGGAGGTCGGGCAGCACTACTTCGGTTTCGGCGGGGTGAGTCCGATCAACGGGCAGAACCGTGAGCTGCTGGACGCGCTGCGCAAGGACTTCGCGGAGCACGGGCTGGACCTGCCGGTGTACTGGGGCAACCGGAACTGGGCTCCGTACCTGACGGACGTGCTGCGGGAGATGGCGTCGGACGGGCGCCGCCGGATCGCGGTGCTGGCGACCAGCGCGTACGCCTCGTACTCGGGCTGCCGGCAGTACCGGGAGAACCTGGCCGACGCGCTGGCCGTGCTGGCCGGGGAGGGCGTGGAGCCGCCGCGGGTGGACAAGCTGCGGCACTACTTCAACCACCCCGGTTTCGTGCGGCCGATGATCGACGGGGTGCTGGCCTCGCTGGCTTCGCTGCCGCAGGAGGCGCGGGCCGGGGCGCACCTGGTGTTCACCACGCACTCCATTCCGACGGCGGCCGCGGACGCCTCGGGCCCGGTGGGGGAGCACACGACCGGTGGTGAGGGCGGGGCGTACGTGCGCCAGCACCTGGACGTGGCCGGGGTGATCGCGGACGCGGTGCGGGCGGAGACGGGACTCGGGCTGCCGTGGGAGCTGGTCTACCAGTCGCGCAGCGGGGCCCCGCACATCCCGTGGCTGGAGCCCGACGTCTGCGACCACCTGGAGGCCCTGCACGGGGCGGGGGCCGCGGGGGCGGTGATGGTGCCGATCGGTTTCGTGTCGGACCACATGGAGGTCCTGTACGACCTGGACACGGAGGCGCTGGCGAAGGCGGCGGAGCTGGGGTTCCCGGTGGCGCGGTCGGCGACGGTGGGGGCCGATCCGCGGTTCGCGGCGGCGGTGCGGGAACTGCTGCTGGAACGGGCCTCGGCCGAGCGGGGCCTGCCCGTCGAGCGGTGCGCGGTGGGGCTGCTCGGGGCGAGCCACGACGTGTGCGCGGTGGGCTGCTGCCCGGCGCGGGCACCCCGGCCGGCGGCCGCGGGCGCCGACAGCCCGTACGCGTGAGGACCTGAGCGGTGGCGAGGACCTGAGAGGGCGAAGCGTGATCTCCGAAGAGCTGAAGGCCGAACTGCTGGACGTGGGCCTGGAGGCCGCCCGGCAGGCCGGGGAGCTGCTGCGCGACGGCCGGCCGGCCGATCTGGCGGTCGCGGCGACGAAGAGCAGCCCCATCGACGTGGTGACCGAGATGGACATCGCGGCGGAGAAACTGATCACCGGCATCCTCGCCGGTCGGCGGCCCGAGGACGGGCTGCTGGGCGAGGAGGGCGCGGACGTCCCGGGGACCAGCGGCGTGCGCTGGGTCGTCGACCCGCTGGACGGCACCGTGAACTACCTCTACGGGCTGCCGGGCTGGAGCGTCTCGATCGCGGCCGAGTACCGCGGTGAGACGGTGGTGGGCATCGTGGCGGTGCCGATGCGCGGGGAGACGTTCCACGCGCTGCTCGGCGGCGGAGCGTGGCTGGGCGGGCGCAGGCTCGCCTGCCGGGCGGCGGCGCCGCTGGACCAGGCGCTGGTCGCCACGGGGTTCGCGTACATCCAGGCTCGGCGGGCCCGGCAGGCCGCGGTCGGGCAGCGGATCATCCCGCTGGTGCGGGACATCCGGCGGGGCGGGTCGGCGGCGGTGGACCTGTGCGACGTGGCCGCCGGCCGGCTGGACGGCTACTACGAGCGCGGGCTGAACCCGTGGGACCTGGCGGCGGGCGACCTGATCGCCCGGGAGGCGGGCGCCGTGACCGGCGGCCGTCCGGGGAAGCCCGCCTCGGGGGAGCTCGCCCTGGCGGCGACCCCGGCGGTCTTCGCCTCGCTCCAGCCGCTCCTGGACGAGGCCGGGGCCTGGCACGACTGACCCCGCCGGGGCGGGAGCGGGCCGTGACCCCGGCCGTGACATGACGGAACCCCGGCCGCCCGAGGGGCGGCCGGGGTTCGGTGTACCGGGTGGGGGTGCGGGCTCAGCAGGCGGGCACGGCGGCGGTGACGGGTACGCCGTGCTCGGTGGTGACCGGGACGCCGTGCTCGGCGGCCAGTCGCTGGAGGTCCTCCAGCTCCGCCTGTTCCACTTCCGCGAGGAAGTCGTCGCCCGCCTCGCGGGCCTGCCGGAGGTCCGACTGGGTGGCCCGGATGCGCTGCAGGAGACCAGCGGTGAATGCGTCCATGGTGGGTTCGCCCCCTCTTCGTGGGTCGGCGGCGGCACGTGGCAGTCCGCCGTCAGGGAGTGGATTGGGGTGTGCTCACGTCCTCCCCGGCGCCGCACGCCCAGAAACCTCGCGAGGACAGGCAATCCTCACTTCCGTCCCGCCCGCCCCTCCGTGCCCCCTGCGCGCGACGCCTTACAGCCGGTTTACCGCCGAAAGGGGCAGGATGGGCGACGCAACACACGTGTGCCCTTCTGGGCTCGGAGGAAGGAAACGACGTGCGCGTACTCGTCGTCGAGGACGAGCAGCTGCTCGCCGATGCGGTGGCCACCGGACTGCGCCGGGAGGCCATGGCCGTGGACGTCGTGTACGACGGCGCCGCCGCCCTGGAGCGCGTCGGAGTGAACGACTACGACGTGGTCGTGCTCGACCGGGACCTCCCCCTCGTGCACGGCGACGACGTCTGCCGGAAGATCGTCGAGCTCGGCATGCCCACCCGCGTGCTGATGCTGACGGCGTCCGGCGACGTCAGCGACCGCGTGGAGGGACTGGAGCTCGGGGCGGACGACTACCTGCCCAAGCCGTTCGCCTTCACCGAGCTGACGGCCCGCGTCCGGGCGCTCGGGCGGCGTACGACCGTCGCCCTGCCGCCCGTGCTGGAGCGGGCCGGGATCAAGCTGGACCCGAACCGCCGCGAGGTGTTCCGCGAGGGCAGGGAGGTGCAGCTGGCGCCCAAGGAGTTCGCGGTGCTTGAGGTGCTCATGCGCAGCGAGGGGACCGTCGTCTCCGCGGAGCAGCTGCTGGAGAAGGCCTGGGACGAGAACACCGACCCCTTCACCAACGTCGTGCGGGTCACGGTCATGACCCTGCGGCGCAAGCTGGGCGAGCCGCCGGTCATCGTGACCGTACCCGGTTCCGGATACCGGATCTGATGCGCGTGGCAGCCAATCCGGCGCCACCGCCCGCGCCGCCGAAACCGACCTGGGACCCCGGCCAGCCCGAGGGTCCCTTCCCGTGGCTGCGGCCGACCATCCGGATACGCCTGACGCTGCTGTACGGCGGGATGTTCCTGATCGCCGGCATCCTGCTGCTGTCGATCATCTACCTGCTCGCGGCGCAGGCCCTGCGGGAGGGCAACGCGCTCCCGTTCCAGATCGTCGGCGGAGAGCAGGTGAAGGTCTCCAGCAACACGTGCCCGGGCGTGGTGGGCATCGAGCAGACGCACAGCCAGTTCAACGCCGCCATCAACCAGTGCGTCCTGGAGCAGCGCCGGCACGCGCTGGACGACCTGCTGAGCCGGTCGCTGATGGCCCTGCTGGGGCTGAGCATCATCGCCTTCGCCTTCGGCTACGCGATGGCCGGACGGGTGCTCTCGCCGCTGGGCAAGATCACCCGTACCGCCCGCCGGGTGGTCGGCTCCGACCTGACCCGGCGGATCGAGCTGGACGGGCCGGACGACGAGCTCAAGGAGCTCGCCGACACCTTCGACGAGATGCTCGACCGGCTGGAGCGGGCCTTCACGGCGCAGCAGCGCTTCGTGGCGAACGCCTCGCACGAGCTGCGCACGCCGCTGGCGATCAACCGGACCCTGCTGGAGGTGCACCTCTCCGATCCGGGGGCCCCGGTGGAGCTCCAGCAGCTGGGGAAGACCCTCCTGGCGACCAACGAGCGCAGCGAGCAGCTGGTCGAGGGCCTGCTGCTGCTGGCCCGCAGCGAGAACCAGATCGTCGAGCGCAAGCCCGTGGACCTCGCGGAGGTCGCCTCGCGAGCCCTCGACCAGGCCCGTGCCGAGGCCGAGGCGAAGGGCGTGGAGATCCGCGGCGAGCGCGCCCTGGCCGTGGTCCAGGGCAACGGCGTTCTGCTGGAGCGGATCGCCCTGAACCTGGTGCAGAACGCCCTCCGGTACAACGTGCCGGAGGGCGGCTGGGTTGAGGTCACCACCGAGGCGCAGCACGGTCAGGCGGTCCTCCTGGTATCGAACACGGGTCCCGTTGTTCCCGCGTACGAGGTGGACAACCTGTTCGAGCCCTTCAGGCGGCTGCGTACGGAGCGAACGGGCAGCGACAAGGGTGTCGGGCTCGGCCTCTCCATCGCGCGCTCCGTGGCGCGCGCACACGGCGGAAGGATCCAGGCGGTACCCCGGGAAGGCGGTGGCCTCGTGATGCGTGTCACTCTTCCCATGTGAGAACCTCAGCCCGTGTTCGCTGACGGCTGAACGCGTGGCATGTGCAGACGGCTGGCCCTGTGTGATCGATCACAGGGTCCGGTGTCCGCGCATGTGCGTTCGGTGACTCCAGGGAGGCCGGAAAGCCCGGGAAGTCCGGGTTTCCGGCCCCCCTGATGGCGGGAAATACACGGGGTGGCGTTTGTGCAAGACGGCCCTCGGACCGTGTACGGTCCCGGTCGTCATCCCAGCCACTCGCACCTCCACGTGGGCGGCTGGGTGTCGATTCAGTAACAGACCTTGATGTGAGGCAAAATCTCCGCCTCAGGTCGGGCACAAGTCCGGCCTCTCGCGCGTTACGTGCGCTGAGACACCGCTAACACCCAGAGGGGGAGAGTGAACAATGGCAACGGACTACGACACCCCGCGCAAGACCGACGACGACGTCGACAACGACAGCATTGAAGAGCTGAAGGCCCGACGTAACGACAAGTCGTCCTCGGCCTCGGACATGGACGAGTTCGACTCGGCCGAGAGCCTGGAGCTCCCCGGTGCGGACCTCTCCAACGAGGAGCTGGCCGTCCGGGTTCTGCCCAAGCAGGCCGACGAGTTCACCTGCATGAGCTGCTTCCTGGTGCACCACCGCAGCCAGCTGGCACGTGAGAAGAACGGTCAGCCGATCTGTCGCGACTGCGACTGAGAGGCGACGGCCGTGGCTGGCTCGACACCATTTCGCAAGCGGCGCTTGCGAAAGTCTGGTGAACCGGCGGAGACGCAGGTGGCGATCACGGGCCCGGAAACGGGTCCTGGCGCTCCCGGCGGCTCCGCCCTTGAGGCGACAGCCGTGCCCGCCGACACCGCCGCGGCGGTGCCGTCGGACACAGAGACCGGCGAGGGAGCCCGGCAGCGGTCCGGGGCTCGTCGGCTGCGATCCGTCCGCAACGGTGTACGCAAGGGCGGCGAAGGCGTCAGGGGCGCCGCCCTGTACATCACCGAACGGATCATCGAGAACGCACCGCGCGTTCCGGTTCGGGACCTCGCGACGCTGCGCGCGCAGTTCCCGGACCTCGGCCCCGATCAGCTCGCCGACAAGCTGATCTCGGGCGCCGCCAACGCCACCTCCACCGTCGGCGCGGGCGTCGGGGCGGCCGCCATGCTGCCCGTCCCGCCCGCCATGCTCGCCGAGCTGACCGCCGAGGTCACCGCCGTCGCGGCGATCGAGCTGAAGCTCATCGCCGAGCTCCACGAGGTCTACGGCCAGCGGCCGCCCGGGAACCTGAAGGAGCGCAGCCTCGCCTACCTGACCTCGTGGACGGAGGAGCGGGGGGTCGACCTGACCAAGCCGACCACGCTCAACGCCGCGCTCGGCGGCCAGATGAAGCGCGAGCTGCGCCAGCAGATCACCAAGCGGATGGTCCGCAACCTGCCGAACCTCATCCCGTTCATGGTCGGCGCCGCCGTCGGAGCCGTCATGAACCGCCGCGACACCCGGAAAGTCGCCGAGAAGGTGCGTACGGACCTGCGTGCGCGCGCCGTGGCCTGGGACGCCCTCCCGCATCTCCCGCCCCTGGAGCGCCCCGCCCAGCCCCTTCCCGAGGCCACCAGGGCCGCCCTCGAAGGTCCCGCAGGCGAGGGCTGAGCGCCGGTCGGCCCCCGGGAGCCCGGGGGAGCGGCCGGGTCCGGCCGCTCCGGCTCCTAGCCCTTCGCCGCGCGGATCGCCGAGGCCAGTGCCCGCGGCTCCCGGGTGGACACGTAGACGTACGGGGTCGGATCGTCCGGATCGGTGACCTCGACGCGCACCGCCGTCGGCACGTAGCTGCGCATCAGCATGAACGCCCGGGTGTCCGCCTTGTACGTGCGCCAGGCGCGCGACTCCTCGGCGTCCAGGACCTCCGGCTCACCGAGCGCCGCCACCGGGATCCGCGCGTCCCCGGCCGCCAGCGAACCGTTGACCACACGCACGCGCGCGGACCCGTACGAGCTCACCGCCAGCCCCGCGAGCGCCGTGCCCCCGACGAGGCCGGCCAGCAGCGGCAGCGAGCCCAGCGGCAGCAGCATCAACGCGCACGACAGGCCGATCAGTACGGCGATGCCCCACCAGGAGCGGGGGGCGGTCAGGCGTTCGTCGTGGTGCGCGGAAGAGGGCTGCATGCGGCCAAGCCTGCCACGAGGCGGCCGGCGGGTAGCCGCGCGGGTAAGGTCTGCGGCTGTGAGTGGACGAAACACAGCGTTGACGCCCCCGGCCGACGCCGCCGCACCGGTCCGGCACCCCGACGCCCCGGCGCCCGGCGAACTCCTCGGTGCGCACTACGAGCACTGCTTCGGCTGCGGCGGGGGCCAGCCGCACGGGCTCCACCTGGAGGCCCGCGCGGGCGAGGGCGTGCGCGTCACCGCCGAGTTCACCGTACGGGCCGCCCACCAGGGCGCTCCCGGCCTCGCCCACGGTGGAGTGCTGGCCACGGCGCTCGACGAGACGCTCGGCTCCCTGAACTGGCTGCTGCGCGTCATCGCGGTGACGGGGCGGCTGGAGACCGACTTCGTGCGGCCCGTGCCCGTGGGCACCGTGCTGCACCTGGAGGCCGAGATCACCGCGGTGGCCGGGCGGAAGATCTACTGCAGCGCCGTGGGCCGGATAGGCGGCCCGCAGGGCCAGGTCGCCGTCCGCGCCGACGCCCTCTTCATCGAGGTGAAGGTCGACCACTTCATCGACAACGGACGGCCCGAGGAGATCCAGGCGGCCATGGCCGACCCGGACCAGGTCAGGCGCGCACGCGCCTTCGAGGTGAACCCCTGATGTCCCAGAACGAGAACGCGCCCCGCCATGACGTCGACGTGCTGATCCGGCGCGTGGACCCCGAGGTGCCCCTCCCCGCCTACGGTCACCCCGGCGACGCCGGCTGCGACCTGGTGACCACCGCCGCCGCCGAGCTCGCGCCCGGCGAGCGGGCGGTCCTGCCCACCGGGGTGTCCATCGCCCTGCCCGACGGGTACGCGGCCTTCGTGCACCCGCGGTCGGGCCTGGCCGCACGCTGCGGGCTCGCGCTCGTGAATGCCCCGGGGACGGTGGATGCCGGGTACCGTGGGGAGATCAAGGTGATCGTGGTCAATCTCGACCCGCGCGAGAGCGTCCGGTTCGAGCGTTTCGACCGCATTGCCCAGCTGGTTGTCCAGCGGGTCGAGAAGGTGCGCTTCCACGAGGTGGCGGAACTTCCCGGCTCGGCCCGGGCCGAGGGGGGTTTCGGCTCCACCGGCGGTCATGCGGCCGTGGCCGGATCCGGGGCTGGTCAGCAGGGTGGAAATGGCTACGCTTCGGTCGTAACCGACCGGGAAGGACACTGACGTGTTCGGACGTCGCAAGAAGAACGACTCCGCCCAGGACGGCGGCGCGGCCGAGCAGGTCGTCGACGCCACGGGCGCTGATGAGCGGGACGAGGCCGAGGGGCAGGACGGCGCCGCCGCGCCGCGCCGGATGAACCTGCCGCCGGCCCCGCGGCCCGACGGCCCCTGGGACGCGGCCGAGGTGCTCGGCGACCCCGCCGACGGACGCGTCGACCTGGGCGGCATCCTCGTACCCGGTGTCGAGGGCATGGAGCTGCGCGTCGAGGTCGCCGGTGACGCGATCGTGGCCGCGACGGTGGTGCTGGGCGACAGCGCCGTACAGCTGCAGGCCTTCGCGGCGCCGAAGAAGGAAGGCATCTGGGGCGAGGTCCGCGACGAGATCGCCACGGGCATCACCCAGCAGGGCGGCATCATCGACGAGGCCGAGGGCCCGCTGGGCTGGGAGCTGCGCGCACAGGTGCCCGTACCGCTGCCGGACGGCCAGACCGGCGCCCAGCTGGTCCGCTTCGTCGGCGTCGACGGCCCGCGCTGGTTCCTGCGCGGCGTCATCTCCGGCCAGGGCGCCGTGCGCCCCGAGTCGGCGGGCGTACTGGAGCAGATCTTCCGGGACACCGTCGTCGTCCGCGGCGACGGCCCGATGGCCCCCCGCGACCCGATCGTCCTGAAGCTCCCGAACGATGCCCAGATGGTGCCGGACGGGGTGCAGACGACGGAGGAGCAGGAAGGCTCCCGCTTCGGCGGGGGCATGGGCCAGCTGGAGCGCGGACCGGAGATCACCGAGGTCCGCTGACCCCCGGCGGCCCCGCGCGGACGGGGCGGGCGCACTCCTGGGCCGGTGGGCCCCACCCCTTCGGGGGCGGGGCCCACCGGCCTTTGCGCGGGGTGCCCCCGGTCCCGTCGGGAGGGCGGAGGGGGGCGGGTGCCCGCGCCGCCGGGCGCGTCAGGGATGCGTCAGGGATGGGTGCGCGGGCCCCCATCGGTGCGTGAACAGCGCGGACGTCCCCGAGAATGGGCGCATGGGACGCGGCAAGCTCAGGATCTATCTCGGCGCGGCGCCCGGAGTGGGCAAGACCTACGCGATGCTCTCCGAGGGCCACCGCAGGGTCGAGCGGGGCGGGGACGTCGTCGTCGGCTTCGTCGAGCACCACGGCCGGCCGCGCACCGAGGTCATGCTGCACGGCCTCGAAGCGGTGGAGCGCAGGGAGCTGGCCCACCGCGGCGCCGCCTTCACCGAGATGGACGTGGACGCGCTGCTCGCCCGCGCGCCCGCCGTGGCGCTCGTGGACGAGCTGGCGCACACCAACGTGCCGGGCTCGCGGAACGCCAAGCGCTGGCAGGACGTGGAGGAGCTGCTGCGGGCGGGCGTCGACGTCGTGACCACCGTGAACATCCAGCACCTGGAGTCGCTCGGCGACGTGGTCGAGTCGATCACCGGGGTGCGGCAGCGGGAGACCGTGCCGGACGAGGTGGTCCGGCGGGCCGACCAGATCGAGCTCGTCGACATGTCCCCGCAGGCCCTGCGCCGGCGGATGGCGCACGGCAACATATACAAGTCCGACAAGGTCGACGCGGCCCTGTCCAACTACTTCCGCCCCGGAAACCTCACCGCCCTGCGCGAGCTGGCCCTGCTGTGGGTGGCCGACCGGGCCGACGAGTACCTCCAGCAGTACCGGGGCGAGCACGACATCCGCTCGACCTGGCAGGCGCGCGAGCGGATCGTCGTCGGCCTCACCGGCGGGCCCGAGGGGCGCACGCTGATCCGGCGGGCCTCCCGGATGGCGGCCAAGGGCTCGGGCAGCGAGATCCTGGCGGTCTACATCGCCCGCAGCGACGGGCTGACCGCCGCCTCGCCGAAGGAGCTCGCGGTCCAGCGGACCCTGGTCGACGACCTCGGCGGAACCTTCCACCACGTGATCGGGGACAACGTCCCCGACGCGCTGCTCGCGTTCGCCCGCGGGGTCAACGCCACGCAGATCGTGCTCGGCTCCAGCCGCCGCCGATCCTGGCAGTACGTCCTCGGCCCCGGCGTCGGCGCGAGCGTCGCCCGCGACTCGGGGCCAGACCTCGACGTGCACATCGTCACGCACGAGGAGGTGGCGAAGGGGCGCGGCCTGCCCGTGGTCCGCTCGGCGGCCCGGCTCGGACGGCCGCGGATCGTGGCCGGCTGGGTGGTCGGCGTGGTCTTCCCCGCGCTGCTGTGCGTCCTGCTGACGCACATCGACGCGGACCCGGGTCTCGCCAACGACATGCTGCTCTTCCTGGCGCTGACGGTAGCGGCCGCCCTGCTCGGCGGGCTCTGGCCGGCACTGGCCTCGGCCGCCTTCGGCTCGCTGCTGCTGAACTACTTCTTCGCGCCGCCGCTGCATCAGTTCACCGTCTCCGACCCCAGGAACATGGTGGCCATCGCCGTCTTCTTCGGGGTGGCGGTCTCCGTGGCCTCGGTGGTGGACCTGGCCGCCCGGCGCACCCACCAGGCGGCGCGGCTGCGCGCCGAGTCGGAGATCCTCTCCTTCCTCGCCGGCAGCGTGCTGCGCGGGGAGACCCGGCTGGACGCGCTGCTGGAGCGGGTGCGGGAAACCTTCGCCATGGAGTCCGTGGCCCTGCTGGAGCGCGCCGGCGACGTAGAGCCGTGGAACCGGGCCGGCAGCGTCGGCCCCAGCCCCGCCGCCCGGCCCGAGGACGCCGACGTGGACATGCCGATCGGGGACCACATGGCGCTGGCCCTGTCCGGCCGGGTGCTGCCCGCCGAGGACCGCCGGGTGCTCGGGGCGTTCGCCGCCCAGGCCGCCGTGGTGCTGGACCGGCAGCGGCTGGTCGGCGAGGCCGAGGAGGCCCGCCGGATGGCCGAGGGCAACCGGATCCGGACGGCGCTCCTGGCCGCCGTCAGCCATGACCTGCGTACGCCGCTGGCCTCCATCAAGGCCTCCGTGACCTCGCTGCGCTCCGACGACGTGGAGTGGTCCGAGGAGGACCGGGCCGAGCTGCTGGAGGGCATCGAAGCCGGCGCCGACCGGCTCGACCACCTGGTGGGCAACCTGCTGGACATGTCCCGGCTCCAGACCGGGACCGTCACCCCGCTGATCCGCGAGATCGACCTCGACGAGGTGGTCCCGATGGCGCTGGGCGGCGTACCGGAGGACAGCGTCCTGCTGGACGTGCCCGAATCGCTGCCGATGGTGGCGGTGGATCCGGGGCTGCTGGAGCGGAGCGTGGCCAACGTGGTCGAGAACGCCGTCAAGTACAGCCCGGCGGGGCAGCCGGTGCTGGTGGCGGCCAGCTTCCTCGGCGACCGGGTCGAGGTACGGGTCGTCGACCGCGGCCCCGGCGTGCCCGACGAGGCCAAGGACCGGATCTTCGCCCCCTTCCAGCGGTACGGGGACGCCCCCCGGGGGGCGGGCGTGGGCCTCGGGCTCGCGGTCGCCCGCGGCTTCGCGGAGGCCATGGACGGCACCCTGACCGCGGAGGACACCCCGGGCGGCGGGCTCACCATGGTCCTCACCCTGCGCGCGGCGGCCCGGGGCGGCGGGCCCTGGGGCGTCGTGGTGGACGGTGAGGGGCGGAGCGTGGACCACGGACAGAACGGGGAGCACGGCCGGGAGCACGACCCCGACAGGGACCACGGCCGGGACCTCAGCCAGGACCTCAGCGGCCAGGATCACAGCCAGGACCGCGGTCGCGACGACCGTGACCGGACACGACAGAAGGCAGGACCCCGATGACCCGGGTGCTCGTGGTGGAAGACGAGCCGCAGATCGTGCGAGCCCTCGTGATCAACCTGAAGGCGCGCAAGTACGAGGTCGACGCCGCCGTCGACGGCGCGAGCGCCCTGGAGCTCGCGGCCGCCCGCCATCCCGACGTGGTCGTCCTCGACCTCGGCCTGCCCGACATGGACGGGGTCGAGGTGATCAAGGGCCTGCGCGGCTGGACCCGGGTGCCGATCCTGGTCCTGTCCGCCCGGCACACCTCCGACGAGAAGGTCGAGGCCCTGGACGCCGGCGCCGACGACTACGTCACCAAGCCCTTCGGCATGGACGAGCTGCTGGCCCGGCTGCGCGCCGCCGTGCGCCGGGCCGAGCCGGCCGCCGGAGCCGGCGGGGGCGAGGTGGTCGTGGAGACCGCGGGCTTCACGGTGGACCTGGCGGCCAAGAAGGCCGTACGGGAAGGACGCGACGTCCGGCTCACGCCCACCGAGTGGCACCTGCTGGAGGTGCTGGTCCGCAACGGCGGCAAGCTCGTCAGCCAGAAGCAGCTGCTCCAGGAGGTGTGGGGGCCCTCGTACGGCACCGAGACGAACTACCTGCGCGTGTACATGGCGCAGTTGCGCCGCAAACTGGAGGCGGACCCGTCGCATCCCCGCCACTTCATCACCGAACCGGGCATGGGGTACCGCTTCGAGAGGTAGCCGGGGCGCCGGTACGCTTCCTGTTATGAGTGCTGAACCGCGTCCCGAGAAGTCCGTGAAGCCGGTCAGGCCCGCGGGCCGGTTCCGCCGGATGATAGAGCGGCTGTCCACCTCGCAGGAGGACCTGCATTCGGCTGAGCTGCAGGAGGACGCAGAGGCGGCGGGGTGCCTGCGGATCTGCGACTGTTCCGACCGCCAGATAGTCAAGGTGACCGGAACGCTGCGTACGGTCACCCTCAGACCCCGGGCCGGTGTCCCGGCCCTGGAGGCGGAGCTGTTCGACGGCTCGGCCGCCTTGGACGTGGTCTGGCTCGGCCGTCGCTCGATCGTGGGAATCGAGCCCGGCCGGCGCATGATCGCCTCCGGGCGGATTTCCATGTCCCATGGCCGCCGGGTGCTCTTCAACCCGAAGTACGAACTCCGACCGCTCGGACAGGAGCAGTAACCGGTGACGTCATTCGACAAACCGACCACCCCAGAGCCCGCGGGCCCCTCCTCCACCCCTTCCGAGGACCAGAAGGCGGTGACGCAGGCGGCACTCTTCGACGCCTTCGGAGGCATCCGGGGCACCGTGGAGACGATGCTCCCCGGGCTGCTCTTCGTCATGATCTACACGATCAACAAGGACGTGAAGCTGTCCGCCATCGCGGCGGGCGCGGTCGCGGTCCTGCTGGTGATCGTGCGGCTGCTGCGCAAGGACACGGTGAAGCACGCCTTCAGCGGCGTCTTCGGCGTGGGCGTGGGCGTCGCCTTCGCCCTCTTCACCGGCAGCGCGAAGGGCTTCTACCTGCCGGGCATGATCTACGGCGTCGGCCTGGGCGTGGCGTTCACGATCTCGGCGCTGGTCGGCTTCCCGCTGCTGGGCGTGATGCTGGGGCCGGTCTTCAAGGAGAACCTGTCCTGGCGCACCCGCAACCCGGGCCGCAAGAAGGCGTACACCAAGGCCAGCCTGGCGTGGGGCCTGATCTTCCTCGCCAAGTACGCGATCCTCTTCCCGCTGTACTGGTGGGGCGACGCGACGCAGCTGGGCTGGGTGCTGATCGCGCTGAAGCTGCCGCCGATGGTGCTCGCGGTGTACTTCACCTGGCTCTTCCTGGCCAAGGCGCCGCCGCCGATCAACGTGATCGAGGAGTGGGAGGCCGAGGAGCGGGCCGAGAAGGCCGCGAAGGCGGCGCGGGCCGCCGCCAAGGAACCCGGCCTCTGATACCCACAGGGGCAGCACGAAGGGGGCGGGACGGCCGATCGGCCGTCCCGCCCCCTTCGTCGTCACTCACCAGACGGTCGTCACTCTCCAGACGACGGGCTTTCGGAACACGCCCTACGGGCGGCGGGCCTGGAGAAGCACCTCGAGCTGTTCCTCACGGGCCTGGGCGGCCACGAAGAGCAGCTCGTCGCCGGGCTCCAGGGTCTCCTCCCCGTGCGGGGTGAGCACCCGGTTGCCCCGGATGATCGTGACCAGCGACGTGTCCTCGGGCCAGCTGATCTCGCTGATCTGGGTGCCCGCGACCGAGGAATCGGGCGGCAGGGTCAGCTCGACGAGGTTGGCGTCACCGTGGCTGAAGCGCAGCAGCCGTACGAGGTCGCCGACGCTGACGGCCTCCTCGACGAGCGCCGACATCAGGCGCGGCGTGGAGACGGCGACGTCGACGCCCCAGGACTCGTTGAAGAGCCACTCGTTCTTCGGGTTGTTGACGCGGGCCACCACGCGGGGGACCCCGTACTCGGTCTTGGCGAGCAGCGAGACGACGAGGTTGACCTTGTCGTCTCCGGTCGCCGCGATGACCACGTTGCAGCGCTGGAGCGCGGCCTCGTCCAGCGAGGTGATCTCACAGGCGTCGGCCAGCAGCCACTCGGCCTGCGGGACCCGCTCCACCGAGATGGCGGTCGGCGCCTTGTCGACGAGGAGCACCTCGTGGCCGTTCTCCAGCAGTTCGGCCGCGATGGACCGGCCCACCGCGCCCGCCCCGGCGATCGCGACCCTCATGCGTGTGCCTCCTCAGGCCCCTCGGCGAAGGCCGCCTCGACCTTGTCGATCTCGTCCGTGCGCATCATCACGTGGACGAGGTCGCCTTCCTGGAGCACCGTCGCGGACGTCGGCAGCACGGCCTCGCCCAGGCGGGTGAGGAACGCGACGCGCACGCCGGTCTCCTCCTGCAGCTTGCTCACCTTGTGACCGATCCAGGCCGTGGAGGTGTGCACCTCCGCGAGCTGTACGCCGCCGCTCGGGTCGCGCCACAGCGGTTCGGCGCCCGACGGCAGCAGCCGGCGGAGCATCTGGTCGGCGGTCCACCGCACGGTCGCGACGGTGGGGATGCCGAGACGCTGGTAGACCTCGGCGCGCTTGGGGTCGTAGATGCGGGCGGCGACGTTCTCGACGCCGAACATCTCCCGGGCCACGCGGGCCGCGATGATGTTGGAATTGTCACCGCTGGAGACGGCCGCGAAAGCGCCCGCGTCCTCGATCCCGGCCTCCCTCAGGGTGTCCTGGTCGAAGCCGACACCGGTGACGCGGCGGCCGCCGAATCCGGCTCCCAGCCGGCGGAATGCGGTGGGGTCCTGGTCGACGACAGCGACCGTATGCCCCTGCTGTTCCAGGGTCTGCGCGAGGGCGGAGCCCACTCTTCCGCAGCCCATGATGACGATGTGCACGGCCGTCCTTCCGGCTGTCAGCGCTCGCTGGTTTCCAGCCTCATTGCATGCTCTGGCATAACAGGGTCTCAGACCATGGCCCAAGCTACACACGGGTGGTCACGAGCGTGGCTTCTTGGCGGATCTCCCGCGGTGAGGTCGGGGAGGAATTGCGATGAGATCGCGATGTGGGGGGTGGGGGGTTCGCCAGCCCGATTTCGAACGCTTACGATCCTCTCCGTGTCCAAACTGACCGACGTGCCCAAACGGATCCTGATCGGCCGGGCGCTCCGCAGCGACCGCCTCGGAGAAACCCTCCTGCCCAAGCGGATCGCCCTTCCCGTCTTCGCCTCCGACCCGCTCTCCTCCGTGGCCTACGCCCCGGGCGAGGTGCTGCTGGTCCTGTCGATCGCGGGCGTGTCGGCGTACCAGTTCAGCCCCTGGATCGCCCTCGCGGTAGTCGTCCTGATGTTCACCGTGGTGGCCTCCTACCGGCAGAACGTCCACGCCTATCCGAGCGGCGGCGGCGACTACGAGGTCGCGAACACCAACCTCGGGCCCAAGGCCGGCCTCACCGTGGCGAGCGCCCTGCTCGTGGACTACGTCCTGACGGTCGCGGTCTCGATCTCCTCCGGCGTCGAGAACCTCGGCTCGGCGGTCGATTTCGTCATCGAGCACAAGGTGCTCTCGGCGATGATCATGATTGTGCTTCTCACGCTGATGAATCTGCGCGGGGTGAAGGAGTCCGGGAATCTCTTCGCCATCCCGACGTACGTCTTCGTCGGCGCCGTTTACATCATGATCGCCTGGGGCGCCTACCAGGGCATCGTCCTCGACGAGACCATGAAGGCCCCCACCGCGGATCTGGAGATCAAACCCGAACACGAGGGGCTGGCCGGCTTCGCGCTGCTCTTCCTGCTGCTGCGAGCCTTCTCCTCCGGCTGCGCGGCCCTGACCGGCGTCGAGGCCATCAGCAACGGCGTCCCGGCCTTCCGCAAGCCCAAGAGCAAGAACGCGGCCACCACCCTCGCCCTCATGGGCGGCCTGGCCGTCACCATGTTCTGCGGCATCATCGGCCTGGCGATGGCCACCGACGTGAAGATGGCGGAGAACCCGGCCACCGACCTGCTCGAGAACGGCGTCGCGGTCGGCGCCGACTACGTCCAGCACCCGGTGATCTCCCAGGTGGCCGAGGCCGTCTTCGGCGACGGCAGCTTCCTCTTCCTCGTGCTCGCCGCCGCCACCGCGCTGGTCCTCTTCCTGGCCGCCAACACCGCGTACAACGGGTTCCCGCTGCTCGGCTCGATCCTCGCCCAGGACCGCTACCTGCCGCGCCAGCTGCACACCCGCGGCGACCGGCTGGCCTTCTCCAACGGCATCGTGCTCCTCTCCGGCGCCGCCATGCTGCTCGTGTGGGTCTACGACGCGGACTCGACCAAGCTGATCCAGCTCTACATCGTCGGCGTCTTCGTCTCCTTCACGCTGAGCCAGATCGGCATGGTCCGGCACTGGAACCGCCACCTGAAGTCCGAGCGCGACCCGGCCGCCCGGCGCCGGATGCACCGCTCGCGGGCCATCAACACCTTCGGTGCCTTCTTCACCGGCATGGTGCTGGTCGTCGTCCTCGCGACGAAGTTCACCCACGGCGCCTGGGTCGCCCTGCTCGGCATGGTCATCTTCTACGGCACCATGAGCGCGATCCGTAAGCACTACGACCGGGTCTCCGCCGAGATCGCCGCCGTCGATGGGCCGAGCGACGACAGCGTGCGGCCCTCCCGCGTCCACTCCATCGTCCTGGTCTCCAAGGTCCACAAGCCCACGCTGCGGGCCCTGGCCTTCGCCAAGCTGACCCGCTCGGACACCCTGGAGGCGCTCAGCATCAGCGTCGACCCGGTCGAGACCAAGGCGCTGCGCACCGAGTGGGACCGGCGCGGCATCAACGTCCCGCTCAAGATCCTCGACTCCCCGTACCGGGAGATCACCCGGCCGGTCGTCGAGTACGTGAAGGGCCTGCGCAGCGAGAACCCGCGCGACGCCGTCAGCGTCTACATCCCCGAGTACGTCGTCGGCCGCTGGTACGAGCACCTGCTGCACAACCAGAGCGCGCTGCGGCTGAAGGGCCGGCTGCTCTTCACGCCCGGCGTGATGGTCACCTCGGTGCCCTACCAGCTGGAGTCCTCCGAACTGGCCAAGCGGCGGGCCAGGAAGCGCCAGGACTGGAATGCCCCGGGCGCCGTGCGGCGCGGCCCGGTCGACACCCCGCGCCCGCCGAAGGCGAAGACGCCTCCGAAGAACCCTTCGGCGAAGTAGCGGGCCTGGGCGGGGCGGGCCCGGCGGCTTGGGCGGCTCGGGCGGGCCCGGGCGGGACGGTTGGCGAACGGCCGGACGAGATCCACGTAAACTGGTGGGTCGGTCGTCCGGCCGTTCCCTTTATTTTTGGAGTCTCCCCACCATGACCGAGCAGAACGAGAAGCAGTCACTGGTCGGGGAGGAGTACGAGGTCGAGGTCGGTCCCGTCGCGCACGGCGGCCACTGCATCGCCCGGACCGCCGAGGGCCGGGTCCTGTTCGTCCGCCACACCCTGCCCGGCGAGAAGGTCGTCGCCAAGGTCACCGAGGGCGACGCCGACTCGCGCTTCCTGCGCGCCGACGCGATCACCGTCCTGGAGCCCTCCAAGGACCGCACCCCGGCCCCCTGCCCGTACGCCGGCCCCGGCAAGTGCGGCGGCTGCGACTGGCAGCACGCCAAGCCCGGAGCGCAGCGCCGGCTCAAGGGCGAGGTCGTCGCCGAGCAGCTGCTGCGCCTCGCCGGGCTCACCCCGGAGCAGGCCGGCTGGGACGGCACGGTCATGCCGGCCGAGGGCGACAAGCTGCCGGCGGGCGAGGTCCCGCAGTGGCGCACCCGGGTGCAGTTCGCGATCGACGAGGACGGCAACGCGGGCCTGCGCAAGCACCGCTCGCACGACATCGAGCTCATCGACCACTGCATGATCGCCGCTCCCGGCGTCAGCGAGCTGGGCGTCGAGAAGCAGGACTGGCCGCAGATGGCCACAGTGGAGGCCATCGCCGCCTCCGGCTCCAGCGACCGCCAGGTCGTCCTCACCCCCCGCCCCGGCGGCCGCCTGCCCCTGGTCGAGTTGGACAAGCCCGTCTCGGTGCTGCGCGTCGAGGAGAAGGACGGCGGGGTCCACCGGGTCCACGGCCGCCCCTTCGTGCGCGAGCGCGCGGACGGCCGTACGTACCGTGTGGGCATGGGCGGCTTCTGGCAGGTCCACCCGCAGGCCGCCGACACGCTGATCAAGGCCGTCATGCAGGGCCTGATGCCGCGCAAGGGCGAGATGGCCCTCGACCTGTACTGCGGCGTCGGCATCTTCGCGGGGGCCCTGGCGGAGCGCCTCGGCGAGACGGGCGCCGTGCTCGGCATCGAGTCGACGAAGCGCGCGGTCGAGGACGCCCGGCACAACCTGGAGGACTTCCCCCGGGTCCGCATCGAGCAGGGCAAGGTCGAGCAGATCCTCCCGAAGACCGGGATCACGGAGTGCGACCTGGTCGTGCTCGATCCGCCCCGCGCGGGCGCCGGCAAGCAGACGGTCCGCCAGGTGGCCGGCCTCACCCCGCGCCGCATCGCCTACGTCGCCTGCGACCCGGCGGCCCTGGCACGCGACTTGGGCTACTTCAAGGAGAACGGCTACCGCCTGCGCACGCTGCGGGTCTTCGACCTGTTCCCGATGACCCATCATGTCGAGTGCGTCGCGATCCTTGAACCGGCCGCAAAGGGCCTCTGACCTGCGGGTTAGGGCAGTGTGCATTATGTGCGCTGTGTGCGTTAAGGGCGATATCTTGACGCTGATTTGACGCTCGTGACGCACGTTTGACGCACGCCGACGGCGATGCCTGACGAGCCGTCAGTCGAGGAAGGGTGCCTCCCGCATCAGGTTATGACCCTGCTGCGGGAGGCACCCATTTTCGTTTTGGGCGACCAAGCTGGCCCGTGTGTGACCCGCGCTCTGGTCTTGCCTCTCCGAATACTCTCTGTGACAAGAGGGGGCTCGCCTAGCCGGGGCCGTACACGCTCCAGCCGCGCAGGAACGGTTGCAGGTCGGCGGCGCGAGGTTCGGGGATGTCCGGCAGGCGGAGTGTCCCGTTGAGTGGGTTCAGGCGCTGTACGTGGCTGTCAGCCCAAGCGATCCATGCCTCGGCACCGTCTCTATCCGGTCCATGCGGCAGGGTCTGTGCGTGGAGGCGGAGGGCGGCGATGTACTCGGACAGACCCGCGGCGCGCCGCCATGCTTCTTCCTGCGATTCGAGTCGCTGGACGCGGGCTGCCTCGGCGTAGTCGATCTTTGCCCGTTGCATCGCAGCTTCCCACCGGTACCGCTTCTCCCGTGCTGCCTCCAGGTCGGCCAGTCGTTTGCGTTCGGCGGCTTCACCGCGAAGTCCCACTTCCTGCACGATTTCGGCGAGCTGGTCCTCAAGGGGGCGTGCGGCCGTGTCGGCCCACTCGCCAGCCCTGTGTCGCAACCCGCCGCTGACGCAGATTCGCAGACGTTCGCTGGGGGAGTGGTCGTACCGGGGAATCCTGACCCACGAGTGCTTCTCTGCGTCCGCGAGTTCCTTCTTCGTGGGGATGTGGTCGGCCCGGTCCTGTTCCTGCAGGATGAGGAAATCGCATCTCTGGCCCTGGGCTGTGATGGTGAAGTGGGGAGGGCCGTTTCGCCGGCGATGTGGTGCCGTTGCACTCTCGGCCGTGCCGAACGCGCTGGCGTACCCCAGCTTCTGGGTTGTGGTGAGCACCGCGTGGATGAGACGAAAGGCTCTACCCTGCACAGATTTGGTCAGCGCCATGGGCTGGGGGTGCGACTGCAGTGATTTGACCACTGAGTGTGGAGTGGTGAGCCGTGCCGGTACGGGAACGGGTGACAGCACGGCCAAGCGCCAGGCGGGGGTGTCGACCAGCCGGATTTCGTATCCGTCGTTGCACCAGCCTGCGTGCAGCTCCTTGGTCTCAGGGATCTTTCCTGACCGGCGTGCTGCGGCGACACGGATCGGCCATTTCTCGGTCTCTCGGCCACTGGCTTCACGTTTGACGATTCGGCCGCCGGCTTCGGCGAGCTCTTCCAGGAGCTGTTCCGTGACGGTCTTGGCTCTCTTCCGCGGAGGGGAGCTGGTTCGCTGGGCCGGTACGGACGTGGCTACCTCTGCGCTGGACTGCTGGCCGCTGGGCGCGGAGGGTGACTGGGCTCCAGCCCTTTGCAAGGGGGAGGTGTTTCTGCTGTGAGGCTGATCGGGTGGGTGGGCGCCGTGGTCTAGGTAGCGCTGGCCGGCGTTAGTGAGAACGGCGGACCACTGCCCCTGCCGCTTGGAGACTTTGACCAGTCCCCGGCTTTGCAGGGCTCGGCAGCTGAGCTTGTGCCCGGTTCCTTCCCAGACACCGTCAGGGCATCCTCGGCCAACCCATTGCAGCACCTGTTGTTGTCGATCGTTTAGCGGTTGCGGCACCTGAACTCCCTACCGTGCGAAGGCCCGACCGGCATGCTCTCAGTCGTGCCCTCGCTGTGCGGGGCTGAAGGGATTTCAACGGGTTGGCAGGCGGCGATTCGGACGGACGTAGGCAGGCTGCTCGTGGTGGCTACGCTCGCAGGCGTTCATTGGTGGTGCTTGTGGATGCTTGCCGGTCGGTGTGCGGCGGGGAGTGGCTGTTTGGTGATCAATCGAGGAGGTTTCTGCCAGGCGAACGACTATCCGTACAAGCCTGGGCATCCGTGCGGAGGTGACCCTGTGTCTAGGGCATGGGAAGGCCGTTAGGCCTGCTCCTGCTACCCGTCCTGGTCGCGGCCGCGCTGGGCGTTCCGGACCCCGACGGCTCTGAGACGCCCACCCCGGCGTCTGTCGGGGCACGTGGTGCTGCTCGGGCTGGGCAAGATCGGTACGCGTGTCCTGGCCCGACTGCGGGAGATGGAGATCCCGTTGGTGTGCGTCGAGTCCGACCCGGCCCGCGGCCGTTTCTACGTCGTCTTGATGCCGATGACGGGGTCCCGCTCAGAACGTGTCACCCTGGTTCCCGGGTCAAGGGCGCGTCAGCAGGCGTGAGATCGGGGGAGCGGCGTGGTCGAGGCGGCAGCGCCAACAGGGCATGTGGCGGGGTGTGCTGAGATTCTGCTCGACGCCTGCGCCACGGGGCGTCGGCTCACCCGCGACGAGTTGGAGTCCCGGAGGGCTCAGGGCGCGCGGGCAGCGGAGGCGGGGCTGGCGCTGCGCGGCCTCATCCGGGACCATCTGGCGGCGGCGCGGGAGGTGCATCCGCGGTTGCCGTCCGGGTCCATGGGGCCGCTGCTGGCCGCCGTCGAACAGGCGGTGGACGCTTTCGCCGAAGGATACGAGCGGGCGCAGCATCAGGCGGTGCGGCAGGAGGAGGCCGCGCGCCGGGAGTTCGTCGACGACCTGCTGTACGGGCGCAGTGACCTGGGCAGGCTCGCTGAGCGGGCCGAGCGGTTCGGGCTGCGGCTGTCGCAGGCCCACGCGGTAGCGGTGGCCCAGGGACCGGAGCCGTACGGCGATGGGTACCCCGTGGCTCGGGGTATCGAGGAGACCGTCCTGGCCCGGTTCGGTAACCGGCAGATCCTGTTGACCACGAAGGACGGCAGGCTGATCTGCGTGGCTCCCGGCGACCAGCCGGACGTCCTGGCCTACTTCGCCAAGCAGGCGTACGCGGCCACGGACGGCGGACGCGTCGCGATAAGCCGGTCACACTCCGGTGCGGGAGGCGTCGTGCACGCGTACGAGGAGGCGCTCAACGCTCTCGACCTTGCGGAGCGGATGGGTCTGGAAGGGCCCGTGCTGCACTCCGCTGACCTGCTGGTCTATCCGGTCCTGACCCGGGACCGGCAGGCCATGGCCGACCTGGTGGAAAGCGTCCTAGGCCCGCTGCGGCAAGCTCGCGGTGGTGCCCAGCCTCTTTTGGACACGCTCACCGCGTACTTCGATAGCGGTTGCGTGGCGACCGAGGCGGCGCGGCGGCTTTCCCTGAGCGTGCGCGCGCTCACATACCGGTTGGAGCGCATCCACACCCTTACCGCCGCCGACCCGGCGGATCCCCACAACCGTTACACCTTGCAGACCGCGGTGATCGGCGCTCGCCTACTGGGCTGGCCGGATACGGTGGCGTGACAGCGAGCGTCGAGTGTGGTGGCCATTCCGGTCGTACGGGCGCGAGGCATCCAGGCGGCGCCGGTCAGTTGATGGTTCGCCGGCTGACCAGTGGGGGGCGGCTCGCGGTGCATCCCACCGCATGGTGCCGGCGAGGATCTTGGCATGCAGGTCACGTGTCAGCAGCGTTCAACGACAGGCACACCTGGGAAACCGATCCCGGCGGACTTGCGTACCGGCTGTGCGCGGCGTCGCACCCCACGAGCCAGTCGGCCTGCTCCTCACTGTCGCCGGGCGGAGAAGGACCTGGTCCGACTCCTGACACACGTAGAGCAAGGCGCGACCCCATTTGACTTCGACGCCGAGCTTGGTCAGGCCGTGCCGGAGCCGGGTCTCGACTTCCCTGGTGCACGAGCAGGTCGGGCCTGGGCGCCGGCTTCGTGGGCTGTTCCACCCGGAGCCGCAGCAACGGCCTGCCGTCGACGTGCGGGCCGACGTGCGCGATCCGCACTGATCGCTCGGGCCGGTTGCCGGGGGCCCTGAGGCGGTCGAGCACCTCCGCGACACGAAGCTGCAGGCCGAGCGCGCGAAACGCCATCGCCGGCCCAGGCGCCTTGTCCAGCACCCGAACGGGGAAGCCCGTGGCAGGTGGTCCGCAGGTCGTCGCCAGCCCCGTTGGGTGGCACCCATCACAGCGACCGGCATCGACGGCATGACTGTCACCTTTCGTTAGTCACCAGCAGGAGTTGGGCGCTGACCCCAATGCCTGTCGTCGCACCCTGCGGGCGGTGTCAAAGTCGCGTAAAGACTGCCGGTGATCGGCAATGTGGGACGGGCTGTCGACAGGGCAGGATGGCCCGAAGCCGGACGGGCTCACGCACCTGATGCCGGGTGTCGGAAGGGAGGGGG
>NZ_JAPNLM010000022.1 GCF_026627255.1 Streptomyces antarcticus | reverse complement strand
CCGACCCGCCCGACCCGCCGGAACCCGACGGGCTTCCGGAGCCGTACGAGCCGCCGTACGAGCCGCCGTAGGAGCCGCCGGAAGAACCCGAACCGCCACTGCGGCCCCGGGAAGAACGGTCATTGGTGCGAATGGTGCGGTTCATGCAGAACCTTCCTCGATGCGGCACGTATCGAGGAATCCCGGAAGGGAGATTCGCGAGAACGAGCCGAATGAAATACGAAAGCGAAAGCGAAAGTAAAAGCGAGTCCGTCCGGCGGTCGATTCCGCGGGAACGGGCGCTGATATCCAGCGGCGCGCTTCGGATGTGAAATCCGGGGTGCCGGCTGGGGGAAGCTCAGACGGATGGGAATCCGGAGCCCGGGTCGGGCGTGCCGTACGGGGGACAGCCCGGTATGGATCGGGGCGTGCCGTGCCGTTCGGGGAAATCTGAGCCCGGAACGCAACGAGCCGGGGCCCGCACCCCAAGGTGCGGGCCCCAGCTGCGTCTACGCGTCAGCGTCAGGCGGGAACGATGTTCTCGGCCGTCGGGCCCTTCTGGCCCTGCGCGATGTCGAAGTTTACCTTCTGGCCTTCCTGAAGCTCACGGAAGCCCTGGGCGGCGATGTTCGAGTAGTGGGCGAAGACGTCAGCGCCGCCACCGTCCTGCTCGATGAAACCGAAACCCTTTTCAGCGTTGAACCACTTCACGGTGCCAGATGCCATGTCAATATCTCCTTTGGGGCAGTACCCGGAGACCACACCGTGCGGTCTCCGTGTCGCCGCGATGATTGCCCCACCCGGAAAAATGACCGGAAATACAGAAGTGCTCCCACCGGTGCTGAACACTGGTGAGGGCACTTGAAGTTTTTGGGAACCACAACTGCAACTGAGATCGACAGTAGCACGGCAGGATGGTCCGTGCACGGTAAATCATTCGGCTCGGCCTGTTGTGGAAGAAATACTCATGGCGCCTCGTGCCGATATCTCACGCCACGGCAACAGATATTGATTGGCCCGGAACACAGCGTTTCCGTGCGGTGCGCGCAGGCCGGCCGGCCCCCCTCACAGGGTCCGTCGCACCCCCGCCGCGCGTTCCAGGTTGCGCAACTGGACGGCCAGGTCGCCTTCCACCGGGGCGTGCGCCAGCCCGCTGCGGCCGATCGGGAGCACCTGCTCGCCGCGCATGTCCTCCAGCATCAGCGCGAACGCCGCGTAGCCGCCGGTCAGCGCGACCAGCAGGCCCAGCGTCCCGGACACGTGGCCGAGCCACGGGGCGCCGGTCAGTCCGAAAGCGGCCCCGGCGGCCCACCGCGGCAGGGAGGCCACGAGGACGAACCACAGGGCCCGCTTGGGCCTCGTGACCGCGGCCGCGCCCACCCCGGGGAGTACGGGGTGAGGCCGGCGGCGGCGTCGAGGGACCAGCGGCCGGGGCCGGTCGCCGTGAGCGCGGCGGCCGTGACGACGAGGAACAGCGGGTACTCGTCACCCGTCGTTCTGCACCCACGGGCCGTGGCGCCACTTGACGGTGAGCGCCACCGTCATGACGCCGACGACCCCGGTGGCGGCGAGCGGGGTCAGCAGGCCCAGCGCGAGCAGGAGGCCGGAGCCGATCTGCCCGGCCGCCGAGGCCGCGACCGGGACGGGCGGAGCCCTCCGAAGCCTTCGCGGGCCCGGCGGCTCCGCTCACCCGGACGGCCGCGGGGCACCGGACGGACTGCCGGCGCAGAACCCGGCGATCACCCGCGCGGCCCGCGGAAATCGGCGCCACGGGACGGCGGCGCGGATTCGCGGCGCGGGTCCACGGCGCGGGTCGCCGAGTTGCCCGGCCGGGGACACGACCTGACCATCGAACGCGGCTGACAGGAGACCGCCGGCCGCGCCCGGCACCCGTACGCCGCCTCGTCCCGACCACCGCCCCCATACGACCTGAGGACGTTCCCATGACCACCTTCACCACCAGCGACGGCACCGACATCTTCTACAAGGACTGGGGGCAGGGCCGGCCCGTCGTCTTCAGCCACGGCTGGCCGCTCAACGCCGACGCCTGGGACGGCCAGCTCCGCCTGGTCGCGGAGAACGACTTCCGCGCCGTCGCCCACGACCGGCGCGGCCACGGCCGTTCCGCGCAGCCCTGGCAGGGCAACGACATGGACACGTACGCCGACGACCTGGCGGAGCTGCTCGAGCACCTCGACCTGCGCGACGCGGTCCTCGTGGGCCACTCGACCGGCGGAGGGGAGGTCGCCCGGTACATCGGACGGCACGGAACCGACCGCGTCGCCAAGGTCGTGCTGCTCGGCGCGGTGCCGCCGCTGATGCTGCGGACGGAAGCCAACCCGGACGGCCTGCCCCTGGAGGTGTTCGACGGCATCCGCGAGGGGGTCCGCCTGGACCGCTCCGAGTTCTACCGGACCCTGAGCGAGCCCTTCTACGGTGCGAACCGGCCCGGCTCGAACGTGTCGCAGGGCGCGCGACGCCTTCTGGCTGATGGGGATGCAGGCGGGGCTCAAGGCCGCGTACGACTGCGTCGCGCAGTTCTCCGCGACCGACTTCACCGAGGACCTGGGACGCATCGACGTCCCGACCCTCATCGCCCACGGCGACGACGACCAGATCGTGCCGATCGGTGCTTCCGCGCGGAAGTCGGCCACCCTGGTCAAGGGCTCCGTCCTCAAGGTCTACCCGGGCGCGCCGCACGGCCTGACGGGCGACTTCGAGCAGGCCTTCAACGCCGACCTGCTCGACTTCATCCGCGCCTAGGAGGTGGCGCCGGCGGCCGGAGTCCCCCCGCGTGCGCGCGTCGGACTCCGGCCGCCGGTTTCACGACCTCTGGGGCATGGCCTCTTCCTTGCCGTCCATCTCCAGCGTGCAGCGGGGGGTGCTCGCCGTATGGGGGAGGTGGACCCGTACCCGGAGGGGTGTCGGCGGGTCGGTGGCCAGTTCGGCGTCCAGGATCCAGCTGCCCGTGCGTGCGGCGCGGCGACCCAGTTCCTTGCCGTCGACCAGCAGCTCGATCACGTGCGGGTGGTCACCGTGCACGGTGACGGTCACCGAATGGCCGGCCCGGTCGACACTGAACTGGTGGTTCCTGGCCATGATCGTCTCCCGTCGGGCGAGTCTCGTCCCCTCCCAGTCTCCTTCTCTCCGGGCGCCCGCGCCGCGCGGGCTCGCGCCCAGTGGTGGGAACCCTCCCGGATCAGAGGCGCGCGGCGCGCGCGAGGGCGCCCAGGTCGACGAACTTGAAGTCGGTGTCGGTCCGCACCTCCCCGTCGGGTCCGGAAACCGCGGGGGTGTTGGAGCCGTCCTGGACGACCAGCAGGCCGCGCGGGAACCTCTTCCCCAGCGGTGCGCTGGTGACGGCGGCGCCGTCGCTCTCCTCGGAGCCGTCGGGCGCCCCGGGCTTCGCGCCCGCGGTGACGCGGAAGCCGCGGACGAACGCGTTGCCCCGGTCGCGGTCGAAGGCGGCGAAGGTGTCGTCGCCCTGGCTGGACGCGAGCAGGTAGCCGCCGTGCGCGGGGTGCCGCGGGTCGCGCCAGATGGTGAGGCCTTCCACGTCCGCGCTGATGTGGCGCCCGCCGAAGCCGGGGTCGGTGCCGGCGTCGCACTCCTCGGTGTCCGGGTTCCAGGTGCCGGGGACCCCGTATGTGCGGACCTTCTCGATCAGCCGGGCCGGGGAGCGCAGGCCGGCGTCGAGCTTCCAGATGCCGACGTCCTCCTGGCCCGCGTAGAGGTCGCCGGTGTCGGGGTCGACGACCATGCCCTCGATCTGGGGGAGCTCGCCGGGTTCGCCGCACGGTGACCACCGCGTGCCGTCGGGCAGGGTGAACGCGGAGGGCAGCGAGGCGGTGCGGACCGTGCGGTAGCCGACCGTGCCCCGGGCGTTCGGCGTGAGTTCGGCGAGCGCGAGGGCGGTGGCGTTCCGCCGGCTGGCGACCGCGTACGCGCGACCCGTACGGCGGTCGGTGTAGGCGGCGAGGCCGTAGGCGGTGCGCTGGTCGTTGGCCTCGTCCTGGCCGGTGGAGAACACGTGCGGGGCCGCCGTCACGTCCGTGACGTCGACCAGGGGGCCGGCGGTCCGCCCGGGGTCGATCCGGTAGACGCGCAGCTGGTCGCGGCCCCGGTCGGACACGACGGCCACGTCGTGGCGCCCGTCGGGGAAGCGGAGACCGGTGATCAGGTCGACGTTGTTGAAGCGCCCGGGCTTGTCGCCCTCCCGCGGCGGTGGCGGGGCGGGCAGGGACTGCACCTGGCGGCCGTCCAGGTCGTAGACGCGCAGGCCGCCCTCCTTGGCGGTGGCGATCACCAGGCTGCGGTCGGGGTCGTGCGCGTTGCGCCAGATCGCCGGGTCGTCCGCGTTCGCGTTGCCGCCCGCCTCGTCGTCGAAGAGGGACGGGGTCTCCACGGTGGCGGACACCTCGGGCAGCGACGGCGCGGCCGCGCGGTCCGTACGGGCCTGCACCGGCCCGGCGCTCACGGTGAGGGCCGCGATCAGCGCCGCGGCGGTGATCGTCGTTTTCCTGCCCGGGGTCACGCTCATGTTGCCTCCTGCTCGTGGAACGGATTCAGGGGCCTCGGGGACGGTCGCGCGCATCGGGACGGAGAAGCGGCCGTACTTCCAAGGATCGCGACCACTCTGGGCTACCCGCGGGTAGCCGCCACGAAGCGGACGTGACGCCGGCATGGCCGGGCAATGAACCGCACGCCCCCGCCCGGCTGCTGCTGATGCAGTGGCGGCGCGACGACCTGCTGCGGCTGATCCGGCTCACCCCGACCCCGCTGACCACCGTGCTCGCCTCCCGGTACGTGCTGGCCCTGGTCGTCGGCGTGGTGCAGGCGGCGGTGTTCAGGGGGGTGGCGATGCTGCCGCTGTTCGGGCTCGAACTGGACGGGCGCTGGCCGCTGGTGCTGCCCGCGCTGGTCCTCGGCATCACGGCGTTCCTGGCGATCGGCGTGATCGTCGGTACGTACGCCAACACGCCGGAGGCGGTCGCGGCCATCGCCAACTACATGATGGTGCCGATGGCGTTCCTGTCCGGCTCGTTCCTGCCGCTGGACATGATGCCGTCCTGGCACGTGGTGACCCGGCTCCAGTCGGTGGTGGCGCGGGAGACGGCTCCGGCCGACCAGGTGGCCGTGACGGTCGGAGCGTTCCACGCGGGCGAGCGGGCCAACGTGATCCCGGACCGGGCCGAACTGGCGCTCACGGTAAGGGCGGTGAGCGGGGCCTCGCTGGAACGGGCGGCGCGCGCGGTGGAGCGGATCGTGCGCGCCGAGTGCGCGGCGGCGGACTGCCCCAGGAAGCCGGACGTCGTACGGGTGCCCTCGTCCCCGGCCGTCACTCCGGACCCGGCCGTGACGGAGGCGGTACGCGGGGCCCACCGGGCGGAGTTCGGCGCCGAGCGGGTCGCGGCGTGGCCGGCTTCGCCGGCGACCGAGGACTTCGGGCTGTTCGGCGAGGCGGGGCGGGAGCTCCACGGTGCGTCCGGGGTCGGGCTCGGGTACTGGATGCTGGGCACGGCCGGTATGGCCGCGTGGTCCCGGGCCCGAGCGCAGGGGTCGCCCCTCCCGTCCAACCACCCCCCGGACTTCGCCCCCGACGCCCGTACCGCACTGCCGGCCGGCGTCCGGGCCCTGACGGCGGCCGCACTGTGCCGCCTCGGCGGGGCGGCCCGGGGCGGCCCCGCATCGGACGGGCGGGCGTAGGCCCGCACGGGCCCGCGCGGGGCCCCCGGTCCCGGTCTCGGGCCGGCGGGCCGCCGGGCCAGGCACGCTCGACGGCGGCCTTCCGGCCGCGTCCCCGCACCGCCGGCCGGCGCGCCGGGCCAGTCGCCCGACCGGCTCGTGAGGAACCCGTACCTGACCCCGGTGCGGCGCGCCGACGGCGAGGTCCTCGTGCGGCACGGAGCCCGGTCGCGCTACTCGCAACCGTCGGGCGGCTCGACATTTTCTAGGTCACGTGACCTATAGTCACTCTCATGAACAACGATCAGCTCATGCACGACCCCGAGGGACCGGTGCTCCTCGTCGGCGGGTACGGAACGGTGGGCGCGGAACTGGCCCGCATGGCCGCGGGAACGTGGCCCCTCCTGCTCGCGGGCCGTACGCCCGCCAGGGCCGCGGACCTGTGCCGCGAACTGGGAGCCGGCGCCCGGCGCTGGGACCTCTCCGACCCCGAGCCGTTCCAGGCCGCGGCGCGGGCCGTGGTGGGCCTCGTCAACGATCCGGACGACCGCGTGCTGCGGGCCGCCCTCGCCGGCGGGGTCCCGTACGTGGACGTGACGCGCTGGACGTCGCGGGTGCAGCGCGCGGCCGCGCTGGCCTCGCTCGGCCTGCCCGGGACGGGCCCCGCCGCGCCGGTCCTGCTCTCCTCGGGCTGGATGGGCGGCGTGGTGCCGCTGGTCGCCGCCGCGCTCGCGGAGCGCCTCGGCGGGGCCGACCGCGTGGAGACCTCCATCCGCTACGACCTCACCGACCGGGCCGGAGCCGACTCGGTGGAGTTCATGGACCGCCTCGGCGTCGACTTCGAGGTGCTCGAAGGCGGCCGCGCCAAGGCGGTCTCCCCGCTCAGCGGCGCGCGGACGCTGAGCATCGGGGACCACCGCACCAAGGTGGCCCGGATCGACACCCCCGAGCAGTTCACCCTGCCGCTGACCCTCGGGGCCCGTACCGTGACGACCCGCATCGGCTTCAGCAGCACCGCCGCCACGTCCGCCCTGGTCGGCCTGGGCCGCATCGGCTTCTTCCGGCGCGCCCGCGGCGAGCGCTGGCGTCCGGTGCGTCGGCGCCTGCTCTACGCCCCCGGGGGCGGCGGGACCGCCACCCTGCGCATCGAGGTCGAGGGGCCGGGCGGCATCCTGCGGGCCACCGTCACCGACCCGCACGGCCAGGCCCGGCTGACCGCGGTCGGAGCCCTGCTCGGGCTGCGCCGGGTGCTCGGCGCCGACGGCGCGCCCGCGCGGACCGGCCTCGCCTTCCCGGAGTCGCACCCGCTGCCGGGCACCCTGCTGCCGGCCCTGGAGGCGGCCGGCGTACGGGTCGACGTCACCGGGCGCGACATCGCCGGTCCCGTCGCGGAGACCGCCGCTGGGGCCGCCGCGTGAGTACGGCGAAGGGTTCCGCCCGGCGGGCCGAGCTCCTCGACGCCGCCGAGCGCACGCTGGTCGGCGGCGGCCACGGCGCGTTGTCCGTACGCGCCGTGGCCGAGGCCGCCGGAGTGCGCCTCGGCCACCTCCAGTACTACTTCCCCACGCGCGACAGCCTGCTCGAAGCCGTCCTCGACCGCCTCCTGCGCCGCTCCCTGGACCGCCTCGCCGAGGTCGCCCCGGGCCTGGACGGGGGCGAGGGGGCGGAGCCGGTCCCCCTGGAGCGGATGATCGAGCTGCTGCTCGCCGAGCAGAACGACCCCGGGCTGGTACGGCTGTTCGTCGAACTGTGGGCCCTGGCGGCCCGGGACGAGGCGGTCGCCGCGGCCGTCCGGGCGTTCTACGGGCGCTACGCGGACCTGGTCGCCGAACAGATCCGCCTCCACCTGCCCGGCCTGCCCGAGGCGGATCGGCGCGCGCGGGCGGAGGCGTTCATCGCGCTGCTCGAGGGCAGCGCGCTGATGCGCTCGGGCATCGCGGGCACCCCGTCGCCCGCGACGGACGCCCTGATCTCCCGGACCGCGTTCGCCCTGGTCCGCGACCCCTCGGCGTCCGGAGGTCCCGGGGCCTGACCCGCGCCCGCCGGAAGCCGGCCGCCCGCTGGGAGCCGGCCGCCCGCCGGGGCCCGGCCCGGCCCGCCGTCCGGCCCGCCGTCCGGGCCCCGGCGGGCCGGGTCTCACACGAAGGTGAGCCCGCAGGCGGAGAGGCCGAGGAGGGCCACGGCGACGGTCATCGCGGCGGCCAGGACCGCGTGGCGCTGGTGGCGGTGGTCCGGCCGGCGGCCTCGACCGGATCGCGGCCGTCGAGGAGGTCGGGCTGCGGCAGGGGTTCGGGCAGGGCGGCGGACACGGCGACTCCGGGGAAGTGGCAGGACCGCCAAGGGACACTGGGTCACAAGTGGCAGTGGTGCCAATTGACACGTCTGCCGTCATGGGTGAGGGTGTACGCCATGGCACCCGAGAACCCCCTGCCTGGCCTGCGGGAACGCAAGAAGGAGCAGACCCGTCGCGCCCTGCGTGCGTGCGCGGCCGCCCTCTTCGCCGAGCGCGGCTTCGCAGGCACCACGGTCACCGACATCGCGGCGGCGGCGAACGTGTCGGAGCGCACGTTCTTCCGCTACTTCGAGAGCAAGGAGTCCCTGCTGCTGCCGGACAGCGCGGAGCTGTTCGCGTTCGTCGAGGCGGCGCTGACCGTACGACCGCTGGACGAGGACCCCCTCGAGGCGGTGTGCCAAGCCCTGACGGAGGCCGCGGTCCCGTACGCGCAGAGCACCCTGACGGGACTGACCCACTCGCTGGCGGGCACCGAGAGCCAGGGCCTGATCAGGACCCGGCTGACGCAGGCGTTCGCCGAGTTCGAGGACCGGCTCAGCCTCCTGGTGCTGCGGCGGCTCCCCGACGACATGCCCGACGCCGACCTGTACGCCATGGTGGTCGCATGCTCCGCGCTCTCGGCCGCCCGCGCCGTGCTGCGCACCCAGCGGGCCCGCCGTGAGGCCGGCACCGCCGCAGACGCGGCCCCGCTCCTGCCCAAGGCCTTCGCCATCCTCGCCCGGAACGGAACTCCCGCACTGTGAAGCCCCGCCGCAAGACGTTGGTCATCACCGCCGCCTGCCTCGTCGCGGCGACGGTCGCCGCCACCGCCACGGACCTCGTGGTCCGGAGCCGGGTCGAGGAGCGCGTCGTGTCGGCCGCGAGCTGCCGCCTCCACGCGAGGGGGCCGGTCACCGCGGAACTGGACAGCTCCTTCGCCGGGTTGCGCGCCCTGACCGGGAGCGTCGGTACCGTTCGCGTCAAGGCCGAGGGAGTCCGGCGGCAGGGCACGGAGATGGACGTCGAGGCCGTCTTGGAGGACGTGACCCGGGACGGCGCGGGCGCGGGCGGCACCGCCGAGGCCACCGTGCCCTACAGCGGACTACAGAATCGTCTCGGCGGAGGCGGCGGAGGCGGCGAAGGGAGCGGCGGCGGGGACGCGGCCGCCGGGATGACCGTGGGGTCGGACGGGAAGAACCTCGTCCTCTCCGGGTCCGCCGGGGACCTGGGCCTGCCCGTCACCGTCAGGACGACCCTGTCGACCACGGCCGACAGTCTCACCGTCACGCCCGCCACCATCGGGGTCTTCGGCCGGGACATACCGGTGGACCGGGTGTCCTCGCTGCCGGGCGCCTCCGCTTTCACCGACCGGCTCGCACCCCGCACCGTCCGCCTCGACGACCTCCCGGCGGGGGTCGAACTCACCGGGGCGCACGCCGGGGGGGCCGGACTCGTACTCTCCTTCTCGCTGAACGAAGAGACCTTGGGACGCTCGGGCGGAACCGGCGGCTCCGGCGGGCCGGCCGCGGCCGACTGCTCCGCCGGCACCGCGTAGACCGGCAGCGGGGCGGCGCCGCCCGCTGGGCCGTTGGAGTGGACTCGGGCGGCGGTCCACATCCGGGGGCGGGCCCGCTCCGAAGCCTGTGAGACCTCGCCCGGTTCCGGGCGGGGGTACGCACGTCTCCGAAAGGTGAACATGCTTACTCGCAGCACTGTCATCGCCGTCTCCGCCGTCCTCGCCGCCGTCTGCGCGGCCCCGGCCCTCGCGACGGCCGACACCGGAAGCACCCGCGAGGCCGCGCCGGCCATGGCGCACGCGGACCTGCGGGCCGTCGGTCTGACGGCTGACCAGCGGCTGGTGGAGTTCGACGTCGACAGTCCGTCCAAGACCTTCTCGATCGGCAAGGTATCCGGCCTGCGGGGCGACACCAAGCTGGTGGGCATCGACTTCCGCGTCCAGAACGAGCGGCTGTACGGCGTCGGCGACCGGGGCGGCGTCTACACCCTCAGCACCACCAACGCCAAGGCCGTGAAGGTCTCCCAGCTCACCGTCGCCCTGTCGGGGGCGCAGTTCGGCGTCGACTTCAATCCGGCCGCGAACCGGTTGCGGGTCATCTCCGACACCGGGCAGAACCTGCGCCACAACATCGACGACGCCGCGGCCCCGCTCGGCACCACCGTCGACGGCACCCTGACCAACCCGACCATGCCGCCGTCCACCGCGACGGGCGTCACCGGAGCCGCGTACACGAACAACGACCTGAACGCCGCTACGGCCACGACCCTGTTCGACCTGGACACCGCGGCAGACCGGATCTCGCTGCAGTCCCCGGCCAACGCGGGCACCCTCGCGCCCACCGGCAACCTCGGCGTCAACGCCGCGCCGAACGCCGGCTTCGACATCTACTACTCCGTCAAGACCGGCGTGAACAGGGGCTTCGCCACCATCGGCGCCGGCGGCTCGTACGGCCTGTACGAGATCAACGTGCTGAACGGCAAGGCGACCGGGCGCGGTACGTTCCCGGCCCGGCAGCAGGTCACGGACATCGCGCTGCCGCTGAACCAGGGCTAGCCGTGAGCGCACGTCCGCGGGCCGGGACTCCGACGGGAGTCCCGGCCCGCGGGCGTGTGCCGCAGCGGGCACCGGGTGGTGTTACTTGGGCATCAGGACGGTGTCGACGATGTAGACGTTGGCGTTGGCGGTCTTGACGTTGCCGCAGACGACACTGGACGTGCCGTTGACCTTGTACGCCTCGCCGGAGCCGGCGGTGGTCACCTTGGTCTTCTCCAGGGTGTCGAAGGAGCCGTTCTCCAGCTGCTGCGGCGTCAGCTTCTCGCCCACGACGTGGTAGGTGAGGATCTTCGTCAGGGTGGCCTTGTCGGCGAGGACCTTGTCCAGGTCGGCCTTCGGGATCTTCGCGAAGGCGTCGTTGGTCGGCGCGAACACCGTGATGTCCTTGGCGTTGTTGAGGGTGTCCACCAGGCCGGCCTGCTTGACCGCGGTGACCAGCGTCGACAGGGCCGGGTTGTTGGAGGCGGCCGTCGCCACCGGGTCCTTCGCCATCCCGTCGAACGAACCCGCACCCTCCGCCGGAACGCCCGCACAGGCCGAGCCGAACGGCCCGTCCGCGGCCGGCGCGGCCGGGGTGGCCGCCTCTGAGGCGGCGGAGTCGGAGCTCTTGTCGGCGGTGGAGCCGGCGGCGGCGTCCTTGCCCGACTCCGAGCAGGCCGCGAGCGAGAACGGCAGAACGACCGCCGCGGCGACGGCGAGCGCGGTACGGCGGATGCGCAGGGTGTTGGACATGGTGAACCTCTCCTGGGGCATGGGTGATTCTTCTGAAGGGGGTGTGGTCTGGTCTGATCTGAGGGGGCCGGCCCGTCAGCGGACCGGCCCGTCGGGGGCCGGCGGCTTCGGGGGCCGGCGGCTTCGGGGGCTATCCGGCGGTGACGAAGACGCTGTGCCAGCCGCTGGCCCCGTCGGGGACGGTCCGGGCGCGCTCCTCGGTCTGCACGGCGCCGGTGCCGTCGGTGGCCCGGACGGTGAGGGTGTGGCCGCCGGCCGCGGCCTTCCAGGGGAAGGACCACTGGCGCCAGGTGTCGATGCCGGCCTGCGGCGCGAGGTCCGCGTCCTGCCAGGGCCCGTCGTCGATCCGTACCTCGACGCGGTCGATGCCGCGGTGCTGGGCCCACGCCACGCCGGCGACGACAACGGCGCCTGCGGCCGGGCGGGCGAAGGGCTTGGGGGTGTCGATGCGGGCCTGCGTCTTGATCGGCGCCTTGCGGGCCCACTTGCGCTTGACCCAGTAGGCGTCGTAGGCGTCGAAGGTGGTGAGCTCCAGGTCCTTGATCCACTTGCAGGCCGACACGTACCCGTAGAGGCCGGGGACGAGCATCCGTACGGGGAAGCCGTGGTCGAAGGGGAGCGGTTCGCCGTTCATGCCGACGGCGAGGATCGCGTCGCGGCCGTCCATGACGTCCTCGACCGGGGAGCCGAGCGCCATCCCGTCGACGGAGCGGGCGACGAGCTGGTCGGCGGGGCCGCCCTTCGAGGGCGGCTTGACGCCGCACTCGCGCAGCAGGTCGGCCAGGCGGACGCCGAGCCAGCGGGCGTGGCCGATGTAGGGGCCGCCGACCTCGTTGGACACGCAGGTCAGGGTGATGTCGCGCTCGATCAGGGGACGTTCGAGCAGGTCCTGGAGGGTGTAGGTGCGCGGCCGGGCGACTCCCTTGCCGTGGATGCGCAGCCGCCAGGTGTCGGCGTCGACCTTGGGGACGACCAGGGCGGTGTCGACGCGGTAGAAGTCCTTGTTCGGCGTGGTGAAGGAGCTGATGCCCTGGGCCTTCAGCTGGACTCCGGCCGGCAGGGCGGGGGCCGGCGACGCCGGTGCGGGAAGCTTCAGCCCTTCCCTGGATGCCACGGCGCCCTGGCCGCGACGGCCGGAGAGCGTACGACCCAGAGCCCCCAGGCCGGTGGCGGCGACGGCGGTGACCGAGGCCGCGGCAAGGAACCCCCGCCGCGACCAGCGCCCTTGGCGCCCTCCGGCCACGGGCTCCGGTCCGGCGGCGGTGTCCGGTCCGGCCAAGGGCTCCGGTCCGGCGACGGAGACGATCCTGCCGGCCAGGAGGTAGAGGATCGCCGCGCCCGCGAGCGCGCCGACGAGGGAGGGCAGGGCGTCCACGGGGCCCTGGGTGTCGGGCCGGGTCAGCGCGGCCGCCGCGCCGATGACGCCGAACAGGAGCACACCGGCGGCGCCGGTGCGCCGGTACCGCAGGGAGAGCAGGCCCAGCGCGACGGCGAGGAGGCCGAGGGTCGCCAGGATGCCGAGCTGGAGGACGAGCTTGTCGCTCTCGCCGAAGGTGCGGATCGCGAAGTCCTTCACCGCGGCCGGCGTCCGGTCGATGGCCGCGCCGCCGACGACGGTCACCGGTCCGGCCTCCGGCCGCGCCAGGGAGGCGACGAGTTCGGCGACCGCCAGGGCGGTGTAACCGGCCAGCAGGCCGGCCGCGGCGCCCTTGAGGCCGCGGATGAAGGTCGTGCGGAAGTTGCTCACACCCTGCATTCGCGCCACCACGTCCGGCGGATTGGTCCCACCTTCGATGAGATGAAGATCGGCCGCTTCCTTGACGTCGCGACGCACCGGCAGGGGGCGCCGCAGACGGACGCCCTCCGGGGCGGGCACCTGCTCGCACCGCGGCCGCCCATACGTTCAGCCGGTCGTTCAGGCCGGGCGTTCGGCCGTACGGGCGCAGCCGTGCGCAAGGCCAATCCTCATCGGCCGCCGTTCCGAACACCGTTCAGGCGACGGACGGGTCCACGGCCGGCCGCCGCAGCACCAAGGGGGTCGGTCCCGATGCCGGGTCGAGCGCCAGTCACCCCGTGGACCGGCCACGGCGCTGCCGCCCTGTCCGTCGACGGCGCCGGGGCGGACGCGGGCTTTGCGACGGAGCGGGCCCGCTCCCGGCAGGCAGGAGACCCGACCTGTGCGGCGGACCCGTCCCGCCGCACGACCGCATGGGGTGACCAGATGAAACACGAAGAAGATCCGCACGCCCTCGCGGGTGCCTACGCCCTCGACGCGCTCGGCGGTGAGGAGCGCCGCGCCTTCGCCTCCCACCTGGAGCGGTGCCCGGCGTGCGCGCTGGAGGTGGCCGGTTTCAGGGCGACGTCGGCCGCTCTCGCGTCAGCGGTGGGCCTGTCCCCGCCCACGTCCGTGCGGCGGGCGGTCCTGTGCGGCATCGGCTCCGTCCGCCAGTCGCCCCCGCCCACGCGCCCCGAGCGTGCCGTCGGACCGTTCGCGCTCCTGATCCGCAGGGCGGGGCCCGTGGTCCTGGCGGCCTGTGTCGCCGCGGCCGCCTTTGGTTCCGCCGCCGTGTGGCAGCACCAGCGGATCGCGCAGGCGCGGCCCCGGGCGCTGCTCTCCGACTGGCAGGTGCGGGAACTGTCCGCCGTCATGACCGCGCCCGACGCGCGGACCGTGTACGGGCGCACCCGCGGGGGCGCGACCGTCTCCGTGGTGACGTCGGCGCTGCTGAACAGGTCCGTGTTCGTGGCCTCGGGCCTGCCTCCCGCACCTGCCGGGAAGGTCTACCAGCTGTGGTTCGACGACCACGGCACCATGCGTCCGGCGGGCTCGATGCGACACGACGGCGCGGTACTGCTGCGCGGCGACACCGGTCAGGCCCTGGCCGTCGGCCTGACCCTCGAACCCGAGGCCGGCTCCCCCCGGCCCAGCTCGAGCCCGCTGACCCTGCTCAACGTCCGCGCTTGACCCCCCTGTTCACGTCCGGACCGCCCGGCCACCCCGCACAACGCCCGCGCCGGATCACCTCGCTCGCGGCGAGGTCGCGCCCGTCCGCCCGCCTGCCCGGGGAGAGGCCGCGGGGCGACGGCGCAGACCGCGTCGGTGGGCGTGCCCGGTGAGGGGCTGTCCTCACAGCCGTATATCTTGACCATCAAGATAAGTGGCTATCGAGAGACCCCTGCCCCAGGAGCATCATGTCCCCCTCTCCCCGACTGGCCCGATGGCTCGTGCCCGCCCTCCTCCTCGTGGCGTGGCTCGGTATCGGCGGCACGCTGGGCCCGTACGCCGGCAAGCTCGGTGAGGTCGCCACCAACGACCAGGCCGCCTTCCTCCCCCGGAGCGCCGAGTCCACGAAGGTCGTCCGGGCCCAGGCCGCCTTCCGGCAGCAGGAGACCCTTCCCGCCGTCGTGGTCTGGACCCGCGACGGCGGCGCGTCCGTCACTCCCGAACAGGAGCAGGCCGCGACCACGGCCCTCGCCCGGCTCGACGGCGGGCCCGCTTTCGCGGGGCCGCCGTCCCCCGTCGCCGCGTCCGAGGACGGCAGGGCGTTGCGGGCCGTGCTCCAGCTGCGCCCCGACCTGGGCGACGAACTGCCGTCGGCGCTGGGCGAGATCCGTGCCGCCGCCTCCGTGGTCGGCGGGACGACGGTCCAGCTGACGGGCCCCGCCGCCACGCAGGCCGATCTGTCGGACGCCTTCGCCGGCATCGACGGCCTGCTGCTCGGCGTGGCGCTGCTCACCGTCCTCGTCATCCTGCTGCTCGTCTACCGCAGCGTGCTGCTTCCCGTACTGATCATCATCGGGGCGGTGTTCGCGCTGGGCACGGCGTGCGCCGTCGTCTACGCGCTGGCGGACCGGGGGCTGGTGCGCGTGGACGGCCAGGTCCAGGGGATCCTCTCGATCCTGGTGATCGGCGCGGCCACGGACTACGCCCTGTTGCTGACGGCGCGCTTCCGCGAGGAACTCCAGCACGAGGACGACCGCTTCACGGCGATGCGCGACGCCCTGCGCCGGTCGGCCGGGCCGATCGTGGCCAGTGCGGGCACGGTCGCGCTGGGCCTGCTCGCCCTGTTCCTCAGCGACTTGACCAACAACCGGGCGCTCGGCCCGGTCGGTGCGATCGGGATCGTGTGCGCGGTGCTGAGCGCGCTCACCTTCCTTCCCTGCGCCCTGGTGCTGCTGGGCCGCCGGGCGTACTGGCCCGCGCGCGTCCGGCGGGAGAACGGCGGGCGGGAGAACGGCGGGCGGGGGATCTGGGAACGGACCGCCGCGCTCGTCGACCGCGCCCCGCGCAAGGTCTGGTCCGTCGTCCTCGTGGGCCTGCTGGCCTGCTCGGCCTTCGCGCCGACCCTCAACTCCGGGGGCGTGCCGCTCGACGAGATCTTCGTGAACGAGGCTCCGTCCGTCGCCGGACAGCGCGAGTTGAGCCGGCACTTCCCGGGCGGTTCGGGGAATCCCGCCGTGGTGATCGCCGACGCCGACCGGCTGCCGGAGGTCCGCCGGGCGGTCGAGGAGACCGATGGAGTGGCCTCGGCCTCGGTGGTGGCCGAGCCGGGGAGGCCGCAGTCGCCGGTGATCGCGGACGGGCGGGTCCGCGTCGACGCCACGCTGGAGGATCCGCCGGACACCGAGGCGGCGAAGGCGACGGTGGCGCGGCTGCGCCAGGCCGTGCACGCGGTGCCGGACGCCGGCGCCCTCGTGGGCGGCTACACCGCGCAGGCCTACGACACGCAGCGGACCGCCGAACGGGACCGCGCGCTCATCGTCCCGGTGGTCTTGGCCGTCATCCTGGTGATCCTGATCGGGCTGCTGCGCTCGCTGGTGATGCCCCTGCTGCTGGTCGCCACGGTCGCCCTGAACTTCTTCGCCACGCTGGGGGTGTCGGCCCTGGTCTTCCGGTACGTCTTCGGCTTCACGGGTACCGACTCCTCGGTCCCGCTGTACGGGTTCGTCTTCCTGGTGGCGCTGGGCGTCGACTACAACATCTTCCTGATGTCGCGGGTCCGCGAGGAGTCGTTGCGGCACGGCGTCCGCGAGGGGGTGACGCGCGGGCTGACGGCCACCGGCGGGGTGATCACCTCGGCGGGGGTGGTGCTCGCGGCGACCTTCGCCGCCCTCGGCGTGATCCCGCTCGCCTTCCTCGTACAGATCGCGTTCATCGTCGCGTTCGGGGTACTGATGGACACCCTGCTCGTCCGCTCGCTCCTCGTGCCCGCGCTGGTGCTGGACATCGGCCCCCGGGCCTGGTGGCCCGGACGCCTCAGCCGGCCCGCCGACCCGGCCCCGGAGCGGAAGCCCGCGGCGGCGGGTACGGACTGAGTCCGCGGAGCCGGCCCCGCCCGTACGCCGTCAGGCGCGGGCGGGACCCCGGGCTCAGGCTCCGGCGGATCCGCCGGGCCCGCCCGATCCGCCTGATCCACTCGATCCGCTCGATCCGCCTGCGGAGAACTCCTCGCCGAGGAGGGCGAGGAACCTCAGCGCGGCGGCCGCGTCATCCTCGCCGACGCGTTCCAGGGCGCGTTCCGTGGCCCGGGCCAGGACGCGGAAATGATCGGCCGCGACCTTGCGGGCCGTGGGCTCGTAGTAGAGGTGCACGACGCGGCGGTCGGCCGAGTCCCGGACGCGCCGGACGTGCCCCGCCTTCTCCAGGCGGTCGAGGCAGGCGGTGACGGAGCCCGAGGTGATCCCGAGGTGCTGCCCGAGCCGACCGGCGGTCAGCGGGGACGGGGCGTCGAGGATGGCGGCCAGGGCCTGGATGTCCGTGGCGTGCAGGCCCTGTTCCCCGGCGAAGCGGTGGATCTGCCCGTTCATCTCGCCGTTGATGTGGCGCAGGTGGCGGGCGACGGCCATCAGCCGTGCGTCGCCCGTGCCCGGCCGCCCGGCACGGGGTCCCTCGTCTTCTCGCCGGTCAGCCGCCTCCACCCGCACAGACTAACCCCTGGGCGGGTCCCCCCGAGAAGGCCGGCGGGGCCCCCGGCACACCCCGGCGCCCGGCGGCCGCGCCGCCCCCGCCGGCGGCATGCGGGCGGGGGCCGCCCGATCCGGTCACACGAAGGTCAACACCGCCCTCGGCCTGGTGCGCCGATGGGGCGAGGCCGAGCCCGGTGTCGTGGGGAGGCGTGTTCTGGTGTGGTGAGCTGGTCGTGGTCACGCACCACAGCCTCTTCGAGCCCGGCTGTCCTGCCGTCGCCCCGGAGGCGGACCTGGCGGACACGCCTCCCCCACGCGGGTGAGCGTCCCGCCGACGGCGGCTCCCGCGCGGGCGCCGGAGGCTGCCGTCACCCGGATGGAGAGCCGGGTGATACCCCGTGTCCGGGCGGTCAGAGCCTTGACTTGACGGGACGGACAACTTTGGAGGCGTGATGGCGATCGTGTGGATGCGTGGCGCGGCCGGTGTGGTGGTCGCGGCGGCACTGGCGCTGGGTACGGCGGGCTGCTCGGGGGACGGTGATCCCGGCACGGCGGCCTCGAAGGCAGCTTCGGCGGTGGAGTCGGCGGGGGCGGCGGTCTCCTCCGCCGCGTCCGGGGCGTCGGACGCGGCGGCGTCCGCCGCCGCCGTGGCGAGGGACAAGCTCGGGGAGGTCAAGGACGGGGTGGACGCGAAGGCGGAGGTGACCTTGGGCGCGCCCGCGGCCGACGGGGAGGGCTTCACTACGGTGCCCGTGTCCGTGAAGAACACCGACGGGTCGGCGAAGTCGTTCGCGGTGCAGGTGAACTTGAAGGACGAGAGCGGGAACCTCCTGGACACGGTCGTGGTGACGGTGTCGGACGTGCCCGGGAACGCGACGGGGCAGGGCACCGCCCGCAGCACGCACAAGCTGTCCGGCACGGTCACGGCGGAGACCGGCACGGCACTGCGGTACTAGCGCGTGCGTGCCGCGGGGTCGGGAACGCCGCGCGGGCCTCCGTGCGCCGGGTGCCGGCCCGGCACCCGCCGCACGGAGGCCTTTCGGGCACCCAGCGCGCCCAGACCGCGGGCGTCGCCGCCGAAGCGCCCTTCGTGCGGCGGGTGTTGCCCCTCGACGCTCCGGGTGCCGCGTCCCCGTACGGCGGCTTCACGACCGACACCTCGGGCTGTCACTGCTTCCCGCCGGGCTCCGTCGGCTCCCCGCCCGACCGGGCGCTCGCGCGGAACGCCGGCCAGGTGGCGTTCTTCCTCCTCTCCGGCACTGCCGCCCCAGAGCCCCTGCCCGTTCCGCGCACCCACGACGACTTCGCCTACCAGGCGCGGGCCGCCGCCGAGCTGGTGCCGCTCAGCGAGGACGACGTGTACCTCGCCGCGCTGCCCGCCGTGTCCGGTCTCGTCCTCGGCTCCCCCGGCATCGTCGGTACCCTCTCCCTCGGCGGCACCGTCGTCCTGGCCGAGGACCCGGGACCGGATCGGCGAGGACGCGCCTCCCCCACACCGGCGGGCGGGGAGGAGACACCGCCTTCCGTGCGAACGGGTTCACCCGAACGGCCGCGCTCCGGTGTCCCTCCCCCGGGTCACGGCGAATGCTGGAGTCGCGCCTGAAGCGGCGTTCCCTCAGGTCAAGGAGCATCCCGTGGCCCACCAGACGACACCCCAGCCCTCCAGCCCCGCCTCGAACCGGTCCCACGACACCGGAAGCCCCTGGGCTGCCGGCGGCACCGTGTTCGCCGCCGTCCTGCTCCTCGTGGACGGCGTACTCGGCGTGATCAAGGGGATCTCCGGCATCGCCGAGGACGACGTATACACCCGCGTGGGCAACTACACCTTCAAGTTCGACGTGACGGCGTGGGGCTGGATCCACCTGATCCTCGGCATCATCCTGATCGTCGTCGGCGCCGGACTCTTCAAGGGAGCCCTCTGGGCCCGCGCGACGGGCGTGGTCCTGGCCGGCATCAGCGTGGTCCTGAACTTCATGTGGCTGCCCTACACGCCGATCTGGGCCATCGTCTCGATCGCCATCGGCCTCTTCGTCATCTGGGCCCTGTGCACCGGCAGCGCCCGCCAGGACCGCACCGTCTGACGTATGCGGTGGCCGCGCCACCGCCGTCCCGGGCGCCGCACGCCAGACCGCGGCGGAGGCGGGACCCCGGCGGCGGGAGGCGGGACCCCGGCGGCGTCGCGACCGCCCGCCGCGAGTGACGCCGTCGGGCGGACGCTCCCCTTCACGCCCGTCCGGTCCGCCGGTCCCCGCGGCGTTCGCGGTGGCCGGTCCGAAGGCCCCGGAGCGACTCCGACGGCGTCCCCCGGCGGGCCGGCCCCCGTCCGCCGCTGCCCGGCCGGGCCGGGCCGCCCCCGACAGCCCCGGAGAGCCGATGCGCCGCTACCCGCCCATTGCCGAGCACGGCCTGATCGGTGACCTCCAGACCTGCGCGCTGGTCTCCTCCGAGGGAGTGCTCGACTGGTTCTGCTCACCGCGCTTCGACTCGCCCAGCGTCTTCGCGGGCCTCCTCGACCACGACCGCGGCGGGTACTTCGCCATCACCGCGGACGCCCCCGGCCGCGCCGGCGGCGCGGCGGACGGCGCCTCCGGCCCCGGTGACGCGTTCGGCCCGCCCGCCGTCACCACGCGTCAGCTCTACCTGGCCGACACCGGCATCCTCATCACTCGTTTCCTCACGCCCGAGGGCGTCGGCGAGGTCGTGGACTTCATGCCGGTGCACGACCCCCACACCGTCACCGACCGGCACCAGATCGTGCGCTTCATGCGGGTCGTCCGGGGGGCGGTGCGCTTCACGCTCGAGTGCCGCCCCCGCTTCGACTACGGACGGCTCCCGCACGCCCTGGCCTCGGACGGGGCCACCGCGCGCTTCGAGGGGCCCGGCATCACCGCGCACCTCCAAGCGGTCGGCGCCCTGTCGCTGGAGGCCGACGGCCGGGACGTGCGCGCCCGCGTCGCTCTGGAGGCGGGTGAGCACGCGGCCGTGGTGCTGACGGTCTGCGACGCCGGCGGCGCGGCCCCGCCGCCGGTGACCATGGCCGACATGGTGGAGCAGTTCACCGGCGCGCGCCGCTTCTGGCACGACTGGATCGAACGCTGCCGCTACCGGGGCCGGTGGCAGGAGATGGTCAACCGGTCCGCGATCACCCTCAAGCTCCTCACGTACGCCCCCACCGGCGCCCCGATCGCCGCCGCCACCACGGGCCTGCCCGAACAGGAGGGCGGGGAGCGCAACTGGGACTACCGCTACACCTGGGTCCGCGACGCCTCCCTCTCGGTGCGCGCCATGCGGGACCTCGGGTTCACGCAGGAGGCGAACGCCTTCCGCGACTGGCTCGGGCACCGCCTCCAGGAGGGCCGCGCGCCCAACGGTGAGCCCCTTCAGATCATGTACCGCGTCGACGGGGACCCGTACCTGCACGAGGAGGTCCTCGACCACCTCGAGGGATGGCGCGCCTCCGCCCCGGTGCGCGCGGGCAACGGCGCCGCCGGCCAGCTCCAGCTGGACATCTACGGCGAGGCCGTCTACGCCCTCGCTCAGTCCGGGCAGGTCGCCGACATCATCGGCTACGACGCCTGGAAGCGCTGCGCGGAGGTGCTGGACTGGCTGTGCGAGAACTGGGACCGCCCCGACGAGGGCATCTGGGAGACCCGCGGCGGCCGGAAGGACTTCACCTACAGCCGCCTCATGTGCTGGGTCGCCTTCGACCGCGGCATCCGCCAGGCCACGGCCAACGCCCGCCCCGCGGACCTGGCCCGGTGGACCGCGGCGCGCGACGCCCTGCTCGAGCAGATCATGACCCGCGGCTGGAGCGCGGAACGGCGGGCGTTCGTCCAGCACTACGACAGCGACGTCCTGGACGCCTCGCTGCTGCTGATGCCCCTGGTCGGCTTCATCGCCCCGCGCGACCCGCGGTGGCTCTCCACGCTCGACGCGATGGAGGGCGAGCTCGTCTCCGACAGCCTCGTCTACCGCTACGACCCGGCCGCCTCGCCCGACGGCCTCCAGGGGGCGGAGGGCACGTTCTCCCTGTGCAGCTTCCTGTACGTCTACGCCCTCGCCCGGGCGGGGCGGATCGAGCAGGCCCGCTACGCCTTCGACAAGATGCTCACCTACGCGAACCACATCGGGCTGTTCGCCGAGGAGATCGGCCCCACGGGCGAGCAGCTCGGCAACTTCCCCCAGGCCTTCACCCACCTCGCGCTGATCACGGCCGCCGTGGCACTCGACGACGAACTCGCCCGGACCGCCGCGAACCGCGGGTAGCCCGGGCCCCGGGTGGCCCGAACCTCGGGTGACGGGAACCGCCGGTGACGGGAACCGCGGGTGACGGGTACCGCCGGTGACCCGGGCCGCAGGTCGACGCGCCCGTCAGGGAGCCGCGGCCGCGCCGAGGCGGGCGTCGCGCAGGGCCGTGTACACCGACCAGGTCACCGAGACCAGCGGAACCGCGACGACCGCGCCCACCACTCCCGCGGCGATGGCTCCGGCGATCACCGAGACCGCCACCACCAGGGGGTGCAGCCGGACCGCCCAGCTCATCACCAGCGGATGCAGCAGGTGCCCCTCGATCTGGCCGATGACCACGATCAGGGCGACCACCACGGCCGCGGTGACCGGTCCCTTAGCGGCGAGTGCGACGACGGCGGCGACCGCCAGCGCCACCGGCGAGCCGACGAGGGGGACGAACGCCGCGAAGAACTCCAGCAGCGCCAGCGGAACGGCCAGCGGAACCCCCAGGAAGTACAGGGCCACCCCGACGAGGACGGCGTTCGTCGCCGCGATCAGCACGATCCCGTGGGTGTAACCGGTGAACGTACGCCAGGCCGCCCGCCCGGCGACCCCCACGCGCTCGCGCGACGCGTCGGGCAGCTGCGCGCAGAACCACGAGCACTGGCGGTCGCCGCTGTGCAGGAACAGGACGGCGGAGAAGAGCGCGAGGGCGACCACGGCAAGGACCTCCACCAGGTGCCCGGCGCCGCTGAGCGCCGTACTGACCAGGGTGGACCGGTGACTGGAGAGGTACTCCCCGAGGCGCGACTGTACGTCCGACAGCGCGCCCGGGTTCAGCCGGAAGGGAGGCCGCTCCAGCCACGCCTCGATGCTGTCGAGGCCCGCGCGGAACTCCCGCACCAGCGTGGTGCTCTCTCCCGCCACCGCCTCGCCCACCAGCGCCAGCCCGCCGAGCAGCAGCACCGCGCTGCCGATCAGGCAGACGGCGACCGCCGGCGCCCGGGGCATGACGCGCTCCATCCACCGGACGGGGACGGCGAGCAGCGCCGTGACGACCAGGCCGAGGAAGAGCGCGACGGCGATCTCGTGGAACCGGCCCAGCACGGCGAAGACCGCGTAGACGGCGGCGCCGACGACCAGCAGACGCCAGGCGTGGGACGCGGCCGTACGCAGGAACGCGGACACCGGTGCCATGACCCATGGCTGCCACCGTGCGGCGGCCTTGCCACGCGTCCGGTGCCGGATTCGCCCGTCCGGGGCGGACAAATGCGTTGCCGTGGTGTTCGCGACCACTGACGATGGATCCTCGTGAGCACTTCCCGATGGGCCGCCGTACTGCCCGACCTCTCACCCTGGCGTTCCGGCCGGGACTTCCGGTTGCTGTTCTACCAGGGCACGGTCACCTTCTTCGGCTCGTTCATGGCGATGATCGCGCTGCCGCTCCAGATCAAGCACATGACGGACTCGCCGCTGGCGGTCGGGGCGATGGGCGCAGTGGAGCTGGTGCCGCTGGTGGTCTGCGGGCTGTACGGGGGCGCGCTGGCCGACGCCGTGGACCGGCGGCGGCTGATCCTGCTGACCGAGGCCGGGCTCGGGGTGCTCGCGCTGGTGCTGCTGGTGAACGCGCTCCTGCCGGACCCCCTGCTGTGGCCGCTGTACGTGGTGGCGGCCGGTGTGTCGGCGCTGACCGGGCTGCAGCGGCCTGCGCTGGACTCACTGATGGCGCGGATCGTGCCGCACGAGCAGCTGGCGGCGGCCGCCGCGCTCAACGGGCTGCGCTACCAGTTCGGCGCGATCGCGGGTCCGGCGCTGGCCGGCCTCGTCGTCGCCTTCGCGGGCTACGCCTCGGCGTACGCCGTCACCGTCACCGGGTTCCTCGTCTCGGTGCTGCTGTGCGTGCGGCTGGCCCCGGCGCCGCCCGTGAAGGACGCCGAGCGTCCGTCGCTGCGCGGGATCGCCGAGGGCGCGCGCTACGCGTGGGGCCGTCCGGTGCTGCTGGGGACGTACGCCATCGACCTGGCGGCGATGTTCTTCGCCTTCCCGAACGCGATCCTGCCGTTCCTGGCGGACGAGCTCGACGCCGTGTGGGCGCTGGGCCTGATGTACGCGGCGGGCGCGGTGGGTTCGCTGGTGCTGGGTCTGACGAGCGGCTGGGTGTCGCGGGTACGGCGGCACGGGCTGCTGGTGGTGTGCGGGGCCGCGGCGTGGGGGCTGGCTGTCGCGGCGGCGGGCTGGTTCACGACGGTCTGGCCGGTGCTGCTGTGCCTGGCGGTGGCGGGCGCGGGCGACATGCTGAGCGGGCTGGGACGCAGCACCATCTGGAACCAGACGATCCCCGAGGGGCTGCGCGGTCGGCTGGCCGGCATCGAGGTCCTGTCGTACAGCGTCGGCCCGCAGCTCGGCCAGGTCCGGGCGGGGGCGATGGCGGGCTGGACGGGCACGCGGACGGCCTTCTGGAGCGGCGGGCTGGCCTGTGTGGCGTCGGTGGCCGTACTGGCGGCGCTGCTGCCGAAGCTGATCTCGTACGACGCGCACACCGACGAGGACGCGCTGAACCGGCGGGCGGCCCGCGAGGCGGAGGCCGGGGCCGGGCCGCGTACCGCGGCGGCCTGACCGGGGGGGTGGCGGTAGGGCGCCGCGCGGTACCGTAGGGTGGTGTTCACCGACGCGGGGTGGAGCAGCTCGGTAGCTCGCTGGGCTCATAACCCAGAGGTCGCAGGTTCAAATCCTGTCCCCGCTACTGCCCAGGAGGGCCCGGATCCTGACGGATCCGGGCCCTCCTGTCGTTTCCGTCCCGGCGCCGGGACGCCCGGACGCCGGGACGGCCGGGCGCCGGGACGGCCGGGCGCCGGGCTCTGACGTCAGGGCGTGGTCCGGTCCGGGAAGGCGAAGGTGTACCCGTGGGCGGTGAGCCACGGGAGGTACTCCTTCAGCGCGGCGACCGTCTCGCTGCGGTCGCCGCCGCCGTCGTGGAAGAGGACCGTCGGCTGCCGGGGCAACCCGTTCTCCACCGCGGACACGATGGCCGGCAGGCCCGGCCGGCTCCAGTCCTTGGGATCCACGCTCCACCCGAGCGGCCGCATGCCGCTCGCGGCCGCTATCGCGCGGCTGTCCGGCGTGAACGCTCCGCCCGGAGCGCGGTAGTAGTCCACGGCGACGCCCGGCGCCGCCTTCTCGATCATGTCCTTGGCGTCGAGGATCTGCTGCTTCTGGTAGGCGACGGGCTTGTGGTCCATCGTCACGTCGTGATCGACGGAGTGGTCGCACAGCCGGTGTCCGGCAGCCGCGACCTCGCGGACCAGGTCCGGGTACGCGCGCGCCTTCGTTCCGATCATGCAGAACGTCGCCTTGACGTCGTTCTCCTTGAGCACCCGCAGGACTTGGGGCGTCCAGGTGGGGTCCGGGCCGTCGTCGATCGTGATCGCTATGGAGCGGCCGGCGCCCTCGGCGAGGCGGGAGATGCCGAGCGGGACCCCGTACGGGGCCGGGGCCTGCGCGAAGTTTCCGCCGGGGGCCTTCGCCGGGGTCCCGGCAGGAGCCTTCGCCGGGGTCCCGGCCGGTTCCTTCGCCAGGGGCCCGGCGGGGGGCTGGGCCGGGTTCCGGCCGGCGGGGACGTCCGTCGCCGCGAGGGCCGGGGCGCCCGCCGCGGCAAGGATGCCCAGGACGGCGGCCGCCACGGTGACGCTTGTCCGCCGCCGGGTCCTGGAACTGCTGACGATGCCCATGGATGCGTTTCCCCTTGTACTCGGCCCCCGGTCTGACGTTCTCGCACCAGGCTACGGAAGGGACGGCGGGATCCTCCTCGTCCGTTCGGCCGGTATCCCGGTCCGCTCGGGGCGCCGGATCCCGTGCCACGTCTGCCCGGGAAGGTACTCATGTCGACAAAGAGACGTCATTTTGCGCCGTTTGGATAGATTCATCACACCAAAGAGCTTTCACGCAACACGACTCACGAAAAGTTTTTCACGTATTGCTTGACGGGTGTGGTGCGGACAGGCGATGCTCTTGCTGCGCAGCCACACCGGCCGCGGCACCGGGGAGTGCCACCGGTCATGAAGTCGAGATCGCGTCAGGGAGCGGACAGTGAACATCGTCGCCACGCAGCAGACCGCCGCCACGGCTCAGGAGGTTTCGGCAGAGGCCGAGGTGCCGGCGCAGCTGCCGCGCATCGACAACGCCCGCGAGGTCGCCCCGGCTGACGCCCGCGCCCTGTCGAAGGTCTTCTTCCTCCGCCTCGCCACCCTGGAGGAGGGCACGCCGGAGCGCCAGTACGTGCGCAACACGCTGATCGAGATGAACCTGTCCCTCGTCCAGTTCGCCGCGCGCCGCTTCCGCAACCGCACCGACGGCACCGACATCGAGGACCTCATCCAGGTCGGAACGATCGGCCTCATCAAGGCCATCGACCGCTTCGACCCGGCCATGGGCAACGAGTTCACGACCCTGGCCCTCCCCTACATCACCGGGGAGATCAAGCGTCACTTCCGCGACGCGACGTGGGCGGTGCACGTCCCGCGGCGGCTCCAGGAGCTGCGCATCCAGCTGGCCCGCGGCAAGGAGGAGCTCAGCGCCGGCCTGGACCGCGCGCCGACGGTCCGCGAGCTGGCGACCCACCTGGGCCTCAGCGACGACGAGGTCATCGAAGGGCTGGTCGCCGCGAACGGCCACTCCAGCCAGTCCCTCGACAACGATCAGGACGAGTCCTCCGACAGCGCCCCGCGCGCCCTCGCCGACACCCTCGGCGACGAGGACCCGGCCATGGAGCTCTTCGAGGACCTCCACAGCCTGGCGCCCCTGCTGGAGCAGCTCGCCGGACGCGAGAAGCTGATCATCCAGATGCGCTTCGGCCAGGAGATGACGCAGGCCCAGATCGGCGCGCGCCTGGGCATCTCCCAGATGCAGGTCTCCCGGCTCCTCACGCGCACGCTCAGCCGTCTGCGCGAGGGCATGCTCGCCACCAACTGACGACACCCCGGGGGCCCCTGCTCCCGGACCCCTCCCGCGGGGTCGCGCGGGAAGGCCCACGGAAGGGGCCGCCGCAGAACGGGGTGAACGCCGTGCAGAACCTGAACCTGGCCGAGAACGCTCCCACCGACCATCCACTGGAGTGCACTTGCCGGCCGCTTCGCGCGGCGCAGGCGCGCGACGCCGCGTGCGGCTTCCTCGCGGACCTCAATCCGCCCCCGCCCGAGTCGACCGTCCAGAACGTGCTGCTGCTGGTCTCCGAGCTGGTCACCAACGCGCTGCGCCACGCCGGTGCGGTCACCGCGCTGAATCTTCGCGCCGACCGCCACCTCATCCAGGTGACCGTCGAGGACCCCAGCCCGGCGCACCCCCAGGACCGCAGCCCCGACCTCAGCGGACGGACCGGCGGATTCGGCTGGCCCCTGATCCAGCGCCTCGCCCACTCCGTGACCGTCGCCCAGCCGCGGTTCGGCCCGGGCAAGGCGATCATCGCGGCCCTCCCCCGCTGAGCCGGCGTCCCGGGCCCACTTATCCTGTTGTGCCGGCGTCCCGGGCCCACTTATCCTGTTGTGCCGCCCCTCACCTTCGGGCCAGGCAGCTTGATGACCGCCCGGATCGCCCACAGGGACCCCCAGTGCACGGCGGCGTGCGGGAGTTCGCCGCCCAGCCGCTGCGCCCAGTGGTCGAGCCGGCGCCGGACCCCGGAGCCGTTCCTCCTGCCGGTCGGAGAAGTCGGCTTGCGCCTCCACGGTACGAACGGGACGGAGCGGCCGGCGGGGGCGGATCCGGGCGCCGCCGCGCGCGGCGGATTCGCCCGGCGGAACCGGGGTATCCGGGGCTCTGTCAGAGCAACGGAACGATGACGACAGGACCGCCGATGCCCACGCACGAACTGCGCACGTCCCTCACCACCTTGCGCGAGCAGGCGGCGGACCCGTCGCTGTCACCCGGGGAACGCGCCCATCTGGCCGACCTGGTGACCCGGCTCGAGGCCGCGGCCGCCCGCGAGGACCACTCCGCCGAGGGCGGCCTGCTGGAGGGGCTGAACCAGTCGCTGGCCCGCTTCGAGATCAACCACCCGCGCATCGGCGCGACGCTCAACAGCATCGCGCACAGCCTGACCTCGATGGGCGTCTGACCTCCCGGACCGCGGGAGGGCCGGGGCGGTCAGGCCTGCCGTGACCGGTACAGGTCGCGGAGCAGGGCGATCTCGGCTCCGTGGTGCAGCACTTCCTGGTTGACCCACCAGACGATGTCGAGGAACGGTTCCTCCGCGTCGCTGCCGTGGGGGTACGCGCAGTGGCCGACGGTGTCGAGCACGGCGTCGTCGGCGCCTGCGAGCGCCTTCCGCCAGGCCGCCGCGCCTTCGGTGAGTGCGGCGACGGCCCCTGCGGCGTCTCCGCTGACGACGTGGTCGTCGCGGGTCCGCACGCGTGCGCCGACCGTGTGCTCGGCGCGGAGCGACAGCATCTCGCTGAGGTGGCTCAGCCGCCAGGCCAGTGTGGTGAAGGGCGGCGGCCACGGGTGCGGGTACGCCGCGGCGTCACGTCCCCAGGGACCGGCGCCGGTCAGGAGCGTCGCTCGCGTCCCCGGTCCGTCCGCGCGTCTGCGGACCGACCAGCAGTCGGGCACCGGCTCCCAGAGGTACTCCTCGTCCGTCATGGGGACGGTCTTCGTCTCCGCGCCGTCGCCGCTGTCCATGGAGGGCCCCGCGATGCGGCCGAGGAGGCGCTCGGTCGCGAAGTCGAACTGCTCCAGCAGCGGGGCCAGGCGGGGCGGGATCACGGGACGCTCCTGTGGTGTGCTGCCCGGTGCGGGACGGGCCGGTCCGCGGCCCCGGCAGGAGCCGCCACGAGCCCGTCAGCCTGGCACAGCGCCCACCCCGCCGCATCCCCGTTTCCGTGCGCCTCGGCGCGGGCGGACCAACGGCCGCCCAGAGGCGGCACGTTTGACGTGTTCGCCGCCGCCCATCCGGGCACCGGGGGCGGAACGGCTCCTCAGGGGTGGGCGCCGGGGCCCGAGGAGTGGGCGGCCAGCGGGGTCGGGGAGAGGTCGGTGGTCTCCTCGCCGGGTTCGAGGAGCGTGTCGGCGGCGCCCACGATGAGCGGGTCCGGGAGGCCTACCGCCTGGGTGTCCTTGTTGGCGTAGTCCAGTCGCCAGAGCAGGTGGCGCATGGCCTGGAGCCGCGCCCGGCGCTTGTCGTTGCTCTTGACCACGGTCCATGGGGCGTCGGCCGTGTCGGTGGCGCGGAACATGGCTATCTTGGCCGCCGTGTAGTCGTCCCAGAGGTCGAGGGAGGCCATGTCGGTGGGCGAGAGCTTCCACTGGCGCACCGGGTCCACGCGGCGGATGGCGAAGCGGGTGCGCTGCTCGGCGCGGGAGACGGAGAACCAGAACTTGACCAGGTGGATGCCGTCCTCGACGAGCATCGTCTCGAAGGACGGGCACTGGCGCAGGAACAGCTGGTACTCCTCGTCCGTGCAGAAGCCCATGACCTTCTCCACGCCGGCGCGGTTGTACCAGGACCGGTCGAAGAACACGATCTCGCCGGCGGACGGCAGGTGGTCGACGTAGCGCTGGAAGTACCACTGCCCCGCTTCGCGCTCGGTGGGCTTGTCGAGGGCGACGACCCGGGCACCTCGCGGGTTGAGGCGTTCGGTGAACCGCTGGATGGTGCCGCCCTTGCCCGCCGCGTCCCGGCCCTCGCAGACCACCACGATGCGGGCGCCGGTCTCCTTCGCCCACTTCTGCAGTTTGAGCATCTCGATCTGCAGGATCCGCTTGGCGCGCTCGTACTCGTCGCGGCGGATCTTACGGTCGTACGGGTGGTTCTCGCGCCACGTCCGTATCGGCAGGCCCGCGCCGTCGAGCAGGACGGGCTGTTCGGGACGGGTCGTGTCGACCCTGAGCCCGGCCAGGAGCTGCTCGTGCTGCCGCGTTTCCGCCTGATCGGCCATCCCGTACGCCTTTCTCTGCGGGCCGCCGCGACGCGAACCGACGCGCACCCTTTGCGGCGCATACCCGTGCACCGACGGGTTAACCGGCCCGGGCCCTGCCGCCCCGATCCCGGGCGGGAGGGCCCGCCGTCACCGGTCCGGGTGCCCGCGAGATGCGCGCCGCCTGGCCGCGACGGAGCATGGCCGTGAGCTCTACCCGCGCCGCCCGCAGCACCTTTCCGGCACCCCCACCAGGACGGATGGAACACGATGCAGACCCAGAGGTACGAGCTGGTCTTCGAGGACGGTCCCGAGTCGGGACAGGACATCGTGGTGGTGTCCGTGACCGGGCAGAAGGGGCCGGGCGGCCACCCCGTGTACGCCGACGAGACCGGCATCGTCACGGCCGAGATCAGCGACCGCGGCGAGGTCCGCGTCCTGCCCAGCGGCGGCGGCCAGGAACCGGCCCATCGGGTGAGCGCGCGGCCGCTGCCGTCCTGATCCTCCGCCGCCCCGCGCGCCGGAGAAACGAGAAGACGAGACGGTCCGGCTCGCTCGGTGCGCCCGGGCACCGGCCCCCGGCCGGCGCCCGGGGGCTGTCCTTCCCGTCAGGCCGTGGACACCCGGGCGGCGGCGTCGCGGCTGCCGGATTCCCAGGGCGGGGGCGAGGCCAGGTCGGTCCAGGCGGCCAGGGCCTCGCCGTCGACGCAGACGATGCCGAGCCCCTCGGCGTACTCCAGGGCCGGGGCCGTGTAAGAGCTCGTGGTGACAACGATCGCCACGTCGGCGTCGTGCACGGCGAAGCAGGTGCCGCCGAAGCGCTGCAGGTCCTGCGAGCCGACGCGGTTGGTGTCGGAGTAGTGCTTGCACTGGACGACGATGCGCAGTCCGTCCGGGGTCGTGGCGATCACGTCGGCGCCCAAGTCACCGGCGCCGCCCACCACTTCCACGGGCGTGCAGCCGTCGCGCGCACACAGCGCGGCTATCGTGTGCTCGAAGCCGTCGGCGTCTACCGCGGCGTGGTCCAGCGCACCGGCGTCGACGTCCGGGACCTCCCGTACGTCCGGAACCTCCCGGGTGTCGGGCACGTCCAGTACCGCGGTCACCTCGATCATGTACGGATCCGCGTACGGTGCCGGGCCGCGGCCCGGCCGGGCGGCGGAGCGGCGCCGGACCGGCGACACCCCCCACTTGGCCAGCGCCATCCCGGCCGCCAGGACCAGCGCCGTGACGACGGGTACGACCGGCATCCCCGATCCGGACCCTCCGGCGGCCTTGAGGAAGACGGCGAGGCCGCCCACACAGATCCCCACGAGCCCCACGGCCAGCACCACATCGCGCCCGAACGACGCGGAACCGCGCCCTGCCGTCCTTCTGCCTTCCCCCGGCACCGTCATGCGGGAGCCCTCCCTCGTGTGATTCGGACGTGATGCGGAACGTGATTCGGACGTGATTCGGACGCGCCGCGGTCCCGGACCCTTCAGGGGTCCGGGACCGCGGCGGACACGGGCGTGCGGGTCGGCGCTTCGAGCGGATCAGTGCTTGAAGACGTCCTTGATCTTTTCCTTGGCCTGGCGCGCATCGCCCTTGGCCTGTTCGGCGCGGCCCTCGGCCGTCAGCCGCTCGTTGCCCACCGCGCGGCCGGCCGTCTCCTTGAGCTTGCCCTTGGCCTGCTCGGCCTTGGCCTGGCCCTTCTCGTTGTTCGACACAGCTGATCACTCCCTGGGGAACGGGAACTCCTCGTACTTATCCGTCTGACCCGGATCACGGTCTCCAAACGCGCAGGTCAGGATCCGGAGCCGGGAATTTCTCCACCGAAGAGGTCCGCCATGTTCCGCTGGAGGGTCATCACGTCCGACAGCGTGTACAACCCCTGCCCGGGGCCGGGCTCCCCGCCCCGGGGGCCCTGATCCTGCCCCGCGGCGACGGCCCGCACCTGGTTCGCCGGATCCGGCAGGTACGTGAGGCCGTCGACACCGAAGCGGGCCCGGCCGCCCGGCCGGGCCGCCTCGCCGTCGGCCAGGTCTGCCAAGGTGGGCGGCTGCGCGAACGTGCCGGCGTAGAACTCGATCACGGGTGTCTCGTTGAGGCCGTGCACCTTCCACACGTACGCGGCGTGGAAGCGGCCGCCCAACTCGATGGACAGGACGTCTCCGGGCCGCAGGAAAGTGAGGGAACGCGGCGAGCCCGGCCTGCGCGTCAGCGGGACGGGTGCCGAGCACAGGAGCCGCTTGATGTCGTCGGACCGCCGCGCGAAGGCGTCGGAGAGCACGACGTCGCGGTTGAGGGCGTCCACCGCCTCGACCGCGGCCGCGGTGACCGCGGGGTCCTGGAAGCCGTACTTGTGCAGCAGGGTGGCGAGGGCGACCCGGACGACGTTCCGCGTTGCGGGGCGCGCCTCCTCGGAGTCGAGCAGGCAGCGCCAGCGGGTGAGCACCGGGGTGACCACGTCGCGGGTCAGTTCCTCGTGGGAGGGCAGCGGGGTGACCATCTGCCAGTGCACCCAGCGCGCCAGCTCCTCGTCCAGGGCCCGCACGTGCCCCTTCGCCGCCAGCTTGTCCAGTACCTGTTGGTGCTTCATGCCGCTCCCGCCTCCTGCGCCCCACCCGGCCCGCCGGCGGCCAGGCTAGCCGCTGCCCCGTCACCGCTCGCCCACCGACCGCGGCCTCGACCTCGACCGGTGGGGACGCTCCCCCGGGTTCGCGGCCCTCGGGTTCCCTGCGCCGGTGCCCCCGCTGACCGTCGTATCCGCCCGGAACGCCCGTGGGGCCGGACTCCTGGAGGAGTCCGGCCCCACGGGCGGAAGGTGCGGGGACCGTTACACGGGGCGGCCGCCGAAGGGGCCGCCGATGCCGTAGTAGAGGCCGATCTCCTCGCGGTACTGGGTGTCGGCGAGGTGCGTGGCCCGGATGAACTCCGGGGCGTCCTTGATCTGTTCCTTGGTCCGGTCCACGTAGATCTTCTGCTGCTCCGAGTCGACACGGGTCACCGTGCCCGCGGGGAGGAGCACTTCCTTGCCGAAGATCCACACTCCGGTGTCGACCACCACGTAGGCGTCACCGGCCTCGTACGAGTGCTTGTCTACCTTGCCGATGCTGCCGTCGGTCGCCTCGACCTTGTAGCCGGTCAGGTCGGCGCCGGCCAGGTATCCCGAAGTCGCCGGGTGGCTCCACGCATGCTCGGTCATGTGAACACAACTCCTTCGGTCATGGTTCGGTGAGTCGGTATGCATGTCGGTACGTGGGGGGCGGGACACGGGGCGTACCGGTCCCTCCCGTTGCCTCGCGTGCCCCGCAAGCCCGGGCTCACACGTCCCGCTCCCGAGACGGTGGGACGGGGCGCGTGCCCGCCGCGGTGCGGTCGGGTCAGGCCGGCGGGACGCCGAACGGCATGCCGGAGACACCGGAGCCGTAGTGCGTGCCCAGCGCCCGGCGGTAGTCGTCGTCGCCCAGGTGCTCGTCCCGGTGGAACTCCGGAGCCGCCTTGACCTGGTCCTTCGTACGGTCCACGTAGACCGTCCGCTCCTCGTGGTCGATGCTGATCACCGTGCCCGCGGGGAGCAGGACCTCCTTGCCCAGGATCCACACGCCGGTGTCGACGACCAGATAGGCGTCGGTGACCTCGTCGGAATGCTTGTCGACCTTGCCGATGCCGCCGTCGGTCGCCTCGACCTTGTAGCCGGTGAGTTCGGCTGCCAGGTAGTCGACCCCGGCCCGGTAGGCCCACACGTTCTCGGTCACGCGAAACCACTCCCTCGATCAACTCCGTGGCGCTGCCGTCCGCTGGCCGTGAGCCGGGGTGGCAGCGCTCCGTCGACGGCGCGCCTGCCCCGCACCCGGCGCCTCAACCCGCAGGTGTCGGCGGCCCGCCGGCACCCCCTGGCCGGCACCCGCATGGTCGGGGTGGGGTGGGGCAGGCGCGGGACGATGTGAACAGCGGACCAATGGGCGGCGGCATGCGAAGCGTGGGCGTGGAAGAGGAACTGTTGCTGGTGGACGCCCGCAGTGGCGAGCCGCTGGCCCTGTCGGGGGCCGTGCTGGCGGCCGCGGACCGGTCCGCCGGACACCTGCCGGGCAGGGGTGGGGCGCCTGCCCACACCTTCGAGAAGGAGTTGCAGAAGGAGCAGCTGGAGTTCGCCACCAAACCGGTGACGGAGATGGGCGAGCTCCAAGAGGAGATCACCCGGTGGCGGGCGGAGGCCGCCCGGCACGCGGCGTCCGCCGGGGCGCTGGTGGCCGCCCTCGGCACCTCCCCGCTGCCCGTCCGGCCCTCGTTGAGCGCGGGCACGCGCTACGAGTGGCTCAGCGAGCAGCTCGGCCTGACCGCGCAGGAACAGCTGACCTGCGGCTGTCACGTCCACGTGTCGGTGGAGTCGGACGAGGAGGGCGTCGCGGTCCTGGACCGGATCCGCCCCTGGCTGCCCGTGCTGACGGCGATGAGCGCGAACTCGCCGTTCTGGCAGGGCCAGGACAGCGGCTACGGCAGCTACCGCAGCCGGGTCTGGAACCGGCTGCCGTCAGCCGGGCCCACGGACACCTTCGGGTCCGCCGACCGCTACCACGAACAGGTCCGCGCGATGCTCGACACCGGCGTGCTGCGCGACGAGGGCATGATGTACTTCGACGCCCGGCTGTCCGCCGCCTACCCGACGGTGGAGGTCAGGGTCGCGGACGTGTGCCTCGAGGCGTCGACCCCGGTCCTGCTCGCGGCCCTGGTACGCGGCCTGGTCGAGACCGCCGCCCGCGAGTGGCGGGACGGGCGGCCACCGGCCAGGATCGGAACGGGTCTGCTGCGGCTCGCAGCCTGGCGCGCCAGCCGCTCCGGGCTCGACGGCCCGCTCATCGATCCCGGAACCATGCGCGAGACGTCGCCCGCCGGAGCCGTCGAGGCGCTCCACGCCCACGTGCGCGAAGCCCTGGCCGACCACGGCGACGACGAACGCGTCCGGGAAGGCATCGCCCGCCTCATGGAGCGCGGCAACGGGGCACGCGTCCAACGCGAGCTGTTGCGTACGGAGGGCTCGCTCGGCGCCGTGGCCACCCGCTGCGCGGAGATCACCGCCGTCGCCGCCACCTGAACACCGGGTGATCAGCCCCGTCGCCGCCGCCTGATCACCCGGTGACCGCCGCGGCACGCCCCTGATCACCGCGGCGTGCGCGCTTGCGGCTCTCGAACCATGTGGGTGCTGCCCCGTTTGAGCCCCCGGATCCGGGCCACAAGCGTGGATACAGGGAGCCCGCGGCGGTGAGCGGCGCGGGGTCCCGAGCGGGCCCGACCGCGTGGTGGCACCCCCCCCGTCATCACGCGGTCGGCGCTCCGGAGGCACGGTGAGCTGCCGCCCGGATCCGCACGGCAACCGGACGCCCTGCCCGGCACTTCCCCCCGCCTGGGCGCGGCGGAGTCCGGCACTCCCCCGGCACCGGCGCTTCAGCAGCCGGATCCGGGCACGGATCCCGGGCGGCAGCCCCGCCCCCGGCACCACGTACACGCCGGGACACCCACCACGCACACGCCTGGACACACTCGCGGCCGAGCGGGCAGGCCCCGTCCTCCGGCCGCCGCACCCGGGGTGCGGCCCTTCACGGCCGGGGCGACGATGAGGGTGTGGAGGAAGCACAGCTGCCCGCCGTGCCGGGTGAGGGGCGGGTGCGCGATGCATGATGACCTGCCGCTGGAGGATCTGATCAGCGGCGCCGCCCAGGACGCCGGAGGGTGGCTGGGCGCATTGCCCGTGGCGCTGGTGGCCACCAGCGCCGACGGGCAGATCGTGCGCTGGAACCACGGCGCGCAGGATCTTCTGGGCTACGCCCCGCCCCAGGTGCTCGGGCGGCACATCGCCGATCTGCTGCATCCGGGGGCGGACCGCAGTCTGGGCCGGTCGCTCTGGGAGACGGCCGCCACTGGCCGCGGGGTGATGGGTACGGTCACCACCTGGCACCGGGACGGCCATCCGCTGGAGCTGGAGATCTGGGCGTGCCCCGTCACCGACCGCCGGCCGGGCGCCTCGGCGGTGCTGGTGTTCGCCGCCGACGCCCACGCGGCGCGGCGCATCCGGGGCTCTTCGGCGGTGTGGGACGGGCTGTTCGCCCGCTCCCCCGTCGGCATCGCCGTCCTCGATACGCAACTGCGCTTCTTGCAAGTCAACCCGGCGCTCGAGGCGATGAACGGGCTCGCCGAGTCCGCCCACGTGGGGCGGCGCCTGGCCGAGGTGCTGCCCGAGGTGAACGCGGGCGAGATGGAGGCGGCGATGCGCCGGGTCCTGGAGAGCGGCGAACCGGTCCTGGACCGGCGGCGCACCGGCCGCACGCCGGCCGATCCGGATCACGACCGCGTGTGGTCCTGCTCGTACGTACGGGTGCAGGATCCTGGGGGGCGGCCGATCGGCGTCATCGCCTCCCTCCTCGACGTCACCGAGCAGCAGCGCGACCACACCGAGGCCGAGGCGGGACGGCGCAGGCTGGCGCTGCTCAGCGAGGCGAGCGCGCGCATCGGCTCCAGCCTCGACCTGGAGCGCACGGCGCAGGAACTGGCCGACCTCGCCGTCCCGCACCTCGCCGACGCGGTCACCGTCGACGTCCTGGAGACCCTCGCGCACGGCGGCGAGCCGGGCATGGGGCTGACCGGGGGCATCGCCCTGCGGCGCCTGGGCAAGGCCCCGCTGGCCGGCTCCGCCGTCACCCACATCCTGGCCCCCCGCGGCAGGACCCTCACCTTTCCGGCGGCCGCCCCGTACACCCAGGCCCTCTCGGACCGCCAGCCCTTCCTGATCTCCCGCCTCGACGAGCGGTCCGTCGACCCCGCGGCGCGGCACTCCCCCAAGCCCGCCCAGCTGGTGAAGGCGGGGGTGCACTCGTTCCTGATGATCCCGCTCGTCGCCCGGGACGTGGTGCTCGGCATCGCGACCTTCTACCGCACCCGGCCGGTCGGCCCGTTCGGGTCCGACGACGTCACCCTCGCCGGGGAACTCGGCGCGCGCGCCGCCATCAGCATCGACAACGCGCGCCTCTACCACCACGAACACGAGACCGCCGTCGTCCTCCAGCGCAGCATGCTGCCCCAGCACGTCACCCCGCCCGCCGGCATCGAGATCGCCCACCGCTACCTGCCCGCAAGCGACGTCAACGAGGTCGGCGGCGACTGGTACGACGTCCTGCCCCTCAGCGGCGGCAGGGCCGCCCTCCTCATCGGGGACGTGATGGGCCACGGCATCGCGGCGGCCGCGGTCATGGGGCGCCTCTCCGCCACCGTCCGCGCCCTCGCCCGCCTCGACATGCCCCCCACGGCGCTGCTGCACCACCTGGAGGCCACCCTGGCCGACCTGGCCGCGCCGATGCTCGCGACGTTCCTGTACGTGGTCTGCGACCCCGCCACCGGCCGCTGCACCGTCACCCGGGCCGGGCATCCGCCCCCGGCGGTGGCCGAGCCCGACGGCACCGTCCGCCTGATCGAGACCCCACCGGGCGTTCCGCTGGGCGTCGGCGGGGTCGCCTTCACCACCACCGAGTTCGAACTGCCGCCCGGCAGCGTCCTCGTGCTCTACACCGACGGCCTGATCGAAGCCCGCAGCCGCGACATCGACGAACGCCTGACCGAGCTCACCGGCCTGCTCACCGAACCGCACCAGCCGCTGGACCACCTGTGCGACTCGCTGATCGCCCACCTGGTACCGGCGTCCGCCGACGACGACATCGCCCTCCTCGTCGCCCGCATCGGCCCGGACAGCCTCCCCGCCGTGGGGTGACGTGACGCGGCCGTGCGGACGCTGCTCCGCGCCCGCGGAGGGGTCAGCGTACGGGTCGGCCGGCCTCGTCGCGGGGCTGCGACGGCGCCGCGTCCCGTACGTGCACGGGCGGTTCGGGGTCGGCCGTCGAGAGCTCCGGCTCCAGTCCCTCCGTCACCGTCGTGCGGAGCCGGCCGGCGTCGGCCCGCCAGGCCTCGAAGACCAGCGTCGTCGCGGTGACCACGGCGAGGCCGAGCAGTACCCCGCCGACGACGTCGCTGACCCAGTGCACGCCCAGCGCGACGCGGGTGTAGGCGACCCCGGCCACCGACACCAGCGCGAGCACCCAGGGCAGCGGGCGCCACGCACGGGGCACCAGGGGCAGCAGCACCAGCAGCAGCACGGCGCAGGTGGTCGTCGCCGTCATCGCGTGGCCGGAGGGGAAGGAGAAGCCGGGCGCGTGGGAGACCGGATCAGGCAGGTGGGGCCGGGCCCGTTCGACCACCACCTTGGTCAGGAGTCCGGTCAGGCCGCTCGCCACCGCGGTGACGGAGGCCCAGGCGGCCAGCCGCCAGGCGCGGCGGAGCAGGAGCCAGAGCACCAGCAGCGCCACGAGCAGGCGCATCGTCACCGGGTCCCAGACGATGCCGGTGAGGGCCTCGAGGACGCGCACCCATCCCGGATGGTCGAGGGCGGTGGCGTGGAGCCGTTCGGCCGTGTTCCGGTCGAGGCGGTGCAGCGGAGCCCACTGGGACTCGACCAGGACCAGGGCGAGGGCGAAGGGCACGGACACGGCGGCCGTCGCGACCGCGGCCAGCACGAGCCTCCTGCCGAAGGTCACGTCAGGTCCGGAGTGCCGTGAGACCAGGCTCCGGAGAAGACGTCGTCGGGGGTGTTCGGTGCGCTGTGCCATGGTGGCGACGCTCCCTTCGTTCGCGGTGGAGGCGCCCGGTCCGGGACCGGGCGCCGGGGGGCGCCGGGTGGGCGGTCCGGCTGGGTCAGACCCCGGGGTCGGCCTTCACCGGCTCCCGCACTCCCGCCCGTACGGCTTCCAGCTGGGCGGCGAACGCGAGACCGAGGAAGAGGGCCATCGAGGTGAGGTAGGACCAGAGCAGCAGCGACACGATCGCGCTGAGCGGTCCGTAGACGCTGGTGAACGAGCTGCTCGCCCCGACGTACACGCTCAGCCCCCAGGTCGCCAGGTTCCACAGCAGCAGGTAGACGACGGCCCCGAACGCCAGCCAGGTGTAGCCGGGTTGGCGGCGGCGCGGCGAGAGTCGGAAGATCGCGCTCGTGGCGAGCACGGCGAGCAGGACCCCGACGGGCCAGCGAAGGATCTCCCACGCCTGGACGGTGGTCGGGCTGAGCTGGTACACCTCCGCCAGCGCGTGGGTCAGGTGGGAGCCCAGGACCGTGAGGATGAAGCTGAGCCCGAGCGGGAAGCCCGCCAGGGCGGCCATCGTGAGGCCGCGGGCGTACTTGGAGAGGAAGGGCCGGTCGCGTTCGTTCCCGTAGATGCGGTTGGCACCCCGTTCGACCTGGCAGAGGCCCGTGGTGACGTTGGAGAGGGAGAAGAGCAGCCCCAGCCAGAGCGCCGCCTGGCCCCCGTTGCCGGCGTGGCGGCGGCTCTCGCTCAGCGCCTCGTCCACCACGGCCTGGCCCGGGCCGCTGGTGAGCCGGCGGATCGTGAGCTCGGCTATGCGGCCGATGTCCTCGGTGTGCAGGACGCCGGACAGGCCGACGGCCGCGATGGCGAGCGGCACGATGGACAGGACCGTCTGGAGGGCGAGCGCGCGGGCGTGGCTGAACCCGTCGGCGTAGCGGAAGCGGACGAACGAGTCGCGGGCCAGGCTCCAGCTGCCGTAGCGGCGCAGCGCCGTCCACGCCTCGTCGCCGGAGAGTTCCTCGCCCTCCACGTCGTGTCGTTGCGGTACCCGTCGTGCGGTGCCCATCGTTCCCCTGTCCCTCTGTTCCTCGTACGGTTTCCTGCGGCGCGGCGGTACGGCGGTGCGCCGGCCCGCTCGTGGCCGGTGTCAGCGCGGCTGGTGCGCGGGGGCCGCCGGGCGGCGCCCGGTGCGGCCCTCGGCCGCCCGGGGGCCGGCGACCCCGCCAGGGGCCGAGGGCGCCCGGGGCAGGTACATCCGCAGGGCCCCGGGCTCGACCGCCACGGTCAGCCGGGTGCCGTCGGCCACGACATCGCCGTCGATCTCGCGGGGCTGGGGAACCGCGCAGCGGATGTCGACCCGGGTGGCGCTGAAGTACTCCAGCGCGCCGCCGGCTTCGCGGCGCCCGTCCGCCTGAGCCGACGCCGCTTGGCGCAGCGGGGCGCGGCCGCGCAGGATTCGGGCCGCGAGGTGTCCGGCCGCGGTGAACCAGCCGAGGGCGCCGCGGGGGTCGAACAGCACCACCTCCAGCCGTCCGCTGTCCGGTCGCGCGCCCGGCAGGAGCGGCAGGCCGCCCTGCAGGGTGCCGACGTTCCCGATGACGACCATGCGGGCCCGGCGCCGGTGGCGGCGGCCGCCGTCGATCCGGATCGACAGCCGCATGCCGGGGTCGCCGAGGTGCCGCAGGGCGGAGAGTACGTACGCGGCCCAGCCCAGCCGGGACTTGAGCCACGGCGAGGCGTCCCGGACCATCGCGGCGTCGAACCCGGCACCCGTCATGACCGTGAACCGGGTCGGCGCGAGGCCGTCGCCCTCGACCCGGCCGACGTCGATCCCGAAGCTTTCGCCGGCCAGGGCCTCGTCCAGGGCGCCGGCCGGGTCCAGGGGCAGGCCCAGGTTCCGCGCGAGGAGGTTGCCGGTGCCGCAGGGCGCGACGGCCAGCGGGATGCCCGTACCGGCCACGACGTCGGCGCAGGCGCGCAGGGTGCCGTCGCCTCCGCAGACCACCACGAGGGCGGGGGCAGAAGCGGCGATCTCCTCGGCCAGGGCCCCGCAGGGGCGCTCGGCCGAGGTCGGGATCCAGCGCTGGTCGCGGTATCCGCGCGCGGTGAGCACGGCGCGTACCCGGTCGGCCGGTTCGTCCGGGCAGCCGAGCGAATGGCGGACCACGACGACCGTGCGGCCGGCGGGGGCACCGCCGCCGGGGCGGGCGGAACCCGCGGAACCTGCGGGGCCCGGGGAGCCCGCGGTGGCCACGCCGCCCCCGGAGGGGGACTCCTCCGACTCCGATGAACCTGCGGACGCCGCCGACTTCGCCGTCCTCGCCGACTTGGCCGACTTGGCCGACTTCGCCGACTCACGGCCGTACAGGAGCGCGAACCCCATGACGAGGAGCGTCGCCGCGCCGTTGAGCAGGCCGCCCACCACATCGGTGGGGAAGTGCATGCCCCGGTACATCCGGGACATTCCAACGGCGGGCGGGACGAGCAGGAGGGCGCCCGACACGGCGTACCGCCAGGGCCCCCGCATCCGCAGCAGCGCGATGACGGCCAGGCCGCCGTAGAGCGCGACGGAGGCGCCGACGTGCCCGGAGGGGAAACTCGACGTCGGCGGGGCCCCGTCCAGCCGTGGGACGGCGGGGCGCGGCCGCTGCACGAACATCGTCACCACCACGAACACCGCCGACTGCGCGGCGACCGACGCGCCGAGGAACAGTGCCTCGGTGCGCCACGCGACGCGGGGCAGTACCAGCAGCGCCACGATGCACAGCAGGGTCACGCCGATGATCGTCTCCGTGGCGGCCATCGCGGACAGCCATTCGGATACGCCGGTGACCGGCGCGGCGCGCCGCTCGGCCAGGTCCTGGTTGGCGCGGCTCTCCGCCGCGAACGGCCAGTGGCCGGCGGCCGGCCCCGTAACCAGTACCCCGAGACCCACCATCAGGGCGGCCTGGACCGGAAGGAGCAGCACCGGCCAGGTCCCCCGCGCGGGCGCGTCGCATCTTCGCTTCATGGGGCACGTGTTGCCCGTCCCGGCCGAATGATGCGCGGCGACCCGGGGTTGGCGCGGCGGCGGGTACACCGGGATCGGCGGGCCGCTTCGACCGTCCGTGCCGCCCGGGCCGGGCGCACGGGTCAGCGCTGGTCCGGGACCCGTACCGGGGGGCTGTCGGCGCCGTCCAGCGGCACGAGGACCTCGATGCGCTTGCCTACGGGCTGCGCCGGCAGGATCCGTACGCTCCGCGCGAGCCGGCAGATGAGGGGCCAGCCGAATCCGCCCACGGGGAAGGTTCCGGGCGGCCGGACCAGGGTCACCGGGTGGTCGCCGCTGGCGTCGGCGACCGCGAGCAGCAGTCCGTCCGACGACACGGAGGCACTGAACCCGACGATCCCGCCGCCGTGGCGGATCGCGTTCGTCGCCAGTTCCGAGGTCACGAGCAGCGCGTCGCTCAGCACGTCCTCCCCGGGGGGACCGGATGTCTCCGGCAGGATCCCGGACGATTCGATGAGCGACTGCACACGGTCCCTCGCCTGCATGGCGGTCCGTGGGACCGGGTAGGCCGGTCCGGTGTCCACGGGTCGCACGTTCACCTCCTCAGCCGTCTCCTCACGTCCAGACCGTGACCGTTTGCCCCGTACGCGCCCCCGCAATCGCAGAGGCAAACATCACGGTCGCCTCATGACGCTCCGTGTTCAGCGGCGCCTCGGCGGGACGATCAGCACCACGGCCTCGGCCACGGTCGGCGCGACGGCGAAGGCCCGGTCGGCGCCCGTGACTTCGAGCAGCCGCCCCAGTCGGCTCGGGATCTCTCCCGCCAGTACGACCGGCCGGTTCAGTGCGGGCTGCAGCATGATGCTGAGCGCGGTCGAGTCCGCGAAGGTCACTCCGGAGACGTCCAGGACGAACCGGGCGACGCCGTCGGCCTCGGGGTCCAGGGCCGTCCGCAGCTCGTCCGCCCCGTCCATGTCGAACTCGCCCGCCATCACGACGACGCGCACGTCGCCCTCGGTCCGCGTCTCGACGCTGTTGCGCGCGTCGGCGCCGTACGTGCCGGCGTGGTGCGTGTCCATGGTTCCCCACCTCTTTCTTTGCGTGATGTCAGACGGACCGCGGCAGCTTCACCACGGTGACGAAGAAGTCGTCGATCTGCTGGATCGCCCGGATGAACTGGTCCAGGTCCACGGGCTTCGTCACGTACGCGTTGGCGTGCAGCTTGTAGCTCCGCAGGATGTCCTCCTCGGCCGCCGACGTGGTGAGCACGACCACGGGGATGTGGCTCAGCTCGGGGTCGGTCTTGATCTGTTCGAGCACCTGCCTGCCGTCGTACTTGGGCAGGTTCAGGTCGAGGAGGATCAGGTCGGGGCGGGGGGCTCCGGTGTGCTCGCCACGGCGGTAGAGGAAGTCGAGGGCCTCCAGACCGTCCCGCACGACGTGCAGGTTGTTGCCGATCTTGTTGTCCTCGAACGCCTCGCGCGTCATGAGCTCGTCGCCCGCGTCGTCCTCGACGAGGAGCACTTCCGCGGGCTGTGCCTGGAATCCGGGGCTGGGCGTGGTCATGGGGTGTTTCCTTCCGCGGCCGCGGGTTCGGCGGACTGGGACGAGGACGGGGTCCGGGCCGGGACCGGCGCGGAGGGGGATGCGGGTTCGTCGGCCCCGGGGGCCGATGCGGAGGCGGGCTCGTCCGTGCCGCGTACGGGCAGGGTGAAGAGCATCCGCGTGCCCTCCGTGCGGTCGGTCTCGATCCAGATGCGGCCGCCCGCGTGCTCGACGATCTTCTTGCAGAGCGAAAGGCCGATGCCGGTGCCGCCGTAGGCCTCCCGGCCGTGCAGCCGCTGGAAGATCACGAAGACCTTCTCGGCGAACTCGGGGGCGATGCCGATCCCGTTGTCGGTGACGGCGAAGGTGTGGAAGCCGGGGTCGGCCTCGGTTTCGCTCCGGACCTCGATCTCGACGCGCGGGGCCCGTCCCGGCGCCCGGAACTTGACGGCGTTGGCGACGAGGTTCTGCCAGAGCATCGTGAGGAGGGTGGGGTCGCCCTCCACCTCGGGAAGCCCGTCGGGCCGCACGACCTCGGCGCCGCTCTCCTCGACGGCGGCCGTGAGGTTGCGCAGCGCCCGGTCGAGCGTGTCGTCGAGGGCGACGGTCATCCGTGCGTCCTGGACGCGGCCCACCCGGGAGAACGTCAGCAGGTCGTTGATCAGCACCTGCATCCGCTTGGCGCCGTCGACCGCGAATCCGATGTACTGGGCCCCCCGCTCGTCGAGCAGGTCGCCGTAGCGCTTCTCCAGCAGCTGGCAGAACGAGGCGACCTTGCGCAGCGGCTCCTGGAGGTCGTGCGAGGCCACGTACGCGAACTGCTCCAGTTCGGCGTTCGAGCGGCGCAGTTCCACCGCCTGCGCGTCGAGCTCCGCGGCCGAGCGCTTGAGTTCCTCCGCGTTCAGCCGGGAGGCCTCCAGTTCCTCGACGGTACGGCGGCGCATGGCCTCCACCGCCTGGGCGAGCGCGCGCAGGTCGGCCGGGCCGCGCTCGGGGATCTCCTCGTCGAACTTGCCCTCGGCGACCCGGCGGGACGCGGCGCGCACCGCGACGAGCGGCCGTACGACGCCCACGTGGAGCAGGATCGCGAGGCAGACCGCCGTCAGCAGGAAGGTCGCGGCGATGACCAGGAAGATGCGGTCGCGCTCGGAGCGCGCCTCCCCGAAGGTCTCGCGCGCGTCGGCCTGGATCTGGCCCAGCCGGGTCTGCTGTGCTTCGACGCGCCGGCGCACCTCGTCGAAGCGCGCCGTGCCGTCCTGGACGGAGGGCCCGGTGCCCCCGGCCTGGACCGAGGCGGCGGCGGGGGTCGCGAACTCGTCGCGCCAGGTGCGCGCGGCGTCCTCTACGGCCTTCAGGTCGGCCTGCGCCCCGTCCTCGTCGTCGAGCAGCATCGCGAGCCGCTTCGACGCGCCGGACTCGGCCGCCCGGCCGCGCTCGTACGGCTCCAGCAGCGCGGCGTCGCGGGCGAGGAGGTAGCCGCGGACCCCGGTCTCCTGGTCGAGCAGGGCCGCTTCCAACCGGAGGGCGTCCCGCTGGGCCGGAGCGATCCCGTCGATGATCCGGTCTCCCGCCGCGGTGGTGTTCGACAGCAGCGCCGCGCCCACCCCGGCCGTCGTGAGGACCATGGCGGAGAGCAGGGCGAGCGCGGTCATGAACCAGGCCTGCACGCTCAGTCCGCGCCGACCGGACCGGTTCGGGGCGCTGGGGGCGGGCGGGGGGCCTGCTTGTTCCGGTTGTTCCGGGGAGGTCACGGGGAGGAGTTCCATTCGAGGTGGAGTACGGCGACGTCGTCGGCCAGCCCGCCCCAGTCCGCGGCCAGGCTCTGCGCGGTGTGGATCAGGGTGTCGACGAACGCGTCGGCGGGGAGGTCGGTGTGCCGGCGGGCGATGTCGAGCAGGCCGTGCTCGTCGAGGCGCTGGGAACCGGGACCGGTCCGGCCTTCGATCAGCCCGTCGGTGAAGAGCATCACGGCGCCGGACGGCTCGACCGGGATCTCCGTCACGGGCCAGTCCGAGTCCCAGTCCGGCATGATGCCGAGCGCCGGGCCCCCCGCGACCGCTTCCAGTCGTACGCCCGCCGAGGAGCGGACGAGGAAGCCGGGGTGGCCGGCGCGCCGGACGGAGATGTGGGGGTCGCCCGGCCGGCGGGTCACGGCGATGAGGGTGGCGAAGATCTCGGGTCCGGACCGCTCCGCCACCAGGATCTTCTCCAGGAGGTCGAGCAGCTCCTGACCGCGGGCGCCGGCCATGACGAACGCGCGCCACGCCACGCGGAGGCAGACGCCGAGGGCCGCCTCGTCCGGTCCGTGACCGGAGACGTCGCCGACGACGGCGTGCGTGGCCCCGTCGGAGGTCTGCACCACGTCGTAGAAGTCGCCGCCCAGGAGGGCCTGTGCGCGGCCGGGCCGGTAGCGGGCGCACACCGTGACGGAGTCGTCCAGCAGCAGGGGCGTCGGCAGGAGGCCGCGTTCCAGGCGGGCGTTCTCCTCCGCGCGCAGCCGACCGGTCTGGAGGGCGGCCGCGGCGAGCTCGGTCTGCTTTCGCTGCACGGCGTAGCGGATGGCCCGCATGAAGACGTCGGCTTCGAGGCGGCCCTTCACCAGGTAGTCCTGGGCGCCGGCCGCGACGGCCGCGAGGCCGGCCTGTTCCTCGGAGAGGCCGGTGAGGACGACGACGGCGGCCTCGGCGGACTTGGCCAGCACCTTGTTGAGCGCGTCGAGCCCCTGGGCGTCGGGCAGGTGCAGGTCGAGCAGGACGCACTGGGGGCGCTCGGTCTCCAGCTGGTACAGGCCGTGGGCGAGGGAGCGGGCCCGTCCGAGGCGGACGTCGACCCCGCTGTCCTCCACCAGTTCCTCGACCAGGAGCGCGTCGCCCTCGTCGTCCTCGATGAGCAGGACGTGGGGCGGCAGACCGCTCAAGAGCGTCTCGAAGTGGTCGCGCTCTACGGAGGAGGTCTGCCGCGGCGGGTGGGCCGCGGGCGGTCTCGCGTGGTCGGCGGGATACTGCGAGCCCAGACCGAGAGCGCTCCCCATGGCGTTCGTTTCCCTTCTCACAAGAGAGCGCGGACGCCCTGCGGGCGCCTGTTACGTCCGGGGCGAGCTTAGAGTGATCATTTGCCGTTAGGCAATATTTTAACTGGTCAATTATCCTCGCCCTCCCCCAACGGGCGACCCCGTCCCCGACCCCCTCCGCGCGGACACCTCCCCAGGCGCCGTCGGAATCCCCCGCGGGAGCCGCTGTCCGGCCGGATTCCGGGGGCCCGCCCTGCTCCCGGCCCACTCCCTCCGGGGCCGCGGGACCCTGCCCGGCCGTGTCCGGAGTCACCTCCGCGGGGCGGCGAAGACCTCGCCCTCGGCCTCCCGAAAGCCGGTCAGGCCCACGATCAGGGCCTCGACGGCCGCCGCCGGCATCCGGTCCAGCACCGCCGACATCTCGCGCGAGCGGATCGCCCGCTGTTCCTCCAGCAGCGCCCTGCCCCGCGGGGTGAGGCGCAGCCCGACCTCCCGGCGGCTGGTGCGGCTGGGCGCGCGCTCCGCACGGTCCTGTCCGCGGGCCCGGAGCACTTCGAGCAGTTCCGCGGCGGCGCTGACGGCCGCGGAGGGTTGCCGTTCCGCGCCGTGTCGACCACTGCGAAGCGCCTACGGCTCCACGAGCGCCGTGTCCGGGCGGCCGTGCCAGTCGAGGCAGACGACCATGGCGTCGTCCTCCGCGTCGATCTGGCCGCGGTGCCCGGCGAGCTCCTCCAGGATCGCCCGGGGCACCTGGGAAGGCGGGAGCAGCCGGGTGTTCGTGACGGCCCGGGCCAGGGCGTGCAGGCTGTACAGCTCGCCGCCGGGCGAGGCGACGTCGTAGACCCCGTCGCTCAGGAAGAAGAGCCGGTCCCCGGGCAGGACCCGGAAGCGCTGGACGGTGTAGACGGTGTCCTCGAACATGCCCAGCGGGAGCTGGGCCTCCAGCTCGACCGCCTCCACCACGCCCTGCCGGAGCCGCCAGATCCGGGGGGAGCCGGCGTCGATGATCTCGACCTCGCCGGTCGGCAGGCAGAAGCGCATCAGGAGCATGGCGAGGTGCTGCCGGCCCTGGTGCTGGCCGTAGATGGCCTGGTCGGCGAGGCTGGCCTGGTCCACGAGGCCGAGGCCGCCCCGGCGGGCGTTGCGCAGGGCGCTCACGGCGAGGTTGGTCAACAGGGCGGCGTCGATCCCCTCCCCCATGCCGTTGTTCACCGTCAGCGTCAGGTGGCCGGCGGAGGTCGACCAGTCGAAGCAGTCGCCGAAGATGGCGTACGCGGGCTCCAGCTGTCCGCCGAGGTCGTACTCGGGGCGGGAGCAGGACCGGCCGGGGAGCAGTTGCCACTGCATCTCCGCGGCCAGGGTGAGCCGGGTGGCCCGCCTCGCCCGGAGGAAGACGTCGGTGTCGCGCTCGGCGACGAGGATCTCGTGGGCGAGGGCGTCGGCGACGTCCTGCAGCTCGCCCAGGCGGTCCGGGGCGTAGGCGTCCACGGGCAGGCCGATGCTCAGGACGGCGAGGCGGTCGCCCCGGACGCTGACCGGCAGGTGCACGGTCACACCGGCGCGGTCGGTGACGACGTACGCCTCCTGCGCGCCGAAGGCGCGGCCCTGGGCACTCGCGTGCACGGACAGCGGCTCGGCGGTGTCCGGGAGGTCGGTCACCGGCTGGAGCCTGGTCATGGCGTAGTCCGCCATCAGGAGTTCGACGGCGTGGGCTCCGTACCTCTGGGCGAGGACGTCGCGGACCTTGTCGAACAGCGCGTGCGGCGCGGCATTCCGCAGAATGCGCTCCACTCCCTCGGGTCTGGACACCGGCCTGGGTCCTGCCTCTCTCGAAACTGTCACTATGGGGAGCAACGAGGCCGCCGACCGCGACGGCTCGGGCGGCTCGTACGTCCGGTAGGGAGTGTCACATGCGCCAGAGCCCGATCCGCCCCTCCGGGCCGGTCGCGTCCGCGGTCGCGGACGTCGGCGAGCTGATCGAGCTGCTGGAGATCGTCTGGGAGCGGGGCCGGGACACGGTGAGCGCGCCTCCGGTCTCCTCCGCGCAGGCGCGGGTCCTCTTCGTCATCGAGAAGAACGAGGAGATCAACCCGAGCGCGCTGGGCAGGCTGCTCGGCGCGGCTCCCCCCTCCGTCACCCGGTTGTGCGACCGGCTGCAGGCGATCGGCTTCCTGGAACGGAACCCGAACCCCGCCGACCGCCGCGAGCTACAGCTCCGGCTGACCGCGCGGGGCCGGGCCTACCTCGGGGACCTGCGGTCCCGCAGACAGGAGGCCCTGACGGAGGCGATGGCCGCGATGCCCGCCGCCTCCCGGGAAGCGCTCGCCGTGGGCCTGTCGGACTTCCTCGACGCCGTCGCCGGGCCGCTGCGGCTGCCGGTCGCGGGGAGCGCGGAGTCCGCGCGGTCCCGGACCGCCTGAGCCTGCGCCGGGACGCGCGCCGGCGCCCCGGGGCGTCGTACGCCGCGGAGCGCCGGCCGGCCGGGGGCTTCAGCCGTTCGGGACGGTGTCCTGGAAGACGGTGCCCGCGGTGCGGTAGGCGCCGACCCTGGCCGCTACCTGGGCGGGGGTGAGGACCTGGTCCTTGACGTGCAGGACGTAGTCGACCTTCTGGTCGTAGGAGCGGGGAGCGGTGCCGGGCTGCCCGTTGAGGTCGATGAGCCACTGGTTGAAGTTGATCGACATGGGGCGCTCGGGGAGGTAGCGGGCGTCGTGGGTGCCGAAGAGCCGGCCGTCGACGTAGTAGGTGAGGGCGTTGCCGTCGATGGTCAGGACGAGGTCGTGCCAGCCGGCGTGGCTGGTGCGGACCTCGGAGTGCTGGTTGACGGCCTCCCACGGGTCGGGGCGGTAGGTCTCCCACGAGGTGGTGTAGAGGATGTTCGCGGGCTCGCCCCAGCCGCCGTTGGGGAGGTACTCGAAGTCGTACTCGGCGTAGTCGTCGGCCATCGGGGCCTTGAGGTCGTTGATGGTGAAGAAGGTCTGGACGAGGTGGTCACCGTCCGGGCCGTGGGTGGGGGCGTCGGAGAACTTCACCCGGGCCGCGTAGGTGCCGTTCTTGAACTTGGTCGCCTGGGTGAGGACTTCGGTGTGCCGGGTGCTCTCGCCGGTGCCCGCCGTGGAGGTCTTCAGGTTCATGACGGAGTTGCCGGCCTCCACGGCGAAGGTGACGTTCTCGGGCGCCCAGGTGGCGCCGGGGACGCCGGGTCCGCCCGCGTTGGAGCGGACGCTCCAGCCGTGCGCGGCGATGGCCGGGTCGGTGTGGGAGGTGTAGGTGAAGTCGTCGAAGAGGGTGGCTCCGGCCGGTCCCGGATCGGTCGGGGTGGGGGTCGGTCCGGTGGGGGTGGGTTCCGGGTCGGGGGTGTTGCCGCCGGGCGCGGTGCCCCAGACGGTGGCGGTGCCCAGCTTCGCGGTGACCTTGCCGAAGTCCCCGTACGTCGTGCGGGAGGCGTCGAAGGAGTAGTCGTCGGCCTGGTTGAGGGTCTGCCAGTCGGCGCGGTGGAAGCGCAGCTGCATGTCCCCCGTGTCGGCGCCGGGCGCGAGGGAGCCGGCGCCCGCGGTGAAGGAGATCTCCAGGTAGCGGTCGGCGCCGGCGGTGGGCGTGGTGAGGGTTCCGAAGGTGCCGGTGATGTTCGCGCAGCCCTTGACCGCCCAGGAACAGGCATAACGGTACTGGGTGTTCGGGCCGTCGGCCTTGAAGTAGTAGCGCAGCGTCACCTGGTTGAGGGCGACGGCGGAGGTGCCGTTGTTGACCACCTTGAACCAGGGCTCGGCCTGGTCGGCGGTGGCCCCGCCGGCGCTGGTGCGGTACTGGACCTTGACCGAGTCGGCGGCCGCGCCGGCGGGCAGGGCGGTCAGGGCCACCGCGCCGAGGCCTGCGGCCAGGGCCAGGGCCAGGGCGGCGGAGGTGCGTCGGTTCGGGGTTCGCATGGTGCGTTCCTCTCGGGGTGGGGGGATCACGGGGCGGGAGCGGAGTGCGGGGATCGGCCGCGCACGCCGAGGGCGGCGAGCCGGGTACGGTGCCGGTCGAGCCGGTACAGGAAGCCCGGCCAGTCGCGGTGCGCCGACCAGGCGGTCTCGGCGAGGGCGCAGAGGCGGGGGAAGGCCAGGTACTCGAGCTGCGCGGGGGTGCGCGCGTACTCCGTCCACAGCTGCGCCTGCGTGCCGAGGACGCGCCCGACCGCCTCCGGTTCCCAGTGGGCGGGCGCGGGGTCGTTGTCGTAGACGCCGCGCAGGTCGAGGACGCCGTCCTGGCCGCGGGGCTCGCCGGGGTCGGCGGACTGCGGGTAGTCCAGGTAGGTGGAGCGGAACGGAGCCATGATCACGTCGTGGCCGCGCAGGGCGGCCCTGCGGCCGTGCTCGGCGTCGCGCCAGGGCAGCACGGTGAAGGCGGCGGGGAGTTCGGCGCCGGTCTCGGTCCATCCGAGCGGGCGGCGGCCGAGCGACGTGAGGTGGGCGGACACGGTCCGCATGAACCAGCCGTGCAGGACGGCGGGTCCGGCCAGCCCCTCCGCGGCGGCCCGGGCCCTGGCCGTCGCTGACGCCTCCCATTCGGCGCGGGGGCACTCGTCGCCGCCGAGGTGCACGTACGGGGCGGGGAAGACGTCGGTCACCTCGTCCAGCACGGTGCGGCAGAAGGCGAGCACCTCGTCGTGGACACCGAGGACGTTCTCGCAGACGCCCCACCGCGTCCAGGTGTCCAGGCGGGAGCCGGGGCGGTTGCCGAGGTGCGGGTAGGCGGCGAGGGCGGCCCGGGCGTGGCCGGGCATCTCGATCTCGGGGACCACCGCGACTCCGCGCCGGGCGGCGTACGCGACGAGGTCCGCGAGCTCCGCGCGGGAGTACGCCCCCTCGTGGGGGAGGCCGTCCCCCTCGCTCTCGGTACGCCGGCCGCCGACCTCGGTGAGGCGGGGGTAGGCGGACACCGGCATCCGCCAGCCCTGGTCGTCGGTGAGGTGGAGGTGCAGCACGTTCAGCTTGTGCAGGGCGAGCAGGTCCACGAAGCGGCGTACGTACGCGGCGGGCTGGAAGTGGCGCGCGACGTCGAGCATGGCTCCGCGCCACGCGAACCGCGGCCGGTCGGTGATCCGCAGGCAGGGCAGGGTCCATGCCGGGCCGCGGCGCGCGCTCGCGGCGAGGGCCTCGGCGGGCAGCAGCTGGCGCAGGGTCTGCACGCCGCGGAGCAGGCCTTCGGGGCGGGCCGCGCGCAGGACGACGGCCTCGGTGGAGACGGTGAGCCCGTAGCCCTCCGCGCCGAGGCCGCCGAGCGCGGGGTCGAGCAGGAAGACGACGCGGCCGTCGGACCGCGGCGGCAGGGGGAGCCCGGTGGCGGGGCCGAGCGCCTCGCGCAGCAGGTCGGCGGCGGCCTCGGCGCCCGGACCGGCCCGCACGCCGGTGAGGTCGTCGAGGGTGAAGCGGCCGGGCAGGGCGGTGACGGAGTCGGGGCGGGGGACGAGCGCGATGGCGGTGTGGCGGGACATGCGGCGCGGGGCTCCTCACCTGGTCGGGCGCCCGGCGGAACGGGGCGCAGGGGGCGGCGAGTTGACCAATTGGCAAGGTGGTCAGCTGGGTGGCTAGAAGGTGGCATGCCCCAGTCATCACGTCAACCCTCCTTGCCGACAGGATCTTTGACCCAAACCTCGCGAGGTGGAGGACCCGAATGGTTAGATGCATATGACCAGTTGGACAGATGACCAGATAGCGAGGGGTGAACCGTGCGAGAGAACTCCCCCGGAGGGGTCCCAGGACCCGGGACGACAGGATCCGGACCGGAACCGGGCCGGGGACCCTCGTCGGGAACGGGCCCGTCGTCGGGAACGGTCTTGGCGTCGGGAACGGCACCCGCACCGGGGTCGGGTGCGGTGCTCAAGCGGGAGCGGGTGCGAGAACACCTGCTGGGCCTGATCGACATCCGGCGCCCCGGGGACGCGATCCCGTCCGAGCGCACCCTGTGCGCGACCCTGGAGGTTTCCCGCCCGACCCTGCGCGCGGCCGTGGACGAGCTCGTCGCCACCGGCGCCCTCGTACGGGAGCACGGGCGCGGCATGTTCGTGGCACCGGCCAAGATCACGCAGGAACTCTCCTCCGGCGAGACGCCGTTCGCCGTACGGCAGGCCTCGGGCCACTGGTCCAGCAGGGTCCTCGAGCACTCGACCATCCAGGCGGGTGCCCGGATCGGGCGCCGGCTGCGGATCTCCCCGGGGGCCGAGCTGCTCTACATCGCCCGGCTCCGCCTCGTGGACGGTGCGCCGATGGCGATCGAGCACCTGCACATCCCGGCCGACCTGATACCGGCGCTGACACCGGCCGAGCTGGAGGCGGGCGACCTCTACGAGCACCTGCGCGACCACCACGGCGTCTACGTGCACGAGGCGCAGCAGTCGATCGAGCCGACCGTGGTCAACGAGGCGGAGGCGGATCTGCTGGACGTGCCGGTGCTCTCCCCCGCCCTCCTGATCGAGCGGCTCACCAGCGACTCCACCGGAAGGCCCGTGGAGTACGTGCACTCGGTCTACCGCGGCGACCGCTACCGGATCGTCTCGCGCCTGGCCCTCGGGGCGACCGTCCCCGGCACCCCCCGTCCCGGCCACCATCCGGGCATCCCCCCGGGCGATCTGGGCCGCCGCGGCATCATCACGTCCACCACCACCGGCGACATCCACACGAGCGCCTGACCGCACGGCGGCGCAACGGCACGGCGGCGCAACGGCACGGAAGGGCGGCGGCGCGCCCGGGGGCGGCGCGGCGGCGGCGCAGGGCAGCCCGCAGCCCCTTTTGCCGAAGCGGCAAACGGACGCGACGTGTTCCGCCGTTCCGCGGATGATCGACATCAGCCTCGCCGGCGAGGCGGACCCCGAACTCCCGGAGGAATCATGTCGCAGCAGTCCACGGCCGCCGTCCACCGCCTGGTCACCGCGCCCGCGGGCCGGATCCACCTCGTGGAGCAGGGCAGCGGGCCGCTGGTGCTGCTCGTGCACGGCTTCCCGGAGTCCTGGTACTCCTGGCGCCACCAGTTGCCGGCGCTGGCCGAGGCGGGCTACCGCGCGGTAGCCGTGGACGTGCGCGGCTACGGCCGTTCCTCCCGGCCGGGCGGCACCGACGCGTACCGGATGCTCGAACTGGTCGAGGACGCCGTCGCGGTGGTGGAGGCGCTGGGCGAGCGCGGCGCTGCGATCGTCGGCCATGACTGGGGTTCGGCCATCGCCTCGAACTCCGCCCTGGTCCGCCCGGACGTCTTCCACGCGGTGGGCCTGCTCTCCGTGCCCTACGTCCCGCGCGGCGGACCGCGGCCGAGCGAGGTCTTCGAGGCGATGGGCGGGGAGGAGGAGTTCTACGTCTCCTACTTCCAGGAGCCCGGCCGCGCCGAGTCCGAGATCGAGCCCGACGTCCGCGGCTGGCTCGCCGGCTTCTACGCCGCCCTGTCCGCGGACACCATGCCCGCGCCGGGCGCGCCGAGCCCGTACTTCGTCGGCCGCGGCGGGACACTGCGCGACCGGTTCCCCGCCGGGCCTCGGCCCGCCTGGCTCGGTGAGGGCGATCTCGACGTCTACGCCGGGGAGTTCGAGCGGACGGGCCTGAGCGGGGCCCTGTCCCGCTACCGGAACATGGACCGGGACTGGGAGGACCTCGCCCGCTTCGACGGCGCCCCGGTCACCCAGCCGTCGCTGTTCGTCGCCGGCGGCTCGGACCTCGCCGTCACGTGGCTGGCCCACGCCGTCGAGGCGTTCGGCACGACCCTCCCGGACCTGCGCGCCTCCCACGTCCTCGAAGGGTGCGGCCACTGGATCCAGCAGGAGCGCCCCGCCGAGACCAACCGGATCCTGACGGACTGGCTCGGTTCCCTGTCCCTCTGAGACCGGCGGTGGCCGGGGCGCCCGCCGACGCGGCGGCGCTCTGCCGATCCTTGGCCGTCTCTCTCGGATCGTGCCGGGCCCGCGACGCCCGGCACGATCCGAGAGAGACGGCCTAGAGTGGCCCGGACCGTACGCGTCGCCGGGCGGGTGTTCCCGTCCCGGCGGGCTTTCCTCCAGGAGTCGCCCATGGCCAGCTCGCTCGACGGCCTCGTCTTCGCCCCCGTGGCCGACCAGGCGCCCGGCCAGGTCGGCCGGCGGACCCGGTTCGAGTACCACGAGCGGGACGGCCGCGTCCGGGCCGAGTACTCCGGCGGGGACGTGGTCACGGGCTACCTGGTCGGCACCCGGACCGCGGACACCCTCGACTTCCGCTACGTGCAGCTCCGCGCGGACGGCACGACCGCGTCCGGGCACTGCGTCTCCTTCGTGACGGAACTCCCCGACGGCCGACTGCGCCTGGAGGAGACGTGGACGTGGGAGTCCCAGGAAGGCAGCGGCACCAGCGCGGTCGAACAGCTCCGCGCCTGAAGCCTCCGCAGCGGCGTCTTCATGGGCATCGCGGTCGGCCCGGGGTCCCACACGTTCAGCATCAACGTGGTCGCCGCCCCCGCTGCCCGGGTCCTGCCGCCCGTCTGACGTCGGCGGAAGGGATCACGACGCGGAAGGCGGCACCACGCGAAAGGGCGGTGACCGGTGCCCCTCGGGCACCGGTCACCGCCCCACTACCGCCTCACCACAGCCTCACGGCCGTCGTCCCCCTGCCGGGACGAACGCCGCCGGGCCGGGGAGTTCCGCGGTCAGACCGCCGGGACCGGGTAGGTCGGGTACTCCACCCCGGACACGTGCTGGACCACGCGGATGACCTGGCAGGAGTAGCCGAACTCGTTGTCGTACCAGAGGTAGAGGATCGCGTCGTCACCCTCGACCTTGAGGGCGCCCGCGTCGATGATCGACGAGTGGCGCGAGCCGATGAAGTCGCTGGAGACCGCGTCGGGGGCGCTGATGAAGTCGATCTGGCGCTTGAGCGGCGAGGCCAGGGAGACGTTGCGCAGGTAGTCGAGGACTTCCTCGCGCGTGGCCTCGCGGGCGAGCCGCAGGTTGAGGATCGCGATCGAGACGTTCGGGACCGGAACGCGGATCGAGCTGCCGGTGATCCTCGCCTTGAGGTCGGGGAGCGCCTTGGCTACGGCGGAGGCGGCACCGGTCTCGGTGATCACCATGTTGAGCGGCGCCGAGCGGCCGCGCCGGTCGGAGCTGTGGTAATTGTCCAGCAGGTTCTGGTCGTTGGTGAACGAGTGGACGGTCTCCACGTGGCCGCGCAGGACGCCGTACTCGTCCGCCATCGCCTTCAGCGGCGGGACGATCGCGTTGGTGGTGCAGGAGGCGCAGGACAGGATCTGCTCGTCCGGCTTGATCGTGTCGTGGTTGACGCCGTGGACGATGTTGGGCACGTCGCCCTTGCCCGGAGCGGTCAGGACGACCTTGTCGATGCCGGGGCGCAGGTGCTTCGAGAGGCCCTCGCGGTCGCGCCACTTGCCCGTGTTGTCGATGAGGATGGCGTTCTTGACACCGTGCGCCGTGTAGTCGACCTCGGACGGGTCGTTGGCGTAGATCACCTTGATCTCGTTGCCGTTGGCGATGATCGTGCTGTTCGCCTCGTCGACGGTGATCGTGCCCTGGAACTGCCCGTGGATGGAGTCGCGGCGCAGCAGCGAGGCGCGCTTGACGATGTCCTGGTCGCCGCCCTGGCGGACGACGATGGCGCGCAGGCGCAGGCCGTTGCCGGAGCCGGCCTTCTCGATGAGCAGGCGGGCGACGAGGCGGCCGATGCGGCCGAAGCCGTAGAGGACGACGTCGCGCGACTCGCGGCGTTCGATCTTGTTGGCGCCCGTGGCGCCGACGACGGCCTCGGCGGTGAACTCCGCCACCGAGAGGTCGCGGTCGTCGGTGCGGTACATCGCGGCCAGCATGCCGATGTCGATCTGCGAGGGACCGAGGTCGAGCGTGGCGAGAGCCTGCAGGAACGGCAGCGTCTCGGTGACCGAGAGCTCCTCACCGGCGATCTGCCGGGCGAACCGGTGGGTCTTGAGAATGCTGACGACCGACTTGTTCACCAGGGAGCGGCTGTGAAGCAGGACCGTGACGTCCCTCTCCCGGTGCAGCTTCCCGATGACAGGGATCATCGACTCCGCGATCTCCTCGCGGTTCTTCCAGTTGGTGAACGAGTCGTCATTGACAGTCACAGGTTTTATCTTTCGAGCTAGGCGGCGCTCATATGCTAACCCGACCCTGCTTTGGTCATTGAAACGGGCCACCCGGTGCGGGCTCCACTACCGGCGGTACGGGACCGGCTACCGGCCGGGGTCGGGCCCCAGCGGGTACGGCCCCCCGCGGGTGCGCCCCAGCGGGTGCGTCCGGCACGGGGCTGTTCTAGCGTCGGAGGAAGGAGGGGAACCTGTCGAGCAGGTCCGGTACGGGGACCCGGGCCCGGCGGCCGCACGACGGCCGCCACGCGCTCGGCGCCGTTCCCCGCGGATCCGGCACGACCAGGTCCCGGGCCGCGCGACGATCCCGGAGAGCAGGTGCGTCCCATGCGCACGTCGACCCGTATCGCAGGTGTCCTCACCGGCCTGACCCTCGCCCTCGGCGGCGCGGCCCTCACGGCCCCCGCCGCCCACGCGGACGTCACGGCCTGCATCAACCAGGTCGAGCGGGAACTACAGGGCGGCGAGGCCCCGGACTCCGTCCGGATGGCGTGTTACGTCGGACTGACCGGTGACCACGCGCAGTGCGTGTCCGGCCTGGCCAAGAACGGTGTGACGGACGGAACCGCGGCGACCGCCTGCCGGGTGTCCGTCAACTAGGCGCTCCGAGCGGCCCCGGGGCATCCGGCGCCGTTCCCGACGCGGGTCTCGGAGCGACCGTGTTCCGGGCCCGCCTCCGATCCGGAGAGCAGGTGCGTCCCGATGCGCACGTGGACTCGCGCGGCCGGTGTCCTCACCGGCCTGACCCTGACCCTCACGCTGGGCGGCGCCGCCCTCGCCGCCCCCACCGCCCGGGCCGACATCCCGGCCTGCACGCACATGGTCGAGCAGGCGGGCGTCACGGTCACCGACGCGGTGCGAACGGCGTGCTACCAGGGTGTCGTCAGCGACCTCCAGGGCTGCAAGAGCGGGCTCGCCGCGGCCGGTGTGCCGGGCGGCGCCGCGACCGGCGCCTGTCTGGCGGCCCCCCACGAACCCCGCTAGGGGTGTCGTCGAGGACTAGTGAGTGTCGTCGAGGACCGCCCGGATCACGTGCCGCGCGTTGCGCGCCATGGCCGGGTTCGTGTTCCGGTAGTGCGGCAGCGCGATCAGCGCCTGTGACAGCGTCCGCGCGCGGCCGCGCCGCCACGCTCCGTCGTCCACGCCCAGTGCCTCGCGGAACACCTCCCGCGCACCGGCCGGCAGCAGGTTCCACGCCGGGAACAGGTCGCAGGACGGATCACCGGCGCCCGCGCATCCGAAGTCGATCACCGCGGTCAGCCTGCCCCCGTCCACCAGCAGGTTGCCCGGCATCAGATCGGCGTGCAGCCACACCGGCGGCCCGTCCCGGCCCGGGGCACGCAGCGCGTCCTCCCACACGGCGGTCACGGCGTCGCAGTCGACGCCCTCCTCCGGGATGCCGCGCAGGGCGCCGATGGCCGCCCGGGTCTCCGCGCCGAGCGAGGCCACCGGCCCTCCGCGGTGGGCCGGTGGCGCCCCCGGCAGGCTGACGCCCCGCATCGCCGCCACGAACGCGGCCAGGTCCCGGGCCAGTGGTACGGGGTCTTCCAGCGCCCCCGCCTCGGGGTTCTCCCCCGCCAGCCACCGGTACACCGACCACGGCCACGGGTAGCCCTCGGCGGGCTCCCCCGCCCCGAGCACCTCCGGTACGGCCACGGGCAGCCGGGGGGCGAGCCGGGGCAGCCACTCCCGCTCGCGCGCGACGTCCCCGGCGCCGCCCCGCGTCAGGGGCAGCCGTACGGCCATGCCGTCGCCCAGCCGGAACATGGCGTTGACCGTGCCGCCGGACGGGAACCGCTCCACCGCCAGCCCCGCCCACCGGGGGAACCGCCCGGCGACCAGCCGCCGTACGAGGTCTTCGTCGACGGGGTACGGGCCGGGACGCGCGGATGTGATCATGGGACGCCATCCGATCGCCGGACCCCGGCGGGCGTCAAGCGCATTTCGCTCACGCCCGGGCGCGAGCTGCGGCGACGCGACCGGGAGCGTTCCCGAACCGAAACTGGCTCGATACCGCCCACCTCACTGGTTCGACACATGTCAACATAAAGGGATGTCGCGTACCGAGGTCCCGCCGAAGCCGAAACCGATGACGGAGTCCGGCCCCGAGGGGTCGTACTGCCCCCCGCTCGGCGAGCGTCCGCTGACCGCCGGGGAGGCCGAGCGAACGGCGAGGATGTTCAAGGCCCTCGGCGACCCGGTGCGGCTGCGGCTGTTCTCCGCCATCGCCTCGCACGAGGACGGCGAGGCGTGCGTCTGCGACATCTCCGACGTCGGCGTCTCCCAGCCGACCGTCTCCCACCACCTGAAGAAGCTCAAGGACGCGGGCCTGCTCACCTCCCAGCGGCGCGGCACCTGGGTGTACTACCGCGTCGAGCCGTCCGTACTGGCGGCCATGGGCCGACTGCTCGCGCCGGCCGGCTGAACCGGCTCCGAAGGACACCGAAGACGCCGAAGGACGCGGAAGGGCGCCCGCCCCGGTCCGTGGCGTCAGGTGATGCGGAGCTGGCGGCGGGCCGTCAGGGCGAGGGAGATCTCCACGACGTCCGCGGGTCGCGACAGGAACCGCCCCGTGAGCTGTTCGCAGCGCCGGAGCCGGTTCAGGACCGTGTTGCGGTGGCAGTACAGGCGGGTACCGGCCCGCCGCGCCGATCCGTCGCAGTCCAGCCAGGCGGCCAGGGTGTCCAGCAGGAGGTCCCGGTCGCCCGGGTCGAGCCGCAGCAGTGGGCCGAGTACGCGTTCGGCGAGCGCCGCGCCGAGCCCCGGCGCGGAGACGAGGAGCGCGGCGGGCAGGTGGTCGTCGAGCAGGACGGTGCCGCCGCTCTCCGGGCACGCCCGCAGGGCGGTTTCCGCGAGCCTGCGGGCGTCCCCTACCGCGGCCAGTCCCTCGACGGCCGAGCTGATACCGATACGGGCGCCGGGCGGGCCGCTCATGTGACGGGCCAGCTCGTCGAGGCCGCTGTCGCCGATCAGGACGATGCCGTGGTCGGCGTCCGCGGCGCTGTGCCACACCACGCGGGTGCCCGCGGGCCCCTGGGGCGGCAGGGCTCCCGCGTACGCCGCCCGGTGGCCGCCGGAGACCAGGACGACGGCGTACCGGCCCTGCTCGGGAAGGTCGACCGCGGAGGCCACTTCGGGCAGGTCTGCGATACGGGTCGTGCCGTCGAGCAGCGCCGCCGTCATCAGCCGCAGCCGGTTCTCGCGGCGCCAGGTCAGCTGCCGTTCCATCTGCCGGTAGCCGTCGGCGACGAGCCCGCAGTGCTCGTCCACGAAGTTCCACACGTCGGCCGCGACATGGACGAGCAGGCGCACGTCATCGGGGTCGTGCCGGGCCGTCTCGTCGATCAGGCCCTGCCAGACCATGCCCCCGCCGAGCCGGAAGGCGTGCAGCAACGCGTCCAGGGGCAGGCCCTGTTCGGCGCGTACGGCCCCGATCTGCCAGGAGCAGCGGCGGGCGGCGTCGCGGGACTCCCTGGGGTGGATCAGGGAGCCGACGTTGTGCCGCAGCGACCGGTGGGCCTCCTGCCAGACCTCGGCGGCGTCCGTCTCGATGGCGGCCCGGTACGCCGGTTCGTGGCGCTTCAGGGCGGCGACCAGCCGGTCGGTGAGGTCCGGCAGGTCGTCCATCAGCGCCCGGGCGGCCCGGTGCAGGACGGTCAGCGCCTCCGCGGTGGCGAGGGAACGGGCGGGCGGCGTGGCGGGCGGCGGTCCGGGCAGGGCCCGGACCCCCGATCGTGCGGCGTGCGGCATCGCGGTCCTCCACCGGAGTCGGCTCGCTCCGGCGCGGGGGCGTCCCGCCCTCCGCGCCGGGACTGCGTGGCCCCCGAAGAATGGCATACCGCCCGGTCGGTCCCCAGTGCTGTGACCGGAAAGGTTTACCGGATCGTGGTGTCCGGCGTGGTGCGGTGCGTCGCGAGGCGGAGGGCCACACCTCGTACTGGACGTACCGGTGTGGTCCGACAACGCGCGAGGTGCGGTGCCGGCTCCGCGGCACGGTGAACCCCTCAGGCCGCAGCTCTATCCCTTCTCGGCGCGGTCGACCAGCCGGGCCAGCTCGGTCCGCGAACGCACGCCCAGGAGGGCGAAGACGTTGCGCAGGTGGTGGTCGACGGTGCGGGGGCTGACGCAGAGGCGCGCCGCCACCTCACGGTTGGTGGCGCCCTCCGCGACGCAGCGCGCGATCCGCAGCTGTTGCGGCGTCAGGCGGGCCACGGGCGAGGCACCCGCCGGTACCGGAGCGGGCGCCTCGCCCGCCGCCCGCAGTTCGGCCCTGGCCTGTTCGGCCCAGGCGGGGGCGCCGCACCGCTCGAAGGCGACGCGGGCGTCCCGCAGCCGGCTCCTGGCCTCGCCCGGCCGGCGCCGGCGGCGCAGCCACATCCCGTACAGCAGCTGGGTGCGGGCCCGTTCGAAGTCGCCGCCCGCCCACTCGTGCCGGACCAGGGCCAGGGCGTAGAGGGCATCGGCCTCCTCCGGTACGGCGATCAGGGCGCGGCACCGCGCCAGCTGTGCCGGCGCCTGCGGGTCGCAGCCCTGGGCCGCCCAGACGGCGAACTCCTCGACGGCGGCGCGCGCGTGGGCCGGCTCGCCCGACAGCGCGGCCGCTTCGACGAAGCACGGCAGGGCGAGCATGCGGACGGCGAAGTGCCCGCGGTGGGGCCCCGGCCGGGTGAGCGGGCCCAGCCGGGCGGCGGCCTCGCCCGCCCGGCCGCGGCACAGGTCGGCGCGTGCCGACGCCCATTCGGCCAGGGTGGCGGCCTGGACGAGGCCGTGCGGGCGGGCGACCGCCAGAGCGGCGCCGGCCTGTGCCGCGACGGCTGCCGCGTCCTCCTCGACCGAGGCGACCATGGCGAGGATCGCGTGCTGGTGCGCGGCGACGTTGCGCTGGCCCGCCCGGTGGGCGGCGCGCAGGCCTTCCTGCGCGTGGGCCCGGGCCCTGGCGTGCTGTCCGGCGCGCAGCTCTGCGTAGGCCAGGTGCTCGAGGACCTGGGGGGTCAGGGCCGCGAGCCCGCGCGAACGGGCGACGGCCAGGGCCCGGGCGTTGGCGTGGCAGGCGGCCCCGGCGTCGCCGAGGACGAGCGCCGCGACCCCGGCCCGCAGCAGGCGCGCCGGATCGTCGTCGTCGCGCGCCCGCTCCAGTACGCGGCGCAGCGGCTCACGGGCGGCGGGCAGGTCGCCGCGGAGGGCGGTGCGCAGTCCCGCCCGGTAGTCGGACAACGGGTCGGGCGGGAACGCGGGTCCGCGTACGGGGAGCGGGTATCCGCGTACGGACCCGGACTCGGGTACGCCCGCTGCCCCGGACTCGGGTACGCGTACGCGTGCGGGGAACGCCGGCCCGGACTCGGGTGCGAGCGCGGCGAGGCAGGCCGCGACGTCGCCCGCCGCCCAGGCCGCCCCCATCGCCTCCGTCCGCGCCGCCAGGGCCCGCTCGCGGTCGTACGGGTCCAGCCGCGCCGCGGCCATCAGCAGTGCCTCGTACGCGTCGCCGACCGGCCCGTCCCGAAGCGCGAGGGCGCCCCGGACGAGTTCCGCCCGGCCGCGCACGGCGTCGTGGGCGGCCGCGTCGCGGGTGCCGGCCAGCAGCTCGCGCGCCCGGCGGGGGCGCCCCGCCTGCCGGGCGTACTCGGCCGCGTCGGTCAGGCGCGTCGTACGGGCGTTGCCGGGGGCGGTGAGTCCGGCGGCCCGGGCGAGGGCCGCGGTGCGTTCGGTGCCGGAGGTGGGGGTGCCGGGGGCCGCCGCCGCCGCGAGTTCGGCGGCGAGCCGGGCGTCGGGGCCGTCGGCCGCCGCGGCGCGGTGGAGCAGGTGGAGCAGGCGGTGCCGTTCGGCGTCGACGGAGGAGGCCAGCAGCGCGTGGGCGGCCCGGCGCCGCGACGACGGCTCGGAGTCGTACGCGGCGCGGCGCAGCAGTGTTCCGCCGAAGGTGATGCGGCCGCCGTCGCTGCGGGCGACGCCCTCCGTCTCGGCCGGATCCAGCGCGGCGGGGTCCAGGCCGGCCCGCCGGGCGGCACCGAGGACCTGCGCGGCGTCGGCGCCCACGGCGTCGGGGTCGGGGTCGGCCGCGTGCGCGGCGGCGGCCAGCAGCAACAGCAGGCGCGTGTCGGCCGGCAGCGCGGCGAGCCGGTCGCCGACGGTGCCCAGCAGGACGGCGGCGTCCGCGAGCGGCCGGGGCAGCGGGCGGTGACCGCGCAGTTGGTCCGGTGACAGGCGTGCGACGAGCGCGGTCAGGAGCGCCGGGTTCCCCTCGGCCTCGTACAGCAGCTCGTCCCGTACGGACGGATCGGCGTCCTCACCGGTCAGCGCGTCGAGCAGGGCCGTCGCCGGGCCGTCCTCCAGCGGGCCGAGGCGGACCACGGGCACCCCCCGTAATCCGGGGTCGTCCGCGCGGTGTTCCGCGGCCGACAGCAGGAACCCGACCGCCCGCGGATGGCCGGGGGCCCGCCGGGCGGCCACGCCGAGGGCGGCACGCGACGCGGCGTCCCACCGGTGTACGTCGTCGGCGCAGAGCAGCAGCGGCCCTCCGGCGAAGCCGAAGCCGCCCAGCAGCGCCGACGGATCCACGGGGCCCGCACCCGGCCCCGAACCCCCGCCCGGCCCCGCTCCGCCCGGCCTCGCTCCCACCGGTGCGCAGAGGCGGTGGAGGGGGACCGCGTCGATCCGCCCGGCCACCGCGCGGAGCAGCGCGGGCCCCCCGGCGAGCGGGGGGCGGCATTCGGCCGGAGCCGCGGATCCGGGGTGCGGGCCGGGTCCGGCCGCGAAGTCCCGGGCGGCCCGGGCCAGCAGGGCGGTGCGGCCCAGTCCGGGCTCCGCGACGAGCAGCAGCGCTCCCCCGTGCCCGGCCCGGAGCCGGTCGGACAGCGCTGCCACAGCGTCCAGTTCAGCGCTCCGGCCGTATATCCGGAGCGGGAGGTTCACGGTCGTCTTCCCGGTCACGGCCGTCACGCTAGGCCCGTGTCCGCGGCGGCGGAACGCCCGGATCCGCCGGCTGGGCACGCTCCCCGGCGCAACGCCCCAGGTCTGTGCGGGTCCACACCGCCCCGCCGACGACCGGCCGGTTCAGGAGACGTGCGGGCAGTTGCCCCGGTACTCCTCGATGGTCAGGCCCGGGCGCGGCAGCGGGCAGAGGAACTGTTCGTAGCGGGTGTCGTTGTCGATGAACCGCTTCAGCCACGCGACGCTGTACTTCGCGATGGTGGTGTTCGACGTGTTCGGCGTGAAGTGCGTCGCGCCGTTCAGCTCCAGGTACGCCTTGTCGAGCGAGCCGGGCAGGCTCTCGTAGAACGGCTCCGAGTGGGAGGCGACCGGTGCGACCGAGTCGCCGTCGGCGCCGATGACCAGGGTCGGCGTCTTGATCTCGGGCCAGGACTTGTCGAGGTTCCAGCCGGTGAGCGGAATCGCCGCCTGGAGCGACGGCCGGCTCTTGGCGGCCTCCAGGGTGCCGCCGCCGCCCATGGAGTGGCCCATCACGCCGAGGCGGCTGCTGTCGATCCGAGCGCGGACGGCGCTGCGCCCGGTCAGGTAGTCGAGTCCGGCCAGCAGTTGGCGGCCCCTGCTGTCGGGCTGGTCGAGGGTGGTGAGGGTGTCGATGGTGAGGACGACGAAGCCCTGGGAGGCGAGCCGCGGTCCGAGCCAGGCGATCGACGACTGGCTCGCGGTGTAGCCGGGTGAGATCACGACGGCCCCGAAGGTGCCGTCGGCGGTGGACGTCGGGTAGTAGACGGTGCCTCCGCCGAAGCCCGTGACGCTCAGCGAGGAGACGGTGGTCTGCGACACCGCGTACGAGCCGCGGGCGGCCTCGATGCTCGACACGGTCGGTGCGGGGCCCCGCTCGTACGGATTGACCGCGGCCTCGGCACCCGGAGTCATCGCGGTGGTGAACCCGCCGACGGCCAGGAACGCGGCCAGCCCGGCCAGGAGCGGCCGGAACCCGGCCTTCCCGCGGGTGGCGGGACCCGAGGACCGGGCGGCCCCCGCGCTCACCTCGGCGGCGGTGCGGGCGCGGTGGGCCCGGCGGGCGCGGCGGGAGTTCTCGCTGTTCTGCTGCTGCACGACGGAGTCGTCCTCTCGGTCGTGGCGGAGCCGCTCCGGTCGCGGGCGGTCGCCGGCTCCCGAGCCGAGGGCCGTGCCGAACACCGGTGGGGACCGCCGTATTCGCTGGCCGGACCACTGTCACGGCGGATCCCCACGGCGCGCATCGGCGTAATCACCGGCCTCGTCACCACCGGCCCTTCACCATCGGCCCCGTCCCCGTCGGCCGCTGCCGGAGCGGGGCCGCTGCCGCAGCGGGGCCGCGGTCACGGCCCCGAGGGCACGCGCGAACGGTGCCGACCCTCCGCCACCTGTCCGGTGGTGGACAGGAGGCCGCGTCCCTGACCCGCCTCGCCCACCGCGGCCGCCCCTCCCGTCCCGGCCTCCGTGGCCAGCGCGGGCGAGGTGCCGCCGGCGACGATCAGGGCGAGCAGCACGGCCGCCGCCTCGCTCCGGAGGATGCGGGCGGCCTGCTCCAGACGCCCCGGGTCGGGGACCGGGATGGACAGCGCCACGCACTCGGCGTTCGGGCCCGCCGTGATCGGCACCGCCGCGCAGACCGTGCCCAGTGCGTACTCCTCCAGGTCCAGCAGCGGCGCGTCCGGCCGCCGGGTGTCGAGCTGGTGGAAGAGGGCCTCCCGGCTGCCGAGGGTGTGGGGGGTGAAACGGGCCGGCCGGTGGCGGTACAGGTGGTCCGTACGACCGTCGTGGCCGAGCTGGGCCAGCAGTGCCTTGCCGACGGCCGACGCGTGCGCGGCCGCGCGGAAGTCCACCCATTCGTCCACCGCCGGGGTGGCCGGGCCGTCGGCGTACTGGGTGATGGACACCTCGCCGTCGGTGTAGCGGGCCACGTACACGGCGGCGCCGACCGCGTCCCGGAGCCAGGCCAGGGTCTCCCGTACGGATCCGCGCCCGTCGTCCGGTCCGCCGGCCGGCCGCGGGGGGCCGCCGGATACGTAGGCGCCGGGGCCGGCCGGGGTGGCGAGGTTCGCCCGGACCAGCGTCCCGGCCGCCCGGGCGAGGGCCAGTTGGGGGAGCCGGGTCTCACGGGCGATCTGGGCCAGGCTGACGCCCCCCGAGCGGCGGTCGACGGCTTCCAGTACGCGCAGGGCCTGGTGTACGGACTCCAGGGCGGCCGGTACGGGCGCGCTCCCGGACGACGGGCGGACGGCGTGCGGTGAACGGGGGTGTGCGACCGGCTCCGATGCCCGGGCGTCCGCCCCGTCCGACGGGCGGGCGCGCGGGAGCCGTGCTTGATGGGCGATGGCGATGGCGACCTGGAGTGCGGGGAGGAAGACCTCCCCCAGGTCCGGGTCCCCCGTCCAGGTGCGCGCCGTGGCGGCCAGAAGCAGGCGCGGGGGCAGCCGGTAGCCGGTCCGCCGGGACCGGCCCGGCCCGGCGGTGAGGGCGGTCAGGTCCTGCGTCGTGATGGGCGGGGAGGCCCAGATGACCGAGGCGGAGAGCGCTTCCTCGAGGTCGTGCGGTACGGGTGGCAGTTCGGGCAGGCCGACCTCCTCGGGCAGCTGCCGGGACTGGTCGTGCCAGTGGCGTGCCGTGGCGACCTCGGCGCGCGAGAGGTGGTGGAGGTACAGGCAGCGGGCCGCCGTCCGGGAGCCGGCCCCGGCCGCGTACTGGAACCAGAACTGCGCCCCCTCGCTCTTTCCGGCCAGGTGCAGGAGGCCGGCGAACAGCAGCGTCGATTCGGCGCTGTGCGGCCAGGAGTCGGCGCCCAGCGCGAGTTCGGCGTAGTCCCTGCTCTCCACCAGCGCCCGGGCCGTCTCGTCCAGGGCCCGGGCGGCCCGTACGTGGCAGGCGGCGTCCAGCACCAGGTGCCCGCCCACGGCGGACCGCGCCGTTCCCGGTACACCGGTGCCCGGTCCGCACCCCGGACCGGTGCCGGCCGCCGGGCGCGCGCGGTGGGCCACGACACGGCGGGCGATGCGGCGCCGGGCCGCGTACTCGTCGTATCCGGCGTACTCCTCGACCAGGACCGCGGCGTCCTCGAGGACGGCGTCCAGGGCGCACAGCGGCAGGTCGCGGTCGCGTGGCAGATCGCTCACCGGTCCTTGTCCTCTCCGGGGATCCAGTCCACCCCGAGCTCGCGGGACAGGGTCCGGCGGGCGCCGCGGATGTGCGAGCGGACCGTCGCGGGCGAGATGCCCATCATCCGGCCGACCGTGTCGGAGTCGTTGCCCAGGACGAAGGACAGCAGCACCACGTCGTACTGCTTCTCGGAGGGCAGCTCCGCGATGGCCGCGTACAGCCCGAGCTTCGACTCCAGCAGCTCCAGCCGGTCCCGGGAGGACCGGCGCAGGGAGGCGAACCACGCCGTCTCCACCATCGCGACCCGGCGGCCCGGAACGGCCAGGCGCCGTTCGACGTGCTCTCGCAGCGCGGCCCAGGCGAAGGCGTGGAGGCTCGCCTCGCGGAGCGCGTGCGGCCATACCTCCAGCAGGAAGGTGAAGACGTCGTCGACGATCTCCTCGGCGTCCTGCGCGTTGCCCAGTTGCAGGTGCGCGTAGCGCAGGTAGGCGCGGTGCTGCTGGGAGTGGAAGGCGGTGAAGTCCACGGGCAGCACGCCCGCCGACGTGACGGAGACCGCCCGGTTTCCCGCTCCCGACGGTTCGGGCTCACCCTCGCCCATGCACTCCCCCACTCCGGTTCGTCCCGCCTCCGGGGGCGAGGGGTGCGTCGGGCGCGCGGGGTGGGGTGGCGGTTATCGGCGCGAGGGCGGCGAGCTCGGCGAGATCCATGTCGGCGGAACCCCTTCCAGTGGCGTGACACCAGCCAATCGGAGAAAGGGGCCGATCGTGCAAGCCCGTCCCGGGATCAACCCGGGAGAAGGGCGCACCGGCCTTCTCGCGCGCCCCCGTCGTACCCGGACGCGCCCCGGCCGCCCCGCGCTCGGAACCGGCGGGGCGCCCGCGGGGGGACGAGCTGCGCGGCGCCGATCGGGCCGGCCGCTCCGGCCCGTGGCGCCCCGCCCGGCCGCCGGGGAGGGGGACGGCGCCGGCACCCGGCCGGACCTTGCGGCCGCACGAGAACCATTACCGGGCCGACGTGCAATGTCTGCCATGGCTGAGGTAGATTTCCGAGTGTTCCACGATGAGGTAATCGACACCGGGTCAGCGCGTCGATCCAAGTCCGCCGGACCGCACCGCCACCCCACCGCCCTGGTCGCGCCGGTACCGGCGCGACCAGCGGCACCCGCCGCGCCCCCGCCGCGCCCCGGAGCAACGACCGCGACAGCGGGCTGCCGCGGTGCACGCCCGTCGACCAAGGAGTGATCCCGCATGACCGAACGCCCCGCCCCGCAGGCCGGTGGGGAGGACATCGCCGTGGATGTCCTGGACCACGCCGTGATGGTCCGGCCCACGGGAGAGATGGACATCGACTCGGCCCCCTCCCTGGGCCGCGCCCTCACCGCGGCCCTGGCCCACGCGTCACCGGCGAAGGTGGTCGTGGTCGACTGTTCCCGGCTGGTCTTCTGTGACTCCTCGGCGCTCAACACCCTCCTCGGCGCCCGGCGCACCGCGGTGGAGGCGGGCTCCGCCATCCGCCTGGAGTCCCCCAACGACCAGCTCCGCAGCCTGCTGCGGATGACCGGCACCCTGTCCCTGTTCCCCCTCGGGCAGGAATCGTCGGGCTGACCCTCCGGCGGGCCCGTTCCCGGCCGCCGGCGCGCGCGTGGCCCGGATACCCACCGGATCCGGGCCACCCCAGGGGCGTGCTCCCGGGGCCGGCCCGGGACGCCCGCGGTCAGTGCGGGCTCAGGTGTGGAGGCGGCTGTTGGAGCCCTCCCGGTCCCCGGCGCTCTCGTCGTTGAACCAGTAGTCGCCCGCCGCCAGGTACCGGAAGGCATGGGCGGTCTTGCTGGGCAGGGCGACCGTGACGGCACGCTTCCCGTCCTTGCGGGGCACCAGCGTGTGCGCACCGGGCTGCCACCCGTTGAAGTCGCCCACCACGCTCACCGGTCCGGGCGGGGAGTCGGCGGGAAGGACGAAGGTGACCTCGGTGTGGTCCTTGCGCAGCTTGCGTTCCAGCACGTGTCGGCTCCCGCCGGTAGGTATCGGGGTCCACGGCCCGCAGCGCCGCCTCCCGGGCCCTCGGGCCGTATGACGGCGTCATGGAGGGCGGGGAGCCGCCCGCTGTGTCCGCCGTCGGGACGGTCGGGGCCCTGGGTCAGCCCGCCCACTCCACACCAGCCCGCGTTCCGCGCGGCCGCCGAAACGCGGAGCGGGCGTCCGCCGCAACCCGTCCGGCGGACCGCGGGGCCCGCGTCCCGCCGGCCCGGCCCGGCCAAGGACGGCCCGGCCGTGACCCGCCCGGCCACGGACGGCCCGGCCACGGGGCCCCTCCCGCCCCCGTACGGGCAGCGGTCGTCGCCCGGCCGCCTCCCGGCCATACTGAAAGCGCGGGCACCGCGGGCGGTGACCCTGCTCCCCACGACGGCGTAACACCGCGCTTCCACCGCTCGCACCGGTCCGCACAGCCCTGGGAAGCGGTGACCGATCCATGTGCGCACACGCCCCGAACGGCGGCGGAACCCGCCCAGAGACCTCGGCCCCCGGCCACTACGGCACGGCGGTGTTCCCGCCCGGCCAGGCGGGGGAGGACGAGCGGATCGACCTCGGCGCGCTCGCCTACGACGACGTGACGCTCGCCCGGCTGCGCGGCCTGGGCGCCGGCCCCGGCTGGACCTGCCTCGATCTGGGAGCGGGAACCGGGAGCGTCGCCCGGCGGCTGCTGCGCGAGGCGGGCGTCGCGAGCGTGCTGGCCGTCGACCGCGACGTCCGCTTCCTCGCCTCGCGCCCCGAGCCGGGACTCGACGCCCTGGAGGCGGACGTCTGCGACCCGGGGTTCGATCCCGGCCGGTTCCACCTGGTCCACGCCCGCTTCGTCCTGATGCACCTGCCCGCACGGCAGCACCTGATCAACGCCTTCAGCGAGCTCCTCCTGCCCGGCGGAGTGCTCGTCCTCAGTGACGCCATCGACCTGACCAGCGCCATCGCGCCCGCGACCCCGTACACCCGGGCCATGGGGGCGATGTGGCGGGGCCTGCGCGAGACCATCGGCACCGACGTCTCCTGGACACCCCGGTACCCGCAACTGCTGCGCACCGCGGGGCTCGACTCGGTGGCCGCGGAGATCCACGTCCCGCCCCTCACCCCCGGCAGCCCCATCAGCCGGTTCTGGGCCGGGACCTGGAACCGTGCGGCCAAGGCGATGACCTCGACGGGTCTGGTGGACGGCGCGGCGATCGACGAGGCGGTCCGGTACCTCGACTCGCCGGACTGCGCCGACCTGTCACCCGGAATGATCACCGCCTGGGGCCGCCGCCCCGGTACGAGCGGCCCCGCGCCCTCCCGACGCCCGACGCCGGGGTCCGGCTGAATCAATGCCCCTGGGCTCAGGGACAGTTGCGGGTCCGGTGCAGGCGTGATCCACTTCTTCGCGGTCAGATCCCGGCCGTCGGCGGCCGGACGTTCCGCCCATCGACATCGTGACAGTTCGACCGAAAGGCATGACTGATGAAGCTCCGCAGCTCCCTGCGCACCGTCGCGGCCGCCGGCCTGCTCCTCGCCACCCTCGGCGCCGGCGCCGGCTCCGCCTCGGCCGCCGACAAGGACGGCTGGCTCACCAGTGGGGAGTTCGGCTTGTTCTGCTACCAGAACCAGCAGAACTCGGTCCTGGACCTCAACGTCTCGGACAGCAACTTCGCGGACGACTTCTTCAAGGGTTCGCAGAGCTGCGCGTACCAGTTGACGAACGACTGGACGGAGTCCTACTCGAACCGGGACATCTACTCGTGGAACATACACACGGACTGGAAGGGCGGCGGCTACGGCGCCACCATCGCCGCCGGCGCCCGGGGCAACACGAACGCGACCTTCACCAACTCGATATCGTCCGCCTACTTCAACTAGGGGTGTCGTCACACTCGCTCCTGCCGTGCGGCGCCTGGCACGCACGGCCCGCCCCCCAGGCGCACGGAACGACTGCGACGACACCCCCCAGGCCCGTCCACGCGCGTTCACCGAGTCCCCCCACGCGCGTCGGCCGCTCCGTCCGCAAGCGCCGGCCAGAGCGGCCGCGCCCGTGTTCCGGCCGTCCCCGCATCGGAGCCCCATGTTCCCGCCGCGTCCCACACCTCTCGTACTGACCGCTTCCGCGGTCGCGCTGACGCTCCTGCTGACCGGATGCTCCGCGTCAGACGCCGACGACCCCCCGCCCGAACCCGCGATCGGCGCCGTGCCCGCGCTGCTCGAAAGCCGGTCCCTCGCCTTCCCGTTGGCCCCGTACGTACCGGACGCCCGCCAGCTCGGCATGCTCGACGAGGCGCAGGACGTACTCGTCGACCAGTGCATGCGGCGCTACGGCTTCCGCTACCAGCTGCGGCGCAAGGCCGCGTCGGCGGAGAAGCACGGCGAGAGCCGCCGGTACGGCCTCTCCGACGCGGCCGCGGCGGCCCGGCTCGGGTACGAGAACCCCGATACGGCCGGCGCGCCGAAACCGCCGGGGCAGGCCCTCGGCCCCAACGAGCAACTGGTGCTGCACGGACTGGAGGTGGACCCGTCGAAGCCGGTGCCGATGAGCCAGGACGAGGCGGAGAAGTCGGACGCGGCGACCACGGTCGTCGGCGGCCGGAAGGTGCCGGCGGGCGGCTGTCTGCGGGAGAGCGCCCTGAAGCTGTACGCGCCGACCGCGGACACCCTGGACAGCATGGTCCCGCACTCCTTCGGCTTCGACGGGTTCGCCCGCTCCCGCAAGGACAGCCGGGTCGTCAAGGCGATCGGGGCATGGAGCGCGTGCATGGCCGAGCACGGCTACACCGCCGACAACCCGATGGACCCGCCGCCCGGCATCAACGACACCAACCTGAGCGGTGCCCAGGCCATCGCCACCGCCAAGCAGGACGTGGCCTGCAAGCAGCGGACCAACCTGGTGGGCACCTGGTACACGGTCGAGACCGCCTACCAGAAGCAGCTGATCGAGCGGAACGCCGAGACGCTGGACCGGGCGAGGAAGCAGCTCGACGAACGGATGCGGCTGGCCGCCTCGCTGATCGCGGCCGGAGCCTGAGGAGGCACGCGTACCGGGGAGGCCGGCACGGCGTACGCGAAGTGGAGGGACGGAGGGGCGGGCGGGCAGCGACAGCGGACCCGCCCGTCCCGGGCCGGCGGCTTCGACTAGGGTCGACGGGACAGCGCACCACGCACCATCGACGAACGACCACGAGGAGCAGCCGTGAGCCGGCCGGCATCCACCGCCCTGCAGCAGGAGATCGCCCGGGAACTCCAGGTGGCGCAGACCTTCGACGCCGAGCGCGAGATCGAGCGCCGGACGGCCTTCCTGGCCGAGCGGCTGACCTCCACCGGCCTGCGCTCCCTGGTGCTCGGGATCAGCGGCGGTGTGGACTCCACCACCGCCGGACGGCTCTGCCAGCTCGCCGTGGAGCGGGCCCGCGCGGCCGGCCACGACGCGACCTTCTACGCCATGCGGCTGCCCTACGGCGTGCAGGCCGACGAGAAGGACGCCCAGCTCGCCCTCGGCTTCATCGAGGCGGACCGGGTGCTGACGGTCGACGTGAAGCCCGCGAGCGACGCCGCCCTGGACGCCTCCCTGGCCGGCGGCACCGCCTTCCGTGACGCCGCGCACCAGGACTTCGTCCAGGGCAACATCAAGGCCCGCCAGCGCATGATCGCCCAGTACGCGGTGGCCGGCGCGCACGACGGCCTGGTCGTCGGCACCGATCACGCGGCCGAGGCCGTCTCCGGCTTCTTCACGAAGTTCGGCGACGGCGCGGCCGACCTGGTCCCGCTGACCGGACTGACCAAGCGCCGGGTGCGTGCCGTCGCCGACGCGCTGGGCGCGCCCGCGGAGCTGGTGTGGAAGGTCCCCACGGCGGACCTGGAGACCCTCGACCCGGGCAAGGCCGACGAGGACGCGCTCGGTGTCACGTACGACGACATCGACGACTTCCTGGAGGGCAAGCCGATCGCCGAGCAGGCCTTCGACAAGATCGTCCGCCGCTACCGCCTCACCGAGCACAAGCGGCAGCTCCCGATCGCCCCGTAGCGGATCACTGCCCGGCGGCGGGCCCTGCGACGGGCCCGGAGCGGTGGCGTCACCCCCTAGCTCCGTTCCCAGTAGGCGCACACGAGCAGGGCGGGGCCGCTGTTCGTGCCCGGCGTGCTGTTCGTGCCCGGGGTCGCGCTCGGGCAGGATGCGGGGTCGGTCTCCGGCGCGGGAGCGCGCTCCCGCGCCGGGCCGGCGGGCGTCGCGACGCCCGCCCATTCGTGCAGGTAAAGCGTGAACGCGCCGCCCGCCAGCGTGAGCGCCGCCCAGCCCGCCACCACCCGTCGCCACCGTCGCGACATCGTCCTCCCCCGCCGGACCGGGCGCCCGGTCCGGCACGGGCGCAGCCGGATGATCCCACGTATCGCTGCGGGCGCGGGCGGTCCGGCTGCCCGGCGGCCGGATTCCGACGCCGGCCGCCTGAGCCGGCCACCGGGGCCGACCCCCGGGGAGGCGCCGAAAACCCGGTGCGTGGGGCGTCGGCCGACCGCGTAACCTCTTCCCCTGTTGATCCAGGGGAGGGTACATCCATGCAGGTCAGATCCAGACGCGGCTTCCTGGCCGCCGCCGCGGCCATCACGGTGGCGTCGGCCGTCGGCGCGTGTGGCGAACCGGGGGCCGACACCGGTCCGCTGGGCGTGTCGTCCGGCGGCGGCCGACTGCCTTCGGCCGCGGAGTCACTGTCCTCCGACGGCACCACCATCGTGCTCGGCGACCCCAACGCCGCCCTCAGAGTGCGGCTGTACGAGGACCCGAGCTGCCCGGCCTGCGCCGAGTTCGAGACGGAGGGCACCGGGCCCTACCTCAAGCGCGCGGTCCGCAACGGTGGACTGCAGCTCCAGTTCACGCTGGGGTCCTTCCTCGGCCCCGGGTCGAAGCTCGCCGTCAACGCGCTGCGCGCCGCCCTGGACCAGGGCAGGTTCGACGAGTACCACCACCGGCTCTACCGCTACCACGACAAGGTGCGCGGGCCCCGTGGCATCACGCAGGAGGGGCTGCTCACCCTGGCCGGCATGGTCGACGGCCTGCGCGGCCCGGCTTTCGACGCGGCGGTACGGGACACCGCGCACCGGGGGTTCGTCGAGTCCTCCGCCACCGCGCTCGACGGTTCTCCCGTCCGGGGCACGCCGGCCATGGAGATCAACGGGGTGCTGGTCCCGACCGGGTCCGACCTCTACACCGACCGCGACCGCCTCGCACGGCGCCTGAAGCGGGAAGCGGGCGCCGCGGCCTGAGCGCGCGGCCCCCGGCTCCGGACGGTCAGTGCCCCACCTCGGGCTCCGTCCCTTCGGACTCGGACTCGGACTCGGACCGCGCGCGCTTGGTGACCACCGCGGCGGCCGCCAGCGCGCTGCCGGTGAAGGCCAGCGCGAGCATCCAGGACCGGTCGAAGGTGTGCCCGGTGGCATGGTCGACGGAGTACCTGCCCGCGCCGGCGAGGCCGATGGCGGCCGCGGTGAACCCGAGGAACGCGGGGTACTCGAACCCGCCGTCCTGGGCGAAGAACCCGGCGGGGGCGTGCACCGCCACCGCCCCCGCCATGGCCCCGGCCGCCGCGGCTCCGGCGGCCGGGGTGGCCAGGCCGAGCACCAGCAGCGCCCCGCCACCGGCCTCCCCGAGGCCCGCGGCGACGGCGCTGTGCCGCCCGGGGGTGAAGCCCATGTGCTCCATCGCGGCCGCGGTCTTCTCCAGGCCGCCGCCGCCGAACCACCCGAACAGCTTCTGCGTACCGTGCGCCATCAGCACGGCCCCGGTCCCGGCACGCAGCGCCAGCAGCGCGAGGTCACGTCGGTTGATGCGGCTCATCGGATTCTCCCTCGAGGTGGCCGAACGCGGAGCGACACACCATCCGTATCCACTCAGGGCGCCGCGGACCCCGAACCGCCCCCGGATCCGCCGAACGGAGCCTACGGAGCCCCGGGCCGCCTCAGCCGGCGCCGAGGACCCCCGTGAGCACCAGGACGCCCATCAGGGTCATCACGGTGCCCGCGATCAAGGGCATCACCCGGGCGAACACGGGATGCGCGGCGCTGGCCCGGCCGAAGACGTGGTCGGGTTCCGCTGCCTCGCGTGCGAGGAAACCGCTGCCCCCGAGCACCACCAGCCCCATGACGAGCGCCCCTGCCCCTACCGGCACCTGCTTGTCCACGTGCCCTCCCCCATCGCACCGTGCACCGGACGGTCCGGACCGGGGCCGTGACGCTCCGGGGCCCGCTGGATCCGTATGCCTCCGGAGCCGCGGTCGCATCCCGGCCGGGCGGGCGCCGCGGTGATGGTCACCGGGCGGACGGCCCTCCGCGGGCGGACCGGCCGCACGGGCGGACCGGCCGCACGGGTGACCGGCCGCACGGGTGACCGGCCGCACGGGTCACCGTCCCCGCGAGGGCCCGTCCGCCGCTACCGGCCGGGTACGACCGTGTTGCCGGTGACCGTGCCGTCCGTACCCGACACCGTGACGGCGTGCCGGACGCCGTCGGGCCCGAGGACCACCGCCGACCACGCGCTGCCGCCGCCCTTCTGGCCGACCACCCGGAGGCTCTCCACCTTGCCCCCGCTGACCGCTCCCGCCGCCTTCTGCGCCGCCTCCCCGATGCCCAGCGACGGCAGCGGGGCCGGCGCCCCCTTCGGCGACACCGGTCGCGGACCGGCGTCGGCGGACCCCTCGCGCGGCCCCGGCGCCCCCGGCTCCGTCCGTACGAGCCGCTCGCCCGCGCGGAACTCCCGCGCGCGGAACTCCCCCGCACCCGCTCCCCCGCGCCGGCCGCCTTCGCCGCCTTCGCCGCGGGCCCGGAACTCGAACGCGCCGGAGCGGTGCCGGTCGGGATGCCGGTCGGCAGCGGCCACCGCCACCACCGCGATGCCACCGCCGACGATCACCACGGCGGCCGCGGCCGCCGCCCAGCGGGCACCCCGGTGCCGGGGCACCAGGCCGCCCAGCCGCTTACGGCTCCGGGAACCGGTTTCGGGAGCGCTGCCGGGGACGGGCCCGGGAGTGGGCTCGGGAACGCGTTCGGGCTGCTCCGACGACGGCACGGACTCAGACATACCTGTGACTCCTCTGGACACCCGGGCACCGCGCCCGGTTCGTGCAGAGCGTGCGGAGCCTTTCCTGAAGCCCGCCTGAAGCCACCTGAAGACCCCTTCAGCCGGGCCGCGGCCGGGCCTGAGACCCTGTTCGGCATGCGCGTACTGGTGGTGGAGGACGAACGGCGGCTGGCCGTGGCACTGCAACGGGGCCTGCAGTCGGAGGGGTTCTCCGTCGACGTGGCGTTCGACGGCCCGCAGGGGCTGTGGATGGCCACCGAGCACGCCTACGACCTGATCGTGCTCGACATCATGCTGCCGGGCCTGAACGGCTACCGGGTCTGTGCCCGCCTGCGCGCGGCGGGCAACGAGTCGGGGATCCTGATGCTCACGGCGAAGGACGGGGAGTACGACGAGGCGGAGGCCCTGGACACGGGCGCCGACGACTTCCTCTCCAAACCGTTCTCCTACCTGGTCCTCGTCGCCCGGCTCCGTGCGCTCGGCCGCCGTACGGGACGGCGGAGCCCCCAGGTCCTGGAGTTCGGCGACCTCGCGCTCGATCCGGCCCGGCACCTCTGCTCCCGCGCCGGTACGGAGATCAGGCTGACGGCACGGGAGTTCGCCGTCCTGGAGTACCTCGCCCGGCGGCCGGGCGAGGTGGTCCCCAAGCGGGAGATCCTGGAGCAGGTGTGGGACAGCGCCTTCGACGGGGACCCCAACGTCGTGGAGGTCCACGTCAGCGCGGTACGCCGCAAGATAGACGCTCCGTTCGGCCGGTGTGCCCTGGAGACCGTGCGCGGCGCCGGATACCGGCTGGCGGCCGACGGTGGCTGACCCCGCCGGCCCAGTCGGCCCCACCGGCCCTGTCAGCCCTGTCAGCCCTGTCAGCTCCACCGGACCCAACCACCCCACGGCCCGCCGTACGCTCCTCGCCCCGCTCCCGGGGCGGCTCCGCGCGGTGCGCCGCACACTCCCCCGGCCGGCCGGGCGACGCTGGTGGCCCACCACGGTCCGGGCCCGCGCGACCATCGGCGCCACCGCCGTGGTGGCCGCGGCGCTGGCTCTGGCCTCGTTCGTCCTCGTCGGGCTGCTCGAACGGAACCTGCTGCGCAACGCGGAGGACGACGCGCGGCGGCAGGCCGAGTCGGTCGCCGGGTTCGCGGCCGTCGGCAACCTCGGGCGGGTCCGGCCCCCCGCCCCCGGCGTCGACTTCTTCCAGGTGGTGTCCGCGGACGGCCGCGTCCTGCTGTCCAGCGCCAACATGCGCGGGGCTCCTGCGCTCGCCACCGCCGGAGCGGTCCGCCCGGGCACCCGCCTGCGCACGAGGAACGTCTCCCCGCTCGCGGACGGGCACCGTCAACGCGTGGCCCAGGTCGTGGTCGACACCCCCGACGGGCTCGTCATGGTCTACGCGGGAGCCTCGCTGCGCGACGTCGACGCCGCCGACGACACGACCACGGCCGCGCTGGCGTTCGGCCTGCCCCTGCTCGTCGCCACCGTCGCCCTCGTCACCTGGCGCGTCACCGGCCGGGCGCTGCGTCCGGTCGAGGAGATCCGCGCGGAGGTCGCCGCGATCTCGGACCGGGACCTGCACCGCCGGGTTCCGGTGCCGGACACGCGCGACGAGGTCGCCCGCCTGGCCGAGACGATGAACGCCACCCTGGACCGGCTGGAGGCCTCCGGGGTCCGGCAGCGGCGGTTCATCGCCGACGCCTCCCACGAACTGCGCAGCCCCATCACCGTCCTGCGGACGCAGCTGGAGGTGGCTCTCGCCGTCCGGGACCCGGAGCTGTGGCCCGAGCTGATCGGCGGCGCGCTCCAGGACGTCGAACGGCTCCAGCGGCTGGCGGCCGACCTGCTGCTCCTGGCCCGGATCGACGCCGCCCAGCCCGTCCCGGCCGTCCCCCTGGACCTGACCGTCCTGGTCCGGGACACGGTGGCGGCCCGGGCCGGCGACCGGGTGCGCGTCCGCGCGGATCTCGCTCCGGGCGTCCGGGTCACCGGCCACGAACTGTGGCTGGCCCGGATCGTCACCAACCTGCTCGACAACGCGCAGCGGTTCGCCGACGGGCGGGTGGACGTCGTGCTGCGCGCGGCCGGCGGCCCGCGGGGGCGGACCGCCGTTCTGGCCGTCGTCGACGACGGGCCGGGCATCCCCGCCGGCGAACGGGAGCGGGTCTTCGAACGGTTCACCCGTCTCGACGACGCGCGGAGCCGCGACGAGGGCGGGGCCGGGCTGGGACTGGCGATCGCCCGCGACCTGGCCGCCCACCACGGCGGTTCCGTCACCGCCGAGCCGGCGGTCCGGGGCGCCCGCCTCGTCGTACGGCTCCCGTCGGCCGGTACCCCTTAGGACCCGGCGGCGCGCGGCCTGCGGCCGCCCGCCGGGCCGGGCCCGTCGAGGAGCACGGCCGTACCGCCCCCTCCGGGGAGGGCTTCCACGCGTGGGTGAAGACCTGCTCGAAAGGCATGCTGCCGGCCCTCCGGAACCGCCCGCCCGGCCCGGCATGCACACCCGCGGTGCGGGTGCGCACCATCCCGTGCCGGACGGCGGGGCCGCCTTGCGGCCGGAATTGATCGAAGATTACGTTCGAATTAGCTTCTTGCGTTCGAATGGAACGCGGCGGGCCTTTGCTTTCTCCGACCTCACCCACGTGCGTACAGCGGCCGCAATTCGTGCGTGTGTCGACAATGGCCCGTATTCGTTCCTTCGGTCCGATGAACTCCAACGAAAGTCCGGAAAACCCGAGTTGGACGCCGTTATGCTCGCCCACCGGTCATAGGAATCCCCTCTTTCGACGGTTCGAGGAACTTGATGGCGCGAGAAAACTTCCGACGCAAAGCCACCCGCTCGGAGACAGGGATAAGCCGGCTGCTGCCCACGATCGCGGCCGTGGCCGTCGCTTCCCTCGCCGGTGCCCTCGTCACCTCGTCGGGCGCGTCCCGGACCGCCTGGGTCGCCATCGGGGCCGCCTGCACCGTCGTGGCCCTCTGCGAGGCGCTGCGGCGCGGGCGCGCGATGGAGGCGCAGCGCGACCAGGTCGCCGCCCTCCACCACGCCCTGTCCCGGCAGGAAGCCGAGACCGTGCACCTCTCCGAGGTGGTGCTGCCCGAGGCCATCGAGCGGCTGCGCACGGGCGAGTTCCCCGAGGAGGTGCTGAACTCGCTGGGCGGGCGCGGCGGGTACGGCAACCGGTGGGGCAACGACCCGGCCCTGACACCGCAGTTCAGAGCGGCCCTGCAGAGCGTGCTCGCGCGGGTCGTCGACGCGGTCGACGCCGAGGAGAACCTGCGCGACTCGGCGCAGCGGGCCTTCGTGAACATCGCGCGCCGGGTGCAGGCGATCGTCCACCAGCAGGCGCAGGAGATGCGGGAGATGGAGGACCGGCACGGCCAGAATCCGGACGTGTTCGGCGACCTGCTGCGCCTGGACCACGGCACCGCGCTCGTCGGGCGGCTCGCCGACTCCATCTCCGTGCTGGGCGGGGCCCGCCCGGGCCGTCAGTGGAGCAGGGCGGTGACCCTGTACAGCGTGCTGCGCGGGGCGATGTCGAGGATCATCGACTATCAGCGGGTGGAGCTCCACTCGGTCTCCGAAGTCGCCGTCGTGGGACCCGTGGTGGAGCCGCTGATCCACGCGCTGGCCGAGCTGCTGGACAACGCCACCCGCTACTCCCCGCCGCACACCCGGGTGCACCTGACGGCCGTCGAGGTCCAGTCCGGCATCGCCGTGGAGATCGAGGACGGCGGGGTGAACATGAGCGAGGAGGCCCGCAAGCGGGCCGAGCAGATGCTCGCCCAGGCCCAGAGCGGCATCGACCTCAACGACCTGGGCGAGACGCCCCGGCTCGGCCTCGCGGTGGTCGGCCGGCTGGCGCAGGCGTACGGCTTCCAGGTCGCCCTGCGCTCCTCCGCGTACGGCGGCGTCCGGGCGGTGCTCATCGTGCCGCAGGACCTGATCACCAGCACCTCGGCCGCGACCGGTCTCGCCCACGGCATCGGTGCCTCCTCGGGTCCGAGGGCGGCGGCCCCCGCACCCCGGGAGCACCCCGCCGACCACCCGGCGGTACGCGCACCGGCCGCGGGGGCGGCCAGGTCCCGGCCGGCCGTCGAGGAAGAGACCGTGCACGTCAGCGAGCGGACGCCGGGCGGCCTGCCGCAGCGACGCCGGAAGGACCGTGCCAGCACCCCCGACATCCCGTACGCCGCGGCGCCGCGGACCGCGCCGGACGAGGCCCCCGGCCTGTGGCTGGAGGCCTTCCACAGCGGTTTGTCCGGGATGCCCGGCCAGGGCGGCGAGGACCCGTCGGGCACAGCGACCAAAGGGACGTAAGCAGTGATGACACAGCGAAGCAGCATGGACTGGATGCTCAAGGACCTGGCCGCCGGAGTGCCGCAGACGCGGCACGTGATCGTGCTCTCCGCCGACGGCCTGTGCGTGGCGCAGTTCGGAGCGGAGACGGACACGGCCGACCGCCTGGCGGCGGCCTGCGCGGGCCTGCAGAGCCTGGCCGGGGCGGTGGCCGCGGAACTGCCCCATTCCAGGGGCCGGATGCGCCTGGTCGTCATCGAGATGGACGGCGGGTTCTTCTACCTCATGGCCGCGGGCGACGGCTCCTACCTGGCCGTCCTCGCCGACGAGGGCGTCGACGCCGGTCTGATGGGGGCGCAGATGCGGGCCCTCGTGAGCCGGATTGGAGAGCACCTGAGCAGCCCGCCCCGACATGACGGGCAACTCGCGTGAGGCAACCGCGGCCCAGCTGGGAGGACGCCAGCCCCGAACGGCTCTACGTCATCACGGGCGGCCGCAGCGGACCGACCACCGCCGCCCGCATCGATCTGGTGACCCTGGTCGTGGCCAAGGCGGCGGCCCGGCCCGAGATGCAGCCGGAGCACGCCGCGATCCTGCGGATGTGCCAGGCACCGCTGTCGGTGGCCGAGATCTCCGCGTACGCGGGCCTCCCCGTGAGCGCGGTCACCGTGCTGGTGAGCGACCTGCTGACCGAGAAGCGGGTGTTCGTGCGCCCGCCCGTGCCCGCCGCCCAACTTCCCGACCTTGCTCTGATCGAGGCAGTGATCGATGGACTACAGAAGCTCTGACGCGCCCGCCGGGCCCCGGAGCGAGGACATACTCCCCCAGTCGGCGGCGGCAGCCGTCAAGGTCGTCGTCGTGGGCGGCTTCGGCGTCGGCAAGACGACCATGGTCGGTGCGGTCAGCGAGATCAAACCGCTGACGACCGAGGAGACCATGACGAAGGCGGGCGTCGGTGTGGACGACACGCGCGGCGTGGCACGCAAGACCACGACGACCGTGGCCATGGACTTCGGCCGCATCAGCATCAACGACGAACTGGTGCTCTACCTCTTCGGCACGCCCGGCCAGGAGCGCTTCTGGTTCCTGTGGCGCGGCCTGTTCGAGGGCGCCCTCGGCGCGGTCGTGCTCCTCGACACCCGCAGGCTCGAGATCAGCTTCGACGTCATCGGGCGGCTCGAGGAGCGGGGCGTGCCCTTCGTCGTGGCCGTCAACTCCTTCCCCGACACCCCCGACCACCCGATCGAGGAGCTGCGCCAGGCCCTCGACCTCCCCGCCGCGGTCCCGATCCTCGTCTGCGACGCCAGGCGACGGGACTCGTCCCGCGACGTCCTGCTGACCCTCATGCGCTACCTGCACTCCCAGGCAGCAACCCCGGAGGCAATGTGAGCACCAACCCCGTCCCCCCGCCCCAGTGCCCGGCCCACGCCCCGGCGGCAGCGGGCGGTCTGCACCGGCTGCACGGGCCGGAGGCGGAGGCCGATCCGATGGGCCTGTACGAGAGGCTGCGGGCCGAGCACGGCCCGGTGGCCCCCGTCCTGGTCAGCGGGGACCTCCCGGCCTGGCTGGTCCTCGGCCACCGCGAGAACCTGGACGTGGCCCGCACCCCCTCGAGGTTCGCCCGCGACCCGCGGGTCTGGCGCGACCTGAAGGAGGGCCGGGTACCCGCCCACACGCCGCTGGGTCCCATGGTCACCTGGGTGCCGGTGTGCAACTTCACCGACGGTCCGGTCCACGAGCGGCTGCGCGGGGCCGTCGTGGAGTCCCTCCAGCGCTTCGACAAGCGCGGCATCCGCCGCTACGTGACCCGGTTCGCCAACCAGCTCGTCGACCGGATCGCCGCCGACGGGCACGCCGACCTGGTGTCCGCCTTCTCCGACCAGCTCCCCATGCTGGTGATGACCCAGCTCGTCGGAGCGCCCGACGAGCACGGGCCCCGGCTGGTCAACGCGGCGCGCGACATGCTCCAGGGAACCGAGACGGCCCTGGAGAGCGACCGCTACGTGACCGCCACCCTGGAGCAGCTGGTCGCCGAGCGGAAGACCCAGCCCGCCCGCGACCTCGCTTCCTGGCTGCTGGATCACCCCGCGAACCTGAGCGACACCGAAGTCCTCATGCACCTGCGGGTGGTGCTGATCGCGGCGTACGAGACCACCGCCAACCTGATCGCCAACACCCTGCGGACCGTGCTGACCGACCGGCGGTTCCGCGCCAGCCTCTCCGGCGGCCATCTGACGCTGCCGGACGCGCTCGAGCAGGTCCTGTGGGACGACCCGCCGATCAACACGATCATCGGGCGCTGGGCCACCGGGGACACCCTGCTCGGCGGACAGCAGGTCAAAGCCGGGGACATGGTCCTGCTGGGCCTGGCCGCGGGCAACGCCGACCCGCAGATCCGCCCCGACCCCGCCGCCTCCGTCCACGGCAACCGCTCGCACCTCGCCTTCAGCAGCGGGCCGCACGAGTGCCCCGGCCAGGACATCGGCCGTGCCATCGCGGACACCGGGATCGAGGTGCTGCTCGACCGCCTGCCCGACCTCCAGCTCGCCGTCGCCGCGGGTGATCTGCGCTGGCGCGGCACTCTGATGTCACGTCACCTGCTGGCCCTGCCGGTGCGGTTCGCCCCCCGGACCGTCCAGGAGGGGGGCGACCATCCGTACCCGTACCCGGAGCGGCCCGCCGGTCATCCCGCGCACGCGCCGGTCCCGCCGCGGCCCCCGGCGGACCCGGTCCACGTGCCGGCCCAGCACCGGCGCCGGGCCGGCTGGTGGCGCCGCCTGCTCGGCCTGGGCTGACCGGCCCTCCGCGGAGGTGACCGGCCCGCGGGCCCCGGGCCGGTGCCGGCCCGGGGCCCGCGGTGTCCCTCAGGCGTGCTCCTGCCGCCACCACCGGGCGAGGGCCGGCAGCGCCGGCGGCTCCGTACCGGCGTGGCTGGGCTCGTCGGCGTACCGGATCGTGAACCGCGCCCCGGGGTCGGGGAGTTCGTGGCGGTTGCGGGGGCTGGCGTACCGGGGTGCCCGGCTCTGCCAGGCGATGCAGCCCGCCACGTAGTGGCCCATCGCCTCCAGGTGCCGGGCGAGGGGGTCGTCGGCCCCGTCCGAGAGCCGGGCCCGCAGTCTGAGGAACAGCGCCATCACCCGGTCGCGCAGGGCCACGGCGAGCGGGACCGCCTCGGCGGGCGGGCAGCGCTCCTGATGGGCGATGACGTTGACGAGGTTCACCTCCCGGGGTTCGAGGTGGTCGTCCTTGTCGTACGAGAACAGGTCGTTGTCGGCGCTGACGACGAAGCCGGCCGCGTCGGTCAGGGCCCGCAGGGCCGGTGCGTAGAGCGTGTCCGCCGGCAGCCGGACCCGGCCGGCGACGTCGGACCAGGTCAGGGAGAAGCGGGTGCCGTTCGCCAGCCCTCCCATGGCGACGAAGTCGTTCAGCCCGGGCATCGTCCCGCGCTCGGCCTGCGCCGCCTGCCAGGCGGCCCCGAGCAGCCAGTCCCGTGTCCCCTCGACGAATCCGCGGAGCTCGAACGGGGTCAGCATCGCGTGCGTCCGCCGCACCAGGTCCGCCAGCGCGCGGGTCACGGGACCGTCCGGCAGCAGGCTCGCTCCGGGGTCCTCCAGGGTCCGCAGAAGCCGCACCCCGTGGTCGGTGACGGCGGCCGTCCGCACGTCCGCGGCCCCGGAGTCCTGCCAGTCGTCGACCGCGTTGGCCCAGTAGTTCCACTCGGTGAACAGCAGTACGGCCTCGACGTCGCCCCGGGGAATGATCCGGCAGGAGAAGTCGGCGCTGTGCGTGGCCAGCCCCCAGGCACGCTCGACCGGGTCGGGGTAGAGGCCGAACGCGTCCAGCCACCCGACCGCCCGGGCCTCCACCTCCTTGGCCGCGGGGTGGATGAGTTCGCGCTCCAAGGGGCAGTAGAACGGGGGCAGTTCCGACCCTATGCGGGACGGGCGGGGGCGTTGCGTGACGTTCATGCCTCAGCCTCCCATCCGGAAGCGCAGCAGCCGCGTCTCCATGGCGTGCTCGCGCCAGATCCGGAACAGCTTGCTGTGGACGATCGTCGACTCCCCCAGCCGCTCCGCCGTCCAGGTCGACGGCGGGGCACCGGCGCGCAGGCGGTCGAGTTCGGCGGTGTTCCACGCCATGGACTGCACCCAGAACTCCGCCACCCGGTCGGTGACGTCCTCGTCCTGCTCCAGCTCGAAGCCGGCAGCCCCGGCGGCGGCCAGGTACTCCTCGCGCGTCCCGAGCCGCGTCCGGTAGTAGCCGTCGATGAACCCGCGGGGCTCGGGACGCACCACGAAGTGCTCCTGGATGCCGAACCACCCGCCGGGCCGGAGCGCCCGGGCGACGACTTCGAAGAGCCGGGTGCGGTCGGTGTAGCCGCTGCTCTCGTTCGCGTAGGCGGCGTCGTACGCGTGCGTATCGTCCAGGTCGTGCACGTCTCTCAGCACGGGGGTGACGCGGTCGCCGACCCCCGCCTGCGCGGCGAAGCGGGTGACGATCGGCACGTGTTCCGCGGCGACGGTGAGGCCGGTGACGGAAGTGCCGTGTTCCTGCGCCCAGTAGAGGGAGGTGCCGCCGAGGCCGCAGCCGATGTCCAGGAGCCGGCGGGGCGGCTTCTCGTACGCGCCCCAGGAGCGGGCGGCGTGCTCGACTATCGCCTCCTGCGACTCGACTATGCGCTGCTTGAGGGCGCCTTGGGCCACGGTGGTGTACGGATGGGCGCCGTCCGCGAACAGCCCTACGTGGAAGTGCACGCGCGGACCCGGACCGTACTTGTACAGGATGTCCTGGGTCTTGCGGCTGTAGTACAGCCGCACCTTGTCGTCATCGCTCACGAACTGACCGCCGCCTAAGGACGATACGAATGGTGAAACGCTCATGTGGTGTCCGCCCCTTCGTGGCGTAGGGCTGCCAGGGCGCGCTGCGCCGCATTCCTCGCGCACCGACCCGGCACTCTGTTGAAGCATGGATCATCGTGGCACTTCTCCTGCCCCGCGTCAGCCCACCCGGACAGCACAAGTCTCAGGTGATGCCGAAGAAGGCATTCTGTTGGCGCCCCGTTGACACTCCGGCGTACGCGGGAGCGCGCTGTACCCGGCCGACGGCCCGCCGTCACCCGGTCGCGGCCGGTCAGCCGCCCTGCGTCCGGCGCTTCAGCGGTGTGCCGCAGCGGCTGCAGAAGCGCGCGTCGGCTTCGATCGCGTGGCGGTGGCACCGTCCGCAGACCAGGTGCAGCGCGCAGGGCGCCGCGGCGTCGGGCCGGGGACGGTGTCCGATGGCCATTCCGGGGCGCCGCCGGTGGGCGGTGAGGTAGACCAGCCCGTCCGGGCCCGCCGAGAAGGCGCGGGAAGCGCCGCGCGGCAGGACGGTGAGGGACCCGGGGCTCACCTCGCGGCCGGTGCCGGCCAGGGTGAGGTGACCGGCGCCCGCGACGACGACGAGCAGGACGTCGAGGTCGGCCTCGGTGTGGGGGGCGACTTCGGCGCCGGGTGGCAGCCGGACCACGTTGGCGTCGAGCTGGCGGCCGGGGTCGCGCAGCCGCCACAGCGCGCCGCGCTGGTCGGCCGGGGCGTTCGCGACGAGCGCGCCGAGGACGGTCCCCCCGGCGTCCGGTGTGGTCGGCATCGGTGTCCTTCCCGTTCCCGCGAGCGTCCCGGCGCCTGAATGATCCCCCATCGGGCGGGCACCCGGGGCGGCCGGCGCGGATCGCCGGTGTGGCGGTCGGTGCGGCGCGGCCGGGTGATGACGAAACGGTCACGTGCCGCCACGTCCCGGGGCGCGGAATCGTTGGGCCGACATGCAGGAGACGATGTTCGCAGCGCGGGAGACGGCCGGGGTACCGCGACCGCTCTGGGTGTCTTGGACCGAGTCCGACTCTCCGATCTACGACCGGCTGGAGCGGGAGTGGGTGCGCGCGGGGAGGACCGTGCCCCGCCCGCCGGGCCCGGTCGGCTGGGACCGGGTCGAGCGCGGGGAACGCTTCGACCGGGCCTGACCTCTGCACCGGGCCGTGTCGCTTCCACCCGGTGGCGACGGCTGTCGAGGGGCCGCGGCGGCGGCTGACGGGTTGCGGCGGCTGCTGAGGGGCCGCGGCGGCTGACGGCGGGCTGAGACGGTTGCCGGCCCTCGCCCTCCGTCGCGCGTACTCAGCCGCTGCTCGACGGCGTACGCCGGTCCGCCCCGGCCGCCCGGGCCGCCGCGTAGGCGTGGACGACGCTCACCAGGGCGCACCCCGCCGCGATTACCCAGACGAACCACCCCGCGTCCGCGACGGCGGCGCGGTAGGCGGTGGCGGCCAGCAGCAGTGACGAGGCGCCGGAGCAGGCGACGGACACGGCCGGGGGCACCGCGCCCAGGGCCTCGGTCTTCGACGCGCGGTCGAACGACGTGCAGACCCACGCGAGGACGACGACGGACGTGACGTACGCCGCGACCTCGGGCGCCACCGGGGACGCGGACGTACTCGCCCCGAACGCCACCACGGCCGCGACCTGGACCTGCGTCACGCCCAGGACCGTGTACACGATCCGGCCCGCGACCGGCGGGTTCGGCAGGGTCGTGCCGAACCACGAGGCGAGCGTCCAGAACGCGGCGGAGAACGCCACGACGTTCAGCAGGCCCGGCCAGGTCACCGCGGAGAAGGACGTCAGCTCGCCCACCGCGGCGGCGAGCGGGAGCGGGGCGGCCGCCGCGTACCCCCAGCGGACCGGGCCGGGGGCGGGGCCGCGGCGGGGGAAGCGCACCCCGTGGACGGTGAAGAGGAGGCCCCCGACGCCCACCCCGAGGGCCGGGAGCCAGCCGGGCGGGCCCGCGGAGTGCGTCCGGAGTGCGGCCCCGAGCAGGCAGGACGCCGCGAACACCACGGTTCCCAGGGCCTGTACGCCGCGTACGACGAACAGTGGATAGTGCGCCGGGAGCGGTTCCGCGATCCGGCGGGCGGCCCAGGGGTCGTCAGTCTCGCCCCGGTCGAAGGCCGCGGACGCCGTTCTCCTCAGGGCCTCGACCCCGTCCCCGGCCGCGCGGAGCGTGCCCCGCCGGGGGGCGCCCCAGACGGTCGCCAGGTAGGCGGACGTCGCGAAGACGACCAGGGCCGCCGTGACGGCCGCCGCGGGGACGCCCAGCAGGCCGACCGGCACGGGTGACGCCGCCTCCACCCGGGCCTGGAGCGGCCACAGGGCCGCGGCGACGGCCAGCATCGGTACCGTGCCGGCGCCGAGGACGAGCCCGGTGCGCAGCGGCTCCCGCAGCCGGCCGGCGGTACCTGCGGTGGCCGCGCCGGCGTACACCAGGCCCGCGCCGACGAACCCGGCCGTCTCCACGGTGTTCCAGGCGTTCGCCTTCGCGTTCGCGGTCCCGCGCCGGACGATCTCCTCGTACGTGCCGCTGTTCGAGCCGGTGCTCACGCACGCGCCGCCCGGGCGCATCGGTTTCCCGTCGCACACCGGCCGTCCCGTGTACGTGGCGGAGGCCGCCTCGTGGGCCGCCGTCAGCGCCCAGGCGATGACGAGCCAGCCGGCCACGAGCAGCATGGCGCCGAGGATCCGGGATCGGGTATCCGTTACGGAGTCGGTCACCGCCGCGCCCCCCTGTTCCGCGCGGCGGGGCTCCTCCCCGGTTCACTGGCGGATCCCGTACCGCTCGCACGTGTGCTTCGGGCCACATCCTGGCACCGGGCTTCCTCCTCGCCGGGGCGGGAGGAGGGGCGTCACCTGAACGAGCGAGCCGCGGTACCGCTCTGACGAGGGGCGATACGGGGGGCGATACAGGGGTCGGGTGCGGCGGGTCCTCGAAGTCCGGGGTGCCGGTGCGCGGGTGGGCGCGGAACCCGGCCGGGTGTGGCGCGGAACCCGCTCCGGGGAACGGAGACCCGGAGCGGGCGGGTGCACCCACCACCTCAACGACCCGGAGCAGAATCGGTTCCGCACAATCGGTTCCCGGTGGACCGGAATACACCGCGCCAGGTCCCGGGTTGAGGCCCACATGGCAGACACGACGAACACGGCGAGCACGGCGCACCCCACCGGCAGCCCCTTCGACCCGCACGAGTTGCTCGCGAACAGCAGGCTCGGCGTGCTCGCGACGATCAAGTCCGACGGCCGCCCCCAGCTGTCCCCCGTCCTCCCGTCGTACGACCGGACCGCCGGCGTCATCCGGGTGTCGACGACCGAGGGGACCGCCAAGACCGCCAATCTGCGCCGCGACCCGCGGGCCGCGCTGGAGGTGACCGGTCCGGACGGCTGGACGTGGGCCACCGCCGAGGGCACGGTGACGCTCGTCGGGCCGGGCACCGACCCGCACGGCCCCGAGGTCCAGGCACTGGTGGACTACTACCGCCTCGCCGCCGGCGAGCACCCGGACTGGGACGAGTACCGGGCCGTCATGGTGTCCGACCGCAGGGTGCTGGTGACGATCGCCGTGGACAACGTGTACGGCGCCTCGCTCCGCTGACGGCCGCCCACCGCACGAGAGGGCGGGAGTGCGCGTCCGGCCCGGGGAGACCCCCGGGCCACCGGCCGGGACGTTCCGCCGTTCGAGGGACCGTGCGGTGTGCCGGACTGCCGTACGGCGAACGGCGGCGCAGGGTCGTTCCACGGCCGCGTTCGGTGCGCGCCGGGTCAGTCGTGAGGTTGGAGAGACGCAGATGCGCATGTTCAGAAGGATCGCTGTGGCGGGTACGGCGGCCGCCGCCTCGGCCGTTCTCTTCGCCGGGGGCGCGCTGGCGGCGGTCCCGTACGCCGACGGACTGGTCGTCAGCTCGGCCGGCGTCAAGGTCCGCGCCAACGCCACCACCAATGCCCGCGTGGTCGGCTCCCTGCGCCCCTGGGAGAAGGTCAGGCTGTCCTGCCAGGTCCAGGCCAAGTGGGTCGAGGGCAACAATGTCTGGTACCGGCTGCACGGTCAGCCGAGCGGTTGGGTGTCGGCCCGGTACGTGCACAACTACACGGTCGTGCCGTGGTGCTGACGTTCCGTCCGGAAGGTCGCGGCACGGCGGCGGAGTCCCTTCGCTGATCGTGCCGCCGCGGAAACGCCCTACGCCGTCGGCGGCGTAGGGCGTTTCCCGTCGGTTCCGGCGGCCGGTCTTCCCCGACCGCCCCGGCCTCAGGCCGTGCGTCGGCGCAGCCCGATCGCCACCAGGAGCGCGGCGGCGAGCACGACGGCCGCGTCGATCGCGAGCACGGTCCGCACGCCGTCGAGGAGCGACGCCCGCGTGGTGGCCAGGACGCCGAGCAGCGGAATGCCGATGGTGATGCCGACCTGCTGGGTGGTGGTGACCAGGCCGGTGGCCAGGCCCTGTTCCGCGTCGGGCACGCCGCTCGTGACGGTGACGCCGTAGGAGATGATCGCTCCGAGGTGGAACATGCTGGCCAGCGATACGGCCACGGTCGCCAGCAGGGCACCGGACTCCGCGCCCACGCCGAGCAGCGCGGCGATGAACACGCCCTGGCCGAGCAGCGAGCCGACGAGGGTGCGGCGGGCGCCGAAGCGGCCGATGAGCGTGGGGGCGTACATACCGGCGACCGCCGACGCGACGCCCTGGATGCCGAAGACCAGGCCGGTCCGGAAGGCTGACAGGTGCAGGGTCTCCTGGAGGTAGAGGGTCAGGACGAAGACGACCGTCGACATCATCGAGAAGGTCACGAGGCCTGCGATGTTGCCCCAGGCGATCGTGCGCCGCTTCAGCATCGGCAGGGAGACCAGCGGGGCCGGGGCCTTCGACTCCACCACCGCGAAGGCGGCGAGGAGTACGAGCCCGGCGGCCAGCGCGCCCCACACGTCCGCCCCGCCGAAGCCTCGCTGGGCGGCCGTCGACAGGGCGTAGATCAGCGCGAGCAGCCCGCCCGTGACGGTCACGGCGCCGGGTACGTCCAGCCGCGGCCGCTGGGGGTTGCGCGATTCGGGCAGCAGTCCGGGGGCGAGGAGAAGCACGATCACGGCGGCGGCGGCGAGCAGCGCCATCGTCGAACGCCAGCCGAGGGTGTCGGTCATGACCCCGCCGAGCAGCATGCCGACGGTGAAGCCGAGGGACAGCAGCGTGCCGGAGATGCCGAGCGCCCGCGCGCGAAGGGGGCCTTCGGGGAACGTCGTCGTCAGCAGGGACATGCCGGTCGGCACGATGATCGCCGCCCCCAGCCCCTGCACGGCGCGCCCGGTCAGGAAGGACGCCGGGTCCCAGGCGAAGGTGGCGAGCAGGGAGGCCGCGCCGAAGACCGCGAGGCCGGTCAGGAACAGCTTCTTGCGGCCGTAGAGGTCGGCGACGCGGCCGAAGAGGAGGAGGAAGCCGCCGGACGGCAGCGCGAACGCGGTGACCGCCCACTGCAGGGCGGACCGGCTTAGGCCCAGGTCCTCGCCGAGGACGGGCAGGGCCACGTTGAGTACGGAGAAGTCGAGCGCCACCATGAACTGGGCGGCGCAGAGCACGAAGAGGACCAGTTTGGCCCGGCCGGAGAGCCTGCTGTCCCCGGGATCCGCCGTGTGCGCAGCGGTGGTCGTCGTCTGTGTGTCAGTCGCCATGGCCCTACCTTCACGGCGCGGGAATGCCCGTGAAGAGTGGGAACTTATCCTGTTGGTGGCACCACCAGGGGGCCGGCAGGGGGAACTTCGTGGCCACACCGATCGACAGGCACCGCCGGGCGGAACTGCGCGAGTTCCTGATGAGCAGGCGGGCCCGGGTCACGCCGGCGGCGGCCGGGCTGCCGGACGGCGGAGCCCGGCGCCGTACGCCCGGTCTGCGGCGGGAAGAGGTCGCCGTGCTGGCCGGTGTCGGGGTGTCCTGGTACCAGTGGCTGGAACAGGGGCGCGACATCACCGTGTCCTCGCAGGTCCTGGACTCGGTGGGCCGGGTCCTCAAACTGACCAGCGCGGAGCGCCGGCACCTGTACGTACTGGCCGGGCTCAACCCGCCCGCCCTGGAGGTCGCCCCGGGCGACCGGGACATGTGCCACGGCCTGAAGCGGCTGATCGACACCTGGATGCCCTATCCCGCGCACATCATGGACGTGTACTGGAACACGGTGATGTACAACGAGGCGGCCGCGCTGGTGCTCGGGATGCGCCCGGAGACCGTGCAGAACTGCCTGATCGCCTTCTTCACCGACCCGATCTACCGGGTCCGCTCCGCGCGCTGGGAAGAGGTCGCGTGCGAGGTGGTGGCCCAGTTCCGGGCGGCCTGTTCGGAGCACCCGCGGGACGAGGGGTTCCGAGCGGTCATCGCCGAGGCGAGGGAACTCAGTCCGGAATTCGCCGCGTTGTGGGAGCAGCGGGACGTGCGGCCCGGCGGCCAGCTCCGGAAGGAGATGGAGCACCCCGTCGTGGGCACGCTGCACGTGGAGTCGACCCAGCTGCGCGTCCCGGCCCGCCCCGACCTGTCGATCGTGCTCCACACGCCGTTGCCGGGCACCGACACGGCCGCGAAACTGGAGTGGCTGTCGTCGCCGGAGGGCAGGCGCGGCCTGATGTACCCCGTCGCGGGCTGACGCACCCGTCCCGGGCTGACGTACCCGTCGCGGGCTGACGCACCCGTCGAAGGCTGAGCCGGACTCCGAAGACGTGAGGCGGGTTCCGGACCGGCCGGTCAGGGGGTACGGGAGCCGAGGACCGTGACGGCCGCGATCATCCGGTCCCAGAAGCGGCCTGCGTCGAGGGTGACGGCGACCCGCGCGTTCACCGGGCGGTCCAGGTACCGGTGGAGGTCCACGACGGTGGCGCCGCGGGTGTACCGGCCGTGCAGTTCGACCGTGACGTTCGCGTCCGCGCAGCCGACGATCGACCGGTCGATGACCCGGGCCACGGCGACGGGGTCGTGCAGCGGCGGGTGGGGCATGCCCCACAGGCGGAGGTAGGCGGAGGCGAAGTAGGCCAGCAGTCCGGCGCAGGTGTCGCCCAGTTCGGTGCCGAGGCCTTCGAAGCGGGCCAGGACCTCGGGGGTGGCCAGGGCCTGGTGGGTGACGTTGAGCCCGCACATGGTGACGGGGACTCCGCTGCGGAAGACGATGTCCGCGGCCTCCGGGTCGGTGTAGATGTTGAACTCGGCCGCGGGCGTGCGGTTGCCGCGTTCCGTGGAGCCGCCCATCAGCACGATCTCGCGGATGCGGGCGGCGCTCCCGGGATAGCGGGTGAGCAGCAGCGCGATGTTGGTCAGCGGAGCGGTGGGGACGAGGGTCACCGGCTCCGGGTGGTCCTGAAGGATCCGGTGGATGAGGTCCACGGCGTGCTCGGGGACCACGTCGACGGTGGGTTCCGGGAACCGCGGCCCGTCCAGGCCGGACACGCCGTGCACGTCGTCGGCGACGGCCAGCGGCTGGACCAGCGGCCGGTCGCACCCGGCCGCGACGGGGACGTCGGTGATCCCGGCGAGGGTGCACACGCGGAGGGCGTTGAGGGTGGTCTTCTCCAGCGTCTGGTTGCCGGCGACGGTGGTGACGGCCAGCAGGTCGACCGCGGGGTCGGCGGCGGCCAGCATGATCGCGAGGGCGTCGTCGTGTCCGGGGTCGCAGTCGATGATCATCGGAACGGGCACGGGCGCTCCTCCTCGTCGGGGCCGGCCGGTGCGGACGCCTCCGAGCGGGGCCCAGCGGACCCCTCGGTCCCTTCGGGGGCCGCGCCGCCCGGCGTCCGTCCGGGCATGGCACGACGATACGTCGGGGCGGTGGCGGCGGCGCTCGGATCCGGCCGGATCGTGAGGCCGAGTCGGGGTGGAGGTAGCCCCACCCCGAGCCGGGGGTTTGGATCATGGTGGTGGTGGCCGCCGGCCGGGAGGCTGGGGGCATGAGACGACACACTTCCGCGCTTTCCGCCCTGCTGCTCCTCGCGTTCGGAGCGGTGCTCGCCGCCGCGCCGCCGGCCCCGGCGGTGTCGCCGGTGTCCGCCCTGGAACGAAACGCACATCCGCTGCGCACCACCGACCCCTCCGGCGGTCTGGAGGACCTGCGCCCCCTGGGCCGGATGGTCGGTGACGCCCGGGTGGTGGGCCTGGGCGAGGCCACCCACAGTTCGCACGAGTTCTTCACGATGAAACACCGCGTCTTCCGTTACCTCGTCGAGGAGAAGGGCTTCCGCACCTTCGCCCTGGAGGGCAGCTGGAGCACCGGACGGCGGCTGAACGACTACGTGCTGCACGGCAAGGGCGACGCCCGGCAGATCATGCGCGAGGAGTTCCAGAACACGTACTCCTGGTGGAACACCGACGAGCACCTCGGCCTCCTGCGGTGGATGCGCGCGTACAACGTCCAACACCCCTCGGATCCGTTGCAGTTCATGGGCGACGACTTCGCCTACACCGGCCCGGAGCTCTATGACCAGGTGACCGGCTACGTCGCCCGGACCCGTCCCGCGCTCCTGCCGGAGCTCACCGGTCTGTACGACGGCCTTCGGCCCACGACCTCCGCCGACGCCTACATGAACGCGTACCTGACGAAGCCGCCGGCCGAGCGGCAGGAGCTGGCGAACCGGACCGGGCGCGCGCTGGCCCTGCTCAGGGAGCAGCGCCCCGGGGCCGGGTCCGACGGGGAGGCGTACGCCTGGGCCGTGCAGCACGCCACCGCCATCGACCAGACGGCCAGGGGCTACGCCTTCGACTTCGCCGACCCCGCGCAGGTCGCGGCCTGCATGCGCTACCGGGACTCGGTCATGGCCGACAACGTCGACTGGTGGCAGAAGAACACCGGGGACAAGGTGGTGCTGTCGGCGCACAACGCGCACCTCGCCCTGGAGACCCGCGACCCGGCGCAGTACCCGAAGGTGCAGGGCAGCTTCCTGCGCGACAAGCTGGGCACGGACTACCTGAGCATCGGCACCACCTTCGACCGGGGCTCGTTCAACGCCACCGGTGACGACGGGAAGGTGCGCCGCCACACCATGGGTCCGGCGCGACCCGGCAGCAACGAGTACGTCCTGGACCGGGTCGGCCACCGCGACTACGTCCTGGACCTGCGCACCGCCCCGCCCGCCGCCCGCACATGGCTCGCGACGGCCCGTCCCACCAGGAGCATCGGCACCGCCTACACCGGGCCCTCGGGAGCCGAGTACCCGGTCGCGCTCGCGTCCGCGCACGACATCGTCATCCACCTGCACCGGATCACCGCCGCCCGGCTGCTGCCGGCCGGCCCGGCACCCGCCGCGCGGTGAACGGGTCCGTCCGGAGCCGGTTCAGTGCACCGCATCGGTCACCGGATCATCGTCGACCCGAGCTCGCCGGGCGTCTTCGGCACCCAACGCGCGACCGCCGTGGCTTCCGCGGGGTCCGGCTCGGCCATGCTCACCCGCCAGCCGTCACGGTGCTCGGTGGTCCCGGGCAGGACGTGGAGCTGCTTGATCTGGCCGGCGCCGTGCAGGTGGAGCACTACGGTCTGCCGGTACGAACCCTCGCGGAGGCGCACGGCCCCCGGTGCCGGGGGCCGCAGGTGGCTCCGCACCGGCCGACACCGCCGGCGTCAGGTCCCCGTGCGCCCGCGGCGGCGGCGAAGGCGGAGTGACCCGGTGAGGGCGGCCGCCGCGAGGACCAGGGCCACCGCGAGGGTCAGGAGCCAGACCGGGGTGCCGCCCCAGACCGTGAGCAGCTCGTCGTGGTGGATCACCCGCCGGTACGGGGTGTCCGCGGGCGCGGCGCGGAGTTCGTGGTCGGCGTCGATGCGGGACGGGTCCGGGAACCGCTGGTCGATCGCCGTCAGGAACACCGGTCCTGTGCCCGCCAGTTCGGCGAGCGGGCCGTCCTTCGGGGAGACGGTGCCCGCGAACGTCACCTCCGGGGCGGAGCCGCCGATGCGGGAGGCGGGTTCCATGCGGTGGCCGGCCAGGACGTACAGGCCGAGGGACTGCGGTGTCCGGGCGAGGCGGGACAGCCGCATCGGGTAGACGAGCCGCGTGCTGTCGAAGCGGATCTTCAGGGGGTCCAGGTCCCCGCGGAGCACCGCGTCCGGCCGGCGCGGGGCGAGCCGCACCGCGACGTACTCCCAGTTCTGGTCCACGTACGGCTTGACCTCGGCGGCGAGCCGTTCGGGGAGCGTGAAGCCGTTGGACTCCAGCCATTTGCGCAAGGCGTCGGGGTCGGTGGCCGTGAGGCGGGCGACGTCGAAGTCGCCGAGCTGCTCGCGGCCGACGACCCCGACCCCCGCCCCGTCGCTGCCCGGTGGCGCGGCTCCCGCGCTGTCGCCGCGGCCCGAGGAGAACGGCCAGTCGGAGTCCCGCGGCCAGAAGTAGCCGCGGGCCCGGCGCTCGGGCCGGGTGAGCGAGGCGAGTGCGCCGAACAGGTCCCCGTCGCCCAGCTCCACCGTCGCCCGCCCCGGCACCGGCATGATCCAGGCGGCCCGGCGGGCGTCGCCGCCGACCGTGAAGCGCATCACGATCTCTTCCGTACGGCCGTCCCAGCGCACCACCGAAGTCTCCCGGTCGACCCCGATCCGGGACTGCCCGTCGGGCACCATCGCCCCGCAGCCGCAGGCGTACGCCGGGCTGATCAGGGAGCCCAGCTGGGTCGCGAGCAGGGCGAACAGCAGCGCCAGGATCTTTCGTTTCGTCCACACGGGGTCTCAGACGACCGCCCCCGCGTTCCGGTTCCGCACGCCCGCACGCCCGCACGGTCCGGTCCCGCCCTCCCGCCCCGCCCTTCCCCTCGGGGCCACCTGGCCGTCCCCGGCCTTCACCGGCGCCGGGATCGCGCCGCACACCGACAACCCCCCGGGACCCGGTGCCCACGCTCCAGCTGCTGCACTGCCTGGCCAACGCGGCGCCCGGCGGTGACTCCGGGCTCGTGGACGGCTTCCACGCGGCCGCGCTGCTGCGCGCGGAGGATCCGCACGCCTTCGCCGTACTGGCCCGCACCCCCGTGGAGTTCGTGTTCGCGGACGCGCGCACCGAGCTGCGCGCCGAACGGCCGCTGATCGATGTGGACCCGCTCGGGCGCGTCCGCGAGATCCGCTTCAACAACCGGTCCACCGGCACCGTGCACGGGCCCGCCGACGCGGTCGACGCGTTCTACGCCGCCTACCGGAGCTTCGGTGAACTCCTGCTCCGCCCGGCACTGCGGCTGGACTTCCGGCTCGCGCCCGGCGACTGCGTCGTCTTCGACAACACCCGCCTGCTGCACGCCCGTACGGCATTCGCCGAGTCGGGCGAGCGCCATCCGTGCGACGAGCGCGCCGACCGCCCCCGTGTACGCCGTACGTTCCACCATCACGGGGGCACCGGAGAGCGTACGCAGCCTCAGGACGCGGTAGACCTCGGCCCCGGGCGCGATCCGCAGCCGTTCCGCCTCCTCGGCGTCGGCCGCGCCCCGGTCGACGGAGACGGTACGGCCGCCCGGCCGCTCGCCGAGCGAGCGCGCCCAGCGCGTGAAGCTCCGCAGCTCGGCGACGCCGTCCTGTGCCCCGGGGCCGGCCAGGACCACCCGGCGGGTGCCCCGGCGCGAGGTGATCAGGCCGTCGGAGCGCAGCGCGCCCAGCGCCTGGCGGACCGTTCCCCTGGACACGCCGTGGCGGCGGGCGAGTTCGTCCTCGGCGGGCAGTCGGGCGCCGGACCCGTACTCCCCCGCCGCGATGGCGGCCCGCAGGTCCGCGGCGAGCCCTAGGTAGAGCGGGGTCCGGCGGGTTCCGGGCGGCGTCGGGGCCGGTTGCGGTGGCGGTGCCTGGTTCACGCGCCCAGCCTGCCACGGCCTTCGGGGCGAACAGGACCGGGGGCCGCCGGGCGGCGGCCCCCGGTGGCAGGACGCGTCACCGCCGCCGCCCGCTGCCGGGCGGCTGGGGCGAAACGCACCGGGGCCGGCCGCACCACACCGGGCCGGCCGGCGTACCGGAGACCGCTGCACCGTACCGGGCGCGCCCGGACCCCGCCCCGTCCGGCGGCTCACGCCCGGGCCGACGCCCCCAGGCACCGGCGGAGCAGTTCCGGGGTGACGTCCTCCAGCGAGGTGGCGAAGGTGCGCGCCGCCGACGCCGGGACCGCCAGGAGCGACGGCACCACCAGGACCCCGCACCCGGCGGCCTCAGCGGAGGCGGCGCCGTCCGGCGAGTCCTCCACCGCCACGCACCGCCCGGGCGCCAGGCCCAGCCGGGCGGCGGCGGCCCGGTAGGGGTCCGGGTGCGGCTTGGTGCGTTCGGTGTCGTCGGCGGACAGGGTGAACGCGAAGGGGACGTCGGCCAGGGAGCCGCCCACCACCGAGTCCACGACCACCCGCGGCGAGGCGCTGACCAGTGCGAACGGCACGCCCTCGGCCTCCAGCCGGGCCAGCAGCCGCCGGGCTCCAGGGCGTTCGGGCGCCCCGGCGTCGACCCGGCGGAAGAAGTCCTCGGTGAGTGCGGCGGCGACCTCCGCCGTGTCGCCCGCACCCGCGGCCCGTACGAGGTGGGCGGCGGTGTCCGGCACCGCCCGGCCGACGACCTCCGGCGCGTCCGCGCCGGTCAGCGCGTACCCGAGGGTCCGGGCGGTCTCCTCGGTGGTCCGCCACCACAGCACCTCGGTGTCGACGAGCGTGCCGTCCATGTCGAACAGGACCGCTCCGAGGGTGCTCACGCGGGCCCCGCCACGACGAGCACGGGCCGCTGGGCCAGGCCCATGGCGGCGCGGGTGCCGGTCGCCAGGTCTCCCGCGTCCCGCGAGGGCAGGTCCGCCTTGACCCTTACGCCGCCGGGCAGTTCGAGGTGGAGCCGGGTGACGGAGCCGAAGAAGGAGGCGGAGACGACGGTGGCGTCGCCGTCGGGGTCGGCGCTCGCCGTCACGTTCTCGGGGCGTACGAGGACCTCCACGTCCGCGGTGGCCGGCACGGGGCCGTCCACGGGCAGCCGTACGCCCGCCACCTCCACGAGGCCGGAGCCCGCGAGCCGTCCGGGCAGCCGGTTCATGGTGCCGACGAACTCGGCCACGAACGGCGTCGAGGGGCGCTCGTACAGCTCGGCCGGGGCCGCGCACTGCTCCAGCTTCCCGGCGTTGAGGACCGCGACCCGGTCGGCCATCGACAGGGCCTCCTCCTGGTCGTGGGTGACGAACACGGTGGTGATGCCCAGGGACAGCTGGAGCCTGCGGATCTCCTCGCGCAGGTTGGCCCGTACCTTCGCGTCCAGCGCGGAGAGCGGTTCGTCGAGGAGGAGCACGCGTGGGCGCAGGGCCAGGGCGCGGGCGAGCGCGACGCGCTGCTGCTGGCCGCCGGACATCTGGTGCGGGTAGCGGTCGCCGTGGTCCGGCAGGCCCACCAGGTCGAGGAGTTCGGCGGCGCGCTCGCGGCGCTGTGCCGCGCCGACCTTGCGGACGCGCAGGCCGAAGGCGACGTTGTCGCGGGCGCTGAGGTTCGGGAAGAGGCTGTACGACTGGAAGACCATCCCGGCGTCACGGCGGTTGGCGGGGACGCGGGTGATGTCCTGCCCGTCGACCAGGACTTCGCCGGAGTCCGGCTGCTCGAAGCCGGCGACCACGCGCAGGGCGGTGGTCTTCCCGCAGCCCGACGGGCCCAGCAGGGCGAGGAGTTCGCCGGGCTCGACGGTCAGGTCGAGGCCGTCCAGCGCGACGGTGGAGCCGAACGCCCGGCGCAGGGCGCGGAACTCGACGCGCGCGCCCGCGGGCGCGGCGGAGTCGGCGGGCTTCGCGGCCGTGGGGGCGGTGGTGGGCGTGGTGGACATGGGCTCAGGATTCCTTGCGGGAGGTGGTGGCGGGCGCCGCCGCGGCCGTGGACGGGACGGTCCCGGCCCGGGACAGGGCGAGCAGCAGCAGCCAGGTGATGAGGAGGCTGAGGACGGAGACGGCGACCGACATGCGGGCCTGGGCCCCGGAGATCGACACGATCCAGACGGCGAAGGGCTGGAAGCCGAGGAGGGAGGCGATGGTGAACTCGCCGAGGACCAGGGCGAGCGTGAGGAACGCGGCTCCGGCGAGCGAGGCCCGCAGGTTGGGCAGCAGGACGCGCAGAACGACGTACGGCCAGCTCGCGCCGCAGCTGCGGGCGGCCTCGACCAGGGTCGGCACGTCGACGGCGCGCAGGCCGGCGTCGAGCGAGCGATAGACGAACGGCAGGGCCAGCACGGTGTAGGCGAGGACCAGGACGACCGGGAAGCTCTCGTTCTGCACGGCCAGGAAGGTCTGGTAGAGCGGGGTCCGCGACAGGTGCTCGGGGCCCCAGCGCAGCACGGTGGTGATCCCGGTGACCAGGGCGATCGGCGGTACCACCAGCGGCAGCATGCACATCACCTCGACGACGGGCCGCAGCCGCGGGGAGCCGATCCGTACGGCCACCAGCGCGGGCACCGCGAGCACCAGGGACAGGGCGATGGTGGCGGCGGCGAGGCCCAGGGAGAGCAGCAGGCTCTCGGTGAAGCCGTCGGCGGCGAGCAGTCCCGTGTAGGCCTCGAAGGAGATGCCCTGCCCGGGCACGTGCACGGTGAAGACGAACGAGGCGAGGAGCGGCACGAGGAAGTAGGCGCCCGCGAGGGCGAGTACGGCGCCGCGCCAGACGCGGGGCCGGCGCCGGGCCCGGAAGGCGCCGGGGCGCGGGGCCGGGACCGGAGCCCCGGCGGCGGCCTCCGGGGTGGTGCGGGCGGCGGTCGGGGTCATCGCAGCCATCGGGCGCTCCGTCGCTGGAGGGGCAGGTAGACGGCCATGACCAGGCCGGCGATCAGGATCATGTCGAGGCCGAGGGCGAGCGCGACGTTCTCCTGGCCGGTGAGCACGTTGCCGGAGAGCGCGTCCGCGATCTTCAGGGTGACCAGGGGTACGGATCCGCCGACGAGGGCGGCCGCCGTGGCGTGCGCCGCGAAGGCGGTGCCGAAGAGCAGCACGAACCCGCCGAGCAGCGAGGGCGCGAGCACCGGCAGGCCGACGTGGCGCCAGAACTGTCCGGTGGTGGCCCCGCTGCTCTGCGCGGCTTCGCGCCACTGGGGACGCAGTCCGTCCAGGGCGGGGGCGATCACCAGCACCATCAGGGGGGTGAGGAAGTACAGGTAGACCACGGTGAGTCCGGTGAAGGAGTACAGGTTCCAGCCGAGGCTGCCGAGGTCGGCGAGTTGGGTGACGACTCCGGAGATCCCGGCGGTGGCGATGAACGCGAAGGCCAGGGGGACGCCGCCGAAGTTGGCCAGGACGCCGGAGGCGGTGAGGGCCGCGCCGCGCAGTCCGGCCGAGCCGGAGGTGACGACGGCCTGGGCGATGATGACGCCGAGGACTCCGCCGATCAGCGCGGTGAGGGCGGAGAGCTGGACGCTGCCGACGAGCGAGCCCAGGTACGGGCCCTGGAGGGAGCGGGCGAGGTGCTCGCCGGTCAGCGCGGTGGCGCCGGTCGCCGGGTCGGTGCGGGTGACGGCGCCGAAGGCAATGGCGCCGAGCGGGATCCCGAAGCACAGGCCGGTGAAGGCGAGGAGGGGGAGGGCGGCGAGCCAGGTGCGCGGGCCGCGCCGCCGGCGGCGGCTGGCGCCGCCGGCGGTCCCCGGCGGGTGGGGGGCGGTGGAGGTGGCGGACATCAGGAGAGGGCCTTGTCCCACTTCTCGGCGAGGGCGGCCTTGGCCTTGTCGAGCTCCTCGGACGCCGGGAACGCCGGGGTGCCCTGGACCTGGGGGAGCTTGGCGACGGCGTCCTTGTCGGCGGTGCCGTCCTGGGTCATGGCGGGCAGCAGCACCGGGCGGGCGTAGCCCTTCAGCCACAGGTTCTGGCCCTCGGCGCTGTAGAGGAACTCCATCCACAGGCGGGCGGCCGCCGGGTTGGGGGCCTCCTTGTTGATGGCCTGCGAGTAGAACTGGGCGAAGACGCCGTCGGAGGGGACGGCGACCTTCCAGTCGACGCCCTTGCCCTTGAACTGCTGGGCGTAGCCGGCGTTCAGGTAGTCCCAGTCGATGGAGATGGGCGTCTCGCCCTTCTCGACGGTGGCCGGGGTGGACTCGACGGGGATGAAGTTCCCGCTCTTCTTCAGCTGCCCGAAGAAGTCGATGCCGGGCTGGATGTCGGCGAAGGAGCCCTTGTTGGCGAGGGCGGCCGCGTAGACGCCGCCGAAGGCGGAGCCGGACTTGGTGGGGTTGCCGTTGAGGGCGACCTTGCCCTTGTACTCGGGCTTGAGCAGGTCCGCGAAGGTCTGCGGGCAGGTGGGGACGCGGGCGGCGTCGCAGCCGATGGAGACGTAGCCGCCGTAGTCGTTGTACCAGCGGCCGTCGGCGTCCTTCTGGCCTGCGGGGATCTTGTCCCAGGCGGCGACCTTGTACGGGGCGAAGAGGTTCTCGGCGGCGCCGCTGCGGGCGAAGGCGATGCCGAGGTCCAGTACGTCGGGGGCGCGCTTCTGGCCCTTGCGGGACTTGACGGCGGCGATCTCGTCGGAGCTGGACGCGTCCGGGTTCTCGCTGTTGACCTTGATCTTGTACTTGGCCTCGAAGGCCTTGATGATCTCGCCGTAGTTCGCCCAGTCCGGGGGCAGCGCGATCACGTTGAGCTGGCCCTCCTTCTGGGCGGCGGCGGTGAGGGCCTCCACGGAGCCGAAGTCGGCCGCGGAGGTGGCGGCGCCCGGCTGCTTCGCGTTCTTCGCGTCGCCGGTGGCACCCGCGGGCTGCGGGTCGGGGGCGGCGCCGCACGCGCTGAGCGTGGTGAGGACGGCGGCACTGAGCAGTACGGCCGCACCGCGACGGGCGGAGGAACTGAGCACGGTCTCTCCCGGAGACGGATCCAAAAGGGGGTCGTTCACTTGTCTGAACAAGTTGGCTCCAGTTCGCCCGGGCCCGCTGTACGGACGGTGAACGGCGGCCGTCGCCGGGAGCACGACTCGGGGAAGAGACGAGAATGGCCGGAAGAAGACGTGCCCGGAGCTGCTGGAGTGATCATGGAGGGGTCGGGGTGCCGTGGTGCGGGATCCCGGCACCCGGCACACCGCCGGCGGGCACACCCCGCCGGCGCACATCCGCGACGAGGGAGCGAACGGCATGGGCACGGTCCGGTACCTGGAGATCGCCGCCGCGCTGCGCGGGTCGATCGCCTCCGGCGAACTCCCGGTGGGCGGGCAGCTGCCCTCCGAGAGCGATCTGGCGGCCCGCTGGTCCGCCTCGCGCGGCACGGTCCGCCAAGCGGTCGCGACGCTCGCCTCGGAGGGCCTGATCGGTTCCCGGCAGGGGGCGCGCCGGATCGTCCTGCGGCACGAACGCCGGCACAGTTTCGGCGAGTTGAACAGCTTCGCCCAGTGGGCCGAGGGGGTGGGGCACGAGGCCGGGAGCCGGTTCCTGTCCCGGGTCCGGCGGCCCGCCACGGCCGAGGAGGCGGACCGGCTGCACCTGGCGCCGGGCACCGGGATCCTGGCCGTGCTGCGGCTGCGCCTGCTGGACGGGGAGCCGGTCATGGTGGAGCGGACGGCGTACGCCGACTGGGTCGCGGCGGCGGTCGAGGCGATGCCGGCGGACTGCCGCTCCGTCATGGACGCCCTGGCCGAGGGCTCGGGGGTGGTGGCCCACTACGGCGAGCACCTCATCGACGCGCTCGCGGCGGGCAGCGAGGACGCCCGTCTCCTGGGGATCCGGCGGGGCAGCCCGCTTTTGCGCCAACGGCACGTCTCGGCGACGGCTGCCGCCCGCCCCATCGAGTGGTCCGACGACCGCTACCGGGCGGGCAGTGTGACCTTCAGTGTGAGCAACTCTGCGGTAGCAACCCCCTTGGAACGCCGGGCAGGCGACCGCTGAAACCCTCGGGCCGCCGCACTCGGCCCCGGAAGGGGCCGGTCAGGCGGCGCGGGCCGCTTCGGTGATCGCGGCCGGCAGCCAGTCGGAGGTCCGGCCGAAGCGGAAGCCGAGGGCGGCGGCCCGGCCGTTGTCCATGGCGTACGCCCGGTCGAAGGAGAACGGGGAGGCTTCGGCGCCGGCCGCGACGACCCGGTACCGCGGTGGCCGCCCCAGGCGCTCCGCGACCGCCTCGCAGAGCGCGGTCACGTCCAGCGCGCCGTGCGAGGCGGCGTTGACCGGCCCGGTGAACTCCCCCTCCGCCGCCCAGCGCAGGAACTCCGCGATCTCCAGATGGTGGATGAACGAGGTGGCGTACGGGGCCTCGTGGACCGACACCGGGCTGCCGGAGCCGATCCGCCCGACGTAGTGCGCCAGCCGCCCGGTGAAGTCCGCCGGGCCGCCGCCGAGGACGTGCGCGACCCGCACCGGGACGGACGGGAAGGCGGGCTCGCGCAGGAAGACCGCCTCGGCCTGCCGCTTCCCCTCGGCGTACGCGCGCACGGGCCCGATCCGGCGCTCCACCTCCCACGGGTCCCACCACGGGTGCGCGGCCGGGGACGGCGCCCGCCCCGGGTCGGCGTCCTCCTCGGTCACCGGGACCCGCCGCCCGGGGTCCGCCGGTCCGGACAGGGTGGCGGGGTCGTACACCTCCATCGTCGAGGTCATGACGTATCGCCCGGTCCGCCCGGCGAACACCCGCCGGGCGACGGCGGCCTGGAGCGGCGTGTAGCAGACCTGGTCGACGACGACGTCGAACGTCCGCGCCCCCAGCGCCGCCCGCAGCGCCCCCTCGTCGTCGCGGTCGGCGACGAGCCGGCCGACGCCGAAGGGCGGGGCGGCCGACCCCCTGTTGAGCACCGTGACCGTGTTCCCCGCCTCCCGCAACAGCGTGACCAGGGTCTTTCCGAAGTACCGGCTTCCGCCGACGACGAGAATGTTGCGCATGCCCACGACACTGCCGCTGTATCGTCCCCAGCGGAACCGGTGACCGGCTGAACGCGGCGTAAGGAAAACTGATGATCGACGTGCAGCGGCTGCGCATCCTGCGCGCCGTGGCCGAGCACGGCAGTTTCAACCGGGCGGCCGCCGCCCTGCTCCTCACCCCGTCGGCCGTCTCCCAGCACATCGCCGCGCTGGAGCGCTCCCTCGGCCACCCGGTGGCCGTGCGCAGCAGCCGCGGGGTCACGCTCACCGAGCCCGGCCGCCTGCTGGTCGAGGCGGCGGAGACGATATCCGCCGAACTGGACCAGGTCCGCCACGCCATCGACCGGCTCACGGCGCCCCGGCCGAGGCTGACCGTCGCGACGTTCACCAGCGGGGGGCGGCACCTGCTGCCCGGCGCGCTGGACCGGTTCGTGGCCGCGTACCCGGAGGTGGAGCTGACGCTCCTGGAGAGCGAACCGGAGGCCGCCGTACCGATGGTGCGCTCCGGCGCGGCCGACCTCGCCCTGGCCTACCACCTCGACGGGCCGCCGCCGGTCCGGCCGGACCGGCGTCCCGGGCTCGACTGGATCCCGCTGATGGACGATCCGCTGTGGCTGGTCCTGCCGAGCGGCCACCGGTTCGCGGACCGGGCCTCGCTCGGCCCGGCCGAACTGGCCTCCGACCGCTGGGTGCTGGGCTGCCTGAAGACGGAGGCCTTCCTGCGCCGCTACGCGGAGCTCGCCGGCTTCGAACTCCGGGTGGCCGCCTCCACCACCGACTACTTCTTCGCGCAGACCCTGGTCGGGGCGGGCGTCGGCGTCTCCCTCGTCCCGCACGTCTCGCTGGCCCCCTCCCCCGGGCTGGTCGCGGTCCGTGTCGAACCGCCGCGGCCCGCCCGGCGCATCGGCGTCGTCCTCCCCCGCGGGCGCCACTCCCGCCCGTACGCACGAGCCCTGACCGACGCCCTGACCGCCACAGCCACAGCCACAGCCACCGTGCCCGAGACGACCCCCGCCACGGAGCACGGAGTCCGGCCGTGAACCACCTCCCGACCGGCTTCGCCGCCAATCCCGCGCTGCCCGACCGGCTCACAGCGCTCGGCGCGGCCCCGGTCGCCGGACGCGCCGACCTGCCGCAGGACGCGCGCCCGGCTCGCGCGCGACCCGGACCCGGGTGTCCTGGCCGCGGCCATGAAGGACGTGTGGCACGCGCCGCAGCTGGCCGGCATGTTCCTGGCGGGGGTGATGATCGCCGTCCTCGGCTCCCTGGTCCCGGCCCGGTCGGCCGCGCGGATGACGATCGCCTCGGCGCTGCACACCGAGTAGCGGCCGCCGGGGCTCCCGGGGGCGGGGCGAAGATCGCCGGAACGGGTCAGCGGCGCGGCCCGCTCGGGTGAAAGAGCGGGCCCGGCCCGTTCCGCTCCGCGGGGCCGTCCGTTGGGGGAGGCATGCGCACTCCGATAGACGCCCCGATACACGCCCCGATGGACGCCCCGGTCCTGCCCGCCGCCGCTCCCCGCGAGTCCTTCGCGGAGCTCGCGGCCGAGGCCGGCCCCGACCCCCTCCCCCGCATACGGGCCACGCTGCGGGGCGACGTCCTCGCCGTCGGCCTGGCCGGGGAGTTCGACCACTACACCTGCGCTCCCCTGCACCGCCTCCTCGCGGACGGCGCCGCCCGCGGCGCCCGCCGCCTCGTCCTCGACGCGGCCCGCGTGACCTTCTGCGACTCGGCCCTCCTGCTCGTACTGGACCGGTGGGTCCGGGCCGGCGGCCGCGTGGAGGTCGCCGCCGGCTCCCGGGCGGTCCGGGTGCTGATGGAGCTGGCGGCGCGCCTGCCCCTGCCGCCCGGCGGCGGGTTCAGACCGTAGCCGCCTGATCCGCGCCCTGCCGCTCGACGACGCGGCCGTCGCGCAGTTCCACGACCCGGTCGGCGAGTTCGATCAGGACCGGGTCGTGGGTGGCGACGAGGACGGTGACGCCCTCGCTGCGCACCACGGCCCGCAGCAGCCCCATGATCTGCCGCCCGGTCTCGGAGTCGAGCTGTCCGGTCGGTTCGTCCGCGATGATCAGGTCGGGCTCGTTGGCCAGGGCGCGGGCCACCGCGACGCGCTGCTGCTGACCGCCGGAGAGCTCGCCGGGACGCTGTCCCGCGTGCTCGCTCAGGCCCACCAGGGCGAGCAGGGTGCGGGCCCGTTCCTCGCGCTGCGCCGCCGGCACCTTGCGCAGGCGCATCGGTACGCCGACGTTCTCGGCGGCGGTGAGCACCGGGATCAGGCCGAAGGACTGGAACACGAAGCCGATCCGGTCGCGGCGCAGTTCCAGCAGCCCGGCCTCGTCCAGGTCCGCCAGGTCCGTGCCGTCGAGGGAGACGGTGCCGCGTGACGGGGTGTCGAGGCCGCCGACCACGTTCAGCAGGGTGGTCTTGCCCGAGCCGGACCGGCCCTTGAGCGCGGTGAGTTCACCCCTTCGCACGTCGAACGAGACACCCCGCAGCGCGTGCACGGCCTGCTCTGCGGTGCCGAAGCTGCGGTGCACGTCGGCCACCCTCAGGATGGGTTCCGACGTACTCTCCCGGTGCTGCGTCATCGTGTGCGCTCCCCCTGCGATCGGCCTTCCGGCGGCGTCCGAGACGCCGCCCTTTCGCATTTGCTCACCCGTCACATCGATCGCGCAAGTCCCTTCCGCCATGCGTTCGCATCTGGCAGCATCGTCCGCTATCCGGTACCAACGGTCCGGATGGGGGAGGAAACAGGCACATGCTCGGCTTCGTCACGCGCCGGCTGCGCGGGCGACTGCCGCTCGCCGGCGCCGTACTGCTCACCGTTCTGATCACCACGACCGTGCTGACGGCGCTGTTCACCTTCACCCGCGGCGTCGGTGAGGCGGGGCTGCGGCAGGCCCTCCAGGGCCCGGGCCACTCCCGCGCCACCGTGCTGGTCACCTCCGAGCACGCCACGGCCTCCCGCGCCGCCGACGACCAGGCGGTACGCGCCTTCTCCGGCGAACTGTTCGGCCGGCTGCCGGTCGGCGTCGAGAGCGTGGCCCGCAGCCGTCCCTACGGGCTGCCCGGCGCGGCCTCCCCTGGCAAGCAGGCAGACCTGACCCTGCTCGCCTCCCTCGACCGCGCGCGCGTACGCCTCCTCGCGGGCGAGTTGCCCGCCGCCGCGGGGCCCGGCCCGCTCGCGGTCGCCGCGCCGCGGGCCGCGCTGGCCCGGCTCGGGCTGACCGAGGCCGCGCTGCCCGCCGAGGTCCGCCTGGAGGACCGGTTCGGCGGCGCCCCGCTCACCGTCCGGGTCACCGGCGTGTACCTGGCCGCCGACCCCGGCGCCCCGTACTGGCGGCTCGACCCGGTCGGGGGGCGCGGGCTCCAGGTCGGCGGGTTCACCACGTACGGGCCGCTGCTGGTGGACGACTCCGCCTTCACCTCCGGCGCCCTCGCGCAGAACGGCCGCGCCTCGCTGTTGGACCCCGACTTCTCCGCCGTCGACGCGGTCGGGGCCGAGGCGGTCCGCGGCCGTGCGGCGGGACTGGCGGACGGGGCCCCCGAGGGGTCCGGGGTGAAGACCCCCGCCGGGTTCCAGGTCAAGACGGAACTCCCCGCCGTACTGGCCGAACTGCGCTCCGGGCAGGCCGTCGCCCGCTCCTCGCTGCTGGTCGGCGCGCTCCAGCTGGCCGTGCTGGCCGGGGCGGCGCTGCTGCTCGTCTCCCGTCTCCTGACCGACCGGCAGGAGCCGGAGCGGGTCCTGCTGACCTCGCGCGGCGCCTCCCGGCTGCGGCTGGGCGCCCTGGGCGCGGCCGAGTCGCTCCTCCTCGCCCTGCCCGCCGCCGTCCTGGCCCCGCTGCTCTCGCCGCCCCTGCTGGACCTGCTCGCCGGCTTCGGTCCGCTGTCCGCGGTCCCCCTCGACACCTCCGGTACGTGGCTGCTGTGGCCGGTCGCGGCCGCCTGCGCCCTCGGGTGCGTGCTGCTGACCACGCTGCCCGCCGCACTGCGCGGCGCGGGGGCGGCCGCGCTGCGCCGCAGCGGCCGCCGTCAGGCGCTCGTCGCCGGGGCGGCCCGGTCGGGCGCCGACCTGGCGCTGGTGGCCCTCGCCGTCCTCGCGTACCGCCGGCTCGCCCGGTACGGCGGCGGGCGGGGCCCCGCGGACGGGAGCGGCGACCCCGCCGGGCTCGGCGTCGACCCGGTGCTGGTCGTCGCGCCGACGCTGGCCATGTGCGCCGGCACCCTGCTCGTCCTGCGGCTGCTGCCCTTCGCCGCCCGGCTGGGCGGGCGGATCGCCGCGCGCGGCAGCGGGCTCGGGCCGGCCCTCGTCGGCTGGCAGCTGGCCCGCCGGCCGAAGCGGTCCACCGGGCCGGTGCTGCTCCTCGTACTCGCCGTCTCCAGCGGTGTCCTGGCGCTCGGCCAGCACACCGCCTGGTCCGCGTCCCAGCGCGACCAGGCCGACTTCGCCACCGCCGGCGGCCTGCGGATCTCCGGCAGCGAACTGAACCCCCTCGGCCGCGGCGGCCGGTACGCCGCGCTGCCCGGCGGCGAACGCGTCGTCCCGGTGGTGCGCACGGTCCAGGACCTGCCGGGCGGTAAGCCCGCCCAGGTGCTCGCGCTGGACGCCGCCGCCGTCGCCGACCGGGTGCCGCTGCGCGCCGACCTGCGCGACGGACGCCCGATGCGGGAGCTGTTCGGGCCGCTGGCGGCGGCCGGCCCGGCCGGTGGGAACACCGTCGAGCTGCCCGGACGGCCGCACCGGATCGATGTGGACGTGACGGTGCGGGCGCCGGCGGGTGCCTCGCGGGCGGGCCTCGGACTGCTGTTGCGGGACCGCTTCGGGCTGACGTTCCGGTCGCCGATGCTCCGCCTGCCGGAGTCCGGGGACGGCACCGTGTCCGTGGACGTCGACGCGCTGGCCGGGGCGCCGCTGGGCGCTCCCGCCGCCCCCCTGTCGCTGGCGGGGCTGGTCGTCTCGTACGGCGCGGAGTACGGCACCTACCGGTTCCCGTCCGAGGACTCCTCGGCCCCCGGGGAACTGGCCGTACGCCGCCTCGGCGTCGCCGAAGGCCCCGGCGGGCCGTCCGTGACCGTACCGGTGCCGGCCGGGGCTCCCGGCTGGACCCTGAAGACCCCGCTGCTGAACGGCGGCGCCCCCGCCGCGGAACTGCTGCCCGCGCCGGACGGCGCAGCGGCGCTGCCGCGGCTGCGCTACCGCGGTGGCGAGGACTCCGCCGGCGGCATCCAGCTCGGGCTGGTCCCGGGTGGGGCGCCCGCGCCCGAGCTGCCCGGGATCGCCACCCGCGGCTACCTCGCCGCCGTCGGGGCGGGGGTCGGCGACCTGGTCCCCGTCCCGCTGGGCGGGGCCACCGTCCCGGTCCGGGTGACCGCGGCCGTCGGCTCGCTCCCGGTGGCCGGCGACACCGCGCTCGCCGTCGACCTGGCCGCCGCCGGACGGCTGCTGGCGGCCGGCGGCGGGCTGGAGCTGCCCCCGGCCGGCGAGTGGTGGCTGCCCGCCGTGTCGCCGTCCGACCCCGCGCCGGAGCGCGCGGCGGCCGAACTGCGCGCGGGCGCCGGGTCACAGCAGGTGGAACTGCGCGAGGAGGTCGCCGCCGTGCTGCTGGACGACCCGCTGAGCGCGGGCCCGCAGAGCGCGCTGGCCGCCCTCGCCGTGGCCTGCGCGGTGCTGGCGGCGATCGGCTTCGGGGCGGCCGCCGCGGCCGCCCGGCGCGAGCGGGCCGCGGAGTTCGCGGTGCTGCTGGCGCTCGGCACGCCCCGCCGGAGACTGGCCCGTACGGCCGCCGCCGAAGGCGGTCTGCTGGTGGGCCTGGCCACCGCCGTCGGGCTGGGACTGGGCGCCACCGTGGTCCACCTGGTGGTGCCGCTGGTGGTGCTGACCCCGGCCGCGCGCAGGCCCGTACCGCAGGTCCTGGTGGACCTGCCGGGCACCCAGACCCTGCTGATGGCCGCCGCGATCGGCGCGGTGCCCCTGCTGTCGGCCGTCCTCGGCGGCCAGTACGACCGAGACGTGGCCGCCCGGCTGCGGCACGTGGAGGAGATGTGACCGGCCCGGCCCCCACCGCCGGCGAGCGACGACGGTCCCGGCCCGCGCCCTGGGTGCGGACCCGGCTGCGCGCGGCCCCGCTGGCCGCGCTCCTCGCCGCCGCCCTGGCGTTCGTCGCCGTACTGCTGGCGGCCGCGCTCCCGCGGGCCGTGGACCGGAGCGCCGACCACGCCCTGCGCTCCCACCTGCACGAGCGGGGGCCGAGCGAGACGAGCCTGACCGCCGTCGCCTCCGCACGGTACGGACAGCTGACGCCGGCGGACATGGACTCCGTTCTGGCGGAGCTGCGTGCGCGCACCGGCGGCGCCTTCCGGCTCGACCCGAGCGGCCCGGTGCACGGCGTACGCGCGTTGCAGGGCCGCTCCCTCGCCAACCCGGGCCTGGACCGGCCCGAGGGCGTCGCCCCGCGCCTCAGCCTGCTGCACCTGCCCGGGATCGCGGCCCACACCCGGCTGGTGGCCGGCCGCTGGCCGGAGGGCGGGGCGCCCGGCGCGCCGGTCCCGGTCGCCCTGTCCCGCAAGGCCTCCGAGACCCTCCGGGCCCCGCTGGGCACGGTGCTGGAATCCGTTGCCGACCTCGGCGTGAGCGACCGGGCCGAGGTCGTCGGCCTCTACGACGCCGACCCCGCCGACGCCTACTGGACCGACCTCCCCTGCCTGACCAAGGCCTGCGAGAACGTGACGGTGCCGCCGGAGCCGAAGATCTTCTGGGAGACCGCCGGCGTCGTCGGGTCAGACTCCATCGACCGGCTGGCGCCCTGGGGCCGCGGCGCCGACTACTTCTGGCGGCTCCCGGTGGACACCTCGGTCCTGCGCGCCGACCGGATGCCCGGTGTCGAACGGGAGGTCGCCGCGTTCGTCGCCGGCCCCACCGCCTCCGCGCTGGCCCTCGCCGTCAAGCGGCCGGACCTGCGCATCACCTCGCGCCTGCCCGAGCTGTTCGCGCGGGCCGAGGCCCGGCAGCGGGCGGCCGCGCCGCTCGCGGCGATCGGCCCGGCCGGCGTCGCCGGGGTGGCGGCCGTGGTGTTCTGCCTGGCCGCCGCGCTCGGCGGCGACCGGCGTGAGGCCGAGCTGCGGCTGCTGCTCGCGCGCGGCGGTTCGCGCCGGTCCATCGTGCGCCGCCTGCTCGGGGAGGGCGCCGTCACCGTGCTGCCCGCCTCCGCGCTCGCCTGCTGGCTCGCCCTCGTCCTGCTGCCGGCCCCGCGGGCGACGGCCTCGCTGCTCGCCGCCTCGGCGGTCGCGCTCCTGGCCCTGCTGGCCTTCCCCGTACGGGCCTTCGTACTGCTGTCCGCGCCGCGCGGGCGCAGCCCCCGGCGGCGGCTCGTCGCCGAGCTGCTCGTCGTGGCCGCCACCGCCGCGGCCGTCTTCGAGGTGCGCCGCCGCGGGATCGCCCCGGCCGGGGCCGGGCTGGACCCGCTGCTGGTCGCGGCGCCGCTGCTGCTGGCGCTGTCCGGCGGGCTGTTCCTGGCCCGCGTCCAGCCCGTGCTCGTCGGGGCGCTGGCCCGGGCCGCGGCCCGGCGGCGCGGTGTGGTCGGTTTCCTCGGGCTGGCCCGCGCGGCCCGGGGTACCGGGGGGCGCGCGCGGCCGTCGGTACTGCCGCTGGTGGCGCTGCTGCTGGCGGTGACCACCGCCGGGTTCGGGGTCACCGTGCTGGGCTCGGTGGACTCCTCCCGGCTGGAGGCGGCCCGGCAGGCCGTCGGCGGGGACAGCCGGATCCTCGCGCGGGAGGGTGAGCCCCTGCCGCAGGAGCTGGTCCGGGCCGCCGCCGCGCTGCCGGGAGTGCGTACCTCCGTACCCGTGTGGACGAGCGACGACGCGTTCCTGTTCGCCGCCGCCCAGGGCTCCCCCCACGTCACGGTGGTCGTCGCCGATCCGGTGGCGTACGCCGAGCTGGCCCGGACGGCCGGGCGCGGCGGCTTCGATCCGGCCGTCCTCGCGGCGGGCGGCCCCGGCTCCCCCGTGCCGGCGCTGTTCAGCAGCGATCTCGTCGGCCCGGCGGGAGCGGCCCCGGAGGCGCTGCGGCTGCGGATCGGCGGTGACGAGCTCCGGGTCAGGGCCGCCGCCGTGGTCGACGGGACGCCCGCGCTGGACGGCTCCGCGAAGGCCACGATCGTGCTGCCGGCCGGGCCGGCGGCCGCGGCCGTGCCCGGGTCCGCCCGGCCCAACCGGTGGTTCGCGACCGGCCTCACCGACGATGCCCGGCTCGCGGGGCTGGTCACCGCCACCGTTGCGGGGGCGACGGCGGAGCAGTACCGGACCGCCACCAGCTCCGGCATCGTGGCCGGGCTGGCCGCGGACCCGCTCCAGCGGTCGGCCGGCCGGCTGTTCTGGGCCTCGCTGGCGGGCGCGGCGGGGTTCGCCCTGCTGGCCGTCCTGCTGACCCTGGTCCGGGCCGCGCCCGAACGGGCCGCGCTGCTGGCCCGGTTGCGCACCATGGGCCTGCGGCCCCGGCAGGGTGTGGCGCTGATCCTGGCGGAGGCCCTGCCGCAGGCTCTGGCCGCCTCGTTCGGCGGTGCGCTGGTGGCACTGGCGGCGGTGGCCCTGCTCGGGCCGGCCGTGGACCTGTCCACACTCGTCGGCTCGCCGGTGCCGACCGGGCTGCGGCCGGACGTGTGGCCCGTACTGTCCCAGTCGCTGGGCCTGGCGGGCCTGGTGTCGGCGGTCGTACTGGCCGAGGCAGCGATATCCGGCAGGCGACAGATCACCACCGAGTTGAGAGCGGGAGACCAGCGATGAGCAGCGAGGCGCCGACCTACCAGGAGCTGCGGCAGCGGGCGCTGGCCGCCGCCGCACCCCGCGGGCATGCCGCCGGGACCGCGATCGTATGCGACCGCCTGGTCCGCGTCTTCACCACGGCCGGGGTGGAGGTCCAGGCCCTGCAGGGGCTCGAAATGAGCGTCGCACAGGGTGAGTTGATGGCGCTGGTCGGCGCTTCGGGCAGCGGCAAGTCCACCCTGCTGGGCATTCTCGCCGGACTGGACGTCCCGACGGCCGGTACCGCCACCGTCGGCGGCTACGACCTGTTGGAGATGTCCGCCGGGGACCGGCTGCGCTACCGCCGCGAGGCCGTCGGCTTCGTGTGGCAGCAGACGGCGCGCAACCTGCTCCCCTTCCTGACCGCCGCGCAGAACATCGCGCTCCCGATGCAGCTGCGGGGCGGCCGGCGCGGTGCGGCCCGGCGCCACGCGGCCCGCACCGCCGAGCTCCTGGAGGCCCTGGACATCGCCGACCTCGCCGGCCGCCGGCCCGCCGCGCTCTCCGGCGGCCAGCAGCAGCGGGTGGCGATCGCGGTGGCCATGGCGAACGACCCCGCCGTCCTCCTCGCCGACGAGCCGACCGGCGAGCTCGACTCCGAGACCGGGGCGGCGGTCTTCGAGGCCTTCCGGACGGTGAACCGGGAACTCGGCGCGACCGTGGTCATCGTCACCCACGACCCCCTCGTGGCCGGTGAGGTCCGGCGCACGGTCGCCATGCGCGACGGCCGCACCAGCACCGAGGTGCTGCGCCGCACCGTCACCGACGAACACGGTGCCGAGTCCGTGAGCGAACGCGAGTACGTCATGCTCGACCGCACCGGCCGCGTCCAGCTCCCCCGCAAGTTCCTCGAGGCCCTCGGCATGGAGCACCGCGTCGCGGTCGATCTCGCCCCCGACCACATCGAACTCCGCCCGGACAGCCACGGCGCCGCCGGCGCCCCGGGCGGCTCCGGCGCCTGAACCGCGCGCCGCCGGACCATCCCGCCGCAGCGCTCCCCCGGCTCCGCCCCGAGTGATTCCGTCACTTACCCGGCCCGGGGGTCGTTAGGGCCTGGGGGTTGACTCGGGGGCGAAGGGATGACGGAATGCGGCAGTTTCCTCTGGAGATGCACCACGTGGCACCCGGTCGGGTGGTCGAGTGGCGGTTGCGGTCCACGGCGGCGGAAGCCGACGGCCGGGGCGAGGGGGCGGGCAGGAGGGCGTCCTTCAACCAGGACAAGCACTTCACCGTCGCCGAGGAGAGCCGGGCCGCCGACGACCCCGTCGCCTCGTGGCTCGCCGTCACCTTCGAGGTGGCCGGAGCGCTGGACGAGCCGGCCCTGGCCCGGGCGCTGCTCACCTTCGTGCAGCGCCACGAGGTGCTGCGGTGCGCGTTCCGGCGGCTGGCCGGGGAGCTCGCCTGCGAGCCCTTCGCACCCGGCGAACTCGCCCTCGACGCCGAGCACGTGGGGACGTTCGACACCTCCGAGCGGCTGCGCGGCTTCCTCGTCGAGCGGTTCACCCGGAGCATCGACACCCTGTCGTGGCCGCTGTTCGTCATGGGCGCGGTGCTCCGCGAGGACTCGGCCACGGTCTACCTCGCGTTCGACCACATCGTGTGCGACGGCATGTCGATGCCGGTGGTCGTCCAGGAGGTGATGACGGCGTACGAGGCCCTGTGCCGCGGCGAGGAGATCGAGGTCCAGGCCGCGCCGAGCTACCTGGACTTCGCGGAGGAGCAGCGCCGCCGCTACCTGTCCATCGACGCCGACGACGAGCGGCTGGACTACTGGAAGTCCTTCATGGGCCCGGAGGAGGAGTTCTTCCCGCGGTTCCCCCTGGACCTCGGCGTGGAGCCGGGCCGGATGTACCCGATCGTCAACGAGGCGTCCCTGCTGCTCGACCCGGGTGAGGCGGAGGTCTTCGAGAAGACGTGCCTGTCGGTCGGCGGCAAGCCGTTCATGGGGGTGCTGGCCTCGGTCGCGGTGTGTCTGCGCGAGGCGGGCGGGCCCGGGGTCTACCGGGGTCTGATGCCGGTCAGCGAGCGCGGCCGCGATACGTGGGCGGACTCGGTGGGCTGGTTCGTGAACACCATGCCGATCGAGTTCGACGCCTCGCCCGGCCGGGACTTCGGCCAGGTGATGGCGGGGGTCCGGGCCGGGTTCGGCGAGATGATCGCCCACATCGACGTGCCGTTCGTCCGGGCGTGGGAGCTGCTGGCCCCCGAGGACTTCGCCGCCCGGTCCTGGCCGTACCCGGTGAACTTCTTCTCGTACATCGACATGCGCAAGTGCCGGGGCGCCGAACGGCACGACGAGTGGCGGCCCGCCACGCACGTGTGGTCGGCGCGCGCCAACGGGGCGTGCTCCTGGTTCCAGCGGGACGCGGAGGGGCTGCACATGAACTCCCTCTACGTGGACACCGCGGCGGCCCGGCGCACCATGGGCGGCTTCCAGGAGGCACTGCGCCAGATGGTCCGGGAGGTCACCCTCTCCGGCGGCTTCGGCCGGCCCATCGCGCTGACCGCGCCGCGGCGCCCGGCGCGGACGCCGCTCGACGTGGCCGCGTTCGCCCGCCGCGGCTGAGCCGGGGCCGGCAGGTGCGGGTCCCCGGGCCGCGCGCGGATCCGTACGCGGGACCGTGTGAGGGGGGTGCCCGCCCCCGGACCGGGCTTCCGCCCGTTCAGAGGCGGGCGGCGCGCTGGAGGAGCAGGGCGCGCTCCTGCCCGTTGTGCGTGAGGGCGGCGGCCCGCTCGAACTCCGCACGGGCCTCCGCCGGGCGGCCGAGCCGCTCCAGCAGGTCGCCCCGTACGCTCGGCAACAGGTGGTAGGCGCGCAGGGCGGGTTCCGCCGCCAGGGCGTCGACCAGCGGCAGCGCCGCCTCGGGCCCCTGGGCCATCGAGACGGCCACCGCCCGGTTGAGCTCCACCACCGGTGAGGGGACGAGGAGGACGAGCCTGCCGTACAAGGTCGCAATCGCCGTCCAGTCGGTGTCCTCGTAGCGGACGGCCGCCGCGTGACAGCCGGCGATGGCGGCCTGGACGGAGTACGGGCCGGTTCCCGCGTGCCGCATCGCCGCGATGCCCCGGTGGATGAGCATCCGGTTCCACTTGGACCGGTTCTGGTCGGCGAGCAGCACCGGCTCGCCGCCGGGGCCGGTGCGGGCGGCGATCCGGGAGGCCTGGAACTCCAGCAGGGCGGCGAGCCCGTGCACCTCGGGTTCGGCGGGGATCAGGGCGGCCAGGACGCGGGCGAGGCGCAGGGCGTCCTCGCACAGGGCCGGGCGGACGAGGTCGTCGCCCGCGGTCGCCGAGTACCCCTCGTTGAAGACCAGGTAGATGACCTCCAGCACCGAGGCGAGCCGCTCGTCGCGGTCGGTCCCGTACGGCACTTCGAAGGGCACGCCGGCCTTGGCCAGTGCCCGCTTGGCCCGGACGATGCGCTGGGCGACGGTGGCCTCCGAGGTGAGGAAGGCGCGGGCGATCTCCTGGGTGGTGAGTCCGCCCATCAGGCGCAGGGTGAGGGCGATCCGGGCCTCGGTCGCCAGGACCGGATGGCAGGAGGTGAAGACCAGCCGCAGCAGGTCGTCGTCGATGTCGTCCGGGTCGGCCGGCTCGGCGGGCGGCGGTACGTCCTCCAGGGTCCGGCCGACCTCCGCGAGTTTGCGCGCGTAGGTCTCCTTGCGGCGGACGAGGTCGATCGCGCGGTGCTTGGCGGTGGCCGTGAGCCAGGCGCCCGGCCGGTCCGGGACACCCGTGGCGGGCCACTGCTCCAGGGCGGCGAGGACGGCGTCCTGGGCGAGTTCCTCGGCGATCCCGACGTCCCGCACGATCCGGGCGACGGCGGCGATGATCCGCGCGGACTCGATCCTGAACACCGTTTCGACCGCCTGGGCCGTACTCACTGCCGTCACGGCCACCCATCAGAGCAGCCGTGACGCGGCAGGGCAAACGCGGCGCGGGACGCCGCCGGGTCACATCTCCTGGATGCCGGGTCACATCTCCTGGATCTCGCGCACCTCGGCGCTGAGGTTCCAGTGGGCCGGGTGGATCTCCAGGAACCGCTTGGTCCACTCGACGGCCTCGGCCTTGTCCTTGCACTGGCTCAGGGAGTAGCCGCCGACGACCTCCTTGGTCTCGGTGAAGGGACCGTCGGTGTAGCTGATCTTCCCGCCGGACCAGCTGAGGCGGGTGGCCTCGGAGGTGGGGAGCAGCCCGGCGGTGTCGAGCATGACCCCGGCCTTGGTGATCTCCTCGAGGAGGGCGCCCATGCGCTGCTCGAAGTCGGCGGGGAAGCCCTCGGTGGGCTGGTTCTGCTCGTCGATGCGGATCATCGTCAGGAAGCGCGGCATGGTGACTCCTCGGTCGGGAGGGCGGGGCCGTTCCCCGCCTCTCACCTCTGCGTCGAACGGGAGGCGCCCGGATCGACAGCTCCCGGAAGATTCTTCGAGGAAACTTCGGGAGCGGCCACCGGACCGTCCGACCGGACCCTCCCGCCGGGTACTACCCGCGAGTAGGATCGGCGGGCCCAGGCCGCTCCCGAGAGGAACCCGATGCCGCGCCCCTCCTCCCACCTGCTCCTCGCCGGACTGCTGGCCGGGTCCGCGGTCGCCCACGCGGCCCTGCCCGGCCCCTTCGACGCGATGGTCCCCCGCTCGCTGCCGGGCCGGCCGCGGCAGTGGACGTACGCGAGCGGGGTGGCCGAGCTCGCCCTCGCCGCGGGCGTCGCCCATCCGCGGACCCGGCGTACAGCGGCGCTGGCCGCGGCGGTGTTCTTCGTCGGGGTGCTCCCGGCGAACGTGAAGATGGCCGCCGACGCCCGGCACGGCTCCCCCGCCGCCCGGGCCGCGACGCTCGCCCGGCTGCCGCTCCAGGTGCCGCTGGTGCTGTGGGCCCGCAGCGTGAGCCGCAACGCGGCGGGCCGCTGACGCATCCGGTCGCGGTGCCGCGCCGGAAGAGCGGTACGAGCCCCCGGTCACACGTCGGCGGACCGGGGGCTCACCCGGCCGACCGAGGCCGCGGCCGGCGCCGACGCGGACAACGACGCCTACGCCGGATACCGGTCAGCGGTCAGCGGCTGTCGCCCGTCCAGTCCCAGCGGCCCGGATCGGCGGAGCGGCGCCGGTAGTGGGCGCGGCCTCCGGCGCCGTAGCGCCCTATCTCCGTGGGGAGGCGGGCCTCTTCGGCGAGCCGCGGCGCGCTCCAGCCGGTGACGTCGAGAAGGAGCCCGTCGAGGGGGCCTCCCACGAGTTCGCCGTAGACGTGGCCGGGGCGCGGGCCGGGGTCGGGGTCGTCGTGGTCGGCGCCGTAGACCCGGCGCCGGAGCATCCTGTCGTCCATGGGTCCAGCTTCACAGGCGCCACTGACAACGGGCCCGCCGTGGGCCGCCGCGCCGACCGGCGATGATGAGGGGCGCCCCGCCGACCCCCGGCGGGACGCACGAGCGAGGAGCGGCACGTATGGCACGTCGGGTACACCAGCCACTGGAGGACCAGGAGTTCGACTTCATCCTCTCCATGACGCCCGGGCCGGTCCTCGCCTACTTCTGCGGGACCTGGCCCAAGGCCGTCGAGGCCTGCCGGGCGATGGACGCGGTCGTGGCCGAGCTGTCGCAGGAGTACGGGACGCGGTTCACGGCCGTACGCACCGACATCACCCGCTGCCCCGGCCCGACCAGGCGCTACGGGGTGACCGGCGCCCCGACCGCCGTACTCCTCAAGGACGGCGCGGCGGTCGCGAGCCAGGCCGGACCGATGACGCGCGAGGAGTTCCGGGAGTTCCTGGACGCCCACCTGTAGGACGCCCGCCGCCACCGCCCATCCGGCCCACTGCCCCACTGCCCCAAGCCCACCGCCCACCGCCCACTCACAGGGCGCCCTCCTCCCGGATCCGCACCGCATCGACTGGGCCCTGTGGGCGAACTTGGGTGATCTGGCCGAAAGTGGCATAGGTGGGATAGGTGCCTCAGGCATGTAATGGAGTCCGGCAAGACGGAACCATCGCAGCGAGGTGCTTCATGTCCGAGACCGTCGCGTTCCCCCAGGACCGAACCTGCCCCTACCACCCGCCGGCCGCGTACGAGCCGCTGCGGCAGGGCCGCCCGCTCTCCCGGGTCACCCTCTTCGACGGACGCTCCGTGTGGGTCGTCACCGGGCACGCCGAGGCGCGCGCCCTGCTCTCCGACGGGCGGCTGTCCACCGACCGCGAGAACGCCGCGTTCCCCACCCCCACGAAGCGGTTCGCGGGACTGAGGGTCCGGCGCACCGCGCTGCTCGGGGTCGACGACCCCGAGCACAACACCCAGCGCCGGATGCTGATCCCCAGCTTCACGCTGAAGCGGACCGCCGACCTGCGCCCGCGGATCCGCGAGACCGTGGACCGGCTGATCGACGAGATGGTGGCCGCGGGGCCGCGGGCGGAGCTCGTGAGCGCCTTCGCCCTGCCGGTCCCCTCGATGGTGATCTGCGCCCTGCTCGGAGTCCCTTACGGGGACCACGAGTTCTTCGAGGGGCAGTCGCGGCGGCTGCTGCGCGGGCCGGAGGCCGCCGACGTGGAGGACGCCCGGCGGCTGCTCGACGCCTACCTCGGCGACCTCGTCGAGCGCAAACGCCGGGAGCCCGGCGAGGGACTGCTCGACGAGCTGATCGCCCGGCGCCTGGAGACCGGCGAGATCGACGTCGAGGAGCTGGTCTCGCTCGCGGTGATCCTGCTGGTCGCCGGGCACGAGACCACCGCCAACATGATCTCCCTCGGCACCTTCACCCTGTTGCGGCACCCGGAGCAGCTGGCCGAACTGCGGGCCGAGCCCGAGCTGATGCCGACGGCCGTGGAGGAGCTGATGCGGTTCCTGTCGATCGCGGACGGGATGCTGCGGGTGGCCACCGAGGACATCGAGGTCGGCGGGGTGACGGTCCGCGCGGACGACGGGGTGGTCTTCTCCACGTCCGTCATCAACCGCGACGGGCAGGTGTTCGAGGAACCCGACCGATTGGACTGGCACCGGCCCAGCCGGCACCACCTGGCCTTCGGCTTCGGCATCCACCAGTGCCTGGGCCAGAACCTGGCGCGCGCGGAGATGGAGATCGCCCTGTCCGCGCTCTTCGAACGGCTCCCCGGCCTGAGGCTGGCGGCCGATCCGGCCCGCATCCCCTTCAAGCCCGGCGACACGATCCAGGGGATGGTCGAACTCCCCGTGGCGTGGTGAGGGGCGTGATGGGGGGCGGGCCGGCGGGCCGCCTGGCGATCGACATCGACACCGGGGCCTGCATCGGCGCCGGCCAGTGCGCGCTGACCGCGCCCGGGGTGTTCACCCAGGACGACGACGGCATCAGCGAGCTGCTCCCGGGCCGTGAGGACGGCGCCGGCGGCGCACTGGTCCGCGAGGCCGCCCGGGCCTGCCCGGTCTCGGCCATCTCGGTACGGGAGGCCTGAGGAGCCGCGGGCCGGAGGAGCCGCAGGCCGGAGGGGCCGGGCCCGCCGGAGCACGCCGCCGGGCCCGACCCTGCCTGCACACCCGCAACCACCGGAAGGACTTCCTGTACAGTTGTCCAGGAAATGAGGGGCCACCGCCCCCTGCCCGACCCTTCCGAGAAGTGGAGGCGGCCATGCACGCGGTCGCTCATGTCCTCATCGGCCTCGTCGCCGCGCTGCACGCGTACTTCCTGATCCTGGAGATGTTCCTGTGGCAGCGGCCGCCGGGCCGCGCACTGTCCGGCTTCGACGCGGACACCGCCCGCCTCACCGCCCCCCTCGCGGCCAACCAGGGTCTGTACAACGGGTTCCTGGCCGCCGGCCTGGTCTGGGCGCTGGTCATCGACTCGCTCGCCACGCAGGTCTTCTTCCTCGTCTGCGTGATCATCGCCGGGGTCTACGGGGCGGCCACCGCCAACAAGCGCATCCTGTTCGCCCAGGCCCTGCCGGGCGCGCTCGCCCTCGGCGCCGCGCTGCTGGCCGCGTGACCTCCCCCGTACGCCCCGAGGACCCCCGTACGGCCCGTACGAAGGCCAGGCTGCGCGAGAGCCTCCTCGCCGAGTGCGCGGGGCGGCCGCTCGCCGAGGTGAGCGTCTCCGCGGTGGTGCGCCGGGCGGACGTCGGCCGCGCCACCTTCTACCTGCACTACGAGGACCTGACCGCGCTCGCCGTCGACGCGTGCGCCGACGTGGTCCACGCCGGGGTCGACGCCCTGCACGCCTGGCAGACCGGCCCCTCGGCGCGCGCCCCCGCGCGGCCGCCCGCCGCGCTGGCCGCGTTCCTGGCCGGGGCGGCCGGGCGGGCGGCCCTGTACCGCACCCTGCTGCTGCCGGGCGGTGGCGGCCCCCTCGGCGACCGGCTCCACCGGGAGCTGCGCGAGCGCGCCCGCGCCGAGCGCGCGGCGGTCGGCGCCCCCGATCCGGAACTCGTCGCCTCGGCGGTGGCCGCCACCTTCACGGGGGTCCTCGCGGACTGGCTCCACGGCGGAATCCCGGCGGATCCGGCCGGCCTGGCGGACCGCCTGTGGACGCTGCTGCTGGCGCTGCACCGCGCCTGAAACGCGGCTGAGCCCCGCCGGACGGACCGGCGGGGCTCAGCTCACGGGCCGGGCCCGTGAAGCGGCACTACGAGAAGGGGACCACCCGCTCAGCCTGGGGACCCTTGGGGCCCTGGGTGACGTCGTACTCGACCTTCGCGTTCTCCTCCAGCGACTTGAAGCCGGTGGACTCGATGGCCGAGAAGTGCACGAACACGTCCGGGCCGCCGTCGTCCTGCTGGATGAAGCCGAACCCCTTCTCGGAGTTGAACCACTTCACGATGCCTGTTGCCATCTTGCTGATCCTTCACGACGTTCCACTGCGGGCCGCACACGCGGCCGTCTTCGATCCTGCCTGACGGCCCCGCGCACCACACGCCCAACGCGGCCAACCGGGGTGCGGCGCGGATTCGAACTTCCGGCCGCCCCGTCCGCGCATCGGGGGACGCGCGCGGCGTGGCACCTCCCGGCGGGCTACGACGACACGGCGGCGCGGGGCCGGGCCTCCACCGCCGGTGCCCCGGGCCCGACCGCGAGGCCTCCCGGGCGGGCCCGGCGCGGCCCGGCGAGCCGGCAGCCCAGGCAGTCGGCGTGCCCCGCGTGCGCGGCGGTGTCCCGTACCCGCCAGTCGCGACGGGAGGCGGGGCGGGGGCCGCTCGTTTTCCCCCATCCGGCGAGGTGCAGCAGCCACGTGGCGACCCCCGCCGCGGCGACGACCGCGAGGCCGATCCAGACGCCGGGGACCCAGGCCGCGCACACCGCGAGCCCCGATCCGGTGAAGCCCAGCAGGGCCAGTGTGGTGCCGGTCCATCCGGCCGCGGTGTGGCCGAGGTCGACGTCGCCGTGCGCGCTCATGATTCTCCCTGGTCGTATGGGCGGCACTAGGCTCGGAACGGGACGCTTACTTCACGAAATAAGCATCTCACGAGCTAAGCAACTTAGACACTAAGGAGTATTCGGGTGCAGGGCAAGTCCCGCCCGCCGGCCACCGCCGGGGAGGCGCTTTCGCGCATGGACCACTACGTCGCCCTGGGGATCGTCGGCCAGCAGGAGATGGCGCAGCTCCTCGGGCTGAACGTCACGGACCTGACCTGCCTGGGCCACGTCCTGGGCGCCGGGGACACCCCGCTCGCCGCCGGGGACCTGGCCGAGCTGGTGAACCTCACCACGGGAGCCGTGACGGGGGTCCTCAACCGCCTGGAGCGGGCCGGATACGCGCACCGGCAGCCCGACCCGGCCGACCGGCGCCGGGTCCGGGTGGTGGCCGACCCGCAGGCCGCGGTCCGGGTCTTCGCGGTGTACCAGCCCTTCTACGACCGGCTCGGAGCCCTGTTCGCCGACTACACGCCCGACGAGATCGCGGTGATCGCCGACTGGTTCGGGCGGGCAGCCGGCGAGGCCCGCGCCCACCTGGCCCAGGTCCGGGCCGGGGAACTGGACGCCGGGGAGGCTTAGCCTCCGCTGGTACCATGGGCGGTTGACCATCTTTTGTTCTTGATTCGAAAGGTTCTGCATGAAGAACCCGTCAGTTCATGGGCGCTTCGGTGTGAAGGCGGGTGCGAAGGGCGGCGGCAAGTCCGCCGCCAAGGCCACGCGCACCCTCGGACCGCAGGGCGAGTTCTCGATGCCCCGGTCGACGACGCCGGCGCTTCCGCCGGTGGCGTCGTTCTCCGAGCTCGACCTGCCCCTTGAGCTGGTGAAGACCCTGGCCGACAAGGCGGTGAAGGACCCCTTCCCCATCCAGGCCGCCACCCTGCCGAACGCACTGGCCGGCCGCGACGTCCTGGGCCGCGCGCGGACCGGTTCGGGCAAGACGCTGGCGTTCGGCCTGGCCCTGCTGGCGCGCACCGCGGGGCAGGAGGCGGACCCCAAGCGGCCCCTCGCGCTGGTCCTCGTACCGACGCGCGAGCTGGCGCAGCAGGTGACCGAGGCCCTGACCCCGTACGCCGAGGCCCTGGGACTGCGGATGGTCACCGTCGTCGGCGGCCTGTCCATCGGCCGGCAGGTCAGCGCGCTGCGTACGGGTGCCGAGGTCGTGGTGGCCACCCCCGGACGGCTCAGCGACCTGGTGGGCCGACGGGACGTGCACTTGGAGCGCGTGAAGATCGCCGTGCTCGACGAGGCCGACCAGATGTGCGACATGGGCTTCATGCCGCAGGTCACGGAGATCCTGGACCAGGTGCACCACGCGGGGCAGCGCATGCTGTTCTCCGCGACCCTGGACCGCAACGTCGACCAGCTGGTCCGCACCTACCTGAAGGACCCCGTCGCCCACTCCGTGGACCCGCAGGCGGGCGCGGTGACCACGATGGACCACCACGTGCTGCACATCCACGCGGCGGACAAGATCTCGGCGGCGACCGAGATCGCGGCGCGCGAGGGCCGGGTGCTGATGTTCCTGGACACCAAGCACGGCGTCGACCAGTTCGTGAAGCACCTGCGCGCCGTGGGCGTACGGGCCGAGGGCCTGCACAGCGGCAAGTCGCAGCCGCAGCGCACGCGGACGCTGGCGCAGTTCAAGACCGGCGCCGTCAACGTCCTGGTCGCCACGAACGTCGCGGCGCGCGGCATCCACATCGACGACCTCGACCTCGTGGTCAACGTGGACCCGCCCGCCGACCACAAGGACTACCTGCACCGGGGCGGCCGTACGGCGCGGGCCGGCGAGTCCGGCCGGGTCGTCACGCTCGTCACGCCGAACCAGCGCCGGGACATGGTCCGGCTGATGGCGGACGCCCGCATCCGGCCGGAGATCACCCAGGTGCGCTCCGGCGAGGCCGCGCTCAGCCGGATCACCGGGGCCAAGGCGCCCTCCGGGGTACCGCTGGCCGGCTCCGCGCCCACCGACGCCAAGGGCAAGCCCTCGGGCTCGGAGCTGGGCTTCCGCGGCATGGGCACGCGCCCGGGGCGTCCGGGCAGGGGCAAGGAGTCCCGCAAGACGGCTGAGGCCCGCCTGACGGCCGAGGCACGCGCGGCGGCGCGCGTCCGCAAGGCCAACTGACGCGTCCGCACGCCCAATAGGCACACCCCGGGCGGGTGTTGACCTCAGGCCGGTGTTGGCCTCGGGCCAGAGTTCAGATCAGGCCGGAGTTCGCCTCAGGCCGGATCGCGGCCGCGCAGGCGCTGCGCGGCGGCGTTGCGGACGCGGCGGGTGCGGGCGTCCGCGGCGAGCAGGGTGAGGGCCTCGTACGAGGTCACCGACTGGGCGGCGGTGCGCTGGCACCAGTCGGAGGCCGCGGTGAGCTCCGCCGCCGACCAGGGCCCGCCCCCGTCGACGGCCCGCAGCAGGGTCCACTCGCGCAGCCGGCGCTCGGGGAACGCGCGGCCCGCGAGCGCGGCGCCGAGGGCGTGGGCCCAGGCGGGGAACGCCTCGTCGGCCAGCAGCCGTACCGCCCGGCGGTCGAGGTGGGTGACCACGGCACTCTCGGCCATCACCGGGTCGGGGTCGCGGAGTACGGCGGCCACCGCGTCGGCTTCGGCGGCCGGGTCCGGCGTCGCGGCCAGGGACTCCAGGTGGCTGGCGTAGCGCCAGTGTTCGGAGGCGGCGGCGCGGGAGTGGTTCATCGCGCGGCGCCTTCGCCGGTGTGCCCCGTCCACGATCCGTCCGGGTACGGGTCCCCGCCGGTCCGGACCGGCCGGCCGTGCGGCCCGGCCGCCCGGGCGGCGTTCTCGGCCGAACGGCCCCCGGCCCGTGCGGTATTCACGACGCACCCGCCGCGCCGCCCGCACCCACCCCCGCGACGGACCGCGCCCGGCCGCACCGCGCCGGCACGACCCGTACCGACGTCGGCATGCCGGTGGCCGCCGGCCACTGCTTCTTCCCTCTCGCCATGGCACCCATTGCACACGACCGCCGTGAACGGCCGGTGGCCAGGGTGCCGTCGGGCATCGGCGCGGGTGCGCCGCCGGCTTCAGCCGGCGGGGGCCGGCCACAACGACTCGGCGCCGACCGGGCGCAAGCCCGCCGCCCGGAAGGCGCGGGGTCCGGCTGTCCGGGTGGGGTCCGGCGGGCGGCGGCGCCGAGGGATCAGCCCTCGCGGGTGCCGTCGGTCCGGTGCGGCTCGTGCGCCTCGTACGCCTCGTAGCCGCCGTCGCCCTGCTCGGCGTCGTGGCCCGGCCCGGGCAGCGGAGCGCCGGTCTCCAGCAGGGTCTTGAGGCTGGAGGCGAGCAGCGGCCACGTCCGCCCGCACATGCCGATCAGGGTCCCGCCGGGCCGGAACCCCTCGTGCAGGACGGTGAGTCGGGAGAGGGTGTCTCCGACGGGCTCGATCTCGTACGTCACCTTCGTACGGCGCTCCCGTGCCAGCTCGGCCCGCAGTTCCTCCCCGATGCCGACGGCCGCCGCCCACTGCGGGGTGAAGGTGTGCCAGGTGTAGGAGAGCCGCCGGTCGGGGACGCAGTCCAGGACCACCTGGGCGGGGTCGCTGGTGCGGGCCCCGCGCTCGACCCAGTCCATCGTCGAGCCCACGGCCCAGTCGGTCTCGAAGCTCAGGCCCCAGTACCGGCGGGTGAGGGCGGGTTCGGTGAGGGCCTGCCAGACCCGGGCGGGATCGGCCTGGATGTACAGGGTGTAGGTGATCGCGCTGTCGCTCATGGGCCCATGCTGCGGGACCGCGGGCCGCCGCGGCCGGATTTCCCGGTCATGGCGCAGGCCCGGTCCCGCAGGCCCGGCCCCACGAGCCCGGTCCCACGGCACCGGGCTCGCGGGACCGGGTTCGCGCCGTCACCAGCGGACGGCTTCATCGGGCAGTTCGGTGGGCGGGGTGCGGGCCGGAGCCGGGAGGGACAGCCGGGTGCGCGCCGCGCGGACCGCCGCGAGTTCGCGTTCCCCGGCCGGACCCCAGTCGCTGAGCTCGCGGACCTGCTCGGCGGTGGCCAGCAGCCGGGCGTACGCCGGATCCGCGAGCGGGGCGAGGGCGGTGAGGCGGGCCGCCGTGCGGAGGTGGGCGCCGTCCCCGGTCAGCCGGTGGCCCAGCGGAGCGGCCCCGGCGGTGGTTCCGGCGGCCGGGGGCGGGAGGTGGGCGGCGCCGGTGGCGCGGGCGATCAGGAGCAGCACCCGGCCGTCGGGGGCGAACAGCCAGCCGCAGTGGTCCCGCACGGGCAGCCGCGCGGGCACCGGGCCCGGCCGCCAGGTGCCGTGCTGCCGGGCGCGGCGGGTGCGGAGCACCCCGAGCCGGTCGAGGGCCGTGGGCGTCGTGGGGCGGCCGTCCTCCAGCAGGGCGGTGCCGCAGCCGGCGATCCGGGCGCGCAGGGCGGACAGGGTGCGGCGGGCGTCGCCGGGGTCCATCAGGGCGGGCAGGTCTGCGGGTTCGGCGAAGTGGATGCCGGTGATCTCCTGGGCCGGGAGGCGGACGGCGTCGATCCGGTCCGGGGCCCAGGTGCCGCCGTCGTAGACGAACAGGACCTCGCCGGGGAACCGCGTTTCGGGCGGGAAGCCGGGGTCCTCCCGCGGGATCCAGTCCACGGCGAGGCCGCGCGGGTAGCGGCCGTCGACGCCCAGTTCCTCGCGCACCTCCCGGGCCGCCGCGGCGGACGGGGACTCGCCGGCGTCCACGGCCCCGCCGGGGAGCAGCCGGTCGGCACGGTAGTCGACGCTCTGGACGAGGACGCGGCCCTCGGCGTCGGTGACGAGGACCACGGCCCCGGTCCACAGGGCGGCGCGCGAGGCGCCGTACGCCTCCGGGGTCATGCGGGTGCCCGCCCCGTCGGGCCCGGCGGGGCCTGGCGCCGCCTGCGCCGTCTTGCCGGGCACGGCCTTGTCGTCGGTCAGCTGCGGCATCGGAACTCCGTTCACCGTGGGTGGGGACCCGCAGGCTGTGCAACAGCGGCCGCGACTCCCGGGTTACGGCGGGCCCGGGTCCGGGGACCGAACTCCGCGCTTTGCCGGATCTATACCTCCTTATTACCTGGTTATGTATCCCTTGGTAGCTTTCCCCGTGCGGACTGGCGGCGTTGAACCCGCCGGTCCGACCACTTCACCGGACACGGGAGAGACCCCACATGCGACGCCGTTCCCCCACGGGCCCTGCGGACTCCACGGGAAAGCGGTGGTCCGTGCCGGTGCTCGCCGGTGTGGCCGGCGGCGCCGCGGCCCTCGGCTTCGGCGGGCTGTACGCCGCCGGACTGCTCCTGGCCGGCGAGGACGTCGCCCCGGGGACGAAGGTGCGCGGTGTCGACATAGGCGGCATGAGCCGTGCCGAGGCCCGCCAGGCCCTGGACCGGGAACTCGGCCCGTCGGCCGCGGCCCCGGTCGCGCTGCGGATCGGCGACCGTTCCGAGCAGGCGGGCCCGGAGACCCTGGGCCTGTCCCTGGACACCGCCGCGACGGCCGAGCGCGCCGCCGGCTCCGGCTCCGACCCGTTCGCGGTGATCGGCCGGCTGTTCTCCCGGGGCGATCCGGACGTGGCGCCCGTGGTCCGGCTGGACGCGCGGGCGGCCCGCGCCACGCTCGACACCCTGGGCAAGAAGGCTGCGCAGGAGGTCCGGGAGGGCTCGGTCACCTTCGAGAAGGGCAAGGCGAAGGCGGTGGACCCGGTGACGGGGACGGCCCTGGACGTGGACGGCTCCCTGGACGCACTGCGCGGGGCCTATCCGCGCACCTCGGCGGAGCCCGTCGTCCTGCCCGTCCGGCGGACCGAACCGCGGATCGGGAAGCAGGAGACGGACCGGGCCCTGAAGGAGTTCGCCGGTCCGGCGATGTCCGCCCCCGTCACCCTGACCGTCGCGGGCAAGCGGATACCCGTCGGCCCCGCGGTCCTCTCCAAGCACCTGGCCCTGAAGGACGACGGCAAGGGCCGGCTCGTCCCCGGCGTCGACGCCGGGGCGCTCCTCGCCGATCCGGCCCTGGCCGGGCCGCTGCGGCAGGCCGTCCCCGGTCCGGCCGAGGCCCGGCTGGCGGTCGACGGCGCGGGCCGGGTGGGGGTCGCCGAGGAGGGGCGGCCCGGCCGTCAGGTCTCCGAGCAGGCCCTGAGCGGGGCGCTCCTGCCTCTGCTGACCGGGTCCGGGGCGAGCGCCCGTACCGGAGAGGTCGCCACCGAGGAGGCCCGGCCCCGGCTGTCCGCGGACACGGTCCAGCAGCTGGGCATCAAGGAGAAGGTGTCCTCCTTCACCGTGACGTTCGAGCCGGCCGCGTACCGCACGACGAACATCGGCCGGGCCGCCGAGCTGATCGACGGCTCGCTGGTCCTGCCCGACGAGACCTGGAGCTTCAACCGCACGGTCGGCGAGCGCACCAAGGAGAACGGCTTCGTCGACGGCCTGATCATCAACAACGGCCAGTACGAGAAGGCGGCCGGAGGCGGTGTCTCGGCGGTCGCGACGACCGTCTTCAACGCCGTGTTCTTCGCGGGGGTCAAGCCCGTCGAGTACGGCGCCCACTCCTTCTACATCGAGCGCTATCCGGAGGGCCGCGAGGCCACCGTCGCGTGGGGCAGCCTCGACCTGCGCTTCGCCAACGACTCGGGCAAGGCCCTGTACATCCAGGCCGAGGCCACGGAGACCTCCATCACCATCACCTTCCTGGGCACGAAGAAGTACGAGGAGATCCGCGCGGTCCAGGGCCCCCGGACCAACGTCCGCCAGCCCGCCGTCCGCAAGGACAACGGCCCCAAGTGCGAGCCCCAGGCCCCGCTGGAGGGCTTCGACGTCGCCGTCGACCGCGTCTTCGTCCAGGGCGGCAAGGAAGCCAAGCGGGAGACGATGAAGACCCGTTACACGCCGCGGGACAGCGTCACGTGCGGCTGACCCGGGGCGCCGCACCGGGCGCGGGGGCGCGCACCGGGGCCGCCGGCGGCCGGCTGGCCGGGGTGGACGCCGTGCGCGGCCTCGCCGTCCTCGGCATGTTCGCCGTGCACGTCGGGCCGACCCCGGAGCCCGAGGGCGCCCGGTACCTGATGGTCGCGGCGGACGGCCGCGCACCGGCCCTGTTCACCCTCCTCGCGGGCTTCTCCCTGCTCCTCGCCCAGCGCGGCCAGGATCCGGCGGCGCGGCCCGAGGGCTGGGGCCGGCGCTGGCGCCCGCTGCTGATCCGCTGCGCCGTCCTGGCCGCACTCGGGCTCCTGCTGGCCGCGCTGTGGCCCGGGATCCTGGTCATCCTGGCCTTCTTCGCCGTGTACTTCCTGGCCGCCGAACCCTTCACCCGGCTCTCCACACCCGTGCTGTCCGCCGTCGCGGGGGCGTCGGTGGTCGCCGGCCCGCTGCTGTCGTTCCTGCTGGGCCCGGTGTTCGGGTACGGGGCGTCCGGCCGGGGCGCGGTACCCGAGGCCACGCAGCTGACCAGTTGGTCCGGCGCCGGGGAGGTGGTGTGCGAGCTGCTGCTCACGGGCGCGTATCCGCTGGCCACCTACTTCCCGTACGTGCTGGCCGGGATGGCCCTCGCCCGGCTCTGCGACGTGCGGGACCGCGGCGTGACCCTGCGGATGGCCGCGTGGGGCACGGCCGCGGCCGTCGCCGGCTACGGCTCCGCCTGGCTCGCCACCCACGCGTTCGGGGCCCGCGAACGGCTGCTGGGGGCCATCGCCGTCCACCATCCCGAGGCGATGGCCGCCGCCGACCCCGTACGGGAGGTGCTGCGCGGGCAGTTCGGAGCCGTGCCGAGCACGTCGTGGGACTGGCTCCTGGTGGCCGACCCGTACAGCCAGACCCCGCTGGAGACCCTGGGCAACGCGGGAGTGGGCTGCGCCCTGATCGGCCTGTGCGTCTTCGCCGCGCGGCACCGCACCGGCGCCCGGCTGCTGCGGCCGCTGGCGGTGCTCGGGGCGATGGCCCTGAGCGCGTACGTGATCCACGCGCTGGTGCTGGCCGGTCCGGCGTACGGCGTCGCCTCCTGGTTCGCCTGGATCGCCTTCAGCGGCACGGCGCTGGCCCTCACCTGGGCCTGGCAACGCGCCTGGGCGCACAGCCCGCTGCGCCGCGGGCCCGTGGAACACGCCCTGCGCCTGGTGACACAAGGCCGGACCCGGCCCCTATGAGGCGCCCGCGCCCCTGTGATGATGCGCACAAGGGACGCCGGGGCCCGCCCCACGTGCGGGTCCCCGGACCGCGAGCGGGCCCGCTCGCGCCCGCGGCCGACGGCCCGGGAGGGCCCCGCGCGGGCCGTCGGCTAGGGTCCTGCCGTGAAGAAGCTCATTCCCCCACTCGCCCGGCGGACCCCCACCGCCGCCGTGGCACCGCCCGCACCCGCGACCGCCGCCCGCCTGGGCTGGCTGGACGCGCTGCGCGGCATAGCCGCCCTCATCGTCGCGCTGCACCACTTCGACGTGCTGCGGATGCTGCCCTTCGGGGGCTTCGTGTGGCGGAACTTCGACATGGGCGTCTTCGGCGTCATGCTCTTCTTCATAGTCAGCGGCTACATCATCCCCGCCTCGCTGGAGCGCCGCGGGGACGTCCGGGCCTTCTGGATCGGCCGGATCTTCCGGATCTATCCGGCGCTGATCGCCGGTCTGGCCGTCTCGATGCTCATCCTGCCGGCCGGCGACGGCTCGGTGGCGCTGCTGCGCACCGGTGACGACCTCGCCTCGCTCGTCGCGAACGGCCTGATGCTCCAGGACGTGCTCGGTGTCGTCAACGCCATGAACGTCACCTGGACGCTCACCTACGAGATGATCTTCTACTTCTTCGTCACCGCCCTGTTCACCCGCGGCCTGCACCGGCACAGCGGCGCCATCGCCGTCGGCTTCGCCGCCGTCGCCCTGGCGGTCGGCACGGCCCTGGGCACTCACCTCCTGACCGACGGGATCGGCTCCACCCGCCTGCTCGTCCTCGTCGTCGCGGCGATCGTCCTCGTCGGCTTCGCGGGCGTGCTCAGCGGCAACCGGAAGCTGACCGCGACCGGCGCCGTGCTCCTCGGCGTGACCGGCCTGGTCCTGATCACCCTCAACAGCCGGGCCCCCGGCTTCGAAACCTGGATGATCTTCGCGACCATGTTCGCCGGCACCATCGTCTACCGGGTGCAGCACGGCCAGCTCGCCCGGGTCCCCGGCCTGCTCTGCCTCGGCTTCGTCGTCCTGGCGGGCGTCCTGACCGGCTGGCTGTACAACCGGGGCGCGACCGCCGACGCCACCTGGACCTCCGGCTGGAAGGCCTGGTCCGTCGCCTACCTGGCGGCGTGGGCCCTCTTCGGCCTCGGCTACCTGCTGCGCGCACGGCGCTTCCCGAAGGTGCTGACCTGGCTCGGCGCCGTCAGCTTCTCCGTGTACCTGCTGCACATCGCGCTGGTGCACACGGTCGGTCCGCTGGTGGGGGTCCCGCCGATGCCGTCCTCGACGCTGGGCAAGGTCGTGTGGACCGCCCTGTTCCTCGCCGTCCTGCTCACCGCGAGCCACCTCATGTACCGGCTGGTCGAGCTGCCCATGCAGGGCGTCGGGCGCCGGGTGCAGAAGGCCGTCGACCGCCGCTGGCCGCGCGCCGTACCGGCCGGTCCCGCACCGCGGGCGCAGGCCCCCGACCGCGAGCCGGAACCGGCCTCGAGGAGCTGACCGGCGGCCCGCGGGCCGTTCCTCAGCCGGACTGATTCCGACGGCGGCGGCGAACCCGGCGACCGAGAGCTTGCGCTGGGCGAGTTGCACGTCGAGGTCGACGATGGAGGTCGACGATGATGGCCATCAGACCACCTCGGCGAGTTCGCTCTCCATCGTGTTCGCCTTCAGCAGACCCCGCATGCTGACGAAGAGCATGGCAGGCAGGCCCCGATGCCGGTGGTCGCGGTCGCGGCCGCCAGGGTGCTGATGGGCTCCATCCCGTCATCGGAAGAGTTCCGGGCGGGCCCGGTCCCCCCTTGGCCGCGGGCGAGCGCGGGGAATCACCCATCCGCGTGACGGGTGCGGTTCCGCGTGCGCGGGTACGGCAGGGTGGGCGGATGCAGCTGCGCCGGGCCCTGCCCCTGACCCTTGCCGCGCTCGTCATGGCCACGGGTTGTGTGACCGTGCGTCCCGCCGTTCCGCCCGAGTCACCGCGGCCGCTCCCCGCACCCGCCCGGTCCGGGCCCGCGCGACCGGAGCCCGACGCCCGGCCGTTGAGCGGGCTTCCGGGTTCGCCGCGGCCCGCGGCCGCGCCCGCTCACGCGCCCGCGTCCCCGGTCCCGCGTGCTCGGACGGTTCCGGCGCGGGCGGCCGCGCCCGCCGACCGCCCCGGTTCCGCCGCGGCCGAGCCGCGCCGCCCGCGCCGGGCCAAGGCCGTGAAACCCGCCCGGCGGCCGCCCGCCGCGGCCCCCGCCACGTCCCGCGAGCGGGTACCGGCGAAGGCCCGGCCCCGGCCCGCGCCGCGGCGTACGTACGACATGGCGCCGCTGTGCGAGGCGGCCAGGGGCACGGTTTCCCCGTCGATCGTGGCCCTGTGCCGGTAGCGGGCGACGGATATGGTTCGGAATCGTGAGGCGGACGACTCGGGAGCGGAAGACATGAACGACGCGGGAGTGCGGGGGGCGTCGGCGGCCGTGCGGGCGCTGAAGGAACTGGCGCAGCAGCGGGCGGACGAGGTCGAGCTGTTCGACGGATTCACGGACGCGGAGCTGGACGGCTGGAACGTTCCCGTGCCGGAGGAAGTGCGGACCGTGCTCCGGGAGATCGGCGGGCTGGAGACCCAGGAGCACGAGTACCGCTTCGGGCCGCGCGGACGCGCGGTGTTCGGCGACGGCTACTGGATCCTGGGCGAGATCGACTTCGGCGAGGGCTCGCTGATCGTCGGCGTCGGCGCCGACGGCTGGGGCCCCGTCGTGGCCGTCAACGCCTCGGGCCACGATCCGGACGTCACCGTCCGGGCCGCGGAGTTCGTGGGCTGGCTCGCCGGTGTCACCGACCGGCTGGCCGCCGGCGTGGAGGACCAGCCGCGGGCCGAGCACTTCGCGGCGGCCACCTCCAGCGTCGAGGTGGCCGAGGGAACCGACGCCGGACTCGCCGCGCTCGTCGGGCGCGGCGATCCGCTGACCGACCTCGTGGACCTGCGCGCCCTGCCCGGCTACCCCTGCACCGTGGCCTGGGAGCCGTACTTCTCCACCGCGCACAACACCGCCGACACCGGGAGCAGCGAAGTCCAGTTCCGGATCGTGGGCGACGGCCGCGCGCTCCTGCTGCGCAGCGTGGTGAGCGGCGACTTCCTCGGCCGGGCCGTACGGCGGCACACCGTTCCGGCGGACGCCGCCGGGCGGGCCGTCGCCGAGCTGCGGGAACTGGCCGTACGTCACCCCGCGTTCGTCGGGCTCGAACCGGGGCGCGCCGACGCGGACATCGACGGCTGGGGGGTCCCGGTGCCCGAGGACGTCCGCGGCCTGCTCCGCGAGGTCGGCGGGGTCACCGTCACGGGGCTGCCCGCGCTGCGCCTGCTGCCCGGCGGCCCGGGGCACGCGGTGGACGCCGAGCTGCACCGGATGCTGGGCGGTGACGGAACGTACTGGCCCGTGGCCCGGATCGAGTCCGGCCGCAACGGCGCCCTGGTCCAGATCCGCCTGGACCGGGAGAGTGGGCGGTGGGGGTACGCCGTCTCGGTGTCGGCCAGCCCCAAGGAGCTGCGCGAGTACCCCGAGGTGACCTTGGTCGCCGAGTCGCTGGCGGACCTGCTGCTGACCTACGCGCGGCTGGCCCGGCAGGCCTCGGAGCGCGCCGACTTCGCGGGCCGCGTCGCCTGCGGCTCGCGGTGGATGCAGCCCAACACCGGGGAGCCCTGGCCCCGGCCCGCGCCGGTCCGCGAGTGGGCCGGGGCGGCCGATCCGCTGCTCGCGGCGGCCGCGGAGCTGCCGGACGGAACGCACGCGGCCGATCTGCGGGAGGTCCCGATCCCGAGCGACCTCTGCTTCTACCGGGCGGCGGGCTGGCCGTACGCCGCCCGGCTGGACCGGTTGCACTTCGCCGAGGGCGGCCGGCTGGCCGCGGCGGTGCCGGTCGGCGGCTGATTGTTCGTCAGTTGACGGATGACGGCCCGGCAGTTGTCCGTGTGGGGCGCGTGCGTGGAGCGGGCGGGCGGGGTTAATCGGTGGCCGGTCCAGGTCCGGATACCTAGAGTGACGGGACCCCCGGATCGTCGAGCAGGAGCGGACCATGCGCGCGCACTACCCCCGTACGGCACACCTGCCCTGGTCCCCGGGGGCCACCGCGGACGACGTGCGGGCCGCCGGGCTGACCGGCATGGCCGGGCGGGAGGTCGTGGTGACCGAGAAGCTCGACGGAGAGAACACCACGCTCTACGCGGACGGCATGCACGCGCGGTCGCCCGACTCCGCGCACCATCCTTCGCGGGCGTGGGTCAAGGGCCTCCAGGGCCGGATCGGCGCCGGGATCCCGGCCGGCCGGCGGGTGTGCGGGGAGAACCTGTACGCGCGGCACTCGCTCGCGTACGAGGACCTGGACAGCTGGTTCTACGGCTTCTCGGTGTGGGACGGCGAGCACTGCCTGGACTGGGACGGGACCGTGCGCTTCCTGCGCGGTCTGGGGGTGCCCGCTCCGCGCGTGCTGTGGCGCGGCACCTTCGACGAGCGGACGCTGCGCAGGCTCAAGGTCGACACGGCGCGGCAGGAGGGGTACGTCGTACGGACCGTGGACGGCTTCGCGCGCGAGGACTTCGGGCGGTGCGTGGCGAAGTGGGTGCGGGGCGGCCACGTGCAGACCGGCACGCACTGGATGTTCGCGCCGGTGGTGCCCAACGGGCTGGGAGCGGCCGCCCCGTTGTGGGCGGTCCGGTCCGGGTCCGAAGCCGACGTGGCGGGACTGCTGGAGGCCGTGGGGATGACCGGCGCCGACGCCGGTGCCGCGTCCGGGGCCACCGGGGTTACCCCGGTCGGCGGCGCGGTCGCCGAGGCGGTGGCCGACGTGGCGGCGCGCATCGACGGGTCGGGGCGTACCGGCGAGGCCCGGCTGGCCGGGGTACTGGCCGCCGCGCTGCACGGAGCGCCGCGGGCCCGGCTCGCCGCCCGGCTCGCGGCGGGGCCGCTCGGGATGCCCCTCGCGCGCCGGGTAGCGGACCTCGTGGGGCTGTACCCGTACCTCCAGCGGCCGTTCCCGGACGCGGAGCGGCGGGCCGGGCTGGTGCGGTTGTCCGCGGCGGCCGACCTGGGGGTGCTGCACGCGCTCGCCGGGGTGCTGCTCCCCGGCGGGGACGCGGACGGCGCCGCGGCGCGGGAGTGCGCCGAGTGGTCGGCGCTGTGTGCCGAGGAGGCGGGGCTGCTGGGGGCGGACCCGCTGCGGTTCCTGCGGGGCGCCCTGCGCGAGTCCCTCGCCGGTCTCGGGGCGGACGCGGCGGACCGCTGCTGGGCCGAGGCGCGGCGCGCGTTCGCGCAGGGCCGGATCTCGGGTCCCGGGGGCGGTCCGGGCGCGGGTATGGGTACGGGGGCGGGGGCGGGCGCCGGATCGGGCGCCGAGGAGGCTGTGGCGGCCACCTGGCGGTGGCGTGACGGATCGTTTCCCCGGCTGGTGCAGTTGTCCGGCCCCTCGGGCAGCGGCAAGAGCACCTTCGGTCGCGCCCTGCCCGGCGTGGACACGTACATCAGTCTCGACGACCTGCGCGGGGCCCGGGGCTCCCGGGCTGACCAGCGGGCCAACGCCGCCGTGCTGAGCGAGGGCCTGGACCGGCTCGACGCCGCCCTGGCCCGCGGCGGCACCGTGGTGTGGGACGCGACCTCGCTCACCGACCAGCAGCGCGGGCTGGCCGGCTCGGTCGCCCGGCGCCGCGACGCGCTGGTCACCCACGCCGTGGTGCTGGTCGGCGAAGAGGAGCTGGTGCGGCGCAATGCCGTGCGCCCCCACCCCGTGCCCCCGCAGGTGCTGAACTCGCAACTGCACCGGTTCAGCCCGTCCTACCCGAGCCAGGCGCACCGTACGTGGTACATCGGCGCGGACGGCCGCGTCGAGGACACGGCCGGCGCCCTGGCCGCGACCGACGGGGAGTGACTGATGCGGACGAGCGAGGAGCTGTACCACCAGGTCCGCTGGGACCCCCGGTTCGACCCGGCGCGGTTCGTGCTCGGGCTGCTCCAGCGCGGGGCCGCGCCGAAGCGCGTGCCGCTGCCGTCGTTCGTGCCCGGCGGCGACATCCCCTGGCACCGGGTGCTGTTCGTCGAGGCGGACGGCGAGCTGGTGTGGGACCGGGCCACCGGCGTGGACCGGATCGACGCGACGGGTGCGGGGCGCGTCCGCGATCCCCGGCTGCTGCGGGCGCCGTTCTTCACCGCCCGCGTCCCGCACGCGTGGGACCCGGCGGGCGGCGGGTCCTGGCGGCCCTCGGAGACCGGACCGCGCGACAGCGCGGACGCCCCCGACCGGGTGCGGCTGCTGACGTGGAACACCCTCTGGGACCGGTACGACGCCCCGCGCATCGCCACCGCCCGGCGCAGGCCGCTGCTGCTGGCCGACCTCGCGGCCTCCGACGCCGACGTCATCGCGCTCCAGGAGGTGGAACCCGAGCTGCTCGGCATGCTCCTGGCGGCGCCCTGGGTGAGGGCCCGCTACACCGTGGGAACGGACCCGGCCGGGCGGGACGTCGCCGAGCACGGGCTGCTGGTGCTGAGCCGGCTGCCCGTACGCGAGGCCGGGTCGCACGCCCTGGGCCCGCACAAGGCGGTCACCGCCGTGGTGGTGGAGACGGCGGCCGGCGCGCTGGTCGTCGCCGCCACGCACCTGACCAGCGACCACACGCAGAACGGGGAAGCCCGGCGTACGGTCGAACTCGCCGTGCTCGCCGAGGGGTTCGGCGGGGTCATGGCCGAAGCCGGAGCAGGGGTCGCCCTGCTGGGCGACTTCAACGACGGTCGGGCCGGGGCCGACGGGCCCGCGGCGGCGCTGGGCCTGCGGGACGCCTGGAGCGAGGTGCACGGGCCGGCCGACGGGACTCCGACCTTCGACCCGGCGGCCAATCCGCTGGCCGCGGTGGGCTCGTTGTCGGGGCGGGCCGCACGGCTGGACCGGATCCTGCTGGGGGCGGCCGGAGCCCGTGTGGAACGTGCCGGGCTGCGCGGGGACGCGCCGGGTCCGGAGGGGCTGTTCATCTCCGACCACTACGGGGTGGAGGCCACGGTGGAGTTCGGGGCGCCGGACGGCGCGGGTCCCGCGCGGCTCGCGGGCCTCACGCGGCTGTCCGTACCGGCGACGGCGCGGACCGCGGTGGCCTGGCTGCCGCCGGAGGACCCGCGGGTGGCGGAGCTCCGCCGCAGGCACGATCCGCAGGTCGGCCGGTGGCCGGCGCACGTGAACCTGCTGTCCGGCTTCGTGCCGGAGCACTGCTTCGAGGAGGCCCTGCCCCTGCTGGCGGAGGCGGTGGCGGGCGTGCCGGAGTTCACCGCGCGCATGGAGGGCGTGCACAGCTTCGGGCACCGTGAGGACGCGACGGTGTGGCTCGATCCGGCGGCGGGCGGCGAGGCTCCGTGGCAGGAGCTGCGGCGGGCACTGGCCGAACGGTTCCCGGGGTGCCGGGGGCGCGCCGACGGCGAGCGGGGCTACACACCGCACCTGACCCTGGGGCGGAGCCGGGACCCGCGGCGAGTGACGGCGGAGTGGGCGGCCCGGCTGGGCGGCGGCACGTCCGCGCCGGTCGGGGAGCTGTCGGTGCTCTCGCGGCGCGGCGACGGGCCGATGCGGGTGCGGGTGCGGGCGACGGTGACGCTGGGCACGGGCGAGGTGCGGTGGGCGCCGGAGCACGGCGAGGCGGTGGACGACGGCGCGGCGGTGGACGACGGCGCGGCGGTGGAGCGCGGCGCGGCCGAGGGGGCGGCCGCCGAGGACCTCGCCCGGGCGGTGACCGGGCGGGTGGCGGCGGCTCTCGGCGACGGGCTGGTACGGGTCGCCGGGTCGCGACGGATGCGCTGCGCGCTTCCCCAGGCGGATCTGGACCTCGTGGCTGCCCTGCCGGGTGCGGCCGAACTCGGCCAGGTGCGGCGCACGTTGGCGGCGGCCTTTCCGGAGGCCGAGCGGATGCGGGAGGTGACCGGCGCCCGGGTTCCGGGGCTGCGGTTCCGCGTGGGGGCCCTGCCCGTGGACCTGGTGGTGGTCGGATGCGGCCCGCTGGAACCTGAGCGGGCGCTCGCGCGACGGGCCGAGCTCGACGAGGCGGCGGCCGTCGCGCTGAGCGCGCTGAGCGACGCCGACGCCGTACGGGACTTCGCGGGGGCGGAGCACGCCGCCGCCTTCACCCGGCTGGCGCGAGAGGTCAAGGCCTGGGCGCGCGCCCGGGGGCTGGACTCGGCACCGTTCGGCGGGCTGCCGGGCATCGCCTGGGCGGTACTCGCGGCGCGCACGGTTCGGGCGGCGGGCCCGCTGGAACCCGAGGCCCTGCTGCGGGAGTTCTTCGGCACCTGGGCCGCCTGGGACTGGCGTCACCCGGTGGCCCTGCCTCCGGCACCGGAACCCACGCCCGCGGCGGGCCCAGGCTCAGCCCCGGTCCCGGGTCCGGTCGACGCGTGGCCGGGGGCCCGTACCGGCCCGGTTCCCCCCGGTCCGGACCCGAGGACGGCGGGCGGCCCGGCGGCGGTGACCGTACTGACTCCGTCGGAGCCGGTGCGCAGCTGTACCGCTCAGGTCGGGCCGGGCATGCGTGACCTGCTCGTACGGGAGCTGTACCGGGCCTGGGACGTGCTGGAGGAGGACCCGGGGGGCTTCGACGAGGTCCTGGCCGTGCCGCCGCTGCACCGCCGGCACGCCGCGTGGGCGGTGGTGACGGTGCGGGGACCGGCGGCCGGAGGGTTCGAGGACGCCCTCGGCCGGACACGGGGGCGCATGCGGGCGCTGCTCGGCGCCCTGGAAGAGGCGGGCGTGGCGGACGCGCACGCCTGGCCGAGGCCCTTCGCGTCGGGGCCGGGCCTGGTCCGGTACGCGGTGGGCCTGGGCTCGGCCCCGCCGGACGCCGCGCGCCTGGCCTGGCTGGCGGCGCCCTGGACGTCCGGCCTGGCGGGGGTCGAGGTCACCTGGGCCGCGGGCGGGGACGTCCCGGACCTGCCCTGAGCCCCGGTCCCGATCGGGGTCCCGGCCCCCTTGCGGCGCACGAACCCGCCCGGGGAGACCACCCCGCCGGCGGCCACCGGGCGTCACGGGCCGCGCTCGCACCCCGCCGATGCCGCCTCCCCGGTGTCCCGCTCGGGGCCACGAGCACGACGGCCCGGACGGGCCCGTTCCCCGACAGAAGGCCGGGCACCTCCCGGCGTACAGAAGGCCGGGCACCTCCCGCCGTGCGGAGGGCAGACGCGGCGCGGCGGGGGCAGCCCGACGCCGCCGGTACGGACAGGGCGTGGCCAGCCGCCCCCGACCAGCCACGTCCACGCCCACGCACGCGCCGCAGCCGCAGCCGCAGCCAGAGCCACGGCCACAGCCGATCCGCGGAACGGCTCTCCCCCTGCGCGAGCCGCACCGCGAGCCGCACCGCATCCGTCCCGCCTCCCTGCCACGGTCCGGCACCGGCCCGGCACCGGCCCGGATCCGGAGCGGGGGTGGGCGGCGGCCGGGGCACGCCTCGTAGCGACGACCAACGAACACACGCCGCCGCAACCGCTCGTGGCTCGGACACCTCCCGAACGCTTCCCGCCGCTCCGTCCCGCCCGGCGGGCGCGGCGGGACGGAGCGGTCAGGAGCCTCAGTACAGCGCTGCCGGGTTTTTTCGTCAACACTTTTCACAAGGATTGAAGAAACTCCAAGTTCACAGGCCTGATGCACAGTTGACACATCGTTTGATCTTCAGTTCATGAACGCTCAAACCCTTGACGGCCTCTCCTGCGGGCAGTTCACTCACGCTTCGATCCCCCCGGATCCCCGACGTCAGGAGCACCCCGCATGACCCTCCTCTCCGACCGGCCGCCACGCCTCGCCGTCGCGGCGCTCGCCGCGGCGCTGGTCGCCGCCCTCCTCGTGCTGCTTCCCGGCACCGCCGCGCACGCGGCGCCGGTCCTGCTCTCGCAGGGCAAGGCCGCCACCGCCTCCAGCCTGGAGGGCGCCGGTACCCCGGCCGGGGCCGCCGTCGACGGCGACAACGGCACCCGCTGGTCCAGCCAGTTCGCCGATCCCCAATGGATACAGGTCGACCTCGGCTCGCCCGCCCAGCTGAGCCAGGTCGTGCTGCGCTGGGAGGCCGCGGCCGCCAAGGCGTACCGCGTCGAACTGTCCACCGACGGCACCAACTGGTCCACCGCCTACTCGACCACCGCCGGCGCGGGCGGCAACGTCACCCACGACGTCACCGGCACCGCCCGGTACGTGCGGGTGTACGGGACCCAGCGCACCACCGGATACGGCTACTCCCTCTGGGAGTTCCAGGTCTACGGCACCACCGGCACCGGACCGGTCATCCCCGGCGGCGGCGACCTCGGACCCAACGTGATCGTCTTCGATCCGTCGACGCCGAACATCCAGGCCAGGCTTGACCAGGTCTTCGCCCAGCAGGAGTCGGCGCAGTTCGGTTCGGGCCGCTACCAGTTCCTGTTCAAGCCCGGCACGTACAACGGGCTCAACGCGCAGATCGGCTTCTACACCTCCATCTCGGGCCTCGGGCTGAATCCCGACGACACCACCATCAACGGCGACGTGACCGTCGACGCCGGGTGGTTCGGGGGCAACGCCACACAGAACTTCTGGCGTTCCGCCGAGAACCTCGCCCTGAACCCGGTGAGCGGGACCAACCGCTGGGCCGTCTCGCAGGCCGCGCCGTTCCGCCGGATGCACGTCAAGGGCGGCCTGAACCTCGCTCCGAACGGCTACGGCTGGGCGTCCGGCGGCTACATCGCCGACTCCAAGATCGACGGGCAGGTCGGCAACTACTCGCAGCAGCAGTGGTACACCCGTGACAGCTCGATCGGCGGCTGGTCCAACGCGGTGTGGAACCAGGTGTTCTCCGGAACCCAGGGCGCGCCCGCGCAGTCGTACCCGAACCCGCCGTACACCACCCTGGACACCACGCCCGTCTCCCGTGAGAAGCCGTTCCTCTACCTGGACGGCGCCGACTACAAGGTCTTCGTCCCGGCCAAGCGGACCAACGCCCGCGGCACGTCCTGGGGCAACGGTGCGCCGCAGGGTTCCTCGATCCCGCTGAGCCAGTTCTACGTGGTGAAGCCGGGCGCGAGCGCGGCGACGATCAACGCCGCCCTGGCGCAGGGGCTGCACCTGCTCTTCACGCCCGGGGTCTACCACGTGAACCAGACCATCCAGGTGAACCGCCCGGACACAGTCGTGCTGGGCCTGGGCCTCGCCACGATCATCCCGGACAACGGGGTCACCGCGATGAAGGTCGCCGACGTGGACGGCGTGAAGCTCGCCGGTTTCCTGATCGACGCGGGCACCGTCAACTCGCCCACCTTGCTGGAGGTCGGCCCGGCCGGCACCACCACGGACCACGCGGCGAACCCGACCACCGTCCAGGACGTCTTCATCCGGGTCGGCGGCGCCGGCGCGGGCAAGGCCACGCTCGGCATGGTGGTCAACAACCACGACACGATCGTCGACCACACGTGGATCTGGCGGGCCGACCACGGCGACGGGGTGGGCTGGGAGACCAACCGCTCCGACTACGGGTTCCGGGTGAACGGCGACGACGTGCTCGCCACCGGCTTGTTCGTCGAGCACTTCAACAAGTACGACGTCGAGTGGAACGGCGAGCGCGGCCGCACGATCTTCTTCCAGAACGAGAAGGCGTACGACGCGCCGAACCAGGCCGCGATCCAGAACGGGTCCGTCAAGGGCTACGCGGCCTACAAGGTGGCCGACTCGGTGAACACCCACGAGGGCTGGGGCCTGGGCAGCTACTGCTATTACAACGTGGACCCGACGATCCGTCAGGAACACGGCTTCCAGGCGCCGGTGAAGCCCGGCGTGAAGTTCCACGACCTCCTGGTCGTCTCGCTCGGCGGCAACGGCCAGTACGAACACGTCATCAACGGCATCGGCGCCCCCACCTCGGGCACCTCGACCGTCCCCTCCACCGTCCTCTCGTTCCCCTGATCCACCCCTGACCCCCGGAAGACGCGGGGCGGCCCGGCGGCCGCCCCGCGTTTTCCGGGCCATCTGAGAGAGCGCTCTCCCACAGCACGCTCCCGGGAGCGCCCTCCCGCCACCCCGCCCCACCGAAGGAGCCGCAGAAATGACACTCCGACCGCGGACCCTGTCCGCCTTACTGGTCTCGGCGGCCCTCGCCGTGACCGCGGCCGCCGGTCTCGGCGGCCTCGCCCTGACCGCCCAGGCCTCGCCCGACGGCGGTGGCACGGCCGTCCACGCGGGCATGAACCACGCCGCCGTCGCCCCCCTCGCCACCGGCGACGACCCGGACGGCGACGGCTACATCCCGGCGGTGCCGCAGGTCACCGGGGTCACCCCGTCCTGGGAGAACCCCCCGGACCGGTACTTCCACGAGTTCCAGGCCAACTGCGCCGTCACCAAGACCGCGTCCGACGACCCGATCGTCTACGCGGGCCGTCCGGGCGCCTCCCACAACCACACCTTCATGGGCAACAAAACGACGGACGCCTTCAGCACGACCGCCTCGCTCAGCGCGGGCGGGACCGCCTGCACCGCCCCCGGCGACCTCTCCGGGTACTGGATGCCGACGCTCTACAACGGCGACCAGCCCGTCCTGCCGACAGGACCGCAGGTGATCTACTACAAGACCGGCGTGACCGACTACAAGAGCGTGCGCCCCTTCCCCAAGGGCCTGCGCTTCCTCGTCGGCAGTCCGACGCAGACGGCGGCCGAGTTCCGCGGCCACCGCGGCTGGGTCGAGGGATGGGAGTGCGGCGAGAGCTTCAAGAACACCGAGATCCCCGCCAGCTGCCCGCCCGGAAGCCAGCTCAACATCCGCATGCAGTCCCCCAGTTGCTGGGACGGCACGTTCCTGGACACCCCCGACCACAAGGCGCACATGGCCTACCCGGTCGTGAAGCCCGGCAATAACGACAACGTGTGCCCGGCCGGCCACCCGGTGGCCGTCCCCATGGTCGAGTTCAAGATGGCCTTCCCGGTCAGCGGCGACATATCGCGGGTCCGGCTCTCCAGCGGGAGCGGGCACTCCTTCCACTACGACTTCTTCAACGCCTGGGACGACCGGACCCTGAAGGCGCTCGTCGACCACTGCATCCGCGGCGGGCTCCAGTGCAACGCCCGCGGCTACGACGAGACCCACCCCGCGGCGGGCGCCGCCCTGGGCCCGGACTACCGCCTCCCGTGACCCCCTCCCCCGTTCCCCCCACTCCTCCAGGAGGTCCCCGCGTGCCCTCCCGCATGCGTTCCCTCGTCACGGCCGCGCATGCCTGACCGGTTCGGGGTCCGTGTCCGACCGCCTCGGCGCCCGTTCCCGACCGGTTCGGCGTCCGTGTCCGGCCGGGCCCCCTGACGCTCCCCGCGCACTCCGCGCGCCGCCCTTCCACCCCGCCGGGCGGCGCGCGGTTCGGCGTGCCCGGGGCCGGGTGCCGCGGGGCCCGGCCCGTGCTCAGACCTCGATGACGATCTTCCCGGCGGTGTGGCCGTCCTGGCTGAGCGCGAAGGCGGCCGCCGTCTCGGCGAGGGGGAAGGTCTCGGCGACGGTGACCGTCAGCTTGCCCTCGTCGGCGAGGCGGGCCAGTTCGGCCAGGTCGGAGCCGACCGGGCGGACCCACATCCACTCGCCGCCGGAGCCGGTCACCGTGGGGTCGGCGATCGAGGCGTGCCGGCCGTCATTGTGGAGCACCTCGCGGGTCACGGAGAGGACGCCGCCGACGAAGTCCGCGACGACGGTGGCGCCTTCGGGGGCGAGCGCGCGCACCCGGTCCGCGAGGCCGTCCCCGTACGCGACGGGTTCCGCGCCGAGGGCGCGCACCCGGTCGTGGTTGCGCGGGGAGGCGGTGCCGATGACCCGCGCGCCGAGCGCGCGGGCGATCTGGACGCCGAGGGATCCCACGCCGCCGGCGGCGCCGTGGATGAGGACGGTGTCGCCCTTGCCCGTGCCCAGCCGGGTGAGCACCTGGTAGGCGGTGAGCCCCGCGAGCGGGAGTCCGGCCGCTTCGGCCCAGCCGAGCGAGGCGGGCTTGTGCGCCAGGGCGCGTACGGGCACGGTCACGAACTCGGCGAAGGTGCCGCCGTGCACGTAGTCCTTGCGGGCGTACGCCATGACCTCGTCGCCCTCGGCGTACTCGGGGGTGTCGATCCCGACGCGTTCGACGGTGCCGGCGACGTCCCAGCCGGGGACGACCGGGTACACGACGTCCATCAGGGCGTCGAGCCCGCCGGACATGATCTTCCAGTCAACGGGGTTGACGCCCGCGTACTTCACCCGGACCAGGACCTCGCCCGGGCCCACCTTCGGCACCGGCAGCCGGGTCTCGGCGAGCACCTCCGTCCCGCCGTACGTCTCGTACGCCATCGCCCTCATGGTGGCCTCGGCCATGTTCCGACCTCTCCGTGTGGTGGTGGACCCCGCCCCGGGACCCGTCGCCCAGGGGCGCGTCACCCGGGGCCATCCCACCACGCACGCCGCGCCCGGCCCCCGAAGCGGGGCGGGCGCGGCGCGGCGCTGCGCAGGGTCGGGCCGGGGCCAGCCGGGGCGGTGGGCGGCGCCGTGGGCGGCGATGACGTCGGCGTAGTGGCGGCCGCTGGACTTGACGGTGCGGCGCTGGGTCGCGTAGTCGACGTGGACCAGGCCGAAGCACTTGTCGTAGCCGTAGGCCCACTCCAAGTTGTCCAGCAGGGACCAGGCGTAGTAGCAGACGACCGGCGCGCCGCGGCGGGCCGCGCGGGCGCGGGCGGCGAGGTGGGCGGTCAGGTACGCGGTGCGCTCGCAGCAGGGCTCCGGTGGCCTGGAGGAAGGAGGACCAGGTGTTGCCGATGTTGAGGACGTCGGGGCCCTGGCCGGAGGCGGTGGCCGCCAGGATCCGGTTGAGCAGGTCCGACCAGGGGACCACCTCGAGCTTGACCTTGATGCCGGTCTGCTCCTCGAACTTCTTCAGTTCCGGACCGAGCGTCGCCTGGTCCGCCGTGATGTCGGGGCCCTGGTTGGAGGCCCAGTAGGTGAGCTCCTTGGGGGCCGTGTTGGAGCCGCCCCCGTTGTCCGCGGATCCCCCGCCACAGGCGGTGACGGCGGAGAGGAGGGAGACTGCGACGGCGGCGGCTGCGGCGGCTCTGGTTCTGCGCATGACGGCTCGGTCCCTTTCGGCAGGGTCGGAGGAAGGCCTGCGGGGTCGGCGGGGTGGTGCCGGGAGTCGTCCGCCCCGGCATCTCCGCTGCGCCTGTTTTCGCCCAGGATTTAATTTAATACGTGAGTTAAGCCGCGCCAAGGGGTCGCGCAAGGGTATGTTGCGAGCGAAGTGACACCGACGTCACTGCGGAAGGGGCCAGATGACCACGGGGCGTAACGGACGAACGGTGCGGGACCTGCGGCGCGGCAACCGGAGCGCCGTTCTCCAACGGCTCTACTTCGGCGGACCGATGAGCCGGCAGGAACTGGGGCCCGCCACCGGGCTGAGCTCGGGATCCGTCAGCAATGTCGTGGGCGAGCTCGTCGCGGACGGACTGCTGGAGGAGGCGGGCGTCGTCGACTCCGACGGCGGCCGGCCCCGCACCCTGCTGCGCGTGGCGCCCGGCAGCGCCCACATGATCGGGGTGGACGTCGGCGAAACCCGCGTCCGCGTCGAGCTGTTCGACCTGACCCTGACCGAACTCGCGCGCACCGAGATGCCGTTGCTGCCCCGCGGCTGCTACGACGTCGGCCCCATCGTCGACCACATCCGGACCGGCATCGCCACGGTCCTCGCCGAGGCCGGGGTCGGTACGGAGCGGCTGCTCGGCGTCGGAGTCGGCGTGCCGGGCATCGTGGACCGCGGGTCGCCCGGCGGAGCCGTGGTGCACGGCCAGACCATCGGCTGGGACGCGGTGCCGCTGGAGGGACTGCTGCGGGCGACGGGAGCCCTCCCGGACGAGGTCCCGTACATCATCGACAACGGCGCCCGGACGCTCGGTCAGGCCGAGATGTGGTTCGGCGCGGGACGCGGGGCCCGCGAGGCGGTCGTCGTGCTGTTCGGCTCGGGCGTCGGGGCGAGCCTGATCACGGACGGCTCACCGGAGGGCGGCACCACGGAGGGAACCCCCCTGGAGTGGGGCCACTTGACGGTGTCGGTACGGGGCCGGCGGTGCCGGTGCGGGGCCCTGGGCTGCCTGGAGGCGTACACCGGGGCGGAGTCCCTGCTGGCCCGGTGGACCGAACGGGGCGGACGCCCGGGGGACTCGGCCGACGAGGAGGAGGCCGTGGCCGCCCTCCTCGCGGCGGCCGGCGCGGCGGACCCGGTGGCGCTGGCGGTGCTGGAGGAGACGGCGGAGTACCTGGGCGCCGGCCTGTCGGACCTGATCAACCTGTTCCGGCCCGAGCGCATCCTGATCGGCGGCTGGGCGGGCCTGATGCTGGGCCCGCACATCCTCCCCGCGGTACGGGAGCACGCGACGCGGTACTCCCTGCGCCACCCGGCCGGCCGGGTCGCCATCAGCATGGGCTCCCTGGGCCCGGACGCGGTCACGGTGGGCGCGGCCACCCTCCCGCTGTCGGCGTTCTTCACGACGGGCGGCCGCCGCGCGGCCCCCGAACCGCGGACGGAACCCCCGGGCTGGCGCACGGCCCTGGACGTCCGCGGCGAGGCGGCGGCGGCCCGCCGGGCGTGAGGGGGCGCGGGGCCCGGAGGGGGCGCGGACCCCGGAGGAGGCGCGGGGGCGGGTACGGGTACGGGGCCTAGGGCGGGCACGGGTACGAGGCCTAGGGCGGGCGCGAGTACGGCTACGGGTGCGCGCGGGCGCGGGTACGGCGGCACGGGGCCGAGGGCGGGCGCCGCGCGCTTCCGGTCAGGCCGACGCGCGGATCACCAGTTCCGGGACGAACAGCACGGCCTCCGGTTCGGCGCCCGCCGCGCCCGTCACCCGGTCCAGGAGCAGCCGGACCATCTCGGCCGCCATGTCCTCCACCGGCTGCCGTACGGTCGTCAGCCGCGGCCGGCACGCCGCCGCGGCGCTGGAGTCGTCGAAGCCGACGACCGCCACGTCGTCCGGGACCCGGCGCCCGTGCTCGGCGAGCACCAGGCACGCCCCTGGAAGCCTCCGGCTTCCACGCCACCCCCCGGGGCCTGCGCCTGCGCACCTGACGGCCGCGGGGCCCTCACCCCTTCCGCGTCCCGGCCTCCACGTCCGTGGCGCGCCCCGCAGCCA
>NZ_JAPNLM010000021.1 GCF_026627255.1 Streptomyces antarcticus | reverse complement strand
AAGGACCTGGACCGAGTCATCCCCGAGATCGATGACCCCGCAGCAGCCAAGTACTGCCAGCAGTTGCACCAGCTCGCTGTGCTCGTGTCAAGGAACCTGCCCAGCACCAAATGAGACAACTTCTTAGCCGTCGTTTCTTATGGCGGTTCTTGGGCCACTCCATGCGGGGATACTGCTTCAGTGCTGTTGACATGGATCGCTGAGGTGGCCGAAGAGCCGTTGGCATTGGAGCCGAGTGACCGGCGGGTGGAGTGGGAGACCAACACCTGGTCGCTGGGGGCAGAGGACGAGGACCGGCAGTCGTTGTCCTCTGCCGAGGTGGTCGCTGCCTTCGAGCAGACTGCCGCTGGCATCCGGGAACGCGTTCGCGAGCTGGGCTTTTCCGGAGTAGCGACGTTCTATGTGTGGCACGACGGGCAGGCCGGGCAGCTCCGGTGCTCGACCGGCTCTGTTCCTCCGGATGGTCTGCCGTTCAACGGCACCTACGTGGTTTCCGACCATCTTGGTCCGGTCGTCGAGGGGTTTCTGGCCGACAGCATGCCCGGCGTTGGCACCTGGTCGGACCTGGACGACGCGGAGAGCCGCTTGGCGCAGGCCATGACAGAGCCTGAGATCACGCCCATGCGTGTCTGGACCAGCAACGTTGGAACCTCACACTGAATGCCCTTGCGCATCCAGGCGGGCGAGTCGGCGGTGGCCGATGAGGATTGCGGCTATGCCGACGAAGGCAAGGAAGTGTTCCGCCTTGCGTTCGTAGCGGCGGTGGAGCCGACGGCAGCCCGCCAGCCAGGACACGGTTCGCTCGACCACCCAGCGATGCCGGCCCAGCCGCTGTGAGGAGTCGACGCCCCTGCGTACGATGCGGGGGCTGATTCCACGCTCACGCAGCCATCGGCGCAGGCGGTCGTAGTCATAGCCCTTGTCGGCGTGCAGCTTCGCCGGCCGTCGGCGCCGGGGCCCGCGGCGTGAACGGATGGGCGGGATGCCCCAGACAAGCGGTTCCAGACCCTGACTGTCGTGCATGTTCGCGCCCGAGATGCCCAGGGACAGCGGAAGCCCGTTCCTGTCGGTGATCAGGTGGATCTTCGATCTCAACTTGCCACGGTCGGTCGGATTCGGTCCCGTCAGTGGCCCCCTTTTGCCGCCCGCAGACTGACCGAGTCGATCGCGCACCGCGACCAGTCCAACTCGCCCCTCAGTCCCAGTTCGTCCAGGATCACGCGGTAGAGCTTTGCCCAGACCCGGTCCCGGCTCCACTGGGCGAAGCGCCGGTAGACCGTCTGCCAGCTCGCGCCGAACACCGGCGGCAGCTGCCGCCACGTGCAGCCCGAGGTCGCCACGAACATGATCGCCGCCAGCACCTCACGATCACCCGCCCGACGCCGGCCACCACCCTGCGGACGTACCACCACCGTCGGTGGCACCACCCGCCGGAACAACACCCACAACTCGTCCGGCACCAGCCGCTCTATGAGATCCGTCATGCACGGCTCAACGAATGATCACGCCATAAGAAACGACGTCTAAGCCCGGACAGGACAATTGCAGCCGACGAGAAGGTCAAGGACGCCTTCAAGCACTGATCGTCAGGCGGCAGGGCCGGGACCACAGGAGCGGTTCCGGCCCTGCCGCGTGTCCGGACGCTGTCGTCCGGGGTCAGACGGCGGCGGGCTCGGGCCGGCGCAGTTCGGCCTGGCCGAAGAGGAGGGCGTAGCCGTCGGGGAGCCGGCGCAGGATGCGGGCAAGGAGGTCGGGTCCGGCGAGGCGGCCGGCGACGGCGAGGACAGCGCCGGTGTCCCAGCGGGCGGTGGCCGGGCTGGCGCCGGTGCGTACGGCGAAGTCTTTGACGAAGCCCCAGCCGGTGAGGTGTTCGGTAGTGGGGATCTGGGCGGTCAGAGTGAGGGCGGCTTCGACGGGCAGACACTGGGCGAGGTCGACGCGTTCGTCGCCGGTGAGCTGGCGGCCGAGGCTGGCCAGGACGTGGCGGACGGCTTCCGCGGCGCGTTCGCGGGTGGGGTAGGCGCCTTCGTAGCGCACGCGTTCCAGCATCTGGTCGAACGTCATGAACGTCTGGGGCGGGTTCGGTCGAGGCTGGTCGTACATGGCTGCGGTTGCCTTTCTGTGCGAAGGATCCGGCCTGCGGCCGGTGGAGGTCAGAGAGGTATGGGCGGTCGGGTGGGTCGACAGTCAGGTGGTCTGGGGGTGGCCGAAGAGGAGGTCGTAACCGTGGGGGAGCTGGAAGAGGATCTCGCGGGTGAGGACGTCTCCCGCGGCGGCGGCCGCCGTGGACAGGACCGCACCGATGTCCCACAGGGCCGTCTTCTCGGTGGCGCCGTCTATCCAGGCCGCGGTCGCACGGACGAACCGCTCCGACGAGAGCGGCTCCGCGGCCTGGAGCGGGTTGAGGAGGATCAGGGCGTAGGTCTCGGGGAGGCGGGCGGCGAGCTCGGCCCGCACGCTGCCGACCAGGTGTGCGCCCAGCAGGGCCAGGACGACGCGGGCAACACGATCGGCCTCTTCCGGGGTTTCGTACTCGCCGCGTTCCTGGACATGGGCCAGAAACGCTTCCCGGCGCATCGACATCACGTCACCTCCGGAGAAGGGGTGAGGGGGTCAAAGGGAGAGGTGCGGAGGGCGGGGTGCCGGAGGGGGAATCGGCGCTTCCCGCCCTCCGCTGCCGGCTGGTACTGGAGGGTTCAGCCGGAGATCTGCTTGCGGCCGCTCTCGCCGCCGATACTGATCTTGCGGGGCTTGGCGCGCTCGGCGATCGGGATCCGCAGGGTCAGAACACCCGCGTCGTAGTCGGCCCGGATGCGCTCGGTGTCCAGGGTGTCGGCCAGGACGACCTGGCGGGAGAAGACACCCAGGGGACGCTCGGAGAGCTCCACCTTCACGGAGTCGGCCTTCGCGACCGGCCGGCGCTCCGCCTTCACGGTCAGCATGTTCCGCTCGACGTCGATGTCGATCGCCTCACGGTCCACACCCGGGAGGTCGAAGGCGATCACGTACTCCTCACCCTCCCGGTAGGCATCCATCGGCATCACGGACGGCTTCGACCACGTACCCGACGCCCCCGACATCTGCTGGACGATCCGGTCCATCTCGCGGAACGGGTCAGTGCGCATCAACATCGCGAAACACCTCCAGTTGGTTCAGGCAGAAACTGCCAATGCGCTTCAACGTGCATCCGTTGTAACATGTCATCCAAGCGATGACAAGTGTCGAGTCATCTGGAGGATGACGAGACGGCGGAGAGCCCCACGACCGACCCCGCCCCGCCGGCCACGCCGGTTCCCTCCCTTCCCTGCCGCCCCGGCGGGCGGCGCTCGAGGCCATCACCCAGTCAGTGAGGGACGCGCAGCAGCCCTCCGCGCGAGCGCCTGCGCCCCCAGCACCGCGCGCGGCCGGCTCCGGCCCGCACCCGGCTCTGGCCGCACTGCTGACGCTGCGCGAGGTCCGCGCTAACGCTGCGCGAGGTCCGCGAACAGCTCGCCGGCTGGGAGAGCGGGCTGGTCGAAACCGCCCGAGGCGAGGGTGCGAGCTGGGACGAGCTCGCCGGACCCCTCGGGGTAGCCAGCCGCCAGGCCGCCAACGCCGATACCTCCGCCTGCGCCCCGGCTCCAACGGAGAAGAACTGTGGAGGACGATCCACTCGACTCCCACAGCTCCCGCGGCATCCCGTCACCGGCGGCTTCAGGGGTGCGTGCGCCGTGGCCGGGCAGCGCACAGCCAAACCTCGTGACTGCGGCGTGATTGAGCCACCCTTCTCACACCTGGCCGGCTCGGCAGGATTAGAGTGTGCCCGTGACCGAGCAAAATCCGGAACTCATCGCCGGCCGGTACCAGCTGGTCGAACGCATCGGCCAGGGGGGTATGGGCCGGGTCTGGCGCGGCCTCGACCAGCACCTCTTCGGACGCGAGGTCGCCGTCAAGGAGATTCTCTTCCCCCCGGGTATGGACGACGGCGACCGTGCAGTGCTGCTCCGGCGGTTCACCAGTGAGGCCCGCGCGGCGGTCACTCTCAGCCACCCGGGGATCATCACCGTCCACGATGTCGTGGACCACCACGGCGCCCCCGTCATCGTCATGGAGTTGATCCGCGGTCAGTCCCTGGCCGCCGCCATTCGCAGCCGGGGCCGGCTGCCGGTACGGCGCGTGGCCGAGATCGGCGCCGCCATGCTCGACGCGCTGGTCGAGGCACACGGGGCGCGGATCGTCCACCGCGACGTCAAGCCGGACAACGTTCTCCTGACCAAGGACCGTGTCGTCCTGACCGACTTCGGCATAGCCCACCTCGCGGACGCCACGACCAAGCTGAGCCACAGCGGAATTGTCATCGGTACGCCGCAATACATGCCGCCGGAGCAACTGGAGGGCAAGCGCCCGACTCCAGCAAACGACCTGTGGGCGCTCGGCGCCACCCTCTACCACGCCGTTGAGGGGCACCCGCCGTTCGACGCAGAGGGACTCCACGCCCTGGCCGTGGCCGTGTTCACCCGCCCGCACCGGCCGTCGCTGCACGCCGGCCCGCTGGCGCCCGTGCTGGACGCGCTGCTCGCCAAGGACCCGGATCAGCGCGTGAGGGCCGCGGAAGCGGCCGAGATGCTGGCGTCAGTGCTGCGGTCCTGCCCGCCCGGGCCTCAGGCCGACGCGCCGGGGAACGGACCGGAGACGCACGGGCCCGCCGCGAGCCGCACGTCCGATCCGAGGACGGCACCCGTACCGGCACCGGACGCGGCGGAGCACGTTTCTGCTGCGCCCACGCTGGAGTTGGCTCCGTCGACGACGCCGTCACCGCGGACGCCCACCGCCGTGGACCCCGGCGCGCGCCTCGGTACCCGGCAAGACACCCCGCCGGAGGACCCGACCGGGCCGCCCGTGCCCCTGCCTCCGGCCGACGACCCACATGAGCCGAGGACGACGGCCGAGGTGGGGCGCGGCCGGCGGCATGCCCTCACCCGGCGAACCCTGGTCCTGGGCGCGGCGCTGGCCACGCTCGCCACGGGATCCGCCCTGACCTGGACCCTCGCCCGCGATGAAGACGCGCCTCGCGGCCGCGAGGCGGCCGGCGGCTCAGGTGCCTCCTCCGTCACGGTGGTGATCGGGGTGGACGCACCACTGAGCGGCGGGCTGTCCGCGATGGGCGTCGGAATCAGGAACTCCGCCGACCTGGCGGCCAAGACGGCCAATGAATCCCGGTACGTACCCGGTGTGAACTTCGAGATCAAAACCCTGGACGACGGGGCCGACCCGGCCAAGGGCGGTCCCAATGCCGCCCGGTTCGTGTCCGACGAGAAGGTGCTGGGGGTCGTCGGGCCCCTCAACTCCGGAGTCGCCAAGACCCTCGTGCCACCGCTCCAGCGGGCGGGCGTCGTGACGGTGTCACCGGGCAACACCGATCCCGCGCTGACGCTCGGCCCCGACTGGGCCGCGGGCACCAAGTCCCGTCCGCACTCCACCTACTTCCGCACCATCGCCACCGACGTCCACCAGGGGCCGTTCGCAGCCCGTTACCTGCACGGCAAAGCCAAGAAGACCAAGCTCTACGTCGTCGACGACGCGAGCGCCCACGGCACCGCCCTCACCTCCGGTCTCACGACCGAGTTCACGAAGCTGGGCGGCACCGTCGTGGGGACCGAGCAGGTCGATCCCGCGGAACGCGCCTTCGCGGGCCTCGCCGACAGGGTACGGTCCTCGGGCGCCGAAGCCGTCTACTTCGGCGGCTACTACGACACCGCAGCGCCGATCTCCCAGCAGCTCAAGCAAGCGGGCGTGAACGTGCCCCTGATGGGCGGCGACGGCATCTTCGACCAGCAGTACCTCACGGCGAACCCGCAGGCCGACGGGGACCTCGCGACCAACATCGGGTCACCCGCCGAGGAGTCGGCGGCGGGGCGGGAATTCCTGGCCCGGTACGGCAAGGCGGGCTACCCGGAGGCGGCCGGCTGGTACGGCCCCTACGCATATGACGCGACCTGGGCGCTCATCGAGGCGGTCAGAGCCCTCGTGACGGCCAACGGCGGCACCCTCCCCCCTGATGCCCGGGCGAAACTCCCGCAGGCCGTGGCCCGTTCCGCCTTTGACGGTGTCACGGGCAGCGTCGCCTTCGACGGGGCCGGCGACACGGTCAACCACAACGTGACGGTATACGCCGTGGACGATGGCAGCTGGGTGACCGCGCCGAGCGGGAGCGTCGCCCCCCGGTGATGCCCGCCGGGAGAACGCCCGCATTCAGGGCCGAGGGCGCGGAAGTCGTCGGGCTGGGACAGATCGCCCAGGCCGCTGGCAAGGCCGTTCTGGACGACAGCCGGGAGCAGTGGCCCGATGTGTACCTCATGCGGCGGAGCGACGGGGGGGCCTGGCAACGGGTCGCCTCCTGGCACCCCGACGCTGGCTCCGAAACTCCCTTTGCTCCGGGTCCCGGATGCCGTCAACGCCCGTTCGCGACTGCCCGAACTCCCCGCTGAACGCGCAGCCATGCCCACTCCCCCGTCGGGCCGTGGGGCCGTGGGGCCGTGGGGCCGTGGGGCCGTGGGGCCGTGGGGCCGTCGGCGGAAGGACTGCAGGGCTGACCTCCACCAGGGGCCGGCCCTGAGGCATTCCCAGCCACCGGACCCGCGCACATGTCCCGCGGGCACCACGTCGCCGAGCCAGGCCCCCGGCCGCCGATCCGCAGCAGCCGGACCCGCCCCGGACCCAGAGGCCGCGGCGGGGGGCGAAGACGGACGAAGGCGGAGGCGGAGGTGCTCACGAGCCGGGAGGGACGCCGCCCGCGGGGTCCGGTCGCAGTCCGGCGTCCGAGCAGGCCCGGCAGGACGACCACCTCAACCGAACCCGCGCCCCCGAGCTCGTCCCGGCATCCATTCGTGCCCAACGCAGCGGGCGCTCCCGGTCCGCCCGGCCCCGACCGCATCGCGGCGGCCGCACCCATCAGCATGCCGCCAGCGCCCACAAAAAGGGGCAGCCCGCCCTGACCATGTCCTGGGCGACAAGGCCTACAGCTCCTTCAGCCACGTGCTCGTTCTGACCGCCCGGAGCTGCCGACCACAGCCAACCAGGCTCGGCGCCATGCACCCCGGGATGGCCGCTGGCGGAACGGGCAGCCCGGGGGACGCGCCCGGGTGATGCCGGGCGCGCCGCCGTGCGACTCGGTGGTGCGGGGCCCGTGAGCCCGTGTCAGTTGCCGATACCGGAGCTGCCGACGCCCGAGTTGCCGATGCCGTGGCTGCCGATGCCCGTGTTACCGACGCCCGCGTTGCCCAGACCCCAGTTGGCAACGCCCGAGTTGCCGATGCCGTCGTTGAAGGCGCCCGAGTTGCCGACGCCCGAGTTCCCGATGCCTGCGTTGCCCACGCCGTCGGCGCTGGCCGCGCCGGCGCCGCAGAGAGCCAGAACTGCCGCGGCACCCATCGCGGTCGTCACACGGAGAAGAGTTGTACGCATCGTCGCATGCCTCCTGTTTCAGGAATCCTTACCCTCTATCCCTAGCATGCAGACATGTCAGATACGGGTATAAATGTCCGAAATTGCCGTGTCGTCCGCCGGTGTGAGGTCACAGGGCGGCGGCCCAGAGGGCCCGCTCCCCCGCGACGATCACCTCGTGCTGGCCCACGTAACGCGTGAGCGGGACGGCCACCAGCGGGACGCGCCGACTGCATCTCTGGGGCTGACAGCCAACGATCACGGCAGCCCCTGGCCGTCACTTCCCGACGTCCGCTCCCCTGCCGACCGCTCGGCCACCGCTGCGACTGATGTCCGTGGTCCATGACACGCTGCTGGCGTGGTCATGCAGCCACCGCACGACGCGACCGACTTCGCCTTCCGCCCCGACCGACGCCCCGGACATACCTGTCGTCGTGCGCGACTTCAGCGCGCTGCGGCGACCCCCCGCCCCCCTGTGGAAGGGCGCCACCCAGCCGTGGCCGGGGTGGCCGCCGTGCCTTCGTCGTACGGGACCTACCTGGCGACCACGACCTGGCGGCAGGTCCTCCTCGCGGCCAAGGGCGTCGGGCGCGGCCTGACCCCGCGACTGCGTCGCACCCCCTGGCTCGCCTTCAACGAGCTCATCTCCCGCACCGCACCCCTCCAGACATACCTGCAGCTGAGAAACGTGCCTGCGCCCGCGCCCGCCGCCGGCCGCAGGCTCTTCGTGAATGCCCTCTACCAGTACGGCAGTGAGCGCAGCGCCCACAGTGGCGGGGACGGTCACCACACCGTCCTGGCCTGGGCCGAACTGGACGCCGGCTTCGGCTTCGGCTTCGGCTTCGGCTTCGGCTTCGGCTTCGGCTTCGGCTTCGGCTTCGGCTTCGGCAACAGTCCGGTCCTGCTGGCCCGCACCCGGCCGTCCGCGCTCATCGCGGCAGATCGCGAGCGCAGGACGGGCACAGCCCGCGGTAGGTGACCTCGACGTCGGACACCGTGAAGCCGTACCGCTCCTGCGCCGGCAGGCCGGGCGGGGTGACGGTCGGGCGGACGTCGCGGATGATGCCGCATCCGGTGCACACCAGGTGCTGGTGCGGGTGGTGCGCGTTGGGGTCGAAGCGCTTCGCACGGCCGTGGACGGAAACTTCCGCGACCTCACCGAGCAGGACGAGCTCGCCCAGGGTGTTGTAGACGGTCGCGCGCGCGATCTCGGGCAGCTGCCGGGCCGCTCGGGCGTGCACCTCGTCGGCCGTGAGGTGGAGGTGGTCACCGTCGAGGACCTCGACGACGACGCGCCGCTGGGACGTCATCCGCCAGCCCCGCCGTCGCAGGCGCTCCAACAGGTCGCTCATGGCGGCTCACCCTTTCAGGCTCGACGGGACGACTGAATGACTGGATGACGGAGACGGAGACGGCGTTTGACCGGCATGGCGCCGAGCCAGCCGCCTCTTCTCCGAAAGGGAGGCACAGATTACCGGGAGGCCGCGGGTTTCTTCGACATCAAATCCACTTCGGTGTGCACGCTCCTTGCCGCCGGGAAAGGTCGCGATGATCAGACAATGCCATCCATGGCGGCAGTTCCGGAGAGCGGGGGGAACGGCGGACGGCCCGCCGGGGCCCGATCTGGATTTCGACTGCCGGTGATGGGGAAGCACCCCGCGTGTTCTCGCGGCAGTGGGCTCTCCGGTGCGCGACTATACGGACGCGCCGACACGCTCCCGGTCATCGGCGCCGTTCAGGCGGCGCCGGGGGCGGACGGTCGGCAGCGGGACCACCGATATGGAAAGAAGGACGGACGTGTCCGGAAGCGACAGCGAGAACCCGGTAATCCCTGCCCCCACCCCCGAGCCGACTCGCCCCCGCTCGAACCGGGACTGGTGGCCGGATCAGCTGGATCTTCAGGTGCTCCACCAGCACTCGCCTCTGGCCGATCCGATGGGTGCGGGCTTCGACTACGCGAAGGAGTTCGCGACGCTGGACCTCGACGCCCTGAAGCAGGACGTCTTCGAGGTGATGACGGCGTCACAGGAATGGTGGCCCGCCGACTACGGCCACTACGGGCCGCTCTTCATCCGGATGAGCTGGCATTCCGCCGGAACATACCGCATCGCCGACGGCCGGGGCGGCGGCGGAGCCGGCGCGCAGCGTTTCGCCCCCCTCAACAGCTGGCCGGACAATGCGAGCCTCGACAAGGCGCGCCGTCTGCTGTGGCCGGTCAAGCAGAAGTACGGACGGAAGATCTCCTGGGCCGACCTGCTCGTCTTCGCCGGCAATTGCGCCATGGAATCGATGGGGTTCAAGACGTTCGGCTTCGCTTTCGGGCGGCAGGACATCTGGGAGCCCGAGGAGATCTTCTGGGGCCCCGAGGACACGTGGCTCGGAGACGCGCGCTACAGCGGCGACAGGGAACTGACCGGTCCGTTCGGAGCGGTGCAGATGGGCTTGATCTACGTCAACCCGGAAGGGCCCAACGGGAATCCGGATCCGCTTGCATCCGCCCGGGACATCCGCGAGACGTTCGGGCGCATGGCGATGAACGACGAGGAGACGGCCGCGCTCATCATCGGCGGCCACACCTTCGGCAAGTGCCACGGTGCGGGCGGCGCCGAGTACATCGGCCCTGAGCCCGAGGCGTGCCCCGTCGATCAGCAGGGCATCGGCTGGCGGAACACGTACGGCAGCGGCAAGGGCGCCGACGCGCTCACCAGCGGGCTCGAGGGAGCGTGGACCTCCGCGCCGACGACGTGGGACAACGGGTACCTGGACAACCTGTTCCGGTACGAGTGGGAACTGACGACGAGCCCGGCCGGCGCGAAGCAGTGGACCCCGACGGACGACTCGGCCCGGGACACGGTGCCCGATGCCCACGACCCGTCGAAGCGGCACGCCCCCATGATGCTGACCACGGACCTCGCAATGCGGGTGGACCCGGTCTACGGCGCGATCGCCAAGCGCTTCCACGAGAATCCGGAGGAACTCGCGGAGGCGTTCGGCAAGGCGTGGTACAAGCTGCTGCACCGCGACATGGGACCCCTTTCCCGGTACCTCGGCCCGTGGGTCCCCGAAGCGCAGCTGTGGCAGGACCCGGTGCCCGCGGTTGACCACGAGCTGGTCTCGGACGCGGACGTCGCCGCCCTCAAGGGCAGGGTCCTCTCGTCGGGACTGTCCGTCTCCCAGCTGGTCGCCGCCGCGTGGGCCTCGGCGGCGAGCTTCCGCGGCACCGACAAGCGCGGTGGGGCCAACGGAGCCCGCATCCGACTCGCGCCGCAGAAGGACTGGGAGGTCAACGACCTCCCCGAGGTGGCCGAGGTGCTGCGCACCCTGGAGCAGATCCAGCAGGACTTCAACCGTGCGCAGACCGGCGGGACGAAGGTCTCGCTCGCGGACCTGATCGTCCTGGGCGGATGCGCGGCCGTGGAGCAGGCCGCGAAGAACGCCGGGCACGACATCACGGTGCCGTTCGCACCGGGGCGTACGGACGCCTCGCAGGAGCAGACCGACGTGGAGACCTTCGCCGTCCTCGAACCCGAGGCGGACGGGTTCCGCAACTACCTGCGGGCCGGGGTGAAGCTGTCGCCGGAGACCCTGCTCCTGGACCGCGCCTCCATGCTGACCCTGACGGCGCCCGAGATGACGGTCCTGATCGGCGGCATGCGAGCCCTGGACAGCGGCTTCCGGCGCTCTCCCCACGGCGTCCTCACCGACCGGCCGGGGGTGTTGACGAACGACTTCTTCGTCAACCTGCTCGACATGCGCACGCAGTGGAAGGCCTCGGACGCCGACGAGAACGTCTTCGAGGGCCGGGACGCCGTCACGGGCGAGACCAAGTGGACCGCGACCGCCGTCGACCTCGTCTTCGGCTCGCACGCCCAGCTGCGGGCCCTCTCGGAGGTCTACGCCTCCAGGGACGCGGGGGAGAAGTTCGTGCGCGACTTCGCCGCCGCCTGGGACAAGGTGATGCGGCTCGACCGCTTCGACCTCGCCTGAGTCCGACGCGCCGGCCGGCCGTTCATCGGCCGACCGGCGCACCGGGCCCCCGGCATCGACCGGCGCGACGAAGCAGAGCAGACTGCGGTGCAGTACGTCGGACCCGACCGGAGGCGCGCGCCATGGGGATCACCCTGCTCAGCATCGCCCTGGTGGTGGCCGCCCTCGTCATCAGGACGGCCGTCGCCGAGTTCCGCCGTCCCGGCAGCGGGCGCGGGCAGTGGGCGTTCCTCACCAGTCCCCGGGCAATGGCCACCGGAGCCCTCGCCGCCCTGCTGCTCGGGATCCTCGCCTGGATCACCGCGGGCGCTTCGGCGGCCGCCTGGGCCGTGTTCGCCGGAGCACTCGTCGCGTACGTCGTGGGAACGGGCGAGAGCAAGGACTGAGGCCTCTTCCCCCGTCCCCGCCGGCGTGGCGGGCGCAGCGGGCGCGGTGGTTCACCCCGCGAACGTCCCACCGCACGCTCAGGCCGGCTTCATCACCGCGTACGGGACAAAGGCCGGCGTCCCTGACCAGGCCGCGATATGGAGGCGCTGCGGTGCAGCGGACGGCGCTCGTACAGCAGCACCGGCCGGCAGGCGGTCGGACCGGGCCGTGGCCGCGAGCAGGACCGCCCCGACCGCCGCGAGGGCCTTGTTCGCAGCGGAGGCTCGGCTGTCCACTCCCTGCCCGAGCATCAGCGTGATCACATCCATCAGCAGGCTGAACGCGGTGATCCCGGCCAGCACGCAGGCCACCCAGAGCAGTACCCGTGACGCTGGCCTCAACCCGTACCGCAACACCGCTCCGCTGACCAACGGGGCCGGCGCACCCACCGCCATGACCGCCCACCCAACCCGGAGGCCCACCAGTCACCGCCGTGGTAGAGCAAGGAGGTCCCGCTCAGCGCGCACGCCAGGCCGAAGCCGGCGTACAGCGCCGAGCACGAAAGCAGTTCCAGCGGCGCCGACCAGTCTCAGCGGAACGCGGCGACATTGCGGGCGGCCCAGTCGGCGAAGGGCCGCGGGGCGTGACCGAGGACCTGCTGGACGTCCGGGCTGACGCGCAGCTCGGCCGGGCTCGGGGAGCCGAGGATGTCCAGAGTGTCGTCGGCGAGCTCCGCCGGCATGCTCTGGGTCATGGCGGTCTTGGCCTCGTCGCGGGTGAGCTCGTGAAACCTCACTGGCGAGCCCAGCGCGGAGGCGATAGCGTCCGCCTGCTGGCGCGGAGTGATCACCTCCGGGCCGGTCAGCTCGTAGACGGTGCCGGTGTGCCGGTCATCCAGCAAGCAGGCTGCCGCGACCGCGGCGATGTCCGCCGGGTCGATGATCGGCACTCCGACGTCGCCGAAGGGCGCGGCGACGACCTGTTGCGCGCGGACGGACTCGGCCCACCACAGGGCGTTGGAGGCGAAGCCGCCCGGCCGCAGGATGGCCCACTCCAGGTCGGACTCCCGCAGCATGTCCTCCAGTGCGCGCATCGCGATCCGCGTGTGGCCGGAGGGCCTGGTCACCACGCCCAGCGTGGAGAGCAGGACGACCCGGCGGACCCCGCTGGCCGCAGCTTCGCGGATGATGTCGGCAGGGTTGGCTCCAGTGGCGTGCAGGTCGCCGGACAGCAGCAGGAACAGCGCCTTCGCACCGGCCAGCGCGGGCTTGAGGCTGGCCGGCTTGGCCAGGTCGGCCGGCACGTGGCGGACGCCGTTCGGAACCGCCGCCGTGTGCCGTGACACGGCCGTCACTTGCTGGCCCGCCTCGGCCAGCGCCTGCGTCAACGGCCGGCCGATATTCCCGGTGGCCCCGGTCACTACGATCATGATCAGCTCCTTGTCGGATGTTCTCTGTGGCCATCACGCTAGGAGCATGGGCTAACTTTTGGTAAGGACATACCTCGAGGTAAGCTCATGACATGACGGAAGGCGCGCAGACCAGACAGGCCGAGACGGGGAAGCGGTATGACGTGTTTCACACCGACTGCCCGGCGCGCGATGTGGTCGACCATGTGACCAGCAGGTGGGGCATCTGGGTGCTCATCTCGTTGCGGAGCAATGACCTTCGTTTCTACGAGCTGCGCGAGAGCATCCAGGGCATCAGCGAGAAGATGCTCGCCCAGACCCTGCGGGCGCTGGTCCAGGACGGCCTGGTCTGGCGGGAGGTCGAGCCGACGACGCCGCCCCAGGTCACCTACGGGCTGACCGAGTTCGGCCGGGACGTCGGCGAGCCGCTGACGGAGCTGTTCGACCGGATCACACGGCGGCTGTCGCCGCGCAGCACGGGATAGCGAGGCGCCCGCCGTCCGACCACGGGCCGGCCGTACCGAGTCGTCGCCCCGCCCTCCGCACTGCTCACCCACAACACCGGCCGCGGCGAGGACGAGTGCGTGCTCGACACGGACGCACTGACCATCACCGAGGTACCGCTCACCCCCTGACGCCTCCGACCCCGCCAGGCCGTACGCGTCACAGGGCAGGAGCGGAGCGGCCACGCCCGACTACGCGCCGCCGCACCCTTGTTCGATGTACAGCCGCGTGCGGGCCTGCCGGGTGATGACGCGGCCGGGGGGCGGAGCGGCAGGGTTCACGGCCGTCCGCCCCCCTCGCGGATCGGTCTGGCGAAGTAGGAGGTCGTCGCGGATGAGGGCTGCGGAGCCTGGCGCATCGTGACGCGGGTCGGGTTCACCTCGCGCCGCGTGCCGATGCGGGCCAGACCCCCTTCTCGCGAGGCCGCACGCTGGATCCTCACCGCTCCCGACCGGCACACCCCGCACACCACCCAGCGCCTGCAGCGGATTCTCGCGCGCTGCCCGGAAGCCAGGTGTCGTGCTTCCGTGCTCCCCGCGGCGAGGCGCGCCAGCCGGGGCAGAGCCGCGATGCCGGCGGGCGACAAGAGGTCACGCTCAAGGATCAGCCGGTGCCACAGCTCCGTCCACGCTTCGGCGTCGTCCTTACGATCCACCGAAGACAGAAGCTCGGGAACGCGATCCACGTCGGAGTACCAGTCGTACATTCGCGCCCAGTTCACCACCCAGTCATTGAACCGTCCCGCGAGCGACCAGCGCCCTCATGGCTCTTTCGAGCGGGGCTGGGACGTCGGAATGCGATGCGTGAAGAACAGGGCGAGCAGGGCGGCGAGGGCGAGGATGGCGAGCGCCGCCTGAAGCCCGTCGAGTCTCGCTGCGGCGTTCGCGTCCAGCGCGCTCCGGGTCACCTCGCTGCTGGTGCCGGCTTCGTCGAGGGCCGTCTCGAGTTGCGCGTCCGACAGGAACGGCGCGCCGCTTTGAATCTTGACGGTTGCCTGGCTCTTGACGCTTTCGGGGATCGCCGGATTCTGCTCGACGCTGGTCAGGAAGGACGTGGCAAGCGTGGCGATCATGATCGAGCCGGCGAGTGCCGTACCGATCGAGGCACCGAGATTGGTGACGGCGTTCTGCACGCCGCCGACCTCCGCACTCTGTGCTTCCGGTACCGCGGACACGGTGACCGCCCCGAGCTGGGACGCCAGTGCGCCCATGCCGAGACCGATCAGCAGGAGGGGGACGGTGACGACTTCCGCACCCGCGTCCGCGTCGAGCGCGGCCATCATGACCACCGCGCCCGCGAGCAGGGCGATGACACCGAGCCGTACCACCCGCCTCGGCGAGATGTCCGGGAGGAGGCGGGGGATCAGGACCGCGGCCGCGAGCAGCGTCACCGACAGCGGCAGGAGTCGGACACCGGTCTGCAGGGCGGACAGGCCGAGGGCGACCGACAGGTAGAGCGGGACGACGAAGAACACGCCCATCTGCACGAGGTATTGGAAGAAGAACATGGTCAGCCCACCGGTGAGCTGCTTGTTCTGCAACAGGGCCGGATCGAGGAGCGGATCCCTGCCCTGCTCCACGAGGCCGGCCTCCCAGCGCAGGAAGAGCCAGATCAACAGCAGGCCTGCCAGCATCAGCCACACGACCAGCGAGATCCCCAGCCACGACGGCGCGTCGGGCTTCGGCTGGAACCACCCCCACTCGTCCGAGCGGAGCACCCCGTAGACGAACAGCCCGAGCCCGAGCGCGGACAGCACCACACCGACGAGATCGATGCGCCGGCGTTCGCCGGTCGGGGCGTCGGCGATGCGGCGGGCCAGCACCAGAATGCCGAGCACCACCAGCACCTCCCCGGCGAACACCCACCGCCAGGAGAAGTACGTCGTCGCGACACCACCGATGAGCGGACCGACCGCGATCGCCACGGCCCCTGCCGCCGCGACGAGTCCGTATGCGGCGGGACGGCGTTCAGCGACGAAGTTGCCGGCGACGAGCGCCACGATCGCGGGCAGGATGAGCGCCGCCCCGAGGCCTTCGAGGAGCGCCCAGCCAATCAGGAGTACCGTGAGATTCGGTGCGAGCGCCGTAGTGAAGGAACCGGCCCCGTAGATGCAGCAGCCGATCAGGAACGCGCGTTTGCGGCCGATCAGCGCCCCGATCTTGCCTCCGGGAATCATGAACATCGCCATCACGAGGGTGTAGGCGGTGATCGCGCCCTGGATGCCCGACACGGTCGTGCCCACGTCCTCGGCCACCGTCGCGATCGAGACGTTCATGACCGAGCTGTCGAGCGCCATCAAGAACTGACCGGCCGACAGTGTCAGCAAGACGACCCGCGCTGGTGCCGAACTCTCGACAGGGCCTGTCCTCGGTGCCATAGGCAGGATCGTCCCAGCAAACCCAGCGGACGGATCCGTGACCCGCCACAGGTCAACCGATTGGCGGACCGTGCCGTTCGGTGCGGCCGTTTCGACCCGATGGTCGTCGTGGTCGAGGTGAGGTCCGAAACCGGGATCTCCGCGGCGGAGCGGAGCGGCCCCTGCCGCCCTGACGGCGGTGCAGTTCCGGTACGAGACGCTGCCGCCGCCCCACCGGTACTCGAACTGCCACCGGATGAGGATCCCCCGCCCGTCTCCGCACTGACCCACTGAGCGCACACTCCGCCCGGAAGGCCGGAAGGGATGAACCGGCCTCGCCTTGCGGGAGAGTGGTGGCCCTTGCCTGGGTCGTTGCCGCACTCAGGCGTCCCGGCGGACGAAGACCGCGCCGGCGACGGCCATCGCGGTCGCCGCCCGCAGCAGCAGAACCAGACCACCGGTCGAGGGCGAAAGGCCCCCCGCATCCTGATGGACCTGCGTGAGGTGAAGTCCGGCCCGATCCGGCCTCGAGCATCCCAGCGGGCGGCGACCAACAGGGCGCCCGCGCGCGGGTTGTGAGCCCAGCATCTTGCTCAACTAAGAACGCTGCGGCCCGCGCGTGGAGGCTCTCGTCAGTTCGCGCCCGTACGTGCCGGGGCCGTCCGACGGGCGCGGCGAACCGCCGGCGGCGGGGAGCACGACTGCGGCCGGGGCATCGTACGGCTCCGGCCCGGCCCCTGCGGGCAGGCCTCGCCGCAGCGCGCGTCCTCTACAGGTGTAGAGTCCTATTCCTCAGCCTCTACAGATGTAGAGGTCGGTCTGACCCAACCTCAAGGAGTCACGATGAGCGCCACCGCCCCATCCGCCATCGGACACGGGCACCGGCCCGGGCCCGGGGCCCTGCGACCCTTCAAGGTGGGCGCGGGCGGCTTCGTGCTGCTGGGTACCGGCCACCTCGCCATTGCCGCCGCGACGGCCTGGGGCGACCCGACACCACAGCAAGAAGCCTCCTCGGCAGCCATGCGGGCCACGGGCATGACGATGCTGGGCCTGGAACGCAGCACCCTCGACCTCGTCAACGGCATGAGTGCCGTCATGGCCCTGTTCGTCATCTCCGGCGCGGCCCTTGCCCTGCTCGCAGCCCGGCACTCCCCGGCCTTGGTCGAGCGGCGCACCGCTTTCGGGTGGACGCTCCTCGCCACCTCACTCGCCGGCCTGGCGATATCAGCCCTCTTCCTGCCCCCTCCGCCGATCGCCGTCCTCACCGTCACCAGCTGCGCCTTCGCCCTGTCCCTGCGCCGGGCCGCACGCTGACCTCGGCACCGGTGCCGGTGCCGGTGCCGGTGCCGGTGTCCGTCAACTCGACGGCGGGCTGAGACTCCCGCCCCTCGCCGCGGCCGTGCCGCTCGGCAGGCCGCCGGGCAACGGCCCTGCCCGTCGGGGCGGCATGAACGTACGGCAGTCCGGCCGGACAGGGGTGCGCTCCGCCCCGGCCGGTTGCCGGGGCGGAGCGAGGAGGCGTACGGGGTTGGCCTCAGCGGCCGCTCGCGCGCCTGCGGTGGCGGAGCAGGGCGAGTCCGCCACCGAGGGCGAGCGTCGCACTGGAACCGCCGGCAAGGAGCAGGGTGGAGGATGCGGAGTCGCCCTCCGTGCGCGGGAGGCCGTAGCCGCTGGAGTAGCCCATGGTGTCGTACTCCGAGCCGGGCAGCTTGTCGGCGTAGCGGGCCTTGACCAGCTTCTGGTAGTCGCTGAGCGATACGGACGCCTGGCCGCCCAGCCCTTGCCGGGCTTGGTCGTTGAGCGGCTCGACGGTGAGGAGTTTGAGCTGGTACCAGCCGCGGTTCTGCGGCTCGGTGAAGACCAGCGTGCCCGCGGTGGCCTTGCCGGCGTACACGGCGTCGCTGTCGCCGTCGCGCACGGCCGCCAAGTGCCAGCCGCCGCCTTGGGTGGGAGCCAGCATGACGGTGGCGTTGCGGCCGTTGACGGTGGTGCTCAGCGAGGAGACCAGCTGCGTCAGCTTGACCGCCTCGGTGGGCAGTGGCTGGGCGGTGCCCGCGACGAACCCGGGAGTGATCTCGTTCAGTGCCACCGGGTCCTTGATCGTGAAGACCGGGAGCCCCTGGCACGGCTCGGCGGTCTCGGGGATCGTCTGCACCGGGCCGCCGGCGTCACCGGTGGGCACCGGAGTACGCAGGAAACGGCAGACGGTGTCGCGCACGTCGGCGGACCTCACCGCGTTGAGAGCCGCCTGGTAGTCCGGGATGTCTGCCGGGAGAGGATCCCTGGCCGGGGCCGCGTGGACCGGAACCGCGACGGACAGCAGTGCGGAGGCACTCAGCGCGATGACGATGGAGAGACGGGAGCGGCGGGAGGCCGCCCGATTGCTGGACGTTTTGGTGCAGCTGGTGTCGCGCATGTCGCCTGCCTTAGCGGGAGATGCCGATGCGGGAGTGGGTCCACTTGGACGAGCTGTTGCTCACGTAGTCGTTGTAGTTCCACCACGTGTACGTGGTGGTGTCCGGCCACGGGTCGGCCACGGCGATCGTGGTGTTCGACGTGTCGAAGCCGTAGACCACGTTCATGTGGCCGCCACCGGACGCCCACCCGATGCGGGCACCGATCGGCCGGGCCGCCTTGACGTCGGTGTACACCTGGTTGAACGTGGCCGCGCTGTTCAGGCCGGAGCCGGTGTGGGCCATGCCGAGGCTGCTCCAGCCCTTGGCCATGTCGTCGAGCGTGGCGGGCTGGTTGTTGCAGCCGTAGTAGGGCTGGGCCCGGTTGCAGAAGTCCGTCTGTGTGGAGCCGAAGCCCTGGAACTTCGCGATGGTCAGCCCGGAGGCGGCCCAGCACCACTGGGACTTCTCCTGTTTCAGCATGGTGATGGTGTCCTGGCCCGCTTCCGCGTGAGCCGTGCCTGCCGCGGCCGTGAGCGATCCCAAGGCGGCCAGCGCGATGGCCGACGCCGTGGTTCCGTACCTGAACCTGCCCATTTTCCTGCCTTCCCCTGATGGGTACAACGAGATGAACGGGGCAATCTGGCAGGAATATGACAGCGCATTATGTCTGCGGCAGAAAGGGGACTTGCGGCAGATTGCCCCCTAATGATTACTTTTCAGGTAGTCATGGGATTCTGGCCTACGGCTCCCATCTGCCTGCCGAAGCGGGTGCCGTACGGGCACGCCGACCCCATCAACAAGCTGGAGCTCAGCCCCCACGGGCGGACCCCCGCCAGCGGGTCCGACGACCGGACCGTACGGCTGTGGCGGGTGGACGGGGCCGGGCCGCCTCGGGGGTGAGCGCGGCCGTTGCGCAGGCACCGGCGACCCGGCCCTTCCGCCGGGCGAAGTTCCCGGCCGTGAGCACGGCGCGGACGGTTTCGGCTCCGTCCCGGACGTGGATGTTCGAGGTGTCGGCCCGAGGGTCGCCGACCCGCAGCGGTCCCCTCCAGAGAGACGAGACGATGTCCCCGAGGATCGACGAAGCCGGACAGGACACACCCTGGCGCCGCCCCGGCAGGGCCCGATACGCCGCCGTCCGCGTCCGCGGGCTGCTCCGGCCTCCCGTCACGGTCCACGGCCCGCCCCCGGAACCGTGGTCATCGATCACGACCAGTCCGCCATCACCCGGGACGGCACCGTCCTACGGGCAGCATCCACCGCCCGCCCGGCAGCGGCCCGTTCCCGGTCATCCTGGCCGCGCACCCGTACGGCAAGGACAACCTGCCGAAACCCACCTCCCGCTCCCCGCCATCCCCCACCCGTAGCCCGCCCGTAGCCCGCCCCGGAGAGGCCGTCACCGCCCACCTCGCTCCCGCGTTGCGTTCCCCCCTCTCCACGAACGCGCTACTCGAGCCCCGGGCGTACCCGGCGATCCCCGCGGCGCTCCCGCAGCTCCGCCAGTTCCCGGAGGGCATGCCGGTCTCCGGCCTCGACGGCCAGTCGGGCCAGTCGCTCGGCGCCCTGGAGGTCCCCTGCCCGCTCCCGTATCCAGGCCAGCGCGGTGTAGCAGCGTGGGCTTCCGGCGTCGGCGGCCCGCCGGGCCGTGTCTTCGGCACCTTGGCGGTCCCCCGTCCGCTCCTGCAACCTGGCCAGGGCGTTGTAGGCGCGCCAGTCTCCCGCGTCGGCGGCCAGACCGTAAAGGCGCTCGGCGCCCTTGGGGTCCTCGGCCCGCTCACGGCTCCGGCCCAGTCTGCGAAGGGCGCCCTGGTCGCCGGCGCCGGTGGACAGTCGGGCGAGTCGCTCGGCGCCCTGGAGGTCCCCCGCTCGTTCCCGCATTTCGGTCAGGCTACGGAGAGCGTCCGGATTTCCCGCACCGGCGGCGAGCCGGGCCAGTCGCTCGGCGCCTTTGGAGTCGCCTGCTCGATCCCGCATCCAGGCCAGAGCGGCACAGCAGTGCGCGTCTCCGGCATCCACCGCCAGCCGGGCCATCCGCTCGGCGCCCGGGAAGTCACCGGCCCTTTCGCGTGTCTCGGCCAGCGCGGCGTAAGCCCCGGAGTCGCCCGCGCGGGCGGCGAGCCGGGCCAGGTACTCGGCGTCGTGGGTGAGGCCCATTGCTTCTGCTTCACGGCTCAGCCGGGCCAGAGGGCCTGCGTCCTCGGCGTGGGCGGCTGAGGCTGTCCAGAACGACTGTGGCGGGCGTACGCGTGCGCGGGTGGCGCGGCCGTGGGCATCGAGGTAGTCCGACAGGCGCGAGACACCGCACTGTGCCCCCATACCGCTGGTGCGGAGGACGGGTTCCAGGGCCGCGGCAACGTGCTGGACAGGAGCACGGGCGTCGGCGAGGGCAGAAGGGAACCAATCGGGGCCGGCCGTGGTGCGCTGCTCGTCGCTCAGGTAGCCGGGGGCCGCGTCGTGGAGGAAGCCGTCGGGCAGGGGGGTGTCCCAGCCCATCCGGCAGGCGTCCATGGCGGCAGTGATCAGGGCGTGCGTGTAGCAGGCGGGGGGCGCGTCGGCGGATTCGTAGCGGTCCACGAGTTGCAGGCCGGCTGCCAGGGTCTGGGTGATCTTCCCGTCCCGGGAGGACCGGCCGGCAGCCGTGAGCGCCGGATCGTCACCGCGGGTGTCGAGCACCCGCAGGTCCTCTACGCCGAAGGCGGAGGGGATGCACACGACGGCTGTGGCACCCGTCAGGAGCGTACGGGCATGGCGGTGTGGGTCCGCGCTGCCGAAGGCGCGTTCAGGTGGGGGCGCGGTCACCTCCGTGAAGGCGGTGTCCCACAGGGTGGCCATGATGATCGTGGGGCCGGGCTGGGCCAGACGTGAGAGCAGGCCGGCGGCGAGCGCTTCGCCCTCACGGCCGGCCAGAAGCTGGTGGGCGTCGTCGAGCCACAGGACCGTGCGGGGGGTGAGCACACGGGCGGCCATGACCTCCAGTGCACTTGCCGCTGTGCGGGGGAAGACGAGTTGCCAGTCGGCCAGGGCGCCGACGTGACGGACGGCTTCGTACGCGGCGCGGGTCTTGCCCGTGCACGAGCCCCCGCGCACCACCACCAGCACCGCCTCCCGGCCGGTGACCGCGGTCCGTAGCACCTCGCGCAACTGCTGGTCGTGGGGGCGCTCGACGTAGGAGGGGAGGACGAAGCCGGTGGAAGGCGAGCTGATGCCGGAGATTGACGGATGGACGCGCAATTGGGCCGCCGTCCAACGGTCCAGGCGCTGGGGCGGGTCGGTCAGGGCATCGCGTTGGGCCCTTGCCTCGGCGGCGGCCAGGTCGGCGGCTGCCCGTTGCCCCAACCGTGCTTGTTCGGCCTCCCGGACGCGGGCCCGGTTGACCGCTGTGTGCCGCTGCCGCCACCGCTGCGGATCGAGCAGTGCTGCGTCACGGGCGGCGATGCCGCCATGGGCGGCTGCTGCCTGCCTGATGCCGGCGATCACACCGGCCAGGACGTCCACGTCCGCGGGGAACGCCTTGCCGCTCAGCCAGTTGTCGACGGTGTTGTGCGAGCGCTCCACGCGCGCGGCAAGCTCTCGCAGGGAGGGGCGCACGCCCACTGGTAGCTGTCGGCGTAGGTGTTCCACACTCTGGAGATCGGCGAAGAACCCTTCCTCCAGCGCGGCCGCGGTGTCGTACTGCGTCATGGGGCTACCGGCCCGTCCCTTCGACAGCCGTCCAGCGCGTCCACAACGAACGCGTCGGATGGCTGTCAGCGTAGGCCCGCCAACCGCCGTCCGGAACACCGCCTGTCCAGTCCGGGGCGGGGCAGTCGATGGACACACCGGTGGACGGACGTGATGGGGGTTGTCCCGCTCCCCACAACGCATCCATCGGAGTCAATGATGAGTACGTTCCACGTTTTGTTCGTCCTGCTGGCCACGCAGGGGATCGTCGTGGTGCTGACCACCACCGTGACCGCGGCAACGGTCGTGGTGATCGTCCGTCAGTCCTTGCAGAGTGCCCCGGCCCAGGACCGAGCCGCGATTCTCCGCTCCGTCGCCGAGATCACTCGCGCACTGTGCGGTCGCCGGAAGTGAGAACGTCCGGCGAGTAGGCGGAGATCGACAGCGGGCACGACTCCGTGCCCGCGCCACCGCACCGAGATCGCCCACCGCTACGAAGTCAGCGACCGCGCGCGCCGCGCCGGCGTGTCCTTACCAAGCGCTCTTGTCGCGCGCATCCCAATTGGTGGGCGAGTTGACGCGGGGCACCGGGCGGCCAATCGGTTCTTCGCCTTTGCGCCGGCGGTGTGGCATGACGAGTCCGGTGCCCGGGGTAGCCGGCGTCAGCGACGGTGAGGGTCTTGCTGATGGCGGCCTTGGCGCCGGAATCCTCCCAGGCCTTGCAGTCGTTACGGATTCCGGCAAGCAGTCTGCCCACCGCGACGACCATGCGGGTGTCGGCGTCGATGACGACCTGCTGGATGGTGGAGTACCGGTAGTTCTTCGACTGTGCGGCGATGGTGTGGTCGCGGGTCGGGGCCAGGTGCCGTCAACGATGAGCACGGCGTCCTCGGCGAACCGTTTGCGGGGCTGGAGCGTGAGCATCGGCCCGAAGTGGTCGATGATGCCGTCCGCGACCGACTTGGACACCCCGAACAAGGGGGCGAGTTGGCGCATCGTCAGGTTGGTGCGCCAGTACGCCGCGACCAGCAGTGCCCGGTCCTGCAGCGGAAGGCTCCACGGCCGGCCCTTGCGGACCGCATCCGCACCCTCACGTCGCAGCACAGCCACCAGCTTCCCGAAGCAGCGCGGGTTCGGCCCGCTGAACGGGGCTATCCAAGACGGCTACGACGCCGTGATCACACCACCCACACCAAGATCAGCTCACCCGTGACCAGCAGTTACGGGAGAAGCCTTGGGCACTGCTCCGCCGACGCAGCATCGGTACGCACGAGGACGTCGTCACGCAATGGGGCGCCACTGGCCACAAACGTCCAGAGCTTCCGCCTCTCCGCAGCATCAGCCTTGAACAGCACAGTTGTGCCCTGTTCAGCCAGCGTCTCCATGATCGCGACCATGTCCACCGGTGACCCCTCCAGAAGTGGCTCGAACACACCACGGTCAAGCGGGAATACGCGGCACCTCAACATGCGGCCCTACCATTCCCGAGGTCGGAGAGCCCGTGGGTTCAGGGAACTGAAGGTTTTTGAGCGGGCACCTGCGGGTATCTGCGGTTATCTGCGGGTCGGATGCTGTGCTCTGCGGGGATCGACCCCCGAGTCCGTGCGGACTCACTGCGAGGAGTCCTGGCTTGTGGGCGTCGTCGCCTCGTGGAGATGCTCCTCAAGCGGACCCAGGTGCCGGTCATGGGCCAGGACGATCTCGTCCGCGAGGTTGAGGATGCGGATGGTGCCGTCGGGAAACCGGACGGTGATGCCGACGGCGAAGTCGTAGTTGCCGTGCTCGTAGCGGATCTCCCGGACGGAGAGGATCCGCTGGCCGGCGAACCGGGTCATGGGAAAACCGGGCAGGTCGTCCTCGACTGTGGTGTGGCCGTATTCGTCCATGTCGTAGGGGCCGTGAGGCTGGTCGATCTCAAGGAACAGCCCGTCGCCCGGTGTGTGGAACCGGATGGGGCCGAGGCCGTCCATGTACAGCCACATGTGCAGGAGGGAGGGCTCGTTCTCCTGGTAGTGATGCCAGGAGGTCGTCACCTTCAGAAGGTGTCTGCCGACCAGGTCCTGAGCGTTGATCATCCGTCGATGCTGTCACGAGGTTCCACGATGCGGCACTGGTTTCCAGGAGGCGCCGGGCCGAGTCCGCGTATCGCAAGGCGGTCTTCTCGTCGAGCCCGCACACCTCGGCGGCGCGGTCTGCTGGGGTGCGCAGAGCGCTGCGCCCCGGCTCTACGGTCCGGTGGCTTTTCGCGAGCGGTTGCCGCTGGTGGCGGGGCGGAGGGTTCCGGGGCCGTAGCAGGCACGGGCCCGGTCGGTGACCGCTTCGATCGCGAGGGCGCGGTCGTCGCCGGGGGCGAAGTGAGCTGCTGGGCGGCTCCCGTGTCCGGTCAGGATGCGGTGCACCGTCGAGGCGGGCAGGCCCAGAACCGGACCGATACGCGCGGGTCCGAGCTTGCGGTCCCGCTGCGACGGCAGACCTGTGCCTCCACCTCGGCGGATGTCCGGTGCGGGGTCCTGGCAGGCCGGCTGGAGCGGTCGTGCAGGCCCGCCTCGTGGCGGCGAAGTGGGTACCCGGCATGGCCTTCTCCCCGGTGGGTAGCTGCCCGGCGGGCGGGACGCACTCGCCATGCCGCAGACGGCTGATGAGGGGGTGGTTCCCGGGCATCCGGTGCGGCCCGCCGACGAGCGTCCCCCAGGGGGACGGCTGTCCCGGCGGCTGGTGAGGGAGCTGACCAGCTCCTCGACCACTGCTCGTGGCGCGGTTGCGCTACCCGTGGCGGACGGGACACAGGATAATGGGGCGCATGGTCACGGTCTCCCCCGCCTCCTCCGCACCGTCCGCGGCCGAGGTGCTGTACGCCCGGTATGCCGGCCGCCTGCCCGCTTCTCTCGAGAAGCTCACGGGCCCCGACCACGGAGTGGTCCACCTCCCGCTGCACGTGGCCTGGTCCGGGCTGCGCGCCTACGACCTCGACCGCCCCCGGCTGCGGATGGGCATGTACCGCACCGTCCTCGCCGAAGGCCAGCACGAGGACCTGGTCCACCTCCTCAACCGCGACCTCCTGATCACTCAGTGGCCCGTCCTGCGCACGCTGGTCCCCCGGCACCTGCGCCAGGCCTGGGAGGAAGCCTTCCCCGAGCTCACCGCTGAGGAATCCCCCGCCGCGTGAACCTCTCCGACCTGCACCGCCGGCTCCTCGCGGCCGTCATGGACGTCGGCGCCCCCTACCCCCTGGTGATTACCGGCGGGTACGCCGTCCAGGCGCACGGCCTCGTCGACCGCCTCAGTCAGGACCTCGACGTCGCCACCGAGAACCCGGCCCCCATGCCCGAGATCGTCGGCAGTCTCGAACGGGGACTCGCCACCCGGGGCTGGCGCGTACGGGTGATCAGCGTGGACCCGCTCTCCGCCCGCCTCATGGTCACCGACCCGGGCACTGGCGAGGACTGCGAGGTAGACGTCCTCAAAGAGCACTTCTGGACGCCCCCGGCACAGACCGCGTACGGCCCGGTCATGCCTTTCGACTCCGTCATCGGCACCAAGGTCCGTGCTCTCGCTGACCGCGGCGTCGCACGCGACCTCATCGACGTCCACGCCGCCTCCCGGCACCGCGACGTCGGCGAACTCGAACGGCTGGGCGAGCGGCACGGCCGCGACGAGTTCCGGCTCGAAGACCTCCGCGACCGCCTCGCCGGCGCCCTATGGACCGACGACGAGGAGTTCACGGCCTACGGCCTCACTGCGGAGGAGACCGCCGAAATCCGGGCCTGGGCCCGGCACTGGGCCGACGACCTCGACCGACGGCTACACGAAAGCGAACCTGAGGCCTGACGAACCCGTGGAGACCGCACCACGTATGCACCACTACACGGGCGCCGCGGGTACACAGTCCGCCTCGCCCTCGGCGAACGCGGCGAACGCGGCGAAGATGTCCTGGTACTTCGTCGCTGGTTGGCACGGGGTCAGAGTTCGGTTGTCCACATCCCGGCAGGGTGCTCACTCGGTGGCAGCCACAACTGAGGCTGTGACTCCCGATGGCTCTCCTCAGCCTGTTCGTCCCAGTGAAATCGGTCATCCGCGGCAGGCCACGCAACTTGCAGCACAGGGAAGGGAGGACGCCGGTAGAACCCGATGGCCTGTCGGAGGAAGGTCCGGTACCAGCGGAGATCGACCTGCCTGAGCGCGACGTGGCGACCGCCGACAACGTCAGGATGTCTCTGGCCGTCAGCCAGTACAGCGCCCGCGGCGGCCTTCTCTCCCATTCTGTTGAGCATGCGGTGCATGGCGTGGATTTCAAGTCCGAACATGGCGAGCTCAGGCGCGCTGTGAGTGTGCGCCAGGCCGATCGTGTAGGCGAATCCAGGCCCGCTGTCGTCTTCGGGAACCATCACGACGTGCCATCCGTGCCGCTTCACATTCCCGATGATCGTCAGATCCATGCGGTCCGCGTCGTCCCGGTCACCGTAGTCATGGCAGAGGACGCAGTGGCACTGGAACGGGTCAGCAGTCATACCCGGAGGCTACGAGGTGAGTGGTCCGGCGACGCCTCCGTACCGGATCAGCTCGGACGGGACTGCCGTGCCGGGGCGCTGGCATCGGCCGGTGCCGGTGCGGGCACGGCGCCGGGAGGCAGCGCCCGCAGGGCGCGCACGACCGTACGGTTCACCGCAGCATTGGAGGCCGCCACGACGCGGGCCTGCTCCAGGCGTGCCCTCGTCTCCCAGGCCGACGCGCGTCGGGGCGCGCGGTCGGCCGGGCGGCGGGCGAAGCCGACGCCTGCCACGTGCCCGGCGAGGGCGGGAGTGACAGCCGCCGACCGCTCCCGCAGGGAGCCGCCGACGGCCGAGGGCTCTCGGGCCCGCTCGATCGGGCCGTGCGGCCGATGAGCTTTCCCGGACGTCGGCGGATGTGCGGATCAGCGCAGTCCGGCGAAGAGGTCGTTCTCGGGTACGGCCGCGCCGGTGGCGTCCTTGACACGTACGAAGGTCTCCATGCCCATCAACTCGCCGAACCTCTCCTTGCCCATCTTGAGGAAGAAGATGTTCTCGCCCTGACTGGCGTGCGCGGCCAGCGCGTCGAACTTCTGACCGCTGAACGCGGTGGTGTCCACCCATGTGGTGATCTCTTCGTCGGGGAGGCCGATCTCGGCCATCGCGGCCGCCTCTGCGGGATCCGGCTCCGGCATGTCCCCGTGAAACTCGCGCATGATCTCCCCGAACCGCTGCATTCCGGAGCGGGGCATCGTCGTCCAGTACACCTTCGGTGTCAGCGCGGTCATCTCCAGCGCCGCCATCGTGATCCGGTGGGCCTGGATGTGGTCGGGGTGGCCGTAGAAGCCGTTCTCGTCGTAGGTGACGACCACATCGGGGCGGTAGTGCCGCATGAGTTCCGCGAGTCGGGCGGCGCCTTCCTCCACGGGGGTCTGCCAGAAGGATCCGGGGGCGTCGTTGCTCGACCAGCCCATCATCCCGGAGTCGGCATAGTCCAGCATCTCCAGATCGCTGATCTTCAGGACGTCACAACTCGCCTCAAGTTCTTGACGGCGCATCAAGGCGACGGCCGCCGGATCGTGCCCGGGACCGCCCGGCTTGACACCCCCCGGACCGTCACCGCAACGGCCGTCGGTACACGTCACGAGAACCGTGCGAATGCCTTCCGCCGCGTACCGCGCGAGGACCCCTCCGGTGCCGGTGGCCTCGTCGTCGGGGTGGGCGTGCACTGCCATGAGCGTCAAGGGCCGGTCAGTCACGAAACAATCCTCCTGCAGAAATACTTCTTGGTCCAAGTGCGCGGCGGGCGTACCGCGATCCGGGGGGGGCGGGTTCTGGTGGGGCGGACGACCTTGTGGTCTCCGTGCTCCCGCCCGTGGCTCCGATCCCTCGGTTGATGCAACCGCGCCGACCAGACCGGCTGTTCCCGGGGCGGCTTCCTGGTTTTCCCAGACAGCCTCGATCCTGAGCCGGCCGAGGCGGTCTGTCGCTCGGCCGCTTCCGCGATGTCCGGGTCCACCCGGCCTGGCGCCGCGATTTCCGTGGTGCGCGGCAAGCGCGGCGCCGTAGCCCGCGCATGCACCGGCGGCTGCACGGCCGCGCCGCCCGTATTCCGTACGGGTCCGGATCCGGCAGACCCTCCAGGAGCGCGGCCCTGGTGAGCGCAGCCGCCTTGTCCCACGACGTTTATGGCCTTTCCCGCGACCTTTACGACTTGTCCGACGACGTTTCCGAGCGGGCCGGCGCGAGAAGTCGTAGGCCGGGGAAGGGACGCGGCCCGGGCACAGCGCTGTCCCTCGACCTGAGGAGCCGCAGGACAGCGATGTACCCGCGGACATCAGGGGGTGAGCCCCCAGCCGACGTCTTCCCCGGCCACATCGCAGTCAATGCCAGTGCTGCTCAGCTCACGGCGATACCCCCGTTGCTTGCGAGATCCGTTTCGGTTGCCCTTGCGGTACGGATCAGCAGTTCCGTCGGTCAGAGGTGCCGTACGGCGAAGCTTTCTAGGGTGCCCACGGCCCGAGCATGTCCTTCATCGCTTCCGTCGTCGCGAGCTGCAGCAGCGGGCCGTAGGTGAGCCGGCCGACGCCGAGGCGGCGGAAGTGCTCGAGGTCGTGCTTGACGGGATGGGCTGTGGAGTTCACGGGAATGGCGACGGCTCCGATCACCGCCGCCAGCAGGTCGTCGTTGTCCTGGATGGCCACCGGGTAGACACTGTCGGCGCCAGCCTGCTCCATGGCCCGCAGCCGCTCGATTGCCTCGTCGAGGACGCTGGGGGCATCGTCGGCATGCAGGAAGAGGTCGGTGCGCCCGTTGACCCAGATCGGGATCCCCGCGTCGTCGGCCGCCGCGCGCAGGCCCGCGATGTAGCGCGCGTGCTCCTTCGTGCTGCGCACGCGGCCGCCGTCCGAGTGGACGGTGTCCTCGATGTTGAGACCGACGCCGCCGACTTCGATGAGTCCGGCGATGAGGTCTGCGGGCTTCTGCCCGTACCCAGCCTCCAGGTCCACGGACACGGGGATGTCGACCGCCGCGATGATTGGCCTGACGGCAGCGAGTACCTCCTCGAAGGACTGCCCCTCGTGGTCATCGGCCCCCCGTGAGTCGGCGAGTGGATGACTGCCGATCGTTAGCGCGGGGAACCCGGCATGGGCTGCCGTCCGCGCGGACCAGACGTCCCAGACGGTCGGCAGTACCAGCGGCTTGTGCTCGGCGTGCAGCTGCTTGAGGCGTTGAGCGCGCTCAACGGTGGTGCGAGAGTCCATGTCAAGGACGCTACCCCCAATTCGCCACCAACCCATCGTCATCGGAGCGACCGTCGAGCGGCTCGGCTGGGCCGACGAGAATGGGCGGTTCGACGAGCAGAAGATGCGCGAGGCGTCGGCGAGTAGCCCGGCGCCCCTGCCGGGAGGGACGCTTTCGTGCGTCCGGGGTCAGTCGAGCGGGAGCGCCTGGTGCGCGGCGACGATCGCGTCGATGCGGTGCGCCGGGTCGAGGTCGGCCGTGGTGAGCCGGTATCCGGCGCCGTGGGTCGTGGGTCGTGATCTACGCGCGGGGGCTGTCGATGCGGAGGTCGAGGTCCGCGTGATGCTGGTCCCGCCGGGACCGGTCGGCGATCGTCGGGATCGCTGCCACCGCCGCGTGATACCGGATCGGGTAGGTACGGGTGATCTCGTCGCCCCGGCCGTTCCCACCCCGGCAGCCCGGCAGCCCGGCCAGTCCCTCCGTGATCTCCGTGGCGGGCCGCGCGGAAGCCGCCGCCGAAGCCCTCGCCGATGCCGCCGAGGCAGACAGCAGGGCAGGCAGGCAGGCAGGCAGGCAGCACGCTCGGAGCACGGCCGCCGGCCGCAGGAAACGGGGCGGGGGCATCATCGCCGCCCGGATCACCGAACTGATCGACCAAGCGGCCGGGCGCGGGAGAAACGATCCGCCGGCCGAACCCGCGCCGGGCAACGCGACAGCCTCCATCACGACGACTTGGAGCCCTTCGTACGGACCCCCATGCCCGTGCGGCGCTTGCACTGGATCACCCGGTCCGGCGAGAGCGCGGCATGGTGGCGGCCATCGCATCGGCGCAGGGTCCGCCACCACGGCCCTCGTCCTTGAACCGCCAGCTCCGCGGCGCCATCGCCTAGTTGTCGACGGACATCGTGGACGAGCTCGACAAGATCGGCGCCACAACAGGCCGCCCGGAACCGCGCCCCGCAGCCTGAGATTCCGGTGGTCAGGACACGCCACGGCCGATGGGGCCCTGGGCTCATGATCGCTGCGTTCGAGGGGAATCAATATCTGTCCCGGCGGTCTAAGAATTCAATGGACCCCGCAAGGAGAGTTTCTTCCGGAACGCCTCGGGCGGAAATGTTTTACGTACACAAGCCGCTGCAGCGTGCTACTGTCGATCTCGGTTGCAGTTTTGGTACCCAAAAACTTCAAGCGCCTCAAAGCGGCCTCCGCGCCGCATAAAGGCGCTTCATATTTCCGGTCATTTTTCCGGGCGGGGCATCATCGCGGCGACACGGTGTCCGCACAATGCAGGCGCTGATGTACTGCCCCAAAGGAGATATGACATGGCTGCTGGCACCGTGAAGTGGTTCAACCCGGCAAAGGGTTTCGGCTTCATCGAGCAGGACGGTGGCGGCGACGACGTCTTCGCCCATTTCTCGAACATCGCCGCCCAGGGCTTCCGCGAGCTGCTCGAAGGCCAGAAGGTCACCTTCGACATCGCGCAGGGCCAGAAGGGCCCGACGGCCGAGAACATCGTCCCCGCCTGACGCTGACGCGCATTGTGTAGCTGGGGCCCGCATCCCTCGGGGTGCGGGCCCCAGCTACACACATTCGCCCGCAGTGCGTCCACCTGCGGGACAAGGCACTTAAGGATGCATCCTCCTTGAGGCTGCATCTGAGTGATTTCTCTGGATTTCTCGCGTCCGTATGACGCCATCTCATTCCAACACCTGCGCCCCTGCAGATTTCCTGTGGGCCAGATGTGCTTTCGCATTCCATTCGGCCCGTTCCTGTGATTCCCGCGCCGCTGTTCCCGCTGCCGGAATTCCTTGATTGGTGCCGCAATCAAGGAAGGTTCTGAATGAACCCCACACGTACGAACAACCGCTCCTCCCGCAGCCGCACCGGCGGCCCCGCTTTCGGCACTGACGCCGGTTCGGGTCGAAGCAGCCGCTTCGGCTCGTCGGCCCCGAGCCGTTCCGGAGGTCCGAGCCGTTCTGGCGGCTACGGCCGCCGGCCCGCCGCGGTCCAGGGCGAGTTCGCCCTGCCGAAGACGATCACGCCCCCACTGCCCGCCGTCGAGGCGTTCACCGATCTCGACATGCCGGCCGAGCTGCTCGCCGCGCTGAGCGCGCAGGGTGTGACCATGCCCTTCCCGATCCAGGGTGCCACCCTGCCCAACACCCTCGCGGGCCGTGACGTCCTCGGCCGCGGCCGCACCGGCTCCGGCAAGACCCTGGCCTTCGGCCTCGCTCTGCTGACCCGCACCGCCGGGCAGCGCGCCGAGCCCCAGCAGCCGCTCGCACTGATCCTCGTACCGACCCGCGAGTTGGCCCAGCAGGTCACCGACGCCCTCACCCCGTACGCCCGCTCGGTGAAGCTGCGCCTGGCCACCGTCGTCGGCGGCATGTCGATCGGCAAGCAGATCGGTGCGCTACGCGGAGGCGCGGAAGTCGTCGTGGCCACGCCCGGCCGGTTGAAGGACCTCATCGACCGCGGTGACTGCCGCCTGAACCAGGTCGCCATCACCGTTCTCGACGAGGCCGACCAGATGGCCGACATGGGCTTCATGCCCCAGGTCACCGCGCTCTTGGACCAAGTGCGCCCGGAGGGGCAGCGGATGCTCTTCTCCGCGACCCTGGACCGCAACGTCGACCTGCTGGTCCGCCGCTACCTGACCGACCCGGTCGTGCACTCCGTCGACCCGTCCGCCGGTGCGGTGACGACGATGGAGCACCACGTCCTCCACGTCCACGGCGCCGACAAGCAGCGGATGACGACGGAGATCGCGGCGCGCGAAGGCCGGGTGATGATGTTCCTGGACACCAAGCACGCCGTCGACCGGCTGACCGAGCACCTGCTCAACAGCGGTGTACGGGCAGCCGCGCTGCACGGCGGGAAGTCCCAGCCCCAGCGGACCCGCACCCTGGCCCAGTTCAAGACCGGACACGTCACCGTCCTGGTCGCCACGAACGTTGCCGCCCGCGGCATCCACGTCGACAACCTCGACCTCGTCGTCAACGTCGACCCCCCGACCGACCACAAGGACTACCTCCACCGCGGCGGCCGCACCGCCCGCGCCGGAGAGTCCGGCAGCGTCGTCACCCTGGTCACCCCCAACCAGCGCCGCGACATGACCCGGCTGATGACGGCCGCGGGCATCACCCCGCAGTCCACCCAGGTTCGCTCCGGCGAAGAGGCACTGAACCGGATCACGGGCGCCCAGACCCCTTCCGGCATCCCGGTCACCATCACCGCACCGGTCTCCGAGCGGCCCAAGCGCAGCGCCGCCTCCCGCGGTCGGCGCAGGCCCGTTTCGGCTGCCCGGCGCGTGAGCGCGCGACAGTCCGCTTTCGACGCGGCTGCCTGAGCATCAGTGATCCGGAAACTGACCCACCTCTGCAGGAGGCACGTGTTGACGCTGGTCCAGATGCAGTCCCGCTCGGCGAACGCCACCGTTGTACCCCGGACGGTGAACGACGTGATGGAAGCGGCCGGCCCACAGGTCTGCGACGACATGACGGTCGAGGTGGCCATGGCCGTCATGGCCAGTGCCCGCGCGGACCATCTCCTCGTCTGCGACGAGGACGGCCTGTGTACCGGACTGGTCACCCAGTCCCAGCTCGCCGCCATCCGCGACAGCGCCGCGTACACGGACCAGCTCCGGCTGCGCGCCGTACTCGGCGAGCGCGGGCCGTTCGCCTCGCCCGCCACCACGATGGCCGAGGCCGACCACGCGATGCGCTACCGCAGGCTCGCTGCCCTGCCCGTCGTCGACGAGCGGGGAAGCCCGCTGGGCGTTCTCGCCCTTGCACGCTGACCGCCTCACGGCACGACCGGTCCTCCGCTGCGTCCCCTCGGTGTCGTGGACCCGGAGCATGCGCCGACCAACGACGTCGATGAATCGGAACGACCCATAACGGGCACCGAACCGGTCCCGCAGGTTCCGCGCGACGATATCGAGGGAGCCCACGGGGCGCGGCAGCCTCCGCCCCATGGCGCCCCACCGACGCACCCGGCCGTACAGCAGCCAACTTCAGCGTCCGACGAACATCGGCACCCCGCTCCGGTACCGGCATAGGTGCGGCGGCACGGGTCGGGCGCCGGGTGGGTCGGACTCACCCCGTGCAGCTCCTCCCCGGAACGCGACACAGGTCAGGGCGCGGGGCGCCGATGTCGGGGCTGCCCCCCAGGTGCTGTGCCGGTCGTAGTTGAGGTCAGGGACAGTGGCCTGGATGTCCGCGAGGACCTGACACCTGCGGAGCGGCCGCTGAAGGGCCCCGCGTCTACAGGGTGCGGGCCTCTCTCATGCCGTCGGCCGTGGGGAACAGCCGGTCGGCCTGGGTGAGTTCCAGGACCCGGGCCAGGGTGCGGGGCAAGGGGCCGGCCAGGACAAGGCTGCTGGTGCGCAGCAGGTGCAGCAGGTGCAGCAGGTGCAGCAGGTGCAGCATGGTGTTGAGCATGGAGGAGTCGGCGAAGGTGACCCGGCTGACGTCCAGGACGATCCGCCGGACTGCCGGGTCGGCGAGTGCTGGCGCGCAGGCTCGCCGCAGGGGTTCCAGGGTGGCCTGGTCGAATGCTCCCGAGCACGTGATCACGCGGACACCGTCATCCTCCTCCGTGAGTACCAGCACTTCTTGGTCCACGAGTCTTTCCTTGGTCGGGCTGGGGTTCCCGCGTGGCCACGGGGGGCGGAGCAGGGAGGGGTTCTCGTGTCGGCTCGTATGGGTTGGGCTGCTGCCGGGCGGTGAAGCGGTTGGGCTCGCTCGCGGGCTGCGGACGTCGGCGGAGCGGCCGCTGACGGGCCCCGCGTCTACAGGGTGCGGGCCGCTTTCACGCTGTCGGCGGTCGGAAAGAGTTCGCGGACGCGGAAGGGGTCCAGGACGCGGGTCAGAGAGCGGGGCAGGGGGCCGGCCAGGACCAGGCGGCCGGTGCGCAGGAGGCGGAGCAGGGTGTTGAGTAGGGAGGAGTCGGCGAAGGTGACCCGGCTGACGTCGAGCACGATCCGCTGGATGGCCGGGTCGTTGAGGGCAGGGTCGCAGACCTGCCGTAAAGGTTCCTGCGTCGCCAGGTCGAACTCTCCGGCGCAGGTGATCACGCGCACCCCGTCGCCCTCGTCCGGCAGGGTCAGTACTTCCTGTTCCACAGGCTGTTCCTTGATCACGCTCGGGCTTCCTGCCTCGCCAGGGGTTGGTTGATGGAGCCGATGCGGGATTCGTCCGCATCGGCCGGTGGATACCGGAGGTCGCGTAGCGGGAGCCGGCCGACGCAGGCTCAGGCGGCGGCCCGGGGCCGTGCCGTCGCCACGGCGGCGGCGCGCTGGTGCTCGGCGTTGATGCGCTGGGCTTCCTGCAGCTGGTCTTCGAGGATGACGATCCGGCAGGCGGCTTCGATGGGCATGCCCTGGTCGACGAGCTCGCGGGCGCGGGCGGCGATGCGGAGCTGGTAGCGGGAGTAGCGGCGGTGGCCGCCGGCGGAGCGGAGCGGGGTGATCAGGCGGGCCTCGCCGATCGCGCGCAGGAAGCTCTGGGTGGTGCCGAGCATGTCGGCGGCCCGGCCCATCGTGTAGGCGGGGAAATCATCGTCGTCGAGACGGCCGTACGAATCATCCGCTGTCATTTCACCTCTCTCTGGAGCATGCGGAGGGGCCCTGGTGCCTATGGCACCAGGGCCCCGAAGGAACTGCTACACCATCTGCCGGCCCTGGTACTGCGCCGGCCTTCCGTATCCGCTGACCCGTCCGAACGGGGACAGGCTGTGCGGGGATCGCGGTTGCTCGACCGGAGACCACCTCACTATCGATGTCCTGCGGTACCCGGGCTCAACACTCCGCCCGGGCGATCCTGATGGCTCCCAATCCCTCCGTTCATCCCTCGGATGATCGACTACCTACCACTGGGAACTACTGGTACTGCGAACTGCGGATACTGCTCCACTCAACTGCTGGTACTGCTTGCGGCCTGACCCAGCGCCACGCTCCGGCAGCCAGCCCCGTCGCCCGTCCTGCGTCTGCTCTGGCTTAGAACCCCACTGCCGAACCTCCCGATGCGCGCGCCCGCAGCCGACGCCTTCACCGAGGTGCTGCTCACTGACTTCACTGCTGGGTACTTCTTCTACTGCGGTATTGCGAACCGCTCGGTACCGTACGCGGCCTGATCAAGCGCCACGCTTTCGGCAGCCAGCCCCGTCGCCCGTCCTGCGTCTGCTCTGGCTTAGAACCCCACTGCCGAACCTCCCGGTGCGGACGCCCACCATCGACACCCTCACCGAGGTACTACTGAGTACTGCGAACCGCTTGTACTGCAACCACTGCGCGTGGTGGCCCCTGATGACTGCGGGCCACCCGGTCCGGTGATCAGTCCCGTCGCCGTCCTACGACAAACCTGGCTTCGACACTCCACCACCGCACCGTCATACGGGCACTACCTGTACTGCGGATACCGCCTGCCCGGCAGTTCGTCTCTGCCAGGCCCTTCGGTCTCTCTGGGCTACGAGAGAAACCATAACCACGCGATCCCGCAATGTCTACTCCGGCCGTCACAGATTTCCATTCGGTGGGCGGAGAGGTAATCGAACCCCGTGGAACACAGGCCCCGCCGCCGGGCGGCGGGCGTCGGGTGTCACAGCGCCTCCGGCTGGCCCGTGGTGTCGTCGAGGTGGGTCAGGCGCGGGTTCGGGAACGTGGTGAAGCGGTTGCGGTCGACGGGAACCGGCGGCCACGGGGGACCCACGACCGAGAACGATCAGCCATCACAGCGCCCCGTACCCGGGCCCGCGGTTCAGCCGGATGCGGTCTACCTCTCGGGGAACTCGACATGGACGCCGACCGCTCCGCCCTGCTCATCGCGGCCCTGCAGCACGCGGTAACCAACCCGGGCGGCCCCGCGGTGATCACCATCGATGTCAGTGAGCTCGGCTTCTGCGACTCCAACGGCATCAACGTCCTCCTGCGCGCCCAACTCACCGCCATCACCCACAGCCGCACCCTGCGTCTGCGAGGGCCGAACTCTCAGCTCCTCAAGCTCCTGAACCGCACCGGGGCCCTCACCCTCTTCCGCCTCGCCCCCTAACCACACTGGGGCCGGCACACCCCGACGCCGAAACCGGGTCCGGCCAGCGGGCCGACGCCGGCCCTTCGCGTTCCTCCCGTGCTCCTCGCACCAGAACGCGGGAATGATCACGCCGCAGTATGCCGGACGCACGGGCAGCCCCGCGTGCAGGGGAAATTCCCTGGCTTCCGCCTCACTCGGCCAGCCCGGACGGGGGTGCCGGAAGCCGGCGCGCAGTTGAGGGTGGGGGTGTGTCCGAACCCCGCTTGATCGTCCATCCGGCCGACGCGAACGGGTGGCGCCGCGTGCGGGCAGTCCATCGATGTCGCCCACCACGCCCCAGCGCCCAGGTCGTGGAGTGGCGCGGCGGCGGCCCGGAAACCTGGGCCGAATCACCGCGTAGGCGGCGCCGGGCCGGGCGGGTCAGCGGGGATCAATCATGCAGGCTTCCTCGATGCTCTGGGTGACCCGGAACAGGGTGCGGACCTGGGCGAGTTCCCGGACCCTACGCCAACTTTCCGCGCTTCGAGCAAGCCTTGAACGCCCCATTCCGGCAGCGATCTCGATGACAGCGGGTCTTCGCGGGTTGATGCACATCGTGATCCTCACGTTCGGCTACATGATCAGCCTAGGACTGGCCAAGTCCGGCAGCCGCGACCACTACGACGGCTCCTGACCCGCCGCCAACACAGGGCCACAGGGCCAGTGCGTCATCACTCACGGTAGAGCCCGCGACCGGTCAGACGGATCGCCAGGTCCTCTCCCACCCTGTCCACCAGGGTCGGAGTGGGCTCGGTATGGCTGTTGAACGGGTCACCTCGCGCTCCAGACGCCAGCTGCGCTCCTCGGGGTCCGAGTCAGGCGGCGGGGCGAGTTGCTCGAACCGTTCGGCCATGTCCTCCAGCCGGGCGCGCCACTCCCGAAGAGGCCACTACCCCCCGTGCAGCGGTCTCCCCCTCCACGCCATTGACGTGGCTTCTGTGGTTGCCCCAGCGGTAACAGGTCCACCGTTGGAAAGTGGTGAGCAATTCCAGCCGCAGGTCCAGCTCCCGTAGCGCGCGGCCAGCAATGCGGCCACCTCGCGCATGAACCGGAATTTTTCCGTCCAATCGAAACCGGGAGGAGGTGGCATCGAGGCGACCGATGCCGCCGGCCGCGGGGCTTCGTCGTCGTCCCCCGCGAACGCGTGCCGGTCAGGGTCAACAGCAGACCATGCGTAGTGGGTGGACGTGGTGTACCCCCGAAGGCAGTGGTGCCAGAAGAACTGAAGCTCCGCCATCTTGAAGTGGCTGGTCAGCGGGGTGGCGTGACCTCGTTTCGGGGTGCTCGTGCTGGTCGTGGGCGGCAGTCTGTGTTGTAGATCGTCCGGCGGCGTGGTTTTGCCGATGAGTTCACCGTCCTCGAACGGTCTACCCAGCGATACGACCGTTCTCGACAGGAGTGCCATGTCCACCATCCAGCCAGTGATCGTGACTGCCGACCAGGACGTTCTGCTCGGCTTCTATACGAAATTGTTCGGCGCTGAGGAGATCTTCCGGGTACCGGCGGAAGGCCCGACCTTCTACCTCGGCTTGCGCATCGGCGACACCGACCTCGGGCTGGTGGCCAAGGAGAACCCGGGGACCGGGGCGGCACCGCGGATCCTGCTCAGCATCGGTGTCGACGACGTCGACGAGACGCTCAGCCGGGTGGCGGCGCTGGGCGGCTCGGTCCGCAGCGGCCCCAACAACATGCCGTGGGGACAGCGGGTCGCCCACATCCAGGACCCCGACGGCAACCCGGTGAACCTCACTCAGCCGATCCCGGCCCTGTGACGCTGTTCCGGGAGCATGTGCTGATCGTGGGCTACCTGCGGTAGAGATCAATTGTCGGTGGTGGCCTTGATGTTCGTCAGGACGAGCAGCGCGCGAAACAGGTGGGTGGCGCGGGCGGGTTCAGTACGGAGCTCGGTGAGGATCCGCCAGTTCTTCAGGTGGGCGAAGCCGCGTTCGGCGGGGACGCGTCCGGCGGCCAGGACCCGGTTGGCCTCCTTCTCGGCGGGGGTGAGCTTACGGGCGCGGGTGGCCTTGAAGCCGGTGACGACCACGGGATCGTCCCCGTCGTCGTCCAGGCCGAGGAAGCCCAGGTCGGCCAGGGCGCCGAGGCCGGCAGCACGCAGGTGGGCCAGGATGTGGTCGCGGCGGGCGGCGGTGATGTCGTGGGTGCGTCCGGGCCGGGCGGCCGATATCCACACCAGACGGCCTCGCTCGTCGGTCAGCGCAAGGACGTGCAGGCCGTGGCGGCGATGCTTGCCGGAGTAATTCGGGCGGTTCGCCTCTCCGGTACGGCGCTGGGTGGGGATGAGGGTGCCGTCGATCAGGACGACCTCCCCGCCGGGCGATCTTCTTCAGGGCGCGGTCCAGGCGCGGGGCCTTCGCGGCCAGCAGGTGGATCAGCTCGTCGCGCCAGCGCCGGATGGTGGTGGCGGAGATGTCGTTGCCGCCGGCCATGTCGGCCAGGCGCTGATCGTGCCGCAGCACGGCCAAGACGATCACCGCGATCCTCCCTGGCGGCAGCGCCCACCACCTCGACCGTATCGCTTTGAGATGGCGTCGCAGCAGGTCGGTGAGGTAGTGCAGGGTGTGCGTGGACAGCGGCAGGCGGCACTGGTAGACCAGCGACACGGTGTCTCCGGCGTGCTCGTTGGTTTCCGTCACACAATTCCAACATCCGCCGGGGGCAGCTTGGTTACGCCCCGATCCCCGTGCGGACCGGTCGCGGGCGGGTGGTGAACTTCCCGTCGGGTCGTTTGTGCAGCCAGCCGCGGTCGGCCAGCTTCGTGAGCTTCCCGCGCAGCGGCTCCAGCTTGCCCCGTACCCCGGTGTCCAGTCCCAGTACCTCGCCGATCTGCCGGGTGGAGACCGGGCCGGCGGCCTGCCGCACCGCGGTCAGGATGCGCTGGTACTCCGCCGGCAGTGCGGACTCAGCCACCCCCGGCCCACGGTCCGGGACCAGCCGTACCGCCCGGCCTGCCACCTGGACCACCGGCGACCCGGCCTCCGTGCGCTCGTCGGCGAGCTGCTTGCTCATCCGCTGCCACACCCGCTCGGCCACGGCCAGCTCATCGCGCTCAGCTCGTACCTCCGAGAGCTGCTTGACCAGCTGCTCTTCGAGTCCGTCCAGCTCCGCACGCCGCGCTGCGATCTGCTCCAACACCTCGGGATCCATCATGGGCCGGAGCGTAGGAGCGGCACCCGCGACGACGGACGGGAATCCACAAACCCACTCCTGTCGGACGATCTACACCCCAGACTGCCGCCCACGACCAGCACGAGCACCCCGAAGCGACATCACACCAGCACCCTGACCAGCCACTTCAAGATGGCGCAGCTTCACTGACCGATGGTGCCGACGGAATCGAGACTTGTCATCCGAATTCGCGGACCAGACGTCCGACGCCATCGCCATGCCGAGCACGTTCAGGTGTAGCCGGCGGAGCACTTTGCCGGGTACGCCGATACCGCTGTGTCCAGCCACTTACCGTTACCCGGCGACCTAGGCACGGCGTTGGAGCAGGGGTACGCCCCTGCATGCCATGCCCTTGTGTCACCGGCGGCCATCCCCGCGCGTCGCGGGCAAGGGGTCAGAGGAGTATCGCCAGGCCGGCCAAGGCCAGAACGGTCCCGCTCAGGCCGACCGCCGTGCCGAGGCAGCGGTAGACGCCAGCCGACATGCTGCGGGTGGCGGGGCCAAGGTCCCCCTGGGCGTGCCTGTGCAGTTCGGCGTTGGTCTCGGCCCAGCGCTCCAGAGCGGTGGCCGAGCCGCGTGCGTTCAGCGCGACCCAGCCGGCGGGTATCGCGCTGACCAGTCCGAGTACGAGTAGGAAGAGACCGATATCCATGCGTTGCCCCCAGCCGATGTGATGATCGCCGGAACCGTAGCAGCCGTCAGGCCCAGTCGCAGGAGCGGGCAGTCCACTTCGGCCTGCCGGAGCCGGTGGGCGGGACCGCCACGGCCGGCAGTGGGCGTTGCAGGGCGCGCCGTGGTGACTGCACTCGCCGCGGTGGGTGGGCACGAGAGGGCAGATCCGCCACCGTGGTAATGCTGGCTGGTGCGGAGTCGGGCTCAGCGTGGGCGCACCGAAGCTGGTTGGCCTGGATGCTGTCGGCGGGGCCGGGCGCGACGGACAGGACGAGCGACGCGGCGCTGGCCGCGGCGATGATGCTCACGGCACGGAAGGCCGAGGTCTTGACGGACAAGGTGACTCCTGGTGATGAGGAATGTGAAGGGAACTCGGTTGGATGTGCGCCGTGTTCGGCGAACTCAGCTCTGGGTACCGCGCTCGGCGAGCGCGCCGAGCACGCCGAGCACGGCGGCGTCGATGCGGGTGTCGTGCGGTGGTGCGGGACGCTCGGCCAGCTCGTCGAGGCGAAGGCATGGGTGGAGGAACAGGTCCCCTACAGCACCAACGGCCTCATCGCCCCCTACAGCTGGTGGGCCGACGGCTGTACCGGTGGCCGCTACCGGCAGGACTGCTCCGGCTTCGTGTCCATGGCCTGGCAGCTCACCGGCAGCCCCACGACCATGCCCCTGCCCAACGTCTCCACCGCGATCAACAAGTGGGACCTCAAGCCGGGCGACATCCTCAACAGCGACGACCACGTCGTGCTCTTCGCGGGCTGGAGGGACAAGTCCGCCAGCACCTTCAACTACTACCAGGAGAGCAGCCGCAGCCGGCCGACGAACTACAACACCGATGGAAACCTCTACGGTTCCATGCTCGCGTCGCACCCCACGAGCAGCTACTCCGCCCTCCGCTACGGGTTCCGGGCGGAGGGTGACGTACCGCTGGTGGGTGACTGGAACGGCGACGGCACGGACAAGGTCGGCGTGTACCGGCCGGCCGAATCCGACTTCTTCGGCGCCGCCAAGGACTCCAACACGGTCATCTACAAAACCCGCTTCGGCAACCCCGGTGACATCCCCGTCACCGGCCAGCGGTAGCCACTGCCCACCGGCCCGCAGGCCCGTAGGGTCCAGGTCCGGCCCGCGTCGACTCACGCCGTCGACGCGGGCCGGGCCTCGTCTCATATTTCGGAGCAATGCTCAAGTCCTCTGGATCGGCCTCGGGTTGAACACGAAGGGCGTACCCTCCCGAGTGATCGATAGGTCATCGAGTAGACCGACGGCTGGACGCGGGTGACCCCCGGTCCCTGGACAGCGGGCGTCTCGACCACGACATCGAGGCTGCGCTGACCGCGGCTTCCGTCGCGATTGTCGACGGCCTATTCGCCCGCCGGGTCGCCGCGCAAATTCCGTACTGGCGCTTCGATGTCTTCGTTGATCTGCCAGGCGACCTCCGGCTGGTTCCGGAAGATCCAGCGCATGTGCGTGAGGGACGGCTTCCCCCTCGACGTCCTGTTGCGGAACCACATGCGAGTTCGATGGGACATGACCGAGCTGACCTGTCTCCATGTCCCGCAGGCACCGGTCAAGATCCATCGCAGGTCGGCCCCATAGGGTCGGAGGCATGACAACACCCCTTGCCGGCAGTGCTTTCGACTCGCTCCGCCTCGATGCCATGCGCGAGCCAGAAGCGCTGCGCCAGGCCTACGAACTTCCCAGCGACGCGGCCGTGCGTAAGCAGATGACCGAACTCACTGAGCAGACACGGAGGTTGATTGGATGTTCATCGCTGGTCCTGGTCGCCAGCGCGGATGCCGAAGGCAACTGTGACGTTTCCCCGCGTGGCGGCCCCGCCGGGTTCGTCGCCGTCCTGGACGCACGGACGCTGGCCATACCGGACGCGACCGGCAACAAGCGTCTGGACACCCTGCAGAACGTCATCGCCACCGGACGGGCCGGGCTGCTGTTCATCATCCCGGGGCGCACCACGACGCTCAGAGTGAACGGCCGGGCCTGCGTCTCCACCCGCCCGGAGCTGCTGTCGCAGCTGACCGCCGTGGGCAAGCCGCCGGCCAGCGCGCTGGTGCTGGGGATCGAGGAGGTCTACCCGCACTGCCCCAAGTCGCTCCTGCGCAGCGGGGCCTGGAAGCCGGAACAGTGGCTGCCGGCGGACGCCCAGCCGACCTCGGCCGAGGTGACGCTGGCCCAGCTGCGGATGCCGGAGCTGACGATCGTCGGCATCGAGCAGGCGGAGGCGGATTCGCTGAAGTACCGGTACGAGTAACAGGTCGGCCGGCGATTGCTGAACCACCAGCCCGCCGTACCCGGGCCCCGGGCCGCCCCGCCCCGAGATCGATCGCGGGGCAGCCCGTCGGAGCGGCATCGATCGGCGCCGGTTGGTCATCGCGGGCCGCCTCCGGCTCTGGAACCCGCGCCGACTGGCCTCACGTAAGGCGTGGCCGGATCCAACACCCTCGGACACAGCCGCCCCCTCCCCCGCCGCTCCCTTGCCGCGGTTCACGAACCGCGCCGGGCTCTGGAAGCCCAGGTAAAGACCGTGCGTGGAGGAGCACCCGCTTGCGAAGGTCCTGCCTCGATACCGGGGGGGGCGCGGTCAGGACCGCCGCAATACTGCCGATTACCGGTCGGCGACGGCATCGCCTTCCCCGGCGCTGCCCGTCTGGCCTCCTGCGCCCGCCTTGACCCAGCCATGAGACCGACCGTCAGAGACCTCGATCCACGGCGAACACGCACCACGCGGCCGGAAGAGACAGGTCGGCGCAGATCAACACCTTGTGTCGTCTGCCCATGCCGAGATGTCCGCGGCCCCGCGGCCCCGCGGCCCCGCGGCCCCCCGAAGGACCGCTTCTTCCGGATCCCGGGCGAGCTTCCCGCAGGCCACTGCGACGTCCGGTGCGCCGTCCATCCCACGAGCGCGTCACGCACCCCGGTATGGAGCAGCCAATCGGCCGGCTGTCGTCAGCCTCGGCAAGCGCGAGAGCGATGAGCCTGGTGCCGGCCACCCTACCCACCCTGGCGAGGACCTCTGCCGTCGGCCGTCGGCCGCTGCCGTCTGCCGTCTGCCGTCTGCCGCTGACGCCCGGGTCAGTGGGGGGCTCGGGCGCGGTTGTGGGGGTGGCCGCGAAGGGTGATGTTGTGGTCGGTGACGGCGGAGAGGTCGCCGGATGCGTGAGCCCGCCGGCGCCGCGCGCTCGCTTCCGTGCAGATCTCGCATCCGGGCGAGGGGATGGGGATCTGCCAGTCGTGGTCGGGCAGATCGATCGGTGGTGGCTGAACGCTGTCGTGGTGGTCCATGAACCTGCCCCTTCGCCACCGGCCTCGAACCCCACCCGAAAGCCGACGCCGACTTCGCCGGCCTCAACCGCGAGGACGGTCTCTTCCTCGGCTTCCAGCGGGTCGATGACTACCGGGCGCCACGCTGGCCAGAGCAATCCATCCCCCAGCAGGTCCACCTCGACTTCGAGGTTGAGGACCTGGACGAGGCCGAGGCCAGGCTGTTGGAGTTGGGCGCGCGCAAGCCGGATCATCAGCCGGGTGAGGACAGATGGCGCGTCTTCGTCGATCCTGCCGGACATCCCTTCTGCCTGGTCAGAGCTGCTCACTGAGATCGGAAACAGTGAGCGCGCTGCCTGCCGTCGTCGTGGGGAGCTCGCTCCCTTCACGCGCCTGCGCCAGCTCCGGTTCGTCGGCCGCGCTGGGCGCAGGGGCGCCGGCCGCCGTGGTTCCCCGCGCCGCGTACGGTCACAAGCGCGGTGAACGCCTCTCCGAGGTGCGTGGGGGCGCGGGCGTCGCGTCGGCCGTCGCGCTGGCCGTCGGGGTCGTCCCTACGGTGTCAACAATGCGGTCTCCAGGCGCCGTTACGGGCGCCGTGCATGACGCGTGACTGCCACGGACCGACTGCCGGGCCGGTGGGCATGCCTGGCCCGGTACCGGGTCCGGCATGCGCACCGGAGAACCAGCCCGCTCCCCGCCCCGTCGAGCGGCCGGCCGCGGCCGGGCCGGCCGGAGTCGCCGCGGGCGCGGGTGCAGGCCGCAGCCCGCAGGCTTAGCGGTAGACACTCCAGCGGCCGTAGCGGGCCAGCAGCTTGCGGGTGTCGGGGGTACTGAGGCCGAGCGCGGCGGCGGCCTGGTCGGGTGTCGTGTCCTTGTGGGTGTCGTGGGCCGCCCAGTAGCCCACCCGCGCCGCGGCGACCTCCAGCCGCCGGGCCGCCTTCACCGCCGCCACCGGCGAGGTACGGGCCAGCTTCTCGATCTCCTCCACCAGCCGCTCCACGAGATCGGTGACCCCCGCGGGCAGGGGAACGGTCGTCGCCTCGACGGCCACGGTGTGACCGTCCCAGTCCTCCAGGCAGGTGTCCGCGTCCGTCAGGGCTGCCTCCCGGAAAGGTGTCCCGCCGATCGACTCCCAGTCGACCGCGTGCTCCGGACCGGTCCAGCCGCACGAGCACACCGCCCGCAGGGCCGCCGCCCTCGGCACGTGCGACCAGCGACCGTCGTAGACGCTCCAGTGCCCCACCGCCTCCCCGCCCGCGCCCGATGCGGAATCGAAGTACACCGGCCCCGGGACGGCCCCGTCCGCGAGCAGCACGCCGACTGAGCCCTCGTGCGAGGCCCCGTACTCGTCCGTCGTCCAGGTCTCCTCCACCACTGCCTCCCCAAACCGGCCCAGCCTGCGCGCCCGCGCCGGGCGCCCACCGACCATCCCGCAGCCGGTCCGGCCGTGCGCCGGAAACAGCGAAATCCGTCTGCTTCCGGGCGTACTTCAGGCGCTGTGGGGTGGCTCCAGTCGCCCTCGCCGAAACGCTGCCGGACTGGACATGAGCGAGCTGCGCAACGAGTACGGGGACGCCCCGGAGCAGGTCATCACGGCGAACACCGACGGCGGACCGGCACCGCCGGCGCGACCGTCCCCGACCTCCTGGCCCCGAAGAAGACCACCGGCGTATGGTGCGAGTTGGCGGTCGGCGCCGCCGCGGCCGTCCCGATGTGATGGGCGCCGGCCCCGTCAGGCCGACGCGTACGGGCCCTGGGTCGCCACCGTGTTCTGCATGGCCGTCAGCCTGCGGACGAAGAGGATGGCGAGCACGCCGGCGGTCATGGTGCCCAGGTCCGCAGTGATCCCGAGCAAGCCCGCGGCGAGCAGCTCGTCCACGGTCTCGGCCGCCATGAAGATCCGGCTGAAGACGCGGCCCACGATCGCCGAGAGGACCCAGACCACCCACCAGGACGTCAGCAGCGGGGCGGGCGCCGTGCGGTCGGAGCCGTCGGGGCCGCGCTGGGTGCTGGCCCGCCAGGTCTGCCGGGCGATCAAGAAAGGCAGGACGCAGTTCGCCGCGGGCACGAACCAGGCGCCGATGGCCCAGCCCCGGCCCAGGGTGAACGCATCGGGGCGGAAGATGCCGCCGTTGCTGCGCACGCGGTGGAACCAGATGATGAAGACGACGACCGTGGGCAGCAACGTGAGGAGCTGGAACGCTCCGGCGAGCATGGTGAGCGCGGGGGACAGGCCGAGTTCGAGGTCGTCGAAGTGGGTGTCCCCCGCGAACCCCCGCATCCACGACTGCTCGTACGCGCCGGCACCGGCGGAGAAGAGGTGCACCGCGACCGCGGCGCCGAGCAGCCAGGTCAGGGCCGTCGCGAGGCCCGTCGGGGAACGCAGAACGCCTTGGGGCGCCGGCGGGGCCGCGTGGAAGGGCCCGCCGGGGTAGGCGTGGTCCTGCGGGGGAATCCCGTCCGGCGCCGGGCCGGGCTCCGGGTACGGCTGCGGATGCGGCGGTGAGCCGGGCGCGCTGAAGGACATGACGGTGGACCCCCCACGGGAACGAATGACAAGCGGACTGCCCCGCCGGGCGGGCGGAGGGGCCTTGGAGAAGATGAGTCGGCCCCCGTGCCCGGAGTCCAGACGGTTTCTGCTGGTCAGAGCATACGGGGATCAGCGAGGCCGGCCTGCCCCCGCTCGAGTGGGACCGAGGTCACCTCCGTCGCCTGCACCCCGGCGCAGCACCGCCCCATCGGCTGTGCCCGGTTCGGCCGCCGCATCCGGGGGGATCTCCGCGACCCGGTCCGGCGCCTGGCCAGGGCGATGAGCACGCGCAGCCGGCTGCCGACCGGTCGTTCAGCGCGCCTCGGTGGGAAACGGTGCGTACTTCCTTCTGCTGGGCGGAGGTCTCCTTGAGAGTGTGCCGGTACGTCAGGTGCGGTGACGACGGCCGCTCCCCCGGTCCCATGACCGTCCGGACACGTCCCAGTCGTGCACGGGCTCGGCGGGCGTGCGGGCGTGCAGGCGTGCGGGCGCGGCGGGCGCCGGGTCAGCCCGTCGGCGTGTCCACGTCTTCGCAGCCGCTGTTCGCGGCGGCCTCGGGCGGGCTGACAATCGCCTCCTGCCAGTGCTCCCGTGCCAGGGGATTCGAGAGAAGCGGCCAGCCCGTCAGTCCTTCGGCCGGGGCAGCAGTTCGGCGTGCCTGACCGTGTAGCCGCCCTTGGTCACCGGGGCGTACGCGGCGGGGGCCATGCAGGTGCCGACCACTGCTTCCTCGGGCACGGCGTCGCCGCTCGGCAACAGGTTCACGCCGTTCCAGGAGAAGCCCACGCGGTCGCGGGAGTGTCCCTTGTCCTTGCCTCCGTCGTAAACGCTGAACCCGAGCCGCTTGCCGACGTAGTCCGCGGGGCCGCCCGCGCTCACCTTGGTGATGACCGCCGTCAGCGTCGCGTGGCTGGGGCCGGTGACCAGGCAGTCCACGCGGCCTTCGAACGTGTAGGTCACGTTCTCCTTGGCGGAGTAGTGCGAGACCGTGGCCGTGCCCCGGGCATCGGTCGGAAGCCCCCAGGGGATCCCGGGCAACGGTCGGCTGTACGGAGCCGCCTGCGCGTCGAAGCGGAACGAGCGGACGTCGTCGTCCGGGTAGTAGGGAAGGACGAACTCCGCGCTCCCCGAGACGTTCGCGTACGCGGACTTGTCGGCACGCTGCTCGGCGGAGGCGACCGGAGCAGCGCTCAGGGGTAAGCCGACCGCGAGAGCGGCGAGGAGGGCCGGGAGGACGATCGTCCTGGGGCGGGGCATTGAAGTCATCGGACTCTCCGAGTGGTTGAGGGCCCCCGTTGTTGGGCCTACTTCATCCTTGCGCCCGCCCCCGTCCGGGCCATCCACCCTGATCCGTAACACATGACGTGTTCCGCTCAGACTCGAGATCGACCGCACATCAGCCCCGGGTCGCACCCACGGGGTACCAAGCTCCCGTTCGGGAACCGTTGGGAGTCAGCGCACCCCACCGCGCTGAGAGCGCTCGGGCCGGAAGCGAACTGCGGCGGCTACCGTCCGAGGGGTCCAGTGGCCGTGGGTGGTGATCAGGCAGCTCGGTGACCTCCCCTTGGGGAGTCCGCCCGGGGCCGTTCCCGCTACTCGGCTGCCTGGCCGGCGGCCGCGTCCTCGACGGTGAGTACCTGGCCGGTGCCGGTCACGGCCAGGAGGCGGGCGAGCTGGCGCGGCAGGGGGCCCAACAGTCGCAGATCGCACGCGCCGGAGAGGGTGAGGAGCAGGTTCAGGAAGGTGGAGTCGCCGAAGGCGACGCCACGGACATCCAGGACCAGCCGCTCGACGCCGGCCTCCGCGACGGCCGTATCGCACGCGGCCCGGAGCGGGGCGAGGGTGCTGAAATCGAACACACCCGCGCACCGCACCACCCGCTGCCCGTCACGATCGGGCAGGACGGTTACCGTCGTCGGTTCCACAACGCCTCCTTGAACACACGTAGGGATCATGCCCCCAGCCTGCCCAACCCGCGGCCATCCACCGGCAGCCATCCCACACCACAGGGAAAGCGGGTCAGGTCAGCCGCAGAACGGCTCTGATCGTTTTGCCCTCGGGATGGAGGGTGATGTCGATGTGTTCGGCCAGGCGCTGGATGAGCGGCCACCCGTATCCGCCCGGCTGGCCGGGATCGCCCCGGCGGGAAGACGGTGTGCGCGTACTGGCGTCGCCGACCGACACGTGCAGGGCGTCACCGGCGATGTCGGTATGGAAATGGAGAATGCCGCCACCGTGACGGATCGCGTTGGTGACGAGCTCCGTCGTGACCATGAGGGCATCGGCAGCGATCACACTGTCGAGGCTGATGCCCACGTGCTCCAGACATTCGCTGACGCGGCGGCGGGCAGCGGCCGACGTGGCGACGACCGGCCGACCGCCGTCACAGTGACGGTCGGAACCGGTGGCGTCGGCTGCTGTGGGCGTGCTCATACCTCATCACCTGTCCTCGGTGGCGCGAGTTATGCCGCCCCCGGGCCATTCGTCCGCAGTGTGGTGATCACCGTGCCATCGCGGTTGCCCAGGCCGGCCCGCGGCGACCCCTGTGCATCAGGCGTGTGGGGCCTTCGGAGAGATCTGGGTGTGTCCGCTGGCGCCCTTTCGGTGTCGTGAACGCGCAGCATGCGCCGGCGAACGATGTCGATGAACAGGAACGACACGCACCGGGCACCGAACCGGTCCCGCAGGTTTCGTGCGACGACGTCGAGGGAGTCCACGGGTGCGGCAGTCTCCGCTGGCGGGACCACAAGGCGTGTGGAGGCCCCGTGGGATACCGACGCGCGCTTCCCTCATCCACCGGCGCCGCCCGGATCGCCGCACACGGCCAGCCTGCCCTGCGGCAGCCTGGGAGCCATGCTTGCCGCCGCCGACGGCAGGCAGGAAGGAGGCAATTGCTACCAGGGGAGCTCCGCGCAGATGGTCTTGCCACCTGGAACCGGCTTGATGCGGATGTGGGTGGCGAGTCGCTTGACCAGGAACCATCCCCACCCGCCGGCTCCCTCCGTACTGGGGGTCCGCGGCTGGGGATGGTGTGGGCTGTGGTCGGTGACGCAGACGTCGATCGAACCATCGAGGAGTTCCAGGTGCAAGGCGCAGGGGCCGACGGTGTGCCGGATCGCGTTGGCGACGAGTTCGGCCACCACCAAGAGAACGTTGTCCGTGCTCTCGTCCCTGGCCGGTGCCCGCAGGCGGGCCGCGCGGGCCAAGAAGGCACGGGTGGCATCACGTGCCGCCGCGGTTGGTCGATTCATGCGGGACAGGGGCTGATCCAGGACGGCTGCACTCACCTGTTCCTCCTTCCACCCACTCGGGCTTGTATGTCGCGCATGCCCCGTTACGCCAGTCGAAACCGGGACGCGCCCTACCGCATGAGGCCCGGGAAGGGAAAGGGCTCCTGACCTTGGAAGGAGTCTGCGGTGTTCCAGCCGACCCCGCGTCCTCGCATGATCACCACATGTGACCGGCGCAAGGAAGGGGGGTCTCGCCCGGCTTTGTGGCGCCTTCTGATGGCCGCACGCCCACGACCTCACGGGGGATGCGCGGCAGCGCTCCTGCGCAGGAGCGCGGGCAGGAGCCGCTCCAACCGTCCGCAGCGCGGAGGAATGATCGCGATGGACCGAGACTCGCGGCCAGGACCGATGTCGAGGCCTTGGCGGGGGTTCTACTCATATCTCTTTCTCTTCTCGCGTACGGGCTCGCCGTGCTCCCGGGGGAGCGCTGGGCACAACGTCAAAGTGACCGGCGGGCAACGCCCGACTGAGCCGCACCCGGGGCGTCTCGGCCCCCTTGCGACGGTGGACCGGTCGGCGCTGTGCGTAAGGGTGGTGCCACCAGGGCGTTTGCCAGGAACGCGACGCCGAAGCGGTCGCCCGCCGTCGGCGGCGAAAGCACGGGGCGGGGGGCGGGGGCGGGCGGTGACCTGGCGCTGCTGTGCGGCGTTACAGGCGGGCCGGAGCGCGCACCTTGCCGGCGGTCCGCTCCCGCACCCCTGCCTACGGGCCGTTCGGACCAGCCGCGCTGGCGGGGGCCGGTCGCCGGGGTGAGGGTGGCGGGAGCGCCGACGGGCCCATCGGCGCTCCCGCCCCGCACGAGGAGCCCCACATGTCCCAACGCCACACCGTCCTGCGCAGCCTTCACGATGTCGGCCTGGCCGCATGGTTCGGAGGCTCCCTGATGGGCGCCGTCGGTCTCAACGGTGCCGCGAAGGAACAGGGCGCGGACTGGCGGCAAAGTGCCAGGATCGCGAGCGCGGGGTGGGCCCTGTGGGCCCCCGTGGGTGCGGTCGCAATCGGCGCGCACCTCGCCGGCTCCGGCGGCCTGCTCGGCGCCAACGCCGCACGCGTCCTCACCCAGCAGGGCGTCGCCGCCTCCGCTCTGGCCAAGACCGCCCTCACCGGCGCCGCGCTGGCCGCCAGCGTCTACGGCCGGGTCCTCGGCAAGAAGATCGAGCTCGCCTCCTCCGAGAGCCCCGAGGACGCGGAGAAGGCCGAACGGCTCCCCGTCGACACCGGGCAGGCCGAGCGCCACCTGTCCTACGTGCAGTGGGCCGTACCGGCCCTGACCTGCGGCCTGATCGTCCTCAACGCCCTCCACGGCGAGCAGCAACGACCCGCCCAGCAGCTCTACGGAATGCTGCGGCGCGCCCGCACCCTGGCCCCGTACGTGATGAGCTGCCACCACCGCCACACAAGCCATTGAGCCGTACCCGTACCGACAGCACCGCCGGGGGTCCGGGTGCGCACGCGCGAAAGCGAGGCGGCGTGCCGTTCGTCGGTCGAGCGGCCGTCCGAGGGGTTCGCCGATCCTGCCGTCGGGTCGGCGACGTGAGGGGGAAGGGATCCATTTGTCCCAGATGAGCGGGCCGCCCGTAACCTGCGGCCCCCGCCGGAAGGAACCCTCACGCCGTGTCCCAGGTCATGGAATCCATCAAGGTCGACGTCCCCGTCCGCATCGCCTACAACCAGTGGACCCGGTTCGAGACGTTCCCGCTGTTCATGGACGGAGTGCGGCGCGTCGAGCAGGTCGACGAGACCCTCACCCACTGGGTGACCAGGATCGGCGGCGTGGACCGGGAGTTCGACGCCGAGATCAGCGAGCAGATCCCGGACGAGCGGGTCGCCTGGATCACCGTCGACGGGGACATCGAGCAGTCTGGTGTCGTCACTTTCCGCCCCATCGACCCCACCCACACCGAAGTCACCTTGCGCATGGACTTCGACCCCGACGGACTCGCGGAGAACATCGCCGACACGTTCGGCTTCATCGACCGCCATGTCACCGGCGACCTCAAGCGGTTCAAGACGTTCATCGAAGAACGCGGCGCGGAAGGCGGCGCCCGGAGCGCCCAGGTCTGATCCCGTACCGGCAGCCGCCATGGGCCCTTGACGGTGGGCGTGGGCGCGGTGCGGTCTGCAACAGGGGGGAGGGCGGCCCTGCCGGGGTGGTGAGGTCGTGGCAGAGCCCGGCCGGGCCACTACGGGCCCGGCCGGGCTCTGCGTGCCTGAGGTATCGCGCTGTCTAGAAGGCGTCGTCGCGCTCGCGCTCGCGCTCGTCGCGGAGCAGGTCTTCCTCGCGACGCCGCTCCATCTCCTCGGGGCGCTGATCGCCGCGGGACGGAGTGACGGGCTCGGGGCGGAGCGGGTCCTGACCGGGGTGCTGGGGGTGCTGGGGGCGCTGGGGGCGCTGCTGCTCTTCGCGGCCCTTGCCCGGCTTCTGGCTCATGTCCTTCGTACCGCCCATGACGGCGACTCCTCGGTGCGTGGGATGTGACGTACGTACTCGCACACCAAACTTGCACGGGCCGTAACCTTTCGCACCATTTCGGCTACCGCGTGTGGCGAGAGGGTGATGCGTACGGCGGCTTCGATGCGCCGCGCCGGAATGCGGGCGGCCGTTCCGGCACGCAACCGGTGGTGGTCGTCCTGATCAGCCGATGGTCGGGGCATCGCACGGCTCCTGACACGGATTGCCGCGGATTGCCGCCGGCGCGCTCGCGCTCCCGCCGCGAAGATCGGAGGGGATTCGGCGAAGCACTCGGGAAGACCAACCTCGTCCAACCGGTTTCCGAGATGCCGGGCGCGACCGTGTCGCGGTTGGTCATCGCTCGCTCTCGCGGGCGGGGTGTCGGTGGCTGGTGCGGCCTTGCGCACAGGTGGTCCCGCAGTCGCCGACCCGGCGACTGGAGCACTGCGGCCGTCGAGGACGTGCTGGATGTGATCGACAGCCTCGTGGACGGGCATGCGTTGCGGTGGGCGCCGCACGGGGACGGGTCCGTAGGCAGGTCTGTCAGAGGGTTTGTCGGGTCGGTCAGAAGGTCGGTCAGTGCTGGGGCGGCAGTGACGCCGAACCGGTGCCGGGTACGAGCGGCCCGAAGCCCACCCGTGCAGTGGCGCGCCCTTGCCACTGCGTACCTTGCAAACCCGCCAGGGGGGCGGCGTCTGCCTCAGGACTGGTTGTGGATCAGGCCGGTGATCGCGTGCGTGAACTCGGCTGGTTGCTCGATGGTGCGGGTCTCCGCACGGTCAGGCGAGCGGCGACAGGATGTCGAGGGCGGCTGCGTGGATGCCGGGGGCGGCGGCCAGGAAGTCCTGGCTGTCGGTGCTCCACGGTTCGCCCGCCAGGTCGGTGACGGTGCCTCCGGCCTCGGACACCAGCAGAGCGCCGGCGACCAGCCCGGAGCGGACGTCGGAGAACTGCCAGAACGCGTCCATGTGTCCGGCGGCGACGTGAATGAGCTGCATCGTGGCGGGGACGGACACGCGCACGACGAGTGCGCCTGTGAGCAGGGCGGTGACGGATTCGCCGATCCGCCGGTAGGTGTCCTTGTCCTCGCCGGGCTTGGCCTGACCGGTGCCGACGAGCGCGGCACCCAGGTCGGTCTTGACGGACACCCCCATGGGCGGTCGTTGAGGCGGGCGCCGCCGGCGACGGCGGTGTACGTGTCGCCGGTCAGCGGCAGGTGGACGACGGTGAGCACCGGCCGGTTGTCGCGGACGAGGGTGGCGGTGACGGCCCAGTCGTCAATGGCGTGGACGTGGTTGATGTTGCCCTCGGCGGGGTCGACGACCCACCACTCCCCCGGCGGCAGCGCACCGCCGGCCAGCTCGTCCTCGGCCCACCGCGATCCTTGCCGGGCCCGCAGCAGCGGTTCCCGCACCACGTCAAGCACCGCGTCGTCGTTGGCGTGGATCTCCTCGACCACCTCGTCCCAGGCTCGCGCCCCAGGCGTGCGAGGTGTAGCGGTCGAGCAGCGTGACGCCGGCGGACTTCACCGCGGCGGTCACCTCGGACAAGAGCGTGGTGACGGCGTCAACAGGCATGGCGGCTGTGCTCATGGCGGGCTCTCCTGAAGTTCGGTCGATGCGGGACGACTTGTGCCGCACCCGCACTTCGAAGTGAGGGCCCCAGTCGATTAACAACAAGTGCATGTCATTTACTCATAGAGTTACCCTCATGCAACTGGACTTGAACCTGCTCACCGCCTTGGACGCCCTGCTGGAAGAGGGCAGTGTCACCGGCGCCGCAGCCCGCCTCCACGTCACCGCACCGGCGATGAGCCGCTCCCTGGGCCGCATCCGCAAAGCCACCGGTGACCAGATCCTGGTCCGCACCGGCCGCAGCATGGTCCCCACCACCCGCGCGCTGGCCATGCGCGCCCAGGTCCACGTCCTCGTGCAGCAGGCACACCACCTTCTGTCCGCGCAGCAGGAACTCGATCTGGCTTCTCTGGAGCGGGTGTTCACCGTGCGCTGGCACGACGCCCTGACCGCCGCCTGCGGCACCGCGCTGATCACCGCCGTCCACCGCCAGGCACCCGGCGTTCAGCTGCGCCTGCCCGCCGAATCCGGCACGGACACCCCCGAGCTGCGCCGGGGTGAGGTCGACCTCGAATCAAGCTCCAGCGCTCCGACGCTCCCCGACATCCGCCACCGCCTCGTCGGCAGGGACCGGCTGGTCGTTGCCGTCCGACCGGGCCACCCGCTTACCGAAGGGCCGCTGAGCCTCGCGCGCTACGCGGCCGCCGAACACCTCACCGTCTCGCGGCGCGGGAGCCTGCGCGACCCGATCGACGACGCCCTGGCCACGAGCGGCCTCGAACGCCGCGTCGCCGCCGCCGGGCCCACCGCCGCCTTCGCGCTGCAACTCGCGCTCGGCACCGACCTGGTCGTCACCCTCCCCGACGCGGTCACCCGCGCCGCCCGGGAACAACTCGGCCTCGTCACGCTGCCCCCGCCGCTCCCGTTGCCCCACGTCCCCCTGTACCTGCTGTGGCACCAGCGCTACGACGACGACCGCGCCCACACCTGGCTGCGCGAGACGGCCGCCGAAACCGTCCAGGCACTGTTCGCACCAGCGCCACACCTCACGTCGGGCCGCCCGCGCTCTTCCCGGTCTTGACGGTTGACGGTCGGCCCCCGGTCTTGACGGTCGGCTTCTTGGCGGTCTCGGGGACGGCGACGACCGGTTGCGGACTGTGCTGTCCGCGGTGGCCGGGGCCGCCCCGCCGCGGGCCCGGTCCGGCATTGCTGGAGGGCAGGGTGGTCCCGGTGGCGCGCCTGGGTCAGGTGGCGGTCAGGACGAGGACGGCTTGGTCGTCGTCTATGTCGTGGCCGCCGGTGAAGGTGCGGACGGCTTGGGTGAGGGCGTCGATGGCCTCATGTGCTGCCCGCTGGCGCGGGCAGCTGCTCAGGGCGGTGATGAGGCGGTCGTCGCCGAACTGCCGGCCGGTACTGTCGCGGGCTTCGGTGATGCCGTCGGTGTAGAGCAGCAGGCTTTCGTGTGGGTGCAGGTGGAGGTGGTGGACGCTGACTTCGGGGTCGGCGGTGATGCCGAGGAGTGAGCCGGGTGCTTCGACGGTGTGCGCGGTGCGATGGGTGTCGAGGTGGATCGGGTGGGTGTGGCCGGCCCGGACCAGGTCGATGTCGAGGCCGTGGTCGGTTGGGGTGAGCTGCCCGTAGACGAGGGTGACGAAGCCGGTGCCGTGGCTGGCCGGCCGCTTGATCAGGGCTCGGTTGATGGCGTGGACGACGGCATCGGGGCCGGGCAGGAGGGGGGCGACGGCGCGGGCGGTGTGGCGTACCAGGGCGGTGGTGGTGGCGGCGATGGCGCCGCGGCCGCAGACGTCGCCGAGCATGAAGGCCCAGCGGCCGTCGTCGAGGGGGAAGACGTCGTAGAAGTCGCCGCCGATTTCGAGGCCTTCTCCGGCGGGGTGGTAGTAGGTGGCCACGTCCGCGCCGGGTACGGCGGGCAGGTCGGGCAGGAGCAGTCCGGCTTGCAGGTCGCGGGCGAGGGTGACGCGGTGGGTGTACTGGCGGGCGTTGCGGGCGGCCAGGGCGGCGCGCCGGGCGAGTTCTTCGGCCAGGGCGACGGTGTGGCCGTCGAAGGTGTGCGCTCCGGTCGACAGCAGGGTGACGGCGCCGAACGCCGTGCCCCGGTCCATGAGGGGGATGCACAGGTAGCCGGTGACGCCCAGTTCGCGCCACGGGCCGGATCCGGTGGGCGTGCGCCGTGCGACCTCGCTCATCCCCGAGGCGAGGACGCGGGCTACGGCATCGTCGGCTGCCTCGTAGACCGGGATGTGTGCGGCCAGCAGCTCGTGCTGCCGGTGGGTGGGAGCGGCGGTGGCCAGGCGGCGTACTCGCCCGCCCTTGACGATGTCGACCGCGCACAGGGACGCCAGTTGGGGCGTGCAGGAGTCGGCCAGGTGCCGCAAGGTCTGGGCAGCGTCCAGGTCTGCCGAGAAGGCGGTGCTCGCCTTGAGGAGGAAGGCGAGGTCGTCGCGAGCCGCTTTCTCCCGGGCTTCGGCGGCCTTGCGGGCCTGTTCGGCCTGGTGGCGTTCGATGGCCAGCGCCGCGGTGTCGGCGAAGACCCGGGCCAGGGCCAGGTCGGTCTTCTGTGGGGCGCGCGGCGTGCGGTGGTACATCGCGAAGGTGCCCAGCAGCGAGCCGTCGCGCGCCAGGATCGGCGTGGACCAGCAGGCGGCCACCCCGGCCTTGACCGCCAGGTCGCGGAAGTCGTCCCAGAACGGGTCGGTGGCGATGTCGGAGACGATCACCCGCTGGCGGCGGTGCGCGGCGGTGCCGCAGGAGCCGACGCCCTCTCCGGTGGCGATGCCGTCGATGGCGCGGTTGTAGAAGTCGGGCAGGCTGGGAGCCGCGCCGTGGCGCAGGTGCCGGCCGTCAGTGTCGGCCAGGAGGACGGAGACCAGCACCTGCTCGGGCGCGAGTTCCTCGATGGCTCGTGCCATTCCCTCGAGGACTTCGGGAAGGGGGGCCTGGCGGGCGATCTGCTCCAGCAGGACGCGGTGCTCGGCGGTCAGCCGCTGGGCGTGTCTGACCTGGGTGACCTCGACCCCGATGACCCGAACGCCCATGGTGTTGCCGCCGGTGTCCAGGCGCGGCTCGTAGGTGAAATCGAAGAACGCTTCCCGCGGCGTCTGTCCCTCGCCCAGCAGGACACGGGAATCGCGGCCGGTGTAGACACTGCCGGTGCGGTAGACCCGGTCCAGGAGGCTGATGAAGCCCTGCTCGACCAGTTCGGGCATCAGCTGCCCCAGCGGTATCCCGGTGCGGGTGCGCTCGGTGCCGCCGATCGCGGCGAAGAACGCGGGGTTGGCCGTCTCGAGCATGTGCGCGGGACCGGCGAGGGAGGCGAACACGGCCACCGACTCCCCGAAGAGCACCCGCAGGTCGTCCTCCGGCTCATGTTCCGTCGGGCTTTGCCGTGCCGTGGAGGGCTGGGAGGAGTGCTGGCCCGGTACGCCCGTCATGTGGTCAGTCCTTTGATCGGCTGGGCGGGAGCGTGGACGCCAGCTGGGAGGTCGCGCCTGTCCGGGCCTGATGCCAGGGCCTGGGTCGCGTCGGTGTGGGCGTCCTGCCGTACGTCAACCGAGAACACCCTCGGCTTCCGCCGCGTGGCGGGCCTGCAACAGGTTCTCCCAGGTAGGGACCGCCGGAGCACAGGAGCATGCCGCCCCGTTCCCGGCCCATCGCCCTGCGGTACTCCCCTGGCCGGGGCGGCGGGCTCGTCTGTCGTGAGCGGACGTCTCGCTCTGCGAATCCGTCGCGCCAGGACAGGGCCGTCCGCGGCCGGGCCCCGGCACACGGGGAGGCGGCCGGGGCCCACCAGTACGGCGGCCTTCCGGCTCGCCGCCTGGCTAGCAACCGAAGGTGTCCTTGTCCTTGCCCTTGGCCTTGCCCATGGCCTTGCCCATACCCTTGGCTTCACCCGTGGCCTTGCCCTCGGACTGCTCAGCGTGAGCCTTCCCCTTCTCCGTGCCCGACACCGGGACCTCCTCGTGTAGTACCGGATCGGTCGTGATCCCTCTCCTGTTCCAATACGCCCGGCGCAAACCCCACGACGGGCGACGACGAGGGGCTGGAGCGGGCCGCGGAGGTGTAATCGGCGATGACGCGCTGCGCTTCCTCGAGCTGGTCCTCGAGTCCTCGAGGATGACGATCGGCAGGCCCTGTCCACCGGCATGCCCTGGTCGACGAGGTCGCGGGCGCGGGCGGCGATGCGGAGCTGGTAGCGGAAGTAGCGGCGGTGGCCGCCGGCGGAGCGGAGCGATCAGGCGGGCTTCGCCGATCGCGCGCAGGAAGCTCTGGGTGGTGCCGAGCATGTCGGCGGCCGGCCCATCGTGCAGGCGGAGGAGTCGTCGTCGAGACGGCCGTACGAATCGTCCGCTGTCGTCTCACCTCTCGCTGGAACGTCTGGAACGCGTGGAGGGGCCCTGGTGCCTGTGGCACCAGGGCCCCGAAGGAACTGCTACACCATCTGCCGGCCCTGATCCTGCGCCGGCCTTCTGTGTCCGCGTGCCCGACCGGAATGCTGCCGGGGCTGCGGGGATCGCGGTTGCTTGACCGGAGACCACCTCACTATCGATGTCCTGCGGTACCCGGACTCAACACTCCGTCCGGGCGATCCTGATGGCGCCCAATCCCTCCGTTCATCCCTCAGGCGATCAACTGCTTACCAACGGGAACTGCGTACTGCTGGTGATGCGTACTGCTGGTGATGCGAACTGCTGGTGATGCGAACTGCTCGTACTGCGCGTGACCTGACCGAGCGCCACGCCTTCGGCAGCCAGCCCCGTCGCCCGTCCTGCGTCTGCTCTGGCTTGGAACCCCACTGCCGAACCTCCCGATGCGCGCGCCCGCAGCCGACGCCTTCACCGAGGTACCACTCACTGACTTCACTGCTGGGTACTGCGTACTGCCGACGGCAGCCCCTGATGACTGCGGGCCACCCGGTCCGGTCGCCAGTCCCGTCGCCGTCCTGCAACCGCTCTGGCTTCGGAACTCCACCACCGCACCGCACTGCTGAACTGCGACTACCTGTCTTGCGGGTACTGCTGCCCGGCAGTTCGTCTCTGCCAGGCCCTTCGGTCTCTCTGGGCTACGAGAGAAACCATAACCACGCGATCCCGCAATGTCTACTCTGGCCGTCATAGGTTTTCGCGCCACGGGCGAGGAGATAATCAGGCGCGGTGGGATGCAGGCGCTCGCTGCCTCCGGAAGCGGCGCAGGGAGCGGCCCCAGGGACGATGGCGGCGCCCTCACGCGGCAGGTCAGAGACGCGGGGTCGGGCTGTCACGGGGGTTTCGGCGCGGCGCAGGCGGCTACGGTCACAACAGGACATCGACCACGGGGGAACCATGACCGACCACGGCCACGGCTACGGCCACGACCACGACCACCCGTCACAGCGGCCGGTACCAGCCGATCGGCCGGACCTTGTCTACGTGTCCGGCGAGCTGGATCTGGACAGCGGGCGCGCTGCCGCGATCGACGCGGCCCTGCGGCGCGCGGTCATCGATCCCGGCGGCCCCGCGGAGATCACGGTCGACGTCGGCGGGCTCGGGTTCTGTGACTCCACGGGTCTGAACATCCTCCTGCGCGCCCAGCTCACAGCCCTTTCCCACGGCCGCACCCTGCGTCTGCGGGCGGCCAACCCCCAGCTCGTCAAACTCCTGCACCGCACCGGAGCCCTCGCCCTCTTCACCCTCGACCCCCTACCAGCCGCCCCGGCACCGACGGACGGGAACACCCTGTGACGCCGGATTCGGGTGACGGCCGGCTACCGGGGGCAGCGGTTCGGTTCCGCGCCCACAGCTGACGGGCCGCGTCACACGCTCCGTGACCTGCGGTGGGCAGGGTCGGGGGAGGTCGTCGCGACGTGATCGGTGATGTCACCGAGGCCGTCCCATGCCGGGTTCTCATCTCCTGCCGCTCGCGAGCGTGGGCCGGCTCCCGGCGGGTAGACGATCGCGTGTCGTGCCAGGGATGCATGGGGTGCGGCCGTGGCGGAGGTTACCTGTCTGGTCGGGTGGTGGGGCTGGTGCGGGCGAACTACGGGGCCTCGGGGGGCGCCGTGGTGGAATGTGAGCTGTCCGGTGCCGCCTTGGCGCGGATCTTCGCGCGCATCCGGGACGGAGTCCGGGGGCCGCATCGAACAGCAAGGGGTCGCTGTGACCGCAGGAAAGCCGGACGGCGAGCGGATCTCTCGTCCCCCCAAGGGCGGGAGCCGCCGGGGCAGAGCGATGACGTTGGCGGGGGCGTTGGAGGCGGCGGAGACCGCGGCGCCGGTGGAGTCGCTCGACGTGGTTGCGCGCATGCTCAAGGACCACCTCGGGGCCGTCTCGGTGTCGTTCCTGATCACCGACTTCACGGGCAGCTCGGTCGTACGGCTGGGAGTCGCGGACAGCGTGGAGACCGATGAGCCGGCCCAGCGGATTCCGCTGCGCGGCACCCTGTACGAGGGCGTGATCCGCAGCCAGCAGCCGCAGGTGGAGCACAGGGGCGAGAGCCCGCTGGTGCGCGTGGTGGCCCCGGTGACCAACCGCGGGGACGCCATCGGCCTCCTCGAACTGTTCCTGCCCGCGGTACCGGGCGAGGAAGTGATGCGGGAGATCGGCGAGACCGCGCACGCACTGGCGTACATCGTCATCGCCAACCGGTCCCACACCGATGTGTACCAGTGGGGCCGGCGCACCAAGCCGCTGAGCCTGGCCGCGGAGATCCAGCACCGGCTCCTCCCGGCGTCACTGGCATGTGAGGCGGCACAGTTCTCGGTCGCAGGGGCGCTGGAGCCCGCCGACCATGTCGGGGGCGACACCTTCGACTACGTGATCGACCGGGATACGGTCCAGCTCTCCGTGACCGACGCCATGGGCCACGACGTCGCCGCAGCGCTGCTCGCCACCCTGGTGGTGGGCGCCCTGCGACGGGCCCGGCGGGCGGGCGCCGACCTCGCCGAACAGGCCCACCAAGCCGACCAGGCCATGCGCGACCACGGCCGCAGTGGCTATGTCACCGGCCAGCTGCTGCGCATCAGCCTGCTCGACGGCCGGACGGAGTTCGTCAACGCCGGACACCCCTGGCCACTGCGCATGCGGGACGGGGAGGTCCACGAGATCATTCCGAGAATCGATCCCCCGTTCGGTCTCAGCCTCTACACCCCGCGCGCCAACGACTACCGGGTGCAGGCGCTGGACCTGCGCCCGGGTGACCGGCTCGTCATGCTGACCGACGGGATGCTGGAACGCAACGCCGAGAACCTCGACCTGCCGGACCTGATCATCCGCACCCGCGCACTGCATCCCCGCGAAGCCGCCCGCACCCTGATCAAGGCCATCGTCGACGCGGGTGACGGCCACCTCGACGACGACGCGACCGTCATGTGCCTGGACTGGCACGGCGTCCACCACTCCGAGCGGGACGCCGCCACCGGTGCCGACCTGACCGACGCCTCGCCACTGTCAACGACAGGAACACCCGCTCCGCAGCGATGAGTCCGGGCGGTCCGGGCTCCACCGCCCCGTCCCAGGAAATCGTTCGGGTGCAGTCGCGGCCCGAGACGGGATCGCGGCATGACGCCGGGTAGGCGTCGTGCATGAACTCACACGACTCCGACTCCGACTCCGACTTCGACTCCGACACCTCGCCCATGGGGCAACCTACGGCCCTCAGCACTGTGTCGAAATGGTGGCTGACGACCCTGGACCGCCTCGAGCAGACAGAAGCCGCCGATCCGGCGATCAGGATGCTCCAGCACAGGATCAGCGCGCTCCCCCTGGGCGGAATGCGGGATCTGCTGCGCGGCAGGCCCTTGGGACACCCCGTGCACCCGGTGCTGGTGCAGGTCCCCGTCGGGTGCTGGCTGTCCGCCTCCGTACTCGACCTCGTACCCGGCACGAGGCACGCGACCACGGCCCTGACCGCCGTCGGACTGGCCGGGGTCGCCCCGGCGGCGATGGCCGGCTGGGCGGACTGGGCAGACCTTCCCGCCGAACAGGCGAGGGTCGGCCTGGCTCACGCGGTCTCCAACGTCGCTGCGGTGGCCTTCTACACCGCCTCCCTGGCAGCGCGGCTCCGCGGCCGGCCGGCGAAGGGCCGCATGTGGTCCCTGGGCGGGCTCGCCGCCGTGGCCGCCAGCGGTGCCTTGGGCGGGCACGTGGCCTACCGGCAGGCCGTCGGAGCACATGCCGGAACATGAGCGGCACCTCGTGCGCGGTCGCTCCGCCCGCCTGCGCTGACCCGACAACGGGCAGATGGGTTCCCTGTGGGGCGGGGACAGGGCCGCTCATGGGCAGTCGGATGACCGACACTCGACGCCAGGGTGGGTGCGCGGGTGATCCCCGGTCAGCGGCGGCCGGTGGCCAGGATGACGAGGAACTGGCCGCCGCCCGCCTCGATGCCGGCGGTCACCGGCATCCCCGGTACCAGGCGGGAGAACCGGTCCACCAGCCAATCCGCCGCCTCTTGAGCGTCCTTCCTGGTCGGACAACGGCCCACCATCTCGCGGCCACCCTTGCGCTCCAGCCTGTCGGCAACGGCGATCAACGGCGCCGGTTCGACCACGTACAGGCGCTCCGGCCAGGCGATGACCACCTTGACCGCACCCTTGCGGGTATTGCACCCGCGGTGCGCGAGCCGCTCGGCGACCTTGGCCTTCCGGTCGGCGGTCCGGCTGTCGACACTGGGCCCCCGCGGGTCGTTCACCGACTCGTCGGGGTCCACCGGCTCGTCACACACCCAGCAGCGCCATCCGTCACGCTCGGCCACATCATCAAGAAGACTCATCCGAGCAAACTAGCCTGCCCGGCCGCCACCCGCGCACCAGGGCCCCGGTTACGCCTCGACACCGGCCGACAGCTCCCCGCCGCATGGCCGGCGTGTCCGTGACCCGCAGCGGCGGACGACGGAGGTGCCGTGAAGGCGCTGTACGTACGATCGCCGTTCCCGGAGGAACGCGAGGGGCCGGTACCGGTGTGGAACGGGTGCGGTCGCGCAGGCGCCTGCCATGAGGACCCGCTCTCGGCGGCAGCGCACCGGCGCGCATCCCTTGGCGGGCCGTTTCGCCGTGGTGACCGGCGCCGCACGGGGGATCGGCACGAGCACGGCCTACGCCCTGTCCCTGCGCGGCGGGACGGGACGGGACGGACGCGTCACGCCCGGCTTCGGGCAGTACGGGGGATCGGAGATCCTCATCCTCGATGACCTGCCGTGGCGGCAGGCGCCTACACGTCGGCGGGCGTGCCCGAATGGGACGGCACCGGGCCCGCGCCCACCGCGCGATAGTGGACGTACGAGCTACGGAGGAATCATGGGTGGAAGCGCCGCCGGGCACCGCGGCAGTACGGCACGACGGTGGGCTGCCCGCCTGACGCTGGCCGCGGCGGTCACCGCTGCGGCCTTTCCGCTGGTGGTCGCGGGTGTCAAGAGCCTGGAACTGGCGGCTGTCGCGCTGGCCGGACTCGCGGTCACCGCGGCCGGACTGTGGTGGGCCTTCAGCCGCAGGGGCGTGACCAGGACACTGGCGGTCGCCTTGGCTATTGCCGCACAGGCGGCGGTGATCGGGTTCTTCCTCTCCGTCGGTCTGCTCTGGACGGTGTTCGTCCTGGCTGCCCTGTGGGCCGTGGTGTACCTCGCCGGCTGGACCGCGCTCGGCGACACCATCGGACGGGCCGCTCCGGCCGAATACCCCACTCCTCCACCCGCACGCCCCTTCCTCATCATGAATCCGCGCTCGGGCGGCGGGAAGGTCGGAAGATTCAGGCTCAAGGAGCAGGCCGAAGCACTCGGCGCACAGGTCGTGTTGCTCGACCCCGCGCACCCTCAGGATGTCGCCGCCATCGCCCACAACGCTCTGACGGACGGTGCGGACCTCCTCGGCGTAGCCGGCGGAGACGGTACGCAGGCCCTCGTCGCCGGTGTGGCGGCGCAGCACGGAGTGCCCTTCATGGTGATCTCAGCCGGGACACGGAATCACTTCGCCCTCGATCTCGGACTCGACCGCGCCGACCCTTCCACGTGCCTGCAGGCACTCACCGACGGTGTCGAACTCCGTGTCGACCTGGGTCGCATCGGCGAACGGACCTTCGTCAACAACGTGTCGTTCGGCGCCTACGCGGAGGTGGTGCAGAGCCCTGCCTACCGCGACGACAAGATCCGTACCATCCTCGGCCTGCTGCCGGACATCCTTACCCACCACCTTGGCTCTCGCCTTGACTTCTATGGCGGGGGAAAGAGGATCACCTCACCTCAGGGGGTGCTCGTGAGCAACAACCCGTATCGCGTGGGCGACCCGGCCGGCCTCGGACGTCGGGACGGCCTCGACGCGGGTGTTCTCGGGGTGGTGAGCATCAAGGTCGACAACGCGGTGCAGGCGGCCGATCTCCTCCGCGGCAAACACTCGGCCGGTCTCACCGTCATGACCGCCCGGGAAGTCGTCGTCGACGCCGACGGACTCGAGGTACAGGCCGGCGTCGACGGCGAGTCGCTCTCCTTCCCGACACCCGTACGCTGTGTGATCCGTCCCGGAGCCCTGCGCGTACGTGTCCCGCGGAACCGCCCTGGTGTCCCCCGGCCGAAGTCGCGCCTGGACTGGCGGCGGCTGCGTGATCTGGCACTGTCGCGAGGGTGAGCGAGCAGCGTTCTCCGAGGCGCGACGTCATGGGTCGCTGACGTCCCATGGCCATGCGGATGCGGTGGGAGTCGCGGCAGCACGTTCAGGAGCAGGGCCTCGGGAGGGGGCCGGACGCCCTCGCGGCACAGGAGCGCCGGCCTCGTCTCGAGCCAGGCCCCCGCATGATCGCGCGTCCAGGCCTTGATCGCATGCCATTGCCCCCGGCGCGGAGCCTGAAGCCGGCGGGGGCGTCGTGGGATCAGCTCGAGGGTCGGGCTCGGGGTTCCGTCCGCTCCTCGGGCAGCAGGTCCTTGGCTCTGCGTTCCATCAGGACCGGCAGGTAGGTACGTACACGCGCGTACCTGAGCTCCTCGTACGCCGTCTGTACCGTGCTGTGCACCAGCCCGGCGTCCAGGCCGGGGTGCGTCTTCATCAGCCGCTCGGCAACGTGGCGAATGGCAGCGGCATCCTCCGAATCCGTCATCGTGCGCCTCAGTCCTCTCCGGGATCGCCTTCCTTCAGTTTCGCGGCGCGGGATGCAGCCGGGAAGTCGATCTTCCGCCGTTGTGAGCGGCAGGCGGCAGGCGGCCGCCCGTGCCGTGGGCCGCGAGGGGCGGGGTGTCCATTCCCGCACCGGCCTGCAACCCGGCGAGGACCTCCTGGAGGGCCTCCACCGACGTGTGTCGCGGCTCCCGGTCCAGCTCCGTGCGTGCGCGGGCGCAGTCCATCAGGGGCAGGCGCAGCACGGCGTCGGACAGCAGGTCGGGTGAGGCGGGCACCAGGCGCAGGCTCGATGCCACGGCCAGTGCCGCCCGCAGGGGGGCCGCGGGCATCGCGAAGGTACGTGCGTCGAAGAGGCCGCTCCAGGGGGCAAGGGCGTACTGATGTGACGTGCGGGCTGCGGGATCAGGCCAAGTCAGGCCGGCGGGACGTGAAGATACGCGTTTGTGGGATAGAAGGTGCGAATGATGGAAACCGAGGACGCCTCCATGGTCCGTCACGTCGCCGAGCGCCTGCTGAAGACCCACCCCGCCCTTGGTACCGAGGCAGTCGACGGCGCGGTGCAGACGGCGTACGACGAGTTCCGGTACGCCCGGGTACGCACGTACCTGCCGGTTCTCCTGGAGCGCAGAGCGGGAGACCTGCTCGAGAAGGACTCCCACGGCCGCCCGTGATCAGCGCACGGCGCCAGGCTCCCGCGGACACCGGCGCTCGCCGGCGGCCGCAGGGGCCCGTAGGGGGAAGGCCGTACGGTCGGGTCAGACTGCGGCGGGGAAGCGTTCCCAGACGCGGTGGGCCGCGAGCAGCTCCAGGAGTCGTGGCAGTCCTTGGAATCCCTCGGTGATGGTGACGCCGGGTTCGCCGACGGAGATCCCGGCGGCCTCGAAGAGGGCTTCGGCGCCGCCCCAGCCCGCGAGGGCCTTGCCGTGCTGGTAGGCCTCGGTGAGGAGAGCCAGGACACGCGGGTCACTGACGGGCGGCCTGGGGGCTCCGGCCTTGGCGTCGCGGGCGCCGTAGGCGTCGGCGCCCATTCCGGGCACGCCCGCGAACACGAGCGCGTCGAACTCGACCGAGCGTGCGGTGGCGAAGGTGCGCTGGACGGTGACCGGGTCACCGTCTGCGCCGAGCACGCCGCCGGCCGGGGCGATGACCAGGGGAACCATGCCGGCGTTCAGGACGGCCTCGCGGGCTTCGCGGACGCCGGTCATGTCGAGGGCCTGGCCGGTGACGATGCCGATGACGCGTCCGTCCAGCGGCCAGGTGCGGCCGAGTTGGGACAGGGCGGGGCTCGGGCGGACGTCCGCGAGGGGCTCGGTGGCGGCCGGCGCCGGCAGCCCGAGCCCTACCGCGACCTGGGCGCACAGCTCGGGGTCGATGTTGGCGAGCACGGCCAGGGTGCGTTCCTTCACGGCCTGCTCGTAGCACTTGGCCAGTTCGAAGGTGTAGGCGGCGATGATGTGCTCGCGCTCGACCGGGCTCATGCTGAGCCAGAACAGGCGGGGCTGGGAGAAGTGGTCGCTGTAGGAGGCGGGTGCTTCGCGGACCTTGCGTCCGGCCGGGACTTCGACGGGTACTTCGATGAACGCTCCGGTGTCGGCGCCGGCGAAGAAGGGGCAGCCGCCGTCGAGGCTGTTGGGCTTGTAGGGGGCGACTCCGCGGTGTACGGCTGTCTGGTGCATGCCGTCGCGTTGCATGTCGTTGACGGGCGCGTGGGTCCGGTTGATGGGCAGCTGGGGGAAGTTGGGGCCGCCGAGCCGGGTGAGCTGCGTGTCCAGATAGGAGAAGTTCCGTCCGGCGAGGAGCGGGTCGTCGGTGGCGTCGATGCCGGGGACCAGGTGGCCGGTGTGGAAGGCGACCTGCTCCACCTCGGCGAAGAAGTTCGACGGGTTCGCGTTCAGCGTCAGCAGCCCCACCGGCTTCACCGGCGCGAGCTCCTCCGGCACGATCTTCGTGGAGTCGAGGAGGTCGATCCCCTCGAACATCTGGTCCTCGGTGTCGGGGAACGTCTGGATGCCCAGCTCCCACTGCGGGAACGCACCGCACTCGATGGCGTCGAAGAGGTCCCGGCGGTGGAAGTCGGGATCCACCCCGGCCAGGATCTGCGCCTCTTCCCAGACGAGCGAGTGCACGCCCAGCTTGGGCTTCCAGTGGAACTTCACCAGCGTCCTGGTGCCCTGGGCGTTGATCAGGCGGAACGTGTGGACGCCGAAGCCCTCCATCATCCGGTAGGAGCGCGGGATGCCCCGGTCGGACATGTTCCACAGGGTGTGGTGGGTGGCCTCGGTGTGTAGGGACACGAAGTCCCAGAACGTGTCGTGCGCGCTCTGCGCCTGCGGGATCTCCCGGTCCGGATGCGGCTTGGCTGCGTGGATGACGTCGGGGAACTTGATCGCGTCCTGGATGAAGAACACCGGCATGTTGTTCCCGACCAGGTCGAAGACGCCTTCCTCGGTGTAGAACTTCGTCGCGAAGCCCCGGGTGTCGCGCACGGTGTCGGCGGAGCCGCGCGAGCCCAGCACGGTGGAGAAGCGGACGAACACCGGAGTCTCGACGTCCCGGGCGAGGAAGGCGGCCTTGCTGACGGCTTGCGCCGTGCCGTAGGACTGGAAGACGCCGTGCGCGGCCGACCCTCGGGCGTGGACCACGCGCTCCGGGATCCGCTCGTGGTCGAAGTGCATGATCTTCTCGCGCAGGTGATGGTCCTGCAGCAGCACCGGCCCCCGCGGGCCCGCCTTGAGCGAGTGGTCCGTATCCGGCAGGCGGACACCCTGCGCGGTGGTCAGGTACGCACCGCTCTGCGCCATCCGGGCCTGCTCCGCGCCCGTGGGCTGCCCCGTCGGGCTGACCGTCTCGGGGCCGCTCTGGTCCGCCTTCGGCGGCAACGGCTCGATCGGATCGACAGGCTCGGCCAGCTGGGGGGAGACGAGGGCCGGCTTGCCGGGGACCCCTTCTTCGGGGCCCCCTGCCGGACCGGCGTGCATGACGTCGGCGATCTTTGCGGCGACGGCCTTCACCGGATTCTTCTCGGACATCACGCATCTCCAGACGCAGGGGCCCTCGGGCCCCATACGTGTGACCCGAGCGCCGTGCACCGAAACCCCGCTGGGCTGTCTGGCCCCGCCGGCTCGGACCTCGAACCGCCGCGGCCGTCATTTCACCGCGCCTGCCCTTAGCGGGCGGGGATACGGCTTCGCGGGCCCCTGGTGCGGGGAGTTCCTGGTCGTCATGGGCGAACACCCGCTGCGGGGCGTCGGCGGCACACCGCACGACGCCGCGGTCGACGCACCGGTCCCGCTGCGCCACCTGAGGATGCCCGCCAGATGCGCGGACGTCGTCGAGAAATGCACTGGTTCGGCGCCTGGGTACGGCGTCTGGATTCGGCGCCTGGGTACGGCGCCCGGGTACGTTCCCGACCCGGGACGAGGCGACCACGCATTGCCCGCCCTGGCAGGCCGTTCACCACCCCGGCCCCTGCCGCGCTTTCGGGCTAACCGCGATGCGTGGTCCCGTCCGGCGGTGCTCCCGTCGGGGCCGCGGTCGATCCCGGACGGGGGCCGTGCCAGTCCAGGCACAGTACGGTCGCGTCGTCACTCGGTGGCCGGCCGTCGTAGGCGTCGCTGACCGCGCCGACCAAGGCGCGCACGACCTCCCGGGGATGCTCGGCGGCCGTCTTGCGCAACAGCGCGGGCAGGTCGACCGCTTCGGCTTCGCGTTCCTGCATGCCGTCGGTGTGGAGCAGGAGGCGGTCGCCGGGCCGCAGGTCGAGGTCCTGGACCCGGTAGAGGCCTTGGTGGTGGCCGATTCCGAAGGGCATGTCGACCGTCAGGCGCAGTTCGTCGACTGCGCCATCGCGCAGCCGGAACGGCCAGGGGTGGCCTGCGTTGACGAGCTGGGCGCCGCTCCCGTCGAGGGCGATCCGCAGGAGCTGGCCGGTCGCGAGGGTCCGGCGGCCGTGGTCGAGGAGTGCCTGGTGGGTTTGGCGGGCCTGCTCGGCGAGGTCTTCTCCGGCGCGGCGGGCGCCGCGGGAGGCATTGACCAGGAGGGTGGCCATCAGGGAGGCGGTGACGTCGTGCCCCATGGCGTCGGTGATCGACAAGTGCAGGGTGTCGTTGTCGAGGCTGTAGTCGTACGTGTCGCCGGCGGTGTCGGAGGCCGGGACCAGAGCCCCGGCGAGCGCGAACTCCGGGGCCTCGCACGAGGGGGCCGAGGGCAGGAGCTGGCGCTGGATCTCCGCGGACAGGCTGACGCCGGTGGTGCGGTTGCCCCAGTGATAGAGGTCGGTGAACCGGCGGTCCGTGACGATGATGTACGCGAGGGCGTGCGCGGCCTCCTCCACCTGGGCGAGGATCTCCGCGGTGACCTCGGTGAGGAAGAGCTCCAGGACGCCGATGGTGTCGCCGCGGTTGGTGACCGGGGCAAGGACCCGCTGGCCCTGCCCGCCGTCCGCGGCCAGCACCAGCCGCTGGCCGCGCAAGACGTCGTCGTAGACACCGCTGCCCGCGAGGGGGACCCGCTCGGCATCGCGCTCACGCCGCATGGCCTGCGTGTCGGTGACCCGCAGCAGGCGCCGGCCCACGACGTCGACGAACAGGAACGAGACGTACTTCGCGTCGAACCGGTCCCGAAGATTTCGTGCCACGACATCCAGAGACCGCACCGGCGCGGCATCCTCCGCCGCAGCCAGCACATCAGCCAGTCCGAACCCGTCCCGCTTCACATCAGCCTCCAAAGGTTGCAGGCTCTCCTTCCCACGAACGGCACGATCAACAACCCCGACCACCCGCGGCGCGCCCCAGCGAGGGGGCACCCCGCGGAACGGCAGCCGGACCTCCCCGAGGCGGCCGCGCGGCCGGACCGGCCGGGGCGTGGTTGTGGAGCGGGCACGGGCCGCCACCGCCCGAGCCGCCCGAGCGGGCGGGCGGGCGGGATACGCCGTGCCCGGCGCCGCTACCCCGGGTCCCGCACACACTCGTATCGGTGGTCGTGGTCCGGGTGTGGGACGAGGCTCTGCTGTCTGGTTCGGCGGCCATGGTCTGCCGTTCGGGGGGCAGGAGCGTGAGGAGGGGGAGTCGGCCCGGCGGGGCAACTCGCCACCACCGCGGTACGAACACGGACGAGGAGCAGCACGTGGAGAACCACGACAGCACGGCAGCACCTGATCCCGAGCGGCCCTCCCCCGGACTGCCGGACCGTGGTGCCGCCGTCGACGAGCACGGTCGCGCGCCGGGCGCGCCCTCCCGCACCGGTACCGGATCCGGCGCACCGCCGGCCGACCCGGATCGTGTCGAAGAGGCCGAGGAGCCGACGGAGCGATGACGTGACCCCGACTCGGCCCCGGGGTGAAGGCGTTCCCCTCAGAGGTGCGCCCGCACGGCCGGGTGGCCCAGGGTGCACTGCTCCTCCCGGCCACCGGGCGGCGGTGTGTGCCGAGAGCGCGCCCGCGCCTCAGGGCTCCTGGACGCCCGCGTCACGGTCGGATGCCGGCCAGACGTAGGGGACGTCGTCCGGAACGTCGGGGAAGTGCCCGCCGTAAAAGTCGGGGTCCTTGCGCACCAGCGCGGACTGGTGGCTACGGTGGAAGTCGGGGGCGCCGAGCCACGGTGGCAGGTCGCCGTCGGCGGCCAGCTGCTCCTGCGTCCTCGTCCGGCCGCCCGGCAGCCAGGCGCGGAAGTCCCCGACCAGGGTGGTGGCGCAGGTGTCGCTGCGCCCTTGCGCCGTCCAGACCCCGCACACGTCCAGTCCGTAGCGCACGAGCGCCTCCTCGTAGCCCGCCCACATCCGTACGGCCGGGTGCCTGCGCCAGCCGTAACCCGGGACGATCAGACCGCGCAGCACCTGCACGGCTTCGACCCGCTGCTTTCCGAGCCGGCGTGCGTCCAGCACGGCTGCGGAGGCCCGGAACGATGCGAACGGAAGGAAGGTCTGCACGGCTCCCTCTCCTCACTCGCTACGCCGGTTGTCGCCGCCCGGCCCGTACGTCACCCGGGTGCGGGCCGCATTCGACCGGTCCGTGCGCCGCGCCTGCCCTCCCGGTGGCCGGCGGAAACCGTCCCCGGGCGGGCCGCTCACCCCCGGCGGGACGGCGCGGGCGCCGCGGCCGGCGCGCCTGCCGTTACGGGTGAACCTTCCCGGGACGGCAGGGCCAACCGGTCCCCTCCCGGGTCGGGCGTGGCCGCACGGGGTACACGGTGTCCGGGCGGCACCGGCCGTCCGGAGGATAGGCGTGAAGGGGACCCCCTGTGGACGGGATCGTGCTGCTGAAGGAAGACCACAAGACCGTGGAAAAGCTGTTCAAGCGGTTCGAGAAGGCCGCGGACGACGCGCACGCGGAGAAGCGGGAGATCGCCGACCAGGTGATCGAGGAGCTCACCACGCACACCTGGATCGAGGAGAAGATCTTCTACCCGGCCGCCCGGGAAGCCGCCCCCGACACCAAGGACCACGTCCTGGAGAGCGTCGAAGAGCACCACGTGGTGCTGTGGATGCTGTCCGAACTCAAGGGTCTCGACCCGGCGGACGAGCGTTTCGACGCGAAGATGTCCGTCCTGATGGAGAACGTGCGCCATCACGTCGAGGAGGAGGAGAAGGAGTGGTTCCCGGACGTCCGCAAGGCAATGGGCCGCAACCGTCTGGTGGAGCTGGGCGAGCGGATGGAATCCGAGAAGAAGAAGGCCCCGTCCGATCCTCTCGCCGTTCCCAGCGCCGACCAGTAGGGGCGCCGCGGAGCAGGACGGTCCGGCCTCGTCGGCGCCGCCGGTTCGTTCCCGCCCCGGGCCGCCGAAACCCTGGCGCACCGGGGCCCCCGGGCCGGCGTCTTTCACGTCCCGTCGTCCCGTGAGTCCAGCGATCCGGTGTGACGTGCGCCGCGCGTGAGCACGCGTCGGCGGGGCAGGCGGTTGCGGGAGGTGGTCCTTCTTGCCCGGACGGGTGGATGTATCGCACATATTCCGGTCGGCGGCCGCAGCGCGGGCCGGTCATCTGAGGCGTGCGCTGAAGGAGGCGGGCAGCGAACGGGACGCCGTGCTCCTCGGCGCCAAAACCGTGGTCGCGGCCACGGCGGCGTGGCTGCTGGCTCGCTACCTGCTGCCGCCGGCCGTTTCGACGTTCGCGCCGTTCACCGCCCTGGTGGCACTGCAGGCGACCGTGTACCGCTCCGTCCGCGACTGCCTGCAGTACGTACTGGCCGTGGCGGCGGGAGCCGCGCTCGCCGCCACGCTGGCAGCTGTGGCCGGCATCCACGGGTGGACGTTCGCCCTGCTCACCCTCGTGGCGCTCTGTGTCGGCACGATCCGGGGCTTCGGACAGCAGGGCACCCAGGTCGCCATCGTCGGCTTCTTCGCGTTCTCCTCCGGTCAGGGCCGGATCGACTACATCGGCCACCTGGTCGCGTCCGTGGCCATCGGCGCGCTCTGCGGCCTCGCCGCCCACCTCGTCCTCGCACCCGCCCGGCACACCGACCACCGGCAACGCGCCGTCGCCGGCCTCTACACCACGATGGCCGACCGTCTCGGCGATCTGGCGGACACCCTGGAGGCGACCGATCCGGACCGCGGGCACCTGCGCCAGTGGCGCGGCGACTGGCGCAAGCTGTCCGGCGAGTGCGAGCGCATCCGGCACACCATCGAAGCCGAGATCGAGAACAGCCGCATGAACCCCCGCCACATCGTGAGCGACACCGACCGGGCCCTCCCCCGCGCGCGGGAGGCCGTCGCTCTCGCCGAACGCGTCATGGACCACATGCGCTCCCTGACCCGGACCCTGGACCATGCCCTCGGCAGCGGGGAGCTCGAGAGCCTCCCCACCTCCTTCCGGCCCCGTTTCGGCGCTGTCCTGCGCGCCACGGCCGCCGCGATGGAGGAGATCGGCCGGGAGTCCCCCAGCGATCCTGTCCTCCTCGACGCGAAGTTCGACGAAGCGGCCGCCGAACTGGACCGGGTACAGCGCTACGAACGGACCGCTTCGGAGGCCTCCCCCGCCGTCCACGCCCTGCAGGGCACCCTCGTCACGGATGCCGGACGCCTCTTGGCCGACCTCCGATCGGGCCGGCCGGCTCCCGTGGACGCCTGAGGGCGTCCGGCCGGGCCTGGGGTCGGCGCCCCGGGGCACGTTCTGGCGCGTCACGTATCCACGGACTCGTCCGAAAAGGGGTGAATCCCAGCCGTTGCGCTATCGAAGGCAGATGTGCGGGTAGCCGGTCAGCATGAACCCCGACCAGAACACCCCGCTCCGCGCTGTCGCACTCGTCTGTACCCTCTCCCCCTCCCCCGCTCCCTCCAGTTCCCAGCTGCTGGCCGAGCAGACCATGGCCGCGCTCGCGGAGCACGGCGTGACGGGTACGACCATCCGGATCGCCGACCACGACGTGAAGCCCGGCGTGGAAACCGACATGGGTGACGGCGACGCCTGGCCGCAGATCCGTGCCGCCGTCATGGACGCCGACATCCTGGTCCTCTCGACCCCGATCTGGCTCGGCCACGCCTCCAGCATCGCCCAGCGGGTCCTGGAGCGACTGGACGCCGAGATCTCCGAGACCGACGACGAGGGCCGCCTGCTCACCTACGGCAAGGCCGCGGCGGTCTGTGTCGTCGGCAACGAGGACGGCGCCCACAAGGTGAGTGCCGACCTGTTCCAGGGGCTCAACGACGTCGGTTTCTCCCTCGCGCCGAACGCGGTCACGTACTGGGTCGGTGAGGCGATGCAGGGCACCGACTACCAGGACCTCGACAAGACCCCCGAGAAGACCGCCTCCACCACGGCCACTCTGGCGGCCAACACGGCCCACCTGGCCCGGCTGCTCAAGGCAGCCCCCTACCCCGCGAGCTGACCCCCGCCGCCGACCGCCCCGCCCGGCGGAACGGAGGCGTACGCCACGGCCTGCCACGCCGTGGGCAGCACATCGGACAGGTACACGAAGCGCTCGTCGGACGGCCCGTCCGGGACCCGGATCGGGAGCGAGTTGCCGAACGGGACCCGCCAGGGGCTGTGCGGTCCGCCGAGCACGGTCCACGACCCGTCGGGGGTGGCCCTGGCCGCCGCCTGGATCTGGCCGGTGGCGAGGTCCGCTCCACCGGCTCCCAGCATCACCACCACCTCCTTCTCCCGGAACCGGCCGTCGGCGCCGCGCGCCCCCGGGTCGTGGCCGTCGTAGCGGGAGATGCTGCCGGTGTGCAGGGTCTTGGCGTGCCAGTGCGCGGGCCAGTCCGATTCGGGGAGGGACTGCGGCCAGGGGGGCGATGAGGGCGTCCGCGGGTCGTAGGCGAGGCGGTGGGCTTCGTCCCCGCGGTCGCCGCGCATCGCGGCGACCACGACGGGCGTGCCCATGAGGCGGGCCAGGGTGGCGGCCTCCACCGAGACGTCGCTGACGAACAGGGCGGGGCACTCGCGCCGGATCGGGCGCTCGCGCCGGATCCACTCGGCCATGGCGCCCATGCGTTCGCGGTGTTCCGGGTGGTGGACGGGAACCCAGTGCAGGCGCCCCCGGGCGGTGGGGTCGAGGGGGGCCGTCGCGGCGTCCGGCGGGAGGGACACCCAACTCCCGTTCCACGGCGGCGGCTTGGGGAGGGAGGACAGGACGGTCACCGGGCCTTGCACATGTGCGGCGATGCACTCGGCGCTGTGCAGGTGTCCGCGGCCCTGGTGGTGGACGTAGTAGCCGATCACCGCGCCACCTCCTCGTACAGGCGGGTGTGGGCGTCGGCGGCGCGGCCCGCGTCGGCGCCGGACGCGGTCGGCGGGCCCGGATTCAGCCGAGGTGCTGTTCCAGCCAGTCCGCGGCGGCGCGCCGGTAGAGCCGCCGGTTGTCCGCCCGCAGGAACTCGTGGCCCTCGTTGCGCAGTGTCAACTGCTGTGCGGGCAGACCCCGTTCGCGGGCCGCGCGGACGAACTGCGCCGATTCCCCCGGCGGCACGTTGGTGTCGTGCTCTCCGTGCACGGTCAGCACGGGAACACGCAGTTGATCGATGCGGCTCATCGGGGACAAGGCGCGCAGCAGCTCCCGGTCGTGCTCGGGGTGGCCGTACTTGGCGGCCGCCGACTGCGCGATCCACGGCTCCGTGCCTGCGAAGAACGTGGCGAGGTCCGACATCCCGCAGACCGCGACCCCGGTGCGGAAGAGTTCCGGGTGCCACACCAGGGCGGCCATGGTGAGGTATCCGCCGTACGAGCGGCCCATCACGCCGAGCCGGAGGGGGTCGGCGTACCCGAGCGCGACCACGTGGGCGGCGCAGTCGGCGACGTCGTCGATCGCCGCGAACCGGCCGGCGCCCAGGTCCGCGTCCACGAACGACCGGCCCCAGCCGGACGAACCGCGGACGTCGGGGGCGAACACGTCCAGGCCCCTGCCGAGCAGTTCGTGGTAGAGCGGATTGAACACGGGGCGTTCCTGTTCCTCGGGGCCGCCGTGGAGGTGGATCACGCACGGCGCCGGCCGGCCGGCGTCCCGGCCGGGCGACCGGTAGTACCAGCCGCCCAGCGTCAGCCCGTCGCGGGCCGCGCAGCGCAGGGCCACCGGTCGTACGGGAGGCCGCCCCGGCGGGACCGCCTGCTCGTCCCTCGCCGACCAGCCGGTGCGTACGGGCACGAGGCCTTCGTCCACTTCCCAGATCCCGGGCCTGCGGCGGGATCCCGACAGGGCCGCGAACAGCCCGCCGCGTTCGACGGGGGCGATGCGGGTCACCACCTCGTGGGGCAGGACCGGATGGCGGGCCGGTCCGACGCCGTCGTCGGTGGAAGCGCGGGGAAGCCCGGCGGTTTCCAGCCGGGTCGCGCCGTGCGCGTTCCAGGCGAGGACGGCCCACCGGCCGTGGTCGGGCACGCTCAGCAGATCAAGGCCGCATCGGTCTCGCTCGGCGGCGACGGACAGGCCCCGCGCCCCGCCGCCCGCGTCGAGGCGCACGCGCAGCAGGGCCGCGAACTCCCGTTCCGCGTCGCTGCGCAGCCACAGCGTCCGCGCGTCGGGGGAGAACCGGCCGATCCACGGGTCCCCGTCGGCGACGTGCAGGGAGAAGGTGGTGCGGCCCGAGGCGGTGTCGAGTACGAGGGCTTCCCGTCGGCCGCGCGGTCCGCGGCGGACGAGCGCGAAGCGGGCGTCCGCGGTGGTGTCGCACACCCGGAGGGAGGCCGCTCCCTCCTCGGCGAACAGCAGCACCGGGGCGGCGGCTCCGTCTGGGTCGAGCAGGTAGGCGGCGAGCCCGCCGCCCACGGCCCCGCCGGGGCCGACGGCCACGGCCCCACCAGGGCCGGCGGCCGGTGCGCCGCCGGCCGGCGTGAGGACGGATCCGCTCGCGGACGGTACCGGATACTGGGCGACCGTGACGGCGAGCGCGGTGCCGTCACGCGTCCAGCACCCGAGGTGGGCCGAGCTGCCGGGTTCCGCGCCCGCGAGGACCTGGCGTCCGGTTCCGTCCGGGCGTACCACCAGGACCCGGGTGTGCTCGCCGCCGCCGGGCGCCGAGGTGTAGGCGATCCAGCGGCCGTCCGGTGACCAGGACACCTCCGACACCGGGTCGGGTGCACCGTCCAGCACGTGGGCTTCGGTGCCGCGTGCGGGTCCGCTCCACAGCTGGGGCACCCCGGCCCGGTCGCAGATGAACGCGACGTGCTCCCCCGTCGGGTCGGCCGCCGGGTACCAGCACCCGTGGGCGGCGAGGAGGGTCGGCGGGTCGGCGCCGCGGCGGCCTGGCATCCGGACGGGCGCGGGGGCCGACGGGGCCGCACCGGCGGAAGCGGTGGAGGCGGTGGCTCCGCGGTGCGGTCCGGACCGGTACTCCAGGGGTTTCACGTGTTCGGGGGGCATGGGCCTCCTCTCCGGTCTCTGTCCCGGTCGCTCACTTCCGGATGTCGGCGTTCAGGCGCTCGGGCGTTCAGGTGTTCGGGCGGTCAACGGATGCCGTGCGTCTGGAGCCAGATCTCCAAGGACGCCACCTGCCACAGGGTGTTGGCCCCGCGCCTGGTCCGATGGTCGTTGGGCTCGGCGAGCAGCCGGTCCACGGAGCGCCGATCGAAGATCCCGCGCCCCCGGGCCTCCGGAGCCCCGAGGGCGTCGCGTACGCGGTTCAGGACGGGCTGGGCCATGTTCCGGACAGCCGGTACGGGGAAGTAGCCCTTCGGCCGGTCGACGATCTCCCGTGGCAGGACCGTACGGCCGACGTCCTTGAGCACGCCCTTGCCGCCCTGCGCGAGCTTCAGACCGGGCGGGCAGGCGGCGGCCAGCTCGACAAGTTCGTGGTCCAGGAACGGCACCCTCGCCTCCAGTCCCCAGGCCATCGTCATGTTGTCGACCCGCTTGACCGGGTCGTCGGGCATCAGCGCGTGGACGTCCATCCGGAGGGCCGCGTCGAGGGCGCTGTCGGCGCCCGGGGCGGCCATGTGGGCGCGGACGAAGTCCGTCGAGGCGTCGTGACGGGGGGCGAAGTCCTGATGCAGCATGGCCGTGATCTCGGCGTGGGTGCGGTCGAAGTACGCCGCCGCGTACGCCTCGTCCGCACCGGCCCGGGTGGCCGCGGCGATCTGCGGATACCAGTGGTAGCCCGCGAGCACCTCGTCCGCGCCCTGGCCGCACAGCACGACCTTGACCTCCTTGGAGACCTGTTCCGACAGCATGTGGAACGCCACGGCGTCGTGGCTGACCATCGGCTCGCTCATGGCGCCGATCGCGGATTCCAGCGCGGCCGGGAGCCGGTCGGAGGTGATCAAGAACTGGTGGTGGTCGGTCGAGTACCGGCGGGCGACCAGGTCCGAGTAGCTGAACTCGTCGCCCTCCTCCCCGTTCTCCGACTCGAAGCCCATGGCGAAGGTCGCGAGGTCCTCCTGCCCCTCCTCGGCGAGCAGCGCGACGATCAGGCTGGAGTCGAGGCCGCCCGAGAGGAGCACGCCCACGGGGACGTCGGCGACCGTGCGCCGCCGCACCGCCGTGCGCAGCGCGTCGTGCACCGCTTCCCGCCAGAGTCCCGGGTCCTCGCCGAGCTCGGAGCGCCGGGTGTACGAGGGCTGCCAGTAGCAGTGGTCACGGTGGCTGCCGTCCGGCTCGATGACGCGGACGGTGGCCGGCGGGACCTTCCGCACGCCGGACAGCACGGTGCGGGGCGCCGGGACCGTACCGTGCCAGCTCAGGTACTGGTGGAGCGCCACCGGGTCGAGGGACGTGTCGACTCCGCCGCCCGCCAGCAGGGCGGGCAGCGTGGAGGCGAAGCGCAGGCGGTCGCTGTCCTGGGACACGTACAGGGGTTTGATGCCTAGCCGGTCCCGGCCGAGGACGACGCGGCCAGTGTGGTGCTCGACCACGGCGAAGGCGAACATGCCGACGAGGAAGTCCACGCACTCCGGGCCCCACTGGGCGTAGGCCTTGACGACCACCTCGGTGTCGGAGCCCGAGAAGAAGCGGTACCCGAGCCCCTCAAGGCGGCGGCGCAGATCCCGGTGGTTGTAGATGCAGCCGTTGAAGGCGGCGGTGAGGCCCAGGTGTGCGTCGGTCATGGGCTGCGCGCCGCGCTCGGACAGGTCGATGATCTTCAAGCGGCGGTGCCCCAGCGCCACCGAGCCCTGTGACCACGCGCCTCTGCCGTCCGGTCCCCGCGGCTCCAGCACGTCGGTCATCCTCTCGACCGCGGCCAGGTCGGGCCGTCGGCCGTCGAAGCGCGCCTCACCGCTCAGACCGCACACGGGGCACCTGCTGTCAGCACGGCTCCGAGCGGGGTCTTCCCCTTCGGTACCTCGCTCTCCGTAGAGCTCCGGGTCACGGTCACGTACGCCATCACTGCACTCCTGTGCCGGTTCGGCCCGGCACCGGTCGGGCAGGCCCGAACGGGCGGTCGACATACAGGGCGCCTGCCCGGCCCGGCGGCCCGTAAGCGGACCCGCGCGCCGGCCCGTCGCGCACGCCGGGACAGCGGTTCCCGTCCCCTGCCGCCGAGAACTGACCTTCTGCCGCACCCGACGGCTCGAACGTCCCGTTTATGTCCGGGCGGGTTTCAAAGCGCGAGGCGGGTGAAGAAGCGACGTGACACCGACCTCGTCGCACACGGCAGGAGACACATCGTGGGCATCATCGCTTGGATCCTCATCGGGCTGCTTGCCGGCTTCATCGCGAAGGCGCTGATGCCGGGCAAGGACCCGGGCGGCATCATCATCACCATGCTCATCGGCATCGCGGGCGGTCTGCTCGGCGGATGGCTCGGCAAGGTCATATTCGGCGTCGACTCCATCGACGGCTTCTTCGACCTCTCCACCTGGATCGCCGCCATCATCGGCTCGGTCATCCTCCTCGTCGTCTACCGCCTCGTCACCGGCGGCCGGCGCTCGCACCGGCACGCCTGACCGGACGACGGTCGGTCCCCGCGCGAAGGGTCGCGGGGGCATGACCCCGACGACACCCCGCTGACCGGGAGAAGACCATGGCTCCTCCGGAGAACGATGACGTCGCCTATCGGGACGGCCGGGAAGAGCTGCGCCGCGGCCGGGTCGAAGAAGTCCGCGACCCCGGGCCCCACGCGGTCTACCGGATCCGGAACGAGCGGACCAACGAGATCCAGGTCATCACCCAAGGACAGCGGGAGGCCGAGGCCCCCGAAGCCGGGTGACCGGACCGCACGGTGATGCCGCTCAGTCGTCTCTGCCCGGCCCCCTCGGGGGCCGGGCAGACGTCGTAAGAGCCACCCATGCCACCCATGCCGGTGGGGGACGAGTCCGGTCGGCCGCGCGGGCCTCATTCGGTCATGGCCGCGCCCGTCACGAGGCCGATCAGTTCCGGCAGCCCCGCATCGGCCAGGGCGCGGCGCTGGCGGTCGGCGGGAGTACCCCCTCGCAGGAGCCGGTGGACCAGCGCGCTCACTTCCCGGAGGTCGCCGGCCTCCTTGAGGGCCGGGGTGATGTGCCGCAGGAGCGCGGACAGCACGTCTCCGCTGCTGTGCGGGACGCCGAGCGGGTCCATCAGTGTCCCGTTGAGGCCGTACCGGGCCGCGTGCCAGGTGCCGGCCTGTACCAGCTCCGGCGCGACCACCGTGAGGGGTGCTTGCGACTTCTCCTCGGCGATCGCCGTGGCGACGAGGCCGCGTACGACACCGGCGAACATGACGGCGTCGTCGGCCCGCAACTGGACGTCCAGGCAGCGCACCTCTACCGTCGGGTAGCGGTCGGACAGCCGGGCCTGCCAGTACACCTGCCCCCGGTCCGCGATGGCCCCCGAAGCCACCAGGGCGTCCAGACGCCGTTCGTAGTCGGCGATGCCGTCGAAGTGCGGCGGCGGACCGCTGACCGGCCACCGGCCGAACACGATGGTGCGCCAGCTGGCGAACCCGGTGTCCCGCCCGTCCCACAAGGGCGAGTTCGCGGACATGGCCAGCAGCGTCGGCAACCACCCCCGGATCCGGTTCAGCACCGCGACGCCCATCTGCGGATCGGGGACCTCCACGTGGACGTGCATCCCACAGATCAGCTGCTCGTCGACCAGCTGCCGGGCCTCCCCCTCCATCTTCAGGTAGCGCGGCGTAGGAGTCACCGGTACGCGCAGCACGCCGCGCACCGGGGCCGCACCCGTGGCGGCGATCCGGCAGCCGTTCGCCTCGGCGGCCGCGGCCACCGCGTGACGCAGGCGCAGCAGGTGGCCGCCCACCTCGTCAAGGCTCCAGCACACGGGAGTGGCCACCTCGATCTGGGCCTGCAACAGCTCGTCCTGGACTTCGCCGCGCTCCGCGAACGGCCCCAGACCCGCCGTGCGGCGGACCTCCTCCACCATCGGTGACGGCACACCTGTAGTGGGGTCCACCAGCAAATACTCTTCTTCCACGCCCACAGTGATCACGTGGAGCGACTACCCCGGCACGCCATGATCACCCCCGGTCCTCCGCGAGCGCACCCCGAACGGGGGACGGGCAGGGCGTCACGGCGGGCCGGGGACCACGCGGCGGACCGTCGGCGGTCCCGGACCCGGTCCGGCCCGGTGTCCGGTGCGCATGCACGCCAGTCGGGTCCGTGTGAGATGCGGCCCGACCGGGGCACGCGCACCATGACCGGGACATCACACCGTCGATGGAGGGTCACGTCATGCCGCGAGGATCGAGCCCCAAGCGCGAGCGCCAGTACGAGCACGTCAAGGAGTCGGGCGAGAAGCGCGGTATGCCGGAGGACCGCGCGAAGGAGATGGCCTCCCGCACGGTGAACAAGGAGCGCGCCCGTTCGGGCGAGAGCAGGACCGCGAGCCGTGGTTCCACTCGGGGCAAGTCCGCCGCGCAGCGCGGTGGCGAGAAGTCCGGCGGTGGCGGCTCGTCCGAACGCACCAAGGACGACCTCTACCAGGAGGCCAGGAAGCGCGGTGTCGAGGGCCGCTCGACGATGACCAAGCAGCAGCTCAAGAACGCGCTCGGCCACTGACCTCGGGGGGTTCCGCGCGGGCGGCCTCCCTCGTCGGGACCCCGCGCGCTCTCCCAGGGACCTCGCGCGCTGTCGTACCTCCCACTCCCACCGTCCTTGTCGTCAGAGGAGTTCTCGTGGCCGTCCGTCATCACCTCATCCACCGTCCGCCCCGCGCGGTCTGGGCCGTACTGGCCGACCCCCGCCGCTACGGAGAGTGGGTGGTGGGCACGTCCGAGTCGACGCCACTGGACCACTCCTGGCCCGGAAAGGGTGCCCGGCTGCGCTACACGGTCCGGCTGGGGCCGTGGTCCGCGCAGGGCACGACGACCGTCCGCCACGAGGTGACCGGCGAGGAGCTGGAGCTGGAGGCGGCGTTCAAATCGCTCGGCACGGCGAGGATCTTCCTCCAGCTCAGGCCGTGGGGCGAGGAGACGCTCATCGTGTGCGACGAACACCCCCTGCGCGGCCTGGGAGGGACCCTGCACAACCCCGTCAGCGAGGCGGCCCTCCAACTGAGGCACCGGGGCATGCTGGCCCGCCTGGCCAGGATCGTGGAGGAACAGCCCGAGCACGAGACGGTACGTAGTGCCTGACGCTGTGGTGATCGGCTCGGGCCCCAACGGCCTGGTGGCCGCGAACCTGCTGCTCGACGCCGGGTGGAGCGTGGAGGTCCTGGAAGGCCAGGAAGAGCCCGGAGGCGCCGTGCGCAGTGACCGCGGGGTGCACCCGGACTACGTCTCCGACGTCTTCAGCGCCTTCTACCCGCTCGCGGCCGCCTCCCCGGTCCTCGCCCGCCTCGCCCTCGGCGCCGAGGGCCTGCGCTGGGCGCATGCCCCGCGCGTCCTGGCGCACCCCCTGCTCGACGGCGGGTGCGCGGTGCTGGAGCGCCGTGCGCAGGACACCGCCGCGGGGCTTGCGGAGTTCGCGGCCGCCGACGCCGACGCCTGGCAGAGCATGTACCGGACATGGAGCCGGATCGGGCCGGACCTCGTACAGGCCCTGTTCACGCCCTTCCCGCCGATCCGGTCCGCACTCCGGCTGGCCGCGAAACTCCGGGCCTCCGGGGGGCTGCGGCTGGCCCGGAAGCTGGCCCTGCCGGTGCGGCGCCTGGGCGAGGAGGAGTTCGCCGGGGAGGGCGGCCGTCTCCTGCTGGCAGGCAACGCCCTCCACGCCGACCTGGCTCCCGAGGCCGCGGGCAGCGGCGGCTTCGGCTGGCTCATGTCGATGCTCGGCCAGAGCCACGGCTTCCCCGTGCCCGTCGGCGGCGCCGGCGCCCTCACGGCGGCACTCGTCAGCCGCTTCGAGCGCCGCGGCGGAGTCCTGCGCTGCGGGGAGCGCGTCGCGTCCGTCGTCGTCCGCGGCGGCACCGCGGTCGGGGTCGTGACGGCGGGCGGGGAAACCGTCGACGCGCGCCGGGCCGTGCTGGCCGACACCTCCGCGCCCGCCCTGTACCGGGACCTCGTCGGTGAGGAGCACCTGCCGTCGCGCCTCGTGCGGGACCTGGAACGCTTCCAGTGGGACTTCGCGACCTTCAAGGTCGACTGGGCCCTGACCGGCCGGGTGCCGTGGACGGCTCCCGGAGCGGCCGGGGCGGGTACGGTGCACCTCGCCGACGGCGTGGACGGCCTCACCCGATTCGCCGCGCAGATCGCCATGGGACACGTACCCGACGAGCCGTTCGCCCTCTTCGGCCAGATGACCACGGCGGACCCCAGCCGCTCACCGGCCGGTACGGAATCGGCCTGGGCCTACACCCACCTTCCGCAGCACATCACCGCCGACGCGGGCCCCGACCACCTCACCGGCAGGTGGGACACCCGCGAACAGGAAGCCATGGCCGACCGCATCGAAGCGCAGGTGGAACGCTTCGCACCCGGCTTCCGCGCGTTGATCGCCGCACGCCGCATCCTGGCCCCCACCACCCTCCAGGCCATGAACGAGAACCTCCACAACGGCGCCATCAACAACGGCACCACTGCTCTCCACCAGCAGCTGGTCTTCCGCCCCACCCCCGGCACAGGCCGCCCCGAGACCCCCGTCAAGAACCTCTACCTGGCCTCCGCGGCCGCCCACCCCGGCGGCGGAGTCCACGGCGCACCCGGCGCGAACGCCGCCCGCGCCGCCCTGAGGCCCCGCGGCGCGCAGACCCTGCTCCACCGCGCCCAACGCGTCTGACGGCTCCCGCGCACGGACCGGCCACCTCACCGCGCCGAGACCGCCCGCAAACGCCTGCAAATGCCCGCAAACGCCCGATCCAGTGCATCACCGCTGCCGTACCGCCGGCCCTCGTGTGCCCGGTGACGCCGGATGGCGAGGCTCGTTGTACATCAACGCATGGCGGATCGATTCGTCGGGCACGGCCATGAGGTGCCTCTTACGGCTGGTAGACGATGTGAAGGCGGAGGTAAACCGCCCATGGCGGCGAATGACAACCCGACCATCAGAAGGATCCGGCTGGGCGCGGAGCTCCGTCGGCTGCGCTTGGCACGTGGCCTCACCGGTCTGCGGGTCGCCGAGCACCTGATGGTGTCCCAGCCCAAGATCAGCCTCATGGAGACCGGCCGCCGGGCGATCAGTCCGCGGGACGTACGGGACCTGTGCGGTCTGTACGGAATCGCGGACCAGCAGGTCGTGGACGGGTTGATGGGGATGGCGAGGGAATCGGGACGGCAGGGCTGGTGGGTCGCCTACGGCGAGGTCCCCTGCTCGGTCTACATCGGGTTGGAGATGGAAGCCTCTTCGATCAGTTCCTACGAGCCCATGGTGGTTCCGAACCTTCTGCAGACTCCCGCCTATGCGGCCGCAGTTGTGGCGGAAACGATTCCCCCACCCACCTCCGGACAGGTCGCGGCACGTGTGGAGGTACGGATGCGCTGTCAGCACCGGGCTCACCATCCGGCCCGTCCCCTGCGCCTGTCCGTCGTCCTGGACGAATCGGCGCTGTGCCGTGTCGTCGGGAGCCCCGACATCATGCGCGAGCAGCTTGAGCACCTGAACCGTCTCGGTGCGCAACCGCACACCACCGTGCAGGTCCTCCCCCACGACGTCGGGGCGCACCCCGGGCTGTCCGGACGGTTCTCCATCCTCCACTTCGCCGACGCGCCGGGGACAGGGACGGGGACGGTCTATCTCGAACGGCTCACCAGCGACCTCTACCTGGAGAAACGATCGGAGGTCCTGAGCTACGGCGTGATGTACGACCGCCTCCGGGCCCTGGCTCTGGACCCGGAGAGCAGCGAGCGCCTCATCACCCGTACCGCGCTGACCTACGCGGGACGAGCCGACGGGCGCGCGTCGCGCCCGGCAGGACCGGACTGCGGGCCGGACGGCGCGGACTGCGGGCCGGACGGCGCGGGCTGCCGGCTCTGCGGTGGCAGCGATACGGAAGCCGGGGAAGCGGTCGCCTGCCGCCAGGGGCGGGCCCGCCGGACCGTGCGACGGCACAGCGCGGCCAGTGAGGTGTAGAAGCGGTCGGGGAGGAAGACGGCGTCCGCCACGATCATCGCTCCGGAGAACAGGGGCAGTCCCATGACCAACGCGATGCCGGTGTGCATTCCCAGCAGCATGGTCAGGACCGGGTACTTGAGTCTGCCGAAGAGCACGAAGGGGAAGGCGACTTGTAGGAGCACCGTCGCGTAGGTGGTGATCGCGATCAGGATCGCGTGATCGTCCGCGAGGTGGGAGAGCGCCGGCCAGGGCTGGAAGAGTTCGAGGTTCAGGACGTAGTGGAGGGCGGTACCGCTGCCCCAGGATGCGCCCTGGACCTTGTACAGGCCTGCGGACCCGTACAGGAAGCAGACCTCTGCCGCCATGACGAAGAGGGCGCAGTTGTGCACGACCGTCGTCAAGGTACGGCGCGTGGCGCGGAGCTGAGGCGAGGACGTCCTCCTCGCCTGGTCGAGCGCTCCGCTCGCACGGGCCGCGTGGAGGCGAACTCTGCGTGCGTCCAGGGACCAGCGGCGGCCGCACGCGGTGAAGGCGAGGTAGACGGCCATCAGCAGGATCAGGTTGTCGCCTCCGTCCGTCATGAAGATCGCCTTGGCATGGAAGGAGGTGACCACGACGGCGAACAGAACGGACGTGGCACGGGTCCGCCACCCCAGCATGAAGAGCGCGGAGGTGAAGAGGGCCGTCCCATAGCAGAGTTCGAAGTAGGCAGCGCTGTCGGACAGGGCCAGGACGCTGTTCCATCCCGTCTGGTCGTACAGCTGCTGCGACAGCGCCGGCGTCCACGGGGAGCTGGGCCCCCAGATCTCGTGACGGTGCGGGAACTCGCGTAGGAGGAAGAGCAGGTAGAGCGATCCGTAGCCGGCTCGCATGACCGCCACGGCGTACAGCGAAACGGGCCCGCCGGTGACGAGCGCGATGCCGCGCCGCGCGACCCCGTGCAACTTCTCGATCGTGGAGCCCTGCGGCGCCGATGCTCGGGCGGTGGACCGGGGAATGGGCTCAGTTCCCATGGGAGGTCACCTTCCACCAGGGCAGGAGCCGCTCGTCGGCGGGCATCGGCGGGCGGTTGCCGGTGCCGGGTGCGGCGATCGGCTGTGTGAGGACGCGAAGTTGGATGAAGTCGAACGGGGTGCCGTCGCCGTGGGCCGCGACGCGGTCCGCGGCGATGTTGCGCAGGTACGTCCGCATCATCACGGCACGGTCCGAGGCCGCCTTGTCGTCGCCTCCGTGTGTTTCGACGTACGAGGTCCAGGCCCGGCGCAGGAGATTCTGTGTCGTGTGGCTCGGAAAGACGTTGTGCTTCACGGCGGAGTGGTCCACGGCGCTGAGGTCGAACCAGGTGGTCACTTGGGCCGTACCGTTCGGTCCGGTGCGTGCGGTCCTCGCAAGGATCCGACGGTTGACGGAGTCGGGTTCCGGTGCGAAGAGCCGCCAGTTCTGTTCGAAGAGTGGGTAGATCCAGGCGTTGATCTGCGGGCTGAACCGGTTCGAGACGGAACTGGGGGGCGCGACGTGGAGGAACAGCAGCACGACATGGGTCAGAGTCGTCAGCAGACACAGCGCCACGGCCGCGCGGCGTGCCGCGGTCAGCACACGGACCCCTCGCAGCGGCGCGCTCGGCGCCGTTGTTTCCTCGTGATGTTCCTGTGGCTCCGGGGTGGAGCCGGCCTGTTGGAGTTCCTCGACGGCCGCTGATCTGTTTCCGTTCAACACGCCCCACCCTGCCCTTCTCGTTTCGGCTGCTCCCGCCTGGTGCTTCTGCCGGACCCGGCATACGGCGGAGCCGATGAGGGCTCCGCCGCGCGCCGTCACCCGGTGGGCGGGCTTCGTGCAGTCGGTTGCCTAGCCCTTGAAGGCCTCGTGCTCGAAGTTCACGGGCGCGGCGCCGTAGCCATGGTGTCCGCCGGGCTTGTTCCCGTGGCCGGGCTTCCCGGGCCCTTCGGGACCGTCGTGGCCGGGCTTGCCCGGTCCCTCGCCGTGGCCGGGGCCCTCACCGTGGCCCGGTCCCTCGCCGTGGCCCGGTCCCTCGCCGTGGCCCGGTCCCTCGCCGTGGCCCGGTCCCTCGCCGTGGCCGGGGCCCGGCCGACCGGGCTTACCGACGTTCCCACCGGTGATGCTTCCGCCCGTGCTGTGCCCGCCTGTGGTGTTGCCGACGGTGCTGGCTCCGGTCGTGTTGCCCGCGGTGTTGCCCGCGGTGTTCCCCGAAGTGTTGCCGGAGATGTTCCCCGACGTGCCGCCGGTCACGATGCTGGCGATGGGACCGCCGAGCAGCCCGCCGCCGGTCGTCACACCGCCGAGGACACCGCCGAGGACACCGGACGTCCCGCCTGCCGTACCGCCCGTGGTACCGGCTGTCGTTCCCGTCGTGGTGCCGGTCGTGGTGCCCGTCGTGGTGCCCGTCGTGGTGCCGGTCGTGGTTCCGCCGGTGGTGCCGGTCGTCGTTCCGCCGGTGGTGCCGCCGGTCGCGCACGTCCCCAGGAAGATCCGGTTGGTGTCGAGCGTCACGGCGCCGTTGCGAGCCAGTGCCCGGCCCTCGATGTTCGCCCCCGTGGTCACGCTGATCGAGGTCAGCGCCATGATCGTCCCCACGAAGGTGGAGTTGGTGCCGAGCGTGGCCGAACTGCCGATCTGCCAGTAGACATTGCACGCCGAAGCGCCATTGGTGAGGAGCACCCGGCTGGACGATGCCGTGGTCAGCGCCTCGGGAATCTGGAAGACCCACACGGCATTGGGATCTCCTCCCGCGTCCAGGATCAGGTCACCGGTGAGTCCGACACCGGCCACCGCCGTGTGAACGCCGGGGAGCAGGGTGTTCGCCGCACCGATTCCTGCGGGCAGCGCGAAGTCCGTGGCCTGGCCGGCCGCGTTGTTGTAAGCCGTGACCAGGTCGCTCTTGGCTTGCAGGGCGACAGCGTCCGCGGCGTGCACGGCGCCGAGCATCAGACCGGGCGGGAAGCCGGTAACCGCCGTGCCCGGGTGCACGCCGAGGTCACGGCTGATCACGGAGTTACCCGTGTTCGTCACCTGGGAACCGGCCAATACCGAGTAGCTCGCCGCTGTGGCCAGCGGCACCGGGATGGCGATCGCCAGTGCGGACGTCGGAGTGACGGCGACCATGACGGCGGCGACCGTCGCCGCGATACCTGAGGCCAACCCGCCGGACAAAGCGCGGCGCCGAGCCGCTTGAAGGTTTCTCAGTTTCATCGAGAGGCCATTTCCGTGAGGGGCCGTGGCGTGCCGGGACCTGCCCGATCGCCCGGGAAGCCTGATGGATAAAACGGCATATTACGCAGTGAGTTGCGCAGAGCAACGACAGCCCCGAGCGCGGAGGGGGCGCACTGGGCCATAGTCCGGCGAAAAATGCGCCGGTAACATCCGAATTCGCAGGTGAGACAATCCGATGTAGGACTAAGGCGCAGGGTGCATTTACCCCATCCGGGTTATTCTCTTCGCCCCTTGGCTGATAATCAGACCCATCCACGCATGCGAGCATTAAGCCATTCCGGCGATTCGAATAATTCTCGGGGATCGGGTGAGCCTGTCGTGCGGGCGGGCCGGGCGCGCGCCCTGACCGAGCTGGTGCAGGCGTTCGTTCACCGTTCGTTCCGCTCGCGGCGGGAGCTCCAGGGCTACCGGCTGCTCCGGCATGCGGACGTACCGCAAGGCGCGTACAACGGGGGAGGCCGGCCGACATCGGCATCACGGCACCGCACACCCCGGTGACGGGGCATCACCCACCCCGGGCTCACAGCAGTCGCACCCATCTCACCCCGGCCATACCCCCGCACGGGCAGCACGGCGTCGGCCGGGCGAGCCCGGTGGCGGGTGGAACTCCATCCCCCCTCAGGGCGGGGTCGGGCGGGGGTCAGACGTCCTCGGGCGGCGTGCTCGAGGGCTGGGGGAGCAGCGTTCGGGTGGCCGCCGAGGCGCGCAGCTCCTCCAGGACTTCGATCTGCCGCTCGGCGCGCTCCAGGAGGGTGTCCAGACGGTCGACGGAGAGACGCTCGTCGGTTTCCGCGAGGGCGTGCAGGGTCCGCCAGCAGGCTGCCTTGCCCTGGACGCCCAGGAGCATCGACTCCGCTTCGAGGACGTCGCTGAGCGGGGAGCGGGTGAGGAGATGGCCGTTGGGCTTGAGGCGGCCCGCCTTCTCGGCGAGCCAGCCCATGGCGGCTTTCGAGCGGCTGGTGGGCACCCCCAGATCGCTCATGAGCCGCGTCAGCGAGTCACGGTCCTCTTCGACCTGACGGGCCAAGTCGGCCAGTGCCGTGCCGCTCTCCGTGTTCGCCTGCGCCGACGCGGCCCGCCGGAACAGTTCCAGGCCGCCCGTGGCGCCCGCGTAGTGGTCATTGAGATAGGTCGCCAGGAAGTCGGTACTTTCGGGGCCGTCGGCCCCGCCCCCGCTACCGCCGGCGTTGGACGCTTCCCGGTGCATCTCCCGCTCCACCGAGGCTCCGAGGTCCGTCCAGCTGTCTACGAACTTGTTCAGTCCTTCGCGTTCAAGCGTGTCGGTGACATCGGTGAATTCGATGCCGGCGTGCTCCAGCGCCTCCAGGTGGGCGGCGGCGGCCGTGAAGTCGTCCGCGTTCGGCGGGTGGGCGGGCAGGGTGCCGTGGTCGGCGAACGCGGCCAGGGTGGCACCCGGCATGGTGTTCACGGTGCCCGCGATGACGAGTTCGCTGACGTACATCGTGTCGGGGTAGGACGGGTCCTTCACCCCGGTGGACGCCCACAGGGGCCGCTGGACCCGTGCGCCCTCGGCGGCGAGGCGCTGCCAGCGCGGCTCCGCGGTCATCCGCTCGTACGCCCGGTACGCGAGGCGGGCGTTGGCGACCGCGGCCTTGCCCTTCAGTGCCCGGGCCTCCGGGGTGCCGAGGGCGTCGAGGCGGCGGTCGACTTCGGTGTCGACGCGGGAGACGAAGAAGGAGGCGACCGAGTGGATGCCCGACAGGTCGCGTCCTGCCGCCCGCGCCTGCTCCAGGCCGCTCTGGTAGGCGTCCATCACATCGCGGTAGCGGTCCAGGGAGAAGATCAGCGTGACGTTGACGCTGATGCCCTCGGCGATGACAGCGGTGATCGCCTTCAGCCCTTTGCGGGTGGCCGGGATCTTGACGAGCAGGTTGGGCCGGCCGACCGTCTGCCACAGCTTGCGGGCCTGGGCGGTGGTGGCGTCGGCGTCCTGGGCCAGGCGGGGGTCGACCTCGATGGAGACCCGCCCGTCGGTCCCGCCGGTGCGCTCGTAGACCGGGGTGAAGGCCTCACAGCCGTTCCGTACGTCGTCGGTCGTCAGGGCGAAGACCGCGTCGTCGACGTGTGCGGCGCCTGCGCCGAGGCCGCGCAGCTGCTCGTTGTAGCGGTCGCCCTTGGACAGGGCGGAGGCGAAGATCGTGGGGTTCGTGGTGACCCCCACCACGTGCTTGTCCGCGATCAGCTTGTCGAGCTCGCCACCGGCCAGGAGCTCGCGGGACAGGTCGTCGAGCCATACCGACACTCCGGCCGCGGACAATTCGGCAAGCGGGTCGGGGCCGGCGGATCCAGACATGGGAAACCTCCATGTGATGCGGCGCCGCTCGCGCTGAGGATGCTTCCCACCCGGCGGGCGGGCTTGCCGGCGACGGCACTCGACACCGTGGTTCCCTTCGCGCATGCCCGCATCGCCCTGCGGCAAGCGCACCGCCGCCACTCGGTGACGGGTCTGCCGGTCTGCTCCGGCGCCCCTCGCCCCGCGCTGGTGAGCACCGGGCCGGGAGGGTGGTTCCGCGGGCTCCTGCCGAGGGGGAGGCCCGCAGGGCTCTGGCGGCCGGCCGGCATCCTGTGCCGGGACGCGCTGCGCACGGCTACGCCGAGTGGGCGCACCCCCTGGAGGCGCGGGGTGGTGCTGGAGGGCCATGGGGATGGTCCTTCCGCCGCCTCCCGTGGCCCTGGGGGCCCCGCTCCCGCGGGAAATGTTGACTGCATCCGCTCGGGTGGTCGGCGCGGAAGAGGGACGGGTGCGCGATGGGGCAGGAGGACGGGGTGAGCTGGGATGCCGATGTGACCGTCGTCGGGGCCGGGGCGGCGGGGCTGTCCCTCGCGGTCGGCCTCGCGCGGCCCTGTTCCGGGGGAGGGCCGGCGCCGCGGGTGATCGTGGTCGACGCCCCGCCGGGACCGCTGCGTCCGCCGGTCCGGACCTGGTGCTTCTGGGAGGCGGGTGCCGGTCCGTACGACGGGCTGCTGGCCGCGAGCTGGAACCGGCTGCGTCTGTACGCGCCGGACGGCGCGGTGATCGACCGTCCGCTGGGCGCGATGAGGTACAAGATGCTGAGGTCGGATCGGTTCGAGGCGGCCATGGCGGGGCGGCTCGGCGGGTACGGGGTCGGTGTGCGGTTGATGACGGTGGACTCGGTGCGGGACTCCGGCGGTGGCGCGCTGGTCCGCGGCCGCGACGTGTCGGGGGCGCCCTCGGTGGTCCGGTCGGGAATGGTGTTCGACTCGCGGCCACCGCGGCGGCTGCCCGCCGCCCGGACCACGCTGCTCCAGCACTTCCGGGGATGGTTCGTGCGGACCGCCGAGCCTGCGTTCGATCCCGACGTGGCGACCCTGATGGACTTCCGCCTCCCCCAGCCGCCCCGGGGACTCGCCTTCGGGTACGTACTGCCGCTCAGCCGGTACGAAGCGCTGGTCGAGTACACGGAGTTCTCCCGCTCCATCCTGGACGGGGCGGCGTACGAGCGCGCCCTGCACGACTACTGCACGTCGGTTCTGGGCCTCGGCGACTTCACCGTGGGCGAGCGGGAGCAGGGGGTGATCCCGATGAGCGACGGCGTCTACCCCCGTCGCGGCGGGCGTCGGGTCCACTTCATCGGAGCGGCCGGCGGGGCGACCCGGCCTTCGACCGGCTACACGTTCGCCGCGATCCAGCGTCAGAGCCGCCACCTCGCCGAGGCGGTGCGGGCGGGTCGCTCCCCCGCCCGGGCCCCGGCCGTACACGGTCGCCGGGCCCGGGCGATGGACGCGGTGCTGTTGCGCGCGCTGGACACCGGGCGGGTCGACGGCGGGGCCTTCTTCTCCCACCTCTTCGCTTCCGTGCCGGCCGAGCGGGTCCTGCGGTTCCTGGACGGCGCCACCTCGCCCGTCGAGGACTTCGGCATCGGTCTGCGCACCCCCGTTCTGCCCATGCTGCGGTCGCTTCTGGAACTGCCCCTGCTCCGCCGATCCGTCCCGGCCTCGGGGCCCGGACGGTACTGAAAGGCTGTCATGTCACTGCTGCGCGACGACGCCCTGTCGGTTGCCTTCGACCAAGCCGCGGCCCGCTACGACCTGCTGGTCGCGGCGAGCCCCGGCTACCACGGCCATCTGCGCCGCTCGGCCCGCCGTCTGGGTCTGCCGGACGCGGGCCGCGGCGCCCGCGTCCTGGACCTGGGCTGCGGTACCGGCGCCTCGACGGCAGCGCTGTTGTCGGTCGCGGGAGAGGCCCGCATCACCGGGGTGGACGCCTCCGCGGGCATGCTGGGGCGGGCCGCGGCCAAGGACTGGCCCGTCGGCGTCGACTTCGTGCAGGCCTCGGCCGACCGGCTCGGCGAGGCCGGCGTCCACGGCCCGTTCGACGCCGTGTTCGCCGCCTACCTCTTGCGCAACGTGCCCGATCCCGACCTGACGCTGGCCCGCGTGCGTTCCGCGATGGCGCCGGGCGCCCGGATCGCCGTGCACGAGTACGCGCTGGGCGGGAGGGCGGTGCACCGGGCGCTGTGGACGGCCGTGTGCCGGACCCTGATCATGCCGCTGGGCCGGGCCGGCGGGGACGCCGGGCTGTACGAGCACTTGTGGCGCAGCGTGCTCGGCTTCGACACGGCGCCGGAGTTCGCCGCGCGGATGCGGGCGGCCGGGTTCACGGAGGTGCGGGTGCTCCCCCTGCCGGGCTGGCAGACGGGGATCACGCACACCTTCGTCGGGCGGGTCGCCGCGTGAGCGGGGCCTACCCGGGCCGGGACCGGCGGGCCCGCCGCGTCGAAGCCCGCGGCGGGCGGCCGCGGGCCGAGGGGCACGGGCCGCGGGTGGCCGTGATCGGCGGGGGCATCGCGGGCCTGTCGGCGGCCACGGTGCTCGCCGAGCGCGGTGTGCGCGTCGTGCTCTTCGAACGGGACGCACAGCTCGGGGGCCGGCTGGCGGGATGGGGGACGCGGCTGGCGGACGGCTCGGAGGCGACGATGACCCGTGGCTTCCACGCGTTCTTCCGGCAGTACTACAACCTGCGGGCACTGCTGCGCCGAACCGATCCGGGGCTTCACGGGCTGACGGGGCTGGCGGACTATCCGCTGCGCCACCGCGACGGCGGGCAGGACAGCTTCGCGCGGGTGCCGCGCACGCCGCCGCTGAGCGCGCTCGGCTTCGTCGCGCAGAGCCCGTCGTTCGGCTGGCGCGATCTGGGGCGGATGAACCCGCGCGCGGCCCTGCCCCTTCTGGACGTCGGTGTCCCGGGGGTGTACGAGGCGCTGGACGGGGTGAGTGCCAGCGAGTTCCTGGCCTCGATCCGGTTCCCCGAGGCGGCGCACCATCTGGCGTTCGAGGTGTTCTCGCGGAGCTTCTTCGCCGATCCGGCGACGCTTTCGGCGGCCGAGCTGGTGCTGATGTTCCACATCTATTTCCTCGGCTCCAGTGAGGGGCTGCTGTTCGACGTGCCGCGCGAGCCGTTCCCGCAGGCCTTGTGGGATCCGCTGGCCCGGTATCTGGGCGGGCTCGGCGTGGACTTGCGTACGGGCACGCCGGTTCACGAGGTGCACCCCGTGGGCGAGGAGCGGGTGGAGGTCGTCGCGGGAGCGTCGCGCGAGCCGTTCGACGGGGTGGTGCTGGCCCTGGACACCGGGGGGCTGCGGGCGGTGGCCGGGGCGTCGCCGCGGCTCGTGGGTCCGGCGTGGCGGGCATCGGTCGCGCGGCTGCGGACGGCGCCGCCGTTCCTGGTGTCGCGGCTGTGGCTGTCGCGGCCGGTGGCGGGCGGCCGGCACGGGTTCCTCGGCACGAGCGGCTTCGGCGACCTCGACAACGTGAGCGTCCTGGACCGGTGGGAGGGCGAGGCGCACCGGTGGGCGCTCCGGAGCGGCGGTTCGGTGGTGGAGCTGCACGCGTACGCGGTCGATCCGGCGGAGCGGCGCCGGGACGTGGAGGAGCGGCTGGTGGGCCGGCTGCGTGAGGTGTATCCGGAGACGGCGGACGCCGGGATCGTGGATGTCCGGCACGAGTGGCGTGAGGACTGTCCGCTGTTCACGGTGGGCGGGTACCGGGATCGGCCGGGTGTGCGGACGGGTGATGCGCGGGTGGTGGTGGCCGGGGACCTGGTGCGTACGGGTCTGCCGGTGGCGCTGATGGAGCGGGCGGCTACCAGCGGGTTCCTGGCGGCCAATGCGCTGCTGGCGCGGTGGGGTGTGCAGGGCGAGACGCTGTGGACGGTCCCGGACCGGGGGCGGTCCACGGCGGGCCGCCTGCTGGCGGGCCTCGGACAGCGGGCGCCCCGCGTTCCGTAGTGGAGCGGGCCCGGTCGGAGCGGTCGCTTCGCGCCGGGTTCGGTCAGCCGGGGAAGCGGCCTGTGCTGCGCAGCTCCCAGCGGCGCTCGGCGTAGGCGAGGTCGTCGCGCCACAGGCGGCCGGCGGTGCGGCGCACGAGGGGCCGCAGGAGGGGGGCCGCGGTGCGGGCGAGGGTGAAGCCGGGGCGGTGCGAGGTGGCGATGACGGCTTCGGTGACCCGGGTGCGGGGGCGGCCGTCGCGGCCGGGCCCGAGCGGGGTGGCGTGGGTTTCCACGACGGAGCCCCGGCCCTCGCCCTCGGTGATGCGCATGACGACGGTGCGGGGGCCGGGGGCGGTGAACTCGGCCGTCACGGGTACGACGATGCGGCGGGACATCTTGAAGGAGACGCGCACGGTCAGGACGTCGGTGTCGGCGCCGTCGTCGAGGACGGTGAGGTCGACGAAGGAGTAGGGGTGGAACCAGGCCCCGTGCCAGGGGTCGAGGCGGTTGGCGACGATGTCCTCGGGCTCGCAGGCGCCCGTCCCGGTGTAGACGGCGGCCAGGGAGCGGGCGGCGGGCGGGCGGGCCGGCACGGCGGGCGCTTCGAGGGGTACCTCGCGGCCGCGGCCGTCGAGCCGTACCCAGGCGAGGACGCCGTCGTCGTGGGCGGGGCAGGGGTTCCATCCGGCGAAGGGGGCGCCGGTGAGGGCGAGTCCGTGCCAGGGGCAGACCAGGGTGCCGCAGCGGACGGCGGCCTGGGCCAGCGCGGCGCCCAGGTGCGGGCAGGCGCCCGGTCCGGCGACGAGCGCACCCTCGGCGTCCCGCCAGGCCACGATCTCGGTGCCGTCGACCGTCACGCCGTACCCGGTGTCCGTACGGACGGCGCTGCTGGGGCCCAGGACGTACCAGTTGCCCGTGGGCCGGGCCTGCGCCCGTTTGAGGGCGGCGTCGATGAGCCGGGGCGAGGCGTCGCGCCAGGTCGGTTCCTGCCGGTGCCAGGCCACCGGTCCGCGGCGCAGGCTGACCGGGATGCGGCGGCGGGGGAAACGCGGGCTCATCGGGCCGTCTCCTTGGCGGCGGGGGCTGCGGGGGCTGTCAGGCGGCCCGCCGCGATCCGGGCCAGTCCGGCGGCGGCGACGGCCGCCCTGCGGGTGAGGGGGACCGCGGAGCGGCGGTGGACGCCGGCGTACCCGTCGCGGGCGACGGCGTCGAGGATCTCGCCGTAGAGGACGAAGGCGGTGCGGACGCAGGGCCGGGAGCGGGGTTCGAGCATGTTCAGGCCGGGTTCCGCCCTCGCGTAGAAACGTCGGGCCAGGGCGGCCGCGGAGCGCAGGGCGTGGGTGATGCGCGGGTCGCGGCGGCCGGTGCGTCTGCTCCAGAACAGCAGGTCGCGGTCGACGCCCTCGGCGGCGAGGAGGTCGGCTGGCAGGTAGACGCGGTCGCGGTCGAGGTCTTCGCCGACATCGCGGATGAAGTTGGTGAGCTGGAACGCCTCGCCGAGGGCGGCGGCGTGCGGGGCGGCTTCGTCGCGGGGGGCGGTGTGGCCCAGCACGGGGAGCATTTGGAGGCCGATGACGGCGGCGGAGCCGTGCATGTAGCCGCGCAGCGCGTCCAGCGTGTCGTAGTCGGTGACGGTGAGGTCGCTGCGCATGGAGGTGAGGAAGTCGTCGAAGTGACTGTGGGGGATGCGGTAGTGGTGCGCGGTGTGGGCGACGGCGGTGACGACGGGATGGTGGCCGGTGCCGCCGGTGATCGCCGTGTGGAGGTCGCGCGAGAGCGTCTGGAGCCGCTGGGCGCGGTCGCCGGCCACCGCGGGGGCGGCCAGGTCGTCGACGATGTCGTCGGCGAGCCGGGCGAAGGCGTAGAGGGCGTGCACGGCGGGGCGGCGGGAGGCGGGCAGCAGCCGGGTGGCGAGGAAGTACGTCTTGCCGTGGCGGGCGTTGAGACGGCGGCAGCGGTCGAAGGCGGCGCGCAGGGCGGGGTCGGTGATGGCGGCGGCGTCGAGTTCGCGTCGCGTCATGCGGGGCTGCCTTTCGTCGCTGAGGGAAGTGGCGCCGTGGTGCGGGGGCCCGCGGGCAGGCCGGTGATGCGGGCGGCGGCGAGACGGCCGGAGATCAGGACGGTGGGGACGCCGACGCCGGGGGTGGTGCCGCAGCCGGCGAGTACGGCGTTGGCGGTGCCGCGTACGAGGTTGCGGGGCCGGAAGGGGCCCGTCTGGGGGAAGGTGTGGGCGACGGAGAAGGGGGTGCCGGCAGCGTGGCCCTGGGAGGTCCAGTCGGCGGGGGTGACCAGGACCTCGGTGTCGATGGCGTCGGCGAAACCGGTCAGGCCGCGGTGCTCCAGTTCGCGCAGCAGGCTGTCCCGGTAACGGGGGCCGAGGTCTTTCCAGGAGGCGGCCGAAGGGCCGACGGCGGTGTTGGGGCAGGGGGCGAGCACGTAGTGGGTGTGCTTGCCGGGCGGGGCGAGGCCCGGGTCGGTGGAGGTGGGCCGGGTGATGAGGAGGGAGGGGTCGCTCATCAGGCGGCCGGTGCGGGTGAGTTCGCGGAAGGTCTGTTTCCAGGCGGCACCGAAGGAGATCGTGTGGTGGGCCAGGTCCGGCCAGGTCCGGTCGGTTCCGGCGTGCAGGACGACGGCCGACGGGGAGTGGCGCAGGGCGAGCGGGCGGCGCGGGCGGGCGCCGAGCAGGCGGTAGGAGACGGGCAGGTCCGGGGTCAGGACGACCGCGTCGCAGGGGATGCGCTGGCGGTCGGTGACGACGGCGGTGATCCGGTCGCCGGTGCGCTCCAGGCGGGTGACGCTCTGCCCGTAGTGGACGGTGGCGCCCGCCTCGGTGGCGGCGGCGGCCAGCGCGGCGGGGACGGCGTGCATGCCGCCCTCGGGGAAGTACACGCCGGCGATGGTGTCCATGTAGGCGATGACGGCGTAGGCGGCGAGCGCGCGGGCCGGCGGGACGCCGGCGTACAGGGCCTGGAAGGAGAAGACGCGCTGCAGCCGCTCGTCGGTGATGAACCGGCCGATGGCGGGCTGGAGGCGGCCGAATCCGCCCAGGGCGGCGAGGCGGGCCAGGTCCGGGTGCAGGAGGGAGAGGGGCGAGTCGAAGTTGGTGTCGATGAAGCGGCCCATCTGCGCCCGGTACAGGTCGTGCAGCCAGTGGCGCAGGCGGCGGTAGCCGGCGGCTTCGCGGCCTCCGGCGAAGCGTTCGATCTCCGCTTCCATGGCCTGGGCGTCGGTGTGGACGTCGAGGCTGCTGCCGTCCGCGAACCGGGCGTGGTAGGCGGGGTGCAGGGGATGCAGGGTCAGCCGGTCGGACATCGTCTGGCCGACCGCGGCGAAGGCTTCCTCGAGCAGGTGAGGCATGGTCAGGACGGTGGGGCCGGTGTCGAAGCGGTAGCCGTCGCGTTCGATGAGACCGGCCCGGCCTCCGGGGAGGCGGTCGCGTTCGACGAGGGTGACCCGGCGGCCGGCGCCGAGGAGGTGGAGGGCGGCGGAGAGGCCGGCGAAGCCGGCGCCGATGACGACCACGTGATCGGTGCGGCCGGTGACCGTCCTCATCGGGCACCTCCGCGGCGGGCGGCGGGTCCGGCGGCGTCGTCGTGCGGTGGGGGCGAGGCGACCTGTCCGAGCAGTTCGGTCAGGTGCCGGGCGGCGGGGCCGTGCAGGCGGGCTGCGGCGAGGTGGCGTTCGCAGGTGCGTGCCAGGCGGTCGATGCGCCGCTCGACGTGTGCGGGCGCCCCGGTGGAGTGAAGGGCCGTACGGACCGAGGCGAGGTCGGGGCCGGAGAGGGGGGCGCTGCCCCGGCAGGCCTGGAGGAGGTCGATGACCTCGGTGTCGCCGGTGGCGCGGGCGCGCGCGTGGGCGAGGGCGAGCAGGTACGTCGCCTTGCCGGAGCGGAGGTCGTCTCCCGAGGGCTTGCCGGTCACCGCGGGGTCGCCGAACACGCCCAGAAGGTCGTCGCGGAGCTGGAAGGCGATCCCGGCGCACCGGCCGGCTGCGGCCAGGGAGCGGCGGGTGGTGTCGTCGGTCCCGGTCAGCGCGGCGCCCAGGGCCAGGGGCTGTTCGACGGTGTAGCGGGCCGTCTTGAGGCAGACGGTGCGGATGGCCTGGGCGGCCGAGCGGGTGGCGGTCGCCTGGCCGTGGAGGTCGAGGTACTGCCCGGCGACCATCTCCGTCCGCATGGCCCGCCAGATCCGCAGGATGTCGGTGCGTACGGGCGGGTCGAGGTCCGTCCCGGCGACGATGTCGTCGGCCCAGGACAGGGCGAGGTCTCCGGCGAGGACCGCGACTGACTGGGCGAACGGCGCCGGGCCCGCTTCCTCGGGGGACGTGTTCGCCGGGAACTGGAGTGCGATCTGCGCGTGGAACGAGGGCCTGCCGCGGCGTACCGCCGACTGGTCCATGACGTCGTCGTGGACCAGGGCGCAGCTCTGGATGAGTTCGAGCGCGGCGGCCAGGCGCAGCGCTCCGGCGGCGTGGCTGTCCGTGCCGCCGCAGGCGCGCATGGCCCACCACAGGAATCGGGGGCGGATCCGCGAGCCGCCGCCGAGGGTGAAGGCGGCCAGCCGCTCCGCGACGTCGGTGGCGAAGACCGGGTCGAGGGACCGGCTGTACGCGACGGACTCGGCGCACAAGCGCGCCAGTTCCTCCGTGACGGCGTGGGTGACGTCGGCGTCGACGGTTGCCGCGGCAGTGGGCTGGGGGGCTTGTGCGGTCTGCCGGCGGGGGGTGGTGATGAGGTGCCGGGCAACCGACTTCGCGTGCATAGAGTCCTCCGTGTCGTGAAGTGGTGCTTGCCACCTGTTCCGCTTCCACCCGGCGTACGGCTGCGCTCTCCCGCGGCCCCGGACCGTGCGAGGCATTTGTCCCCCGCGGGCGGAGGGACTCAGACAGCAGGCGGCGCCCGTCCACCCGATGGGTGCATCGATACGGCGCGAGCGGCGGCGGGGCCGAGCGCCTCCGAGCGGTGCCGGCGTACTTCCGCGCACCGACTCGGTCGCGCCCGCGCATACGCCGCCGCGCCCCACCCGTCGCGGCCGTGGAGGGCGGCTGCGACGGGTGGGGCGCGGTCGGGGTGGAGCGGCCGGTGGGTGGAGCGGCTGGCGGGCGGTGCGGCCGGTGGGTGGGCTACCTGTCAGAGGGCGGGCGGGAACCTGTCCCAGGCGCGGTGCTCGCCCAGGGCTGAGGTGATCGCCTGTACGGCCGCGGCGGCGCTGTCGCCGAGGGCGACGCCGGGTTCGTCGGCGGTGATGCCGGTGGTTTCGAGGAGGTGCTCCGCGCCGTTCCAGCCGCCGATGGCCTTGCCGTGGCGGAACGCCTCGGTGAGGAGGAGCAGGACGCGCGGGTCGCAGGCCGCGGGGGGCTGGGCCGTACCGGCCTTGGCGTCCCGGGCGCCGTAGGCGTCCGCGGCGGCCCGGGGTGCTCCGGCGAGCAGCAGCGCGTCGTATTCGACGGATCGGGCGGTGGCGAAGGTCCGCTGCACCGTGACCGGGTCGCCGTCGGAGCCGAGGGTCCTTCCGGTCGGGGCGATGACGAGGGGGACCATTCCGGCGTCCAGTACGGCCTGCCGTGCGGCTCGTACGCCGTCCAGGTCGGCGGCGGCGTCGGCGATGATGCCGATGACGCGGCCGTCCGTGGGCCAGGTGCCTCCCATCTGGGAGAGGGCGGGGCTGGGGTCGGGGGTGACGAGCGGCACGGTGGCCGCGGGAGCGGGAAGTCCGAGGCCGGTGGCTACTTCTTCGCAGAGCTGCGGATCGATGTTCGCCAGGACCTCAAGGGTGCGTTCCTTGATGGCCTGCTCGTAGCACTTGTTCAGTTCGAAGGTGTAGGCGGCGATGATGTGCTCGCGCTCGGGCGGGGTCATGCTGAGCCAGAACAGGCGGGGCTGGCTGAAGTGGTCGGAGAAGGAGGCGGGCGCCTCACGGACCTTGCTCGCCGCGGGAACTGTCACGGGCGTCTCGATGAACGCGCCCATGTCGGCGCCGGCGAGGAAGGGGCAGCCGCCGTCGAGGCTGTTCGGGTGGTACGGGGCCACGCCGGTGTGTACGGCGGTCTGGTGCATGCCGTCGCGGAGCATGTCGTTGACGGGGGCGTGCGGCCGGTTGATGGGGATCTGGCCGAAGTTCGGGCCGCCGAGGCGGCTGATCTGGGTGTCGAGGTAGGAGAAGAGCCGGCCGGCGAGCAGCGGATCGTCGGTGACGTCGATACCGGGGACGAGGTGACCGGGGTGGAAGGCGACCTGCTCGGTTTCCGCGAAGTAGTTCTTCGTGTTGGCGTTCAGGGTCATCAGCCCGATGGGCTGCACGGGGGCCAGCTCCTCCGGAACGATCTTGGTGGGGTCGAGCAGGTCGATCCCTTCGAACGTCTGCTCCGGGGTGTCGGGGAAGACCTGGATGCCCAGCTCCCACTGCGGGAAGGCGCCGGATTCGATGGCGTCGGCCAGGTCCCGGCGGTGGAAGTCGGGGTCGATGCCGTTGATCAGCTGGGCCTCCTCCCACACCAGGGAGTGCACGCCCAGCTTCGGCTTCCAGTGGAACTTCACCAGCACGCTCTCGTCGGCCGCGTTCACGAGGCGGAACGTGTGGACGCCGAAGCCCTCCATCATCCGGTACGACCGGGGGATGCCCCGGTCCGACATGTTCCAGAGGGTGTGGTGGGTGGCCTCGGTGTGCAGGGACACGAAGTCCCAGAACGTGTCGTGCGCGCTCTGCGCCTGGGGGATCTCCCGGTCCGGATGCGGCTTGCCGGCGTGGATGACGTCGGGGAACTTGATCGCGTCCTGGATGAAGAACACCGGGATGTTGTTGCCGACCAGGTCGAAGGTGCCCTCTTCGGTATAGAACTTCGTCGCGAATCCCCGGGTGTCGCGCACGGTGTCCGCCGAGCCCCGCGAGCCGAGGACGGTGGAGAACCGCACGAACACCGGCGTTTCCACGTCCTTGGCCAGGAAGGCGGCCTTGGACACCTCGCCGGCCGTGCCGTAGCCCTGGAATACGCCGTGCGCGGCGGCGCCGCGAGCGTGGACGACCCGCTCCGGGATCCGCTCGTGGTCGAAGTGCATGATCTTCTCGCGCAGGTGGTGGTCCTGCAGCAGCACCGGCCCGCGGGCCCCCGCCTTCAGGGAATGGTCGGTGTCGGGCAGCCGCGCGCCCTGAGCGGTGGTGAGGTACGCGCCGCTCTGTGCCCTGCGTGTCTGCTCGGCTCCGGTGGCCTGACCGGTCGGGCTCACGGTCTCCGGCCCCTCCTGGTCCGCCTTCGGCGGCAGCGGCTCTGCGGGCTGCATCGGCTCGGCCACGGGCGGCGGCACGGACGCGGGCTTGCCCGGCAGCCCGTCTCCCTCTGCACCCGTGGTGGCTTTGTCGTGTGCTGCGCTCATGCTTCTCTCCTCAGGGTCCGCGGAACGTCTCGGTCATGACCGCAGAGCCACGGGCTCGGGCGGGCTCGCGTTGTCACGCCCCTTCACGGGGGCCATGGCGCCTGCCCGGCGCAACGAGCGGCCGGGCACCGCGTTCGCCGCCTACCCGCTGCGGAGGGAAGAACCCGTCCGCAGGTGAGAAAGCTCCCAGCTCGGAAAAAACGGCTGAAAAGCCACACGCTCCGTCCGCCGCGAAGGTCCGCACCTGATGGACCACCGTATGGACGGTCGCTCCTTCTTTCAGCCCCCCACAGGTGTTGGTGCAGCTTCGCCCACCACACGGTCCGGCCCGCCGCATGTCCGCGTGCTGTCGGTCGATCAGACGGAAGCGGGCTGGGGGTGGGGCTGGGGCTGGGGCAGTTGCGCCTGTCCGAAGAGGAGGGCGTAGCCGTCGGGGAGCCGCTGGAGGATGCGGGCGAGGAGGTCGGGGCCGGCGAGGGCGGCGACGGGAGCGAATACGGCGCCGGTGTTCCAGCGGGCGACGGCCGGGCTGACGCCGGTTCCTGCGGCCAGGTCCTTCACGAAGCCCCAGCCGGTGAGCTGTTCGGCGTCGGGAGCTGTGGAGGTCAGGGCGAGGGCCGCTTCACGGGGCAGGCGCCGGGCGAGGTTGACGCGTTCGTCTCCGGCGATCTGTCGGCCGAGGGCCGCGAGGACCGCCCGGACGGCTTCGGCGGCGCGTTCACGGGTGGGGTATGCGCCCTCGTAGCGGACGCGTTCGAGCATCTGATCGAAGGTCATGGCGGGGACGGACCTGTCCGGTCGAGGCCGGTCGTACATGATGCTTCGGGTGCCCTTCTGCGCCGGAAACGCTTCGTGTCGGATCGGCATCACGTCACCTCCGGAACGGAGTGAGGGGGTAGGGGACGAGGGGGGGGTGGGTGTGTGGCTGTGTGGGTGGACTGGGAGACGCGGAGGACGGGGTGCCGGAGGGGGGATCGGGACCCGGTCCTCCCCGTCCTCCGCCGGCGGCGCGGGGGCTCAGCCGGAGATCTGCTCGTGCCCGTCTGTACGGCCGATGCTGACCTTGCGCGGCTTGGCGCGTTCGGCGATCGGGATGCGCAGGGTCAGGACACCCGCGTCGTAGTCGGCCCGGATGCGCTCGGTGTCGAGCGTGTCGGCGAGGACGACCTGGCGGGAGAAGACACCGAGGGGCCGCTCGGAGAGCTCCATCTGCACGGTGTCCGCCTTCGCGGCCGGACGGCGCTCGGCCTTCACCCGCAGCATGTTCCGCTCGACGTCGATGTCGATCGCCTCGGTGCTCACGCCGGGAAGGTCGAAGGCGATCACGTACTCGTCGCCCTCGCGGTAGGCGTCCATCGGCATGACGGACGGCTTCGACCAGGTCCCGGACGCACCCGACAGCTGCTGGACGATCCGGTCCATCTCGCGGAACGGGTCAGTGCGCATCAACATCGCGAAACACCTCCAGTTGGTTCGGGCAGAAACTGCCAATGCGCTTCAACGTGCATCCGTTGTAGCATGTCATCGAAACGATGACAAGAAAGATGTCACCTGGACGGTGACGGGTGAAGGAGACGCCGTGAATGACGTCAGCGAGTCGGCCGCACCAGTGCCGTTCCATGCCGCGTCGGCCGCCCTGGAAACCATCGGGCAGGCCCTCGGGGACGCCCGGCGCTCCCCCGTGGAAACGCCAGCGGCCGAGCCGGACAGCCAGCCGGGGCCCCACCCGGCCCTCACCGCGCTGCAGGTACTGCGCGAGGTGCGCGAAGAGCTCGCAGGCTGGGAGAGCGGCCTGATCGAAACGGCCCGCCGCCACGGCGCGAGCTGGGCCGACCTCGCCGGACCCCTCGGAGTCGCAAGCCGCCAGGCCGCCGAACGCCGCTACCTGCGCCTGCGCCCCGGAACCGCCGGCTCAACCGGCGAGCAGCGCGTCCAGGCCACCCGCGACACCCGCGCCGCCGACCGGACCGTCACCGCATGGGCCCGCGACAACGCCGCTGACCTGCGACGGCTCGCCGGCCAGATCACGGCCCTCACCGACCTACCCGCAAGCGCGCACGACGCCGTCGGCGACCTCGACCGGGCGCTCGGCGACAACGATGCGGCCGGTCTCGTCCGGCCGCTGACCGACACCCGACCCCACCTGCGCCCCGAGGACTCGGCCCTCGCCGACCGCATCGACGACATGACCCGGCACACCGCCCAGCTCCGCCAGAACAGCCACGAGCAGCGCAGCACCTGACGGGACCGGCGAATCACCGGCTGCCGGGCCACGCCCGGCCCACCCACACGTACCCACCGGGTTGCGGCGGTGCCGCCGGGCTAGGAACGGGCACAGGACGGCACCGGTGCCGGTGCCGGTGCCGGTGCCGGTGCCGGTGGCACGGTACGGAGGATCCGGGCGGAACCCCGGTCCCCCCTACGGACAAGCCGCCCCGGGCGCCGCCTCAACCGCCGCTGCGCTTGCCGGGCGGGTCCTGGGGGTCCACACCCGTCGCGGCTGAAGCATCCTTCGTTCCGCTGGGCCGCTGGGATCGGCCTCGTGGGCCGGTGTCGTGCATCCCCGTCTCCTCGGAGCCCTTGCTCTGGTCCTCACCACGGGTGCCGTGGCTCTTGACGGGCTTGCCGTGGGGATTGCCGGCTTCTTCCTTGGAAACCTTCCGGCCGGGGCCCTTGGCCGGCGCGTACTCGTCCGGGTGGAAGGACCGGTGGGCACTCGGGTTGTCCTGCTGGGTGGTCTCGTCCACGTCCGGCGACCAGCCGTGCTGGTTCGTGCCTTTGTGAGGGCTCGGGCCCTCACCGTGGGTGGGCTGGGACGGCTTCGGCTGCTTGCTCATGGCCTGGCCTGCTGTCTGAATCGGGGCGGGCGCACGGTGTTCTCGCCACTACCGCTGGTAAGTCAATGCTCCCACCGTTTGTACGAGCGGTCGCGTCGTCCGCCTGAGGCCCCGATGCTCGCCGCACCGACGAACGGAACACGTTCCTCAGTCGGGCCGCAGCCCGCGGCCGCCGCCCTCGCGGCCCGCGAGGAGGCCTGACGGCACGGTCGTACCTCTGTTCGCATCGGGCGACCGCCGCCGCGGGTCCCGGCTGCGGGCAGACACCCGTACCGCATGGGGCCGCCCGCCGTGGATAGCGGCTCCTCCCCCCTCCTCGCTGACCCGGATACCCCTCACCACAAGAGCCTGCGCAAACCACGCAAACCTCCTCAGAGGTCAGTACGCTTGGCAGCCGATTTCCTGACCGGTCCCGGAGATCGCGATGAGTCTGCCCCGCCCGGAGAGTCTCACCACCGCTATCGCCCCATCACAGGAGGAACGCGTGGCTCAGCTAGTGAGAGTCCAGAACTTCAACGTCTCGAGTGACGGCATCGGTGCCGGTGAGAACCAGACCCTCGAGAGGCCGTTCGGTCACGTCGAGCCCGCGAGGCTGTTCGCCTGGGCCGGCGCCACGGCGAGCTGGCCCATGCGCACCGACCCCGGCGGGAGCCGGGGCCTGGACGACTACCTCACGCGGGACTACGCGCGCAACATCGGCGCCGAGATCATGGGCCGCAACAAGTTCGGGCCCCAGCGCGGGCCCTGGCAGGACCATGAGTGGCAGGGCTGGTGGGGTGACGAGCCCCCGTTCCGCACCCCGGTGTTCGTCATGACCCACCACAAGCGCCCCTCGTTCACGCTGTCCGACACCACGTTCCACTTCGTCGACGGCGACCCGGCCACGGTCCTCGAGCAGGCCCGGGAGGCGGCACAGGGCAAGGACGTCCGACTCGGCGGCGGGGCCACCACCATCCGGCAGTTCCTCGACGCAGACCTCGTCGACACCATGCACGTGGCGGTCTCGCCGGTGAGGTTCGGGTCCGGAGTACGGCTGTGGGAGTCCCCCGATGAGCTTCTCGACCGGTTCCATCTCGAGGTCGTTCCCAGCTCGAGCGGGGTGACGCACCACCTGTTCTGGCGGAAGTGACCGGTCGTCAGGGCTGACTCCGGGCGGTGCCGGGAGAAGTCAGCGGCTCGCCTCTCGCCTCCGCTCGCGCCGGAGTAGAAGTCGAACTCGCCGCGCCTGTGCCACTCCTGCGAGAGCGAGTCCGCCGTACAGGGCGACAGAGCAGACGGACTCGTCAGGTGACCCTCGGCCCCTGGAACTGATCTGCGGCCCTGCGTCTATCGTGCAGGGAGCGCAGATCAGTTTCCTCCAGTACCACCGGAAAGGACGCCCCCTTGACAGTCCGGCGCCAGCACCACGTCACCGTCACTGTCCTCGCAGCGCTGGGGGCCCTGTTCCTCGCCGGGTGTTCAGTCGCCAGCGAACCCGGCGACACGGCGGGGATTCCCTCCGCGCTGCCGGCCCCCGATCCCCACGGCGCCTACGCCGCCGAGGACGCGGTTCGCGCCGCGCAGCTCCAGCAGTGGGCGTCCATCAACGCCGAGGCGGGCCCCAAGGCGGCGGCCATCCACATCAAGGCCGTACAGGTCGGGCAGTCCGGCGAGACGCAACTGGTCTACCTCCACACCGACTTGCCGCACACCCGCGACGGCAAGCCGCCGGAGCAGACCGCCGAGCTGCTGGCCGTCTACGAAGCGTGGCCCAACCGCCCGGCCACAGCCCTCCGGATCGGGGTATTCGACGCCGACGGACACCGTGTAGGCACCACCGGAATCCCCGCCCCCACACCGCTGGGCACCTGACGCCGGTGCGGGCGCAGGAAGTCAGTGTCCGTGACGGTGCGCCTCGCCCCAGCTCGGGCAGCCGCTTTTGTTCATCGTGCTGCCGTACGCGGGCAGGCCGCCGGATGCCCGGGGTGCGCCGGGACACGGGACGAAGCCGATCTTCGTCGACGTGGAGGGGGCGTTGGTGGTCACCTCGGTGAGCTGCCTGCCGCGTCGAAGTCCTGTTTGCCGGAGCCGTCGTTCGCGCTGAGCGTGTAGGTGCCGTTCCCGTTCTGGACCAGCTTCGCCTTCACCCCGCCGGAGGCGGTGAGCCCGGAGGAGGAGTTGGTGAACAGCCAGGTCGTCCCGGCACGTCCGTAGTAGGTGACGGAGCCTTCCTCGTGCACCACCGGCGCCACGTCGTACGGCGTCAGCTTCCACCCGAAGCCCGCGGCGGCCTTCGCGCCGGTGGCGTCGGTACCGATGGCGGCGCTGTTGCCGGCTACCCCAGAGCGGTGTCGGCGTCGGCGCAGGGCAGGGTGAGGTCGCCGGTGGTGACGAGCAGGTTGCCGGTGCCTGCGTCGACCTGGACGCCGACGTTGTCACGGCGGCGAACTTTAGCCGCGTGGCGCCCGGCGGTGACCGTTCCCCCACGCGACGAACGCCGACCCAACGGCAGTCAGCCTCATCGTCCACGCCCGCACCCTGACGAAGCCGTTGCGGAATCGGCACGGCCCGTCGTGCGCGGGAGGCCGGCCCGTCGGTCGGGCGCCCGTGCCGTGACCAGGATCGTTCACCGGGTCGTGTCAGCGGAGCAACGCGTGCCGATATTCGTTTCGTGCCGTCCGGGAGGCGCCTTACCGTGGCGCGGTGACGACTCAGATGATCATTCTCAACGGTGGCTCCAGCTAGGGGAAGTCCGGGATCGTACGGTGTCTGCAGGCCGTGCTGCCGGATCCGTGGCTGGCGTTCGGATGCGATTCGTTCATCGACGCCATGCCCGCGAAGATGCAGGCGTCGGACGAGGGAATCGTGTTCGCGGCGGACGGCGGGGTGAGCGTCGGGGCGGACTTCCGGGTGCTGGAGGCGGCCTGGATGGACGGGGTCGTGGCGATGGCCCGCGCCGGCGCCCGCGCCAGGGTCATCATCGATGACGTATTCCTCGGCGGCGTGGCGTCCCAGCGGCGGTGGCAGAAAGCGCTGGGCGGGCTGGACGCGCTGTGGGTCGGCGTCAGGTGCGAGAGTGCGGTCGCCGCAGGCCGTGAGGTCGCACGAGGAGATCGCGTCCAGGGGATGGCCGCGTCGCAGGCGGATGTGGTTCACGAGGGTGTGCTCTATGACCTGGAGGTGGACACGGCGCGTACCGAATCCCTGGCGTGTGCGCGAACCATCGCCGCCCACGTCAGCTGATCGCCGGGTCGGCCCCCGGCTGCTCGTGAGGCCGCTCGAACAACCGGCGACCCGGCAAACGTTGCCGGTCAGCGCGCTGGGTTGCGGCCACGCCCTTGGCGGCGGGGCGGGCCAGCGGGTGAGTGTGCCAGGGGTACGGCGTTGCCCCGCCTCCCGGGGGAGGCGGGGCAACGCCGTCGCTCAGGCCAGTGGCGCAGGCCAGTGGCTCAGGCCGTGGTGCGGCGCCGGCGGCCGGTGCCGGCGACCAGGGCCGCGCCCATCGCCACGGCAATGCCCGCACCGCCGAGGGCCCAGGAGGCGGCCGGGTCGGTGCCGGTGGCGGCGAGTTCACCACCGGTGGGGGCGGTGGACGTGCCGGTACCGGTGCCGGTGCCGCTTCCGGTACCGGTGTTGATCGGGGTCACGCCGCCGTCGGGCTTCGGCTGGTTGCCAGTGCTGCCGCCGTTGCCGGTGTTACCGCCACTACCCGTGTTACCGGTGTTACCGGTGTTGCCGGTGTTGCCGGTGTTGCCGGTGTTGCCGCCATTGCCGCCATTGCCGGTGCTGCCGCCGTTGTTGGTATCGGCGGCAACGATCTTCGTCAGTCGGGCCTTGGAGCGCGACTGGACCATCGAGTTGTTCTCCTCGTCGAACGGCCCGCTCCCCCAGACACGGATACTGAGGTCGCCCTTGGGCGCGTCGGCGGACACCCGGATCCGGACCTGGACGTCGAACGCCTTGCCGCCGCCAATCGGCCCGGAGGCGAGGTCGTAGCCGAAGCTGTCGACGTCGCCGATCCTGTCGTACGTCGGGTGCCAGCCGAGGACCCCGTTCTCGTCCTTGCTGTAGACCTCGACCTGGACCTGGTCGCGGTTCATCCCGGCCCGCTCCAGATGAATGAGGCTCAACCCCAGGTCGAAGGCCTTCTGGGCGTCCTTACCGGTGTTGTCGACGTGGACGCTCACCTGCGACCAGCCGCCACCGGCCGTGATGGAGCCGGGCACCTCACTCACCGTCAGGGCGGGCCCCTCGGTGATCGTCGGCCCCGACTCGCCCCCGTCCTCGGCGCCCTCGATCTTCGACTGGTACCAGGATCCGGGAGACGCGCTGACGACCGAACCGTCACGGCTGGTGCCGTCGGAGTACAGCTCGAAGGGCACGACCGGGGTGTCGGCGGCGAAGCTGATCCGCACCTCCACCGTGTAGTTCGCCTCGGCGGCCACGGAGGCGGTCTTGCCGAGGTAGTACTTGAACCCGGGGCCCATGCTCTCGGCGGTGACGGCCTTGACGGGCTGCCAGGTGCCGCCGACCAGCCGCTCGACCTCGACCTGCGAGGTCGTGAAGTCGCCGTCCCACTGCATGATGTTGAGGCTCGGGGTGTAGTTCGGGACGGCGCGGTGACCGGCGTTGTCGACCTCCACGGTCAGCTTCGTCCAGCTGCCGTCCTTCTTGAATCCGTCCTTGGGTATGCCCTGGACGGTGACTTCCGGGCCCATCAGGGTGCTGGTGGGCTGCTCGTACGCGTCGTCGGAGGCCTTCTCGGCCGCCTTCGACGCCGTCTGGCCCGCGGGCTTCTGGGTCTCCGGCTTCTGTACCTCGGACTGCTTCGCCTGCGCGGCGGGCGCCTGCGCGGGCTGGTCCGCGGGCTTGGCCGCAGCCGCGGGCGCGGCGTCGCCCTGGGGTTCGGTGTCCGGGACGGTCACTGCGGGCTGGACGGCCTCGTCGGCCATGGCGGGCGTGGTCATGAGCATCGTCGGGCCGACCACCGCGGCCGCGGCCACTGCGGCGAGACGCTTGTTGAGCTTCACTGCTGGTTCCCCCTCTATTTGAACCCGCTCAGATTATGAGGTGAATGCTCCTTCAACCCTCGGGGGAGATCACAGCTTGGCGTCTATTCCGCCGGACCTCTTGCCCACTTCCGGGCATACACCGCGCCACGGACACACACATCAGCGGACCGGGCTGAGGGAGGGGGTAACGGTGGAGGTGGAGGTGGCGGCGGCCCACGACGCAGCCCGCAGCCCGCGTGGTCAACGGCTGCGGGAGGTGACACGGCTGGGATGCGTCGCGGATCGCGTACCGCGCATGGGTAACCCGCCCCGGTCAGAGAGTCAGCAGCCGAATGAGCAAGGCCAGCAGCGTGCCCACTGCGAACAGCGCTCCCAGGAGGGTGAACAGCATGTCGACCGTCGTGACGTCCCACCCCTGGATCGCGAACCGGCGCGGGTCTTCCGGGTCGTATCGGATCACGACGGAAGTGCCCACGCCGAAGCTGCTTGCGATGGAACCCCGGCCGAACCTGGACGTGTGCTCGCACTCGCGGCCGTCGCGCGTCGTCCAGACTGCGACCGGGTGGTAGTACGTGGCGCCTTCGTCGCGACGCGTCACGACGTGGCGGACGATCCGCCCCTCGGCGGTCACACCTGTGCGGCGGAGCGCGGCGGCACGGCGGAGTCCGTACACACCGAAGGCGAGGAAGAGCACGCCGATCGTCAGCGGGATGAGCGAGAAGAGCCATTCGCGTTGCATGTGTTGTGCGACGCATGAGCGGGGGCCTCGGTTGCGCGTGGTGCGTGCGACAGCCGCATCCCTGACTCCCCGTCGTCACTGATCAGGCGGTCCGATACGTCGGGCCGATCGCACTACGGCCGCAGAATGTGATCTTGCCGCGCCCGCCGACAGGGCAGTCGTTCCGCACGCGGGGCGTGACATTCAGGGCCCGTACTTGATATCCGCACCGCCGCTGGCCTCGATCAGCCAGGTCAGCGAGTCACTACCGAATGGCCATCCGGTGGTGGCCACCTGCACCCAGCCGCCGCCCGATTCATGGGTACCCACGTGCCACCACCACCAGCTGCGATCCTTGCCGGCCCCTTCCTCGGTCGGGTCGAAGTGGTCCAGCCAGCTCGAGAGTGTCCACGGTTCCTCGCTGATGGCCTCCTTCTGCTCCGGCGTCATCGCACGCCACTGCCGCAGCCATACGTCGGCGTCGAAGGACTCGTCGTACTCGGGCGCACATCGCTCGACGAACCACGCCGGCAGCAGCTGCGGCCACCGCTCATCTGCGGGCCAGTCGCGCATCTCCTCGACCACACACGTCAATACCTCACGCGCATTCGCGATGACCTGGGCCGGATCCTCGGCGGCGAAACGGGCGCGAACGAGAAACGTCAGCCGCTGGTCGTCCTCGGCTCCAGGTCCGGATCGAAGGCGCCGTAGCTCGCCCTTCACGCTCTCCATGACGGAGAAGTGTGCACCACCACCGGCCCGTCGACCAGGCCGTCACCACATGGAAGCCGCACATGTCCCTGCCGGGACGACGACTTCTTTGCGACCGCGGTCTACGAGGTGCCGCCCGCGCTGTACGGCGAGGCAAAGTGCCATCCCGCAGCTGGAGTTCCATGAAGGCCTGGACTACCAGATCGGTGGATTCCTCCCATGGGACTGAGCTTGCCGGCCCGGGGATGCGCCGGGGCTACCGCCCGGTCGTTCCGGCTCCCCGCCGGCAACTGCTCCCACCGCTCGCTCCGGGTGCCCCGTTCGCGGCCGCCGGGTGGGGCGGTGAGGGCGGCAAGGAATCACGGGACCAGCGGACGGGGCCTTCGGTGAGCCAGGAACCGTCGCCCAGCGGCTCCACGTCGTAGGGGTGGGCCGACTCGACGGTCATCTCGCCGCTGATCGTGCCCGTGCGCACGTCGATCAGATGGTGGCGGAACCACTCCTCCCCGTCCTCGGTCTCACTGCCGAGGACGACCACAGCCGTGTCCGGGGTCAGATAGCCGCCGCTCCATTCCACGAACGTCTCCTCCGGGTCGTAGCCGAAGGCTTCGACGGGGAGAGTGAAGAGCACGGCGCCGCTGGGGTGGTGGTGGAAGGCGATGTCCGCCTGCCCGTGGTCGACGGTCATGAACTGCTCCCCGCCTGGCGCCAGGTCGATCAGGCAGCGGTCCGACCACGGGTACGTCACGAACTCCACCTCGCCGTCGGTTCCGGCCGCCGTACCCCGGAGAATGACGGAGCCGTCCTGGCCCTCACCGATGTCGAGGTAGATGCTGCCGTCCACGGGGTGCACGTGGTGACCGGCGCCGTGCCCGACCGTCTCCAGCTCCTGACGGGCGAGGACCGCCCCGGTGTCGGCGTCGTACACGACCCACTGGTCGCCGCCCCCGCGTCCCGCCATCGCGTCCGGCCGGTAGATCCACACAGTCCGGCCGTCCAAGGACATCGCACAGCCAGGCCGGTGGCCGTGGCGCACGTCGGAGTGGGGCTCGAAGGTCGACGTCCACACCGGCTCACCGGCGCGCGTGAGGCAGACGGCTCTGTTCAGAGTCGTGTACACGGCTCGCTCCAGATCGGGCCGGACCACCGAACTCACCACCTCGTCACCGGCCCGCGGCCGGAACGTCGCGGCGGGCTCCAGCAGGCCGAAGGTGCCGGAGTCGATCACGTAGGCGTGGATCCGCCCGTCTCGGTGTCGGGTGATGACCTTCGGAACCCGGGCAGGAATCATTGGCCGAGGCTAACGCCCGGCCCGAGCGCCCGACGGATGGGGCTGGCGTTCACGATCCTGCCCGTGGTGACTGCGTCCAGCAGGGCGGGGGCGGACGGTGTCGGCAGGCCGCGCAACACTCTCGCGATCAGGGCTGCACTGGGCTGAACCAGTCGCCTGTAGTCGCGGGCGGGGCTCCGGTCAGAGTCGCTGAAGGACGTCCAGGTCCGACGAGGCGTACTGCTCCAGCAGGGCGATCCGCCGCCTGCCGCCGCGCCGGATGAGCCGGACGGGCTCGAGGCCGATCGGGCACCGGGCGGGAAGATGGTTGCGGCCATCCGGAGAAGATGTGGATCCCCGGGTGTGAGGTCGGTTTGGGCGGGCAGGCGCTCTTCAGCGAGGCGGCCGTACCTCCCGCATTTCGGGGAGTGAGCGGCCATCCAATTCACTGATTTCGGAGGGGACTTCGTATGACTGAGAACGTGTGGGGTTACCGCGAGACGTCCGGTCGTCTGGCCGGTGCCGATCTGACGGGCTACAAGGTCGAGGCGACGGACGGCTCCATCGGGAAGGTCGACAAGCACTCCGACGAGGTCGGATCCTCGTACATCGTGGTCGACACCGGTCCGTGGATCTTCGGCAAGGAGGTCCTGCTGCCCGCCGGCACGATCAGCCGGGTCGACGCGGACGATCAGAAGGTGTACGTGGACCGGACCAAGGAGCAGATCAAGAACGCTCCGGAGTTCGACAAGGACAAGCACCTCGGCAACGAGGACTACCACCGCGAGGTCGGTGGCTACTACGACGGTCCGCACCGCGTCTGACCGGCACGCACCCGTAGGGCCCCGGGCGGGGGCGACGGCCACTCGGCTGTCGCCCCCGCCCTTTGCCGGATCCCGCCCCGCGCGGGATCCGCGGCGGCCTCGCCGACCGCATGGAAGTCCGGTCCGGCCCCGGCGGCGAGTCCGTCACCACGTCGTTCGCGGCCCGTCCTCCACACCGTGATCACCCAGTCCGACGGACCGGATGTTCGCCGAACGGTTCGCGGCCGGCCGACCCCCAGGACGACATCGTCGTACTCGTCGCCCGCCTGCGGCCCGTGCCCGATCCGGCCCCGGCCCCGGCCTGGCCGTCCCAGCCTGACCCGACCTGACCTGACAGCTACGTCACGACCTGTTCTCCCCTTGCAGCGGTGGGCGCCTCAAGACGGGGTGCCCCAGGGAAGAAGGCTTCTCGTCGCCTCCTCTCATGGGGTAGGCGCTGCACACGTCGTGCGGGCCCCGTAAAGTCCGGGGACGGGCCCGTCCGCTGGAGACGCGCTCCCGGAAGCTGGAGTAGGCCCGCATGGACAAGTTGGCAGAGGGAGCCGAACCGCAAGCCTCGTCGCCCCCATCCATATCGACGGCAGCCGCATTCGAAGGCACCGAACCCATCGCCGCGGCCCGGGATTTCGCGTGCTCGTTCTTGAAGGACGTACAGGGCGTGCACCTGATCCGGGTTTCCGAACGCGCGACGAGCGTGGTCGAGCTGGTGGTCAGCGAGCTGATCACCAACACCCGCAAATACGCGCCCGGCCCCAGTCGACTGGCTCTCCACGTCCGGGACGGCTGTGTGGAGGTGACCGTCTGGGACGGCAACCCGGACATCCCCGTGATCCTTCCGCCCGACCCCCGCCGGGTGGGCCAGCACGGCCTGGAGATCGTCGCGGCCGTCTCCAGAACCCTTCAGGTCCACCGCGAACCCGCCGGGAAACGGATCACAGCCACCATCGGCTTGGCCGACCCCCGCGTCTCGCAGGCCGACGACCAGCACCACTGACATCGATGCGCCCGGAACCGGGCGGCGGGCGCCGGGGCGCCGGCTCCGCCGGGCACGAAGGCACAGGGTGCGGGGTGCGGGGTGCGGGGTACGGGGTGCCTCGGCGGGACGCCGGCCCGCTCCCCCGCTCGGGCGGAGCCGCCGGGTTCCGTCAGCCGGCGTTTCGGCGGGGCGTACCCGGCTGCTGCTCGCTCACGTGGCTGCACGTGAGGCGGCCGCCGGTCACCGGGATGCCCATCCGGCGCAGGAAGTCGCGCGTGGGGCGGGCGGCCGACGTGCTGCGCCAGTTCAGTCCCGGATGGCGGGAGCGAAGGTGCGCCAGCGCCCTGTTGCCCAGACCTGCGGAGCGGAAGCGGTCCTCAATCTCGATGCCGGTGATCACTGCTTCGGCGCAACTGGGACAGATCCGGTAGCGGACCTGGCCCACGACCTTGCGGATGTGCACGAGGAGCAGGCACGACTCGGCGTTCCCGGTTTCGCGCGGGTGGTGGGAGGTCAGGAAGTCGATGTCGCGGTAGGCGAAGATCTTTCGGCGTAGCCGTTCGGCGAGACGTCGTCCCCGGCGCGCGTGTCTGCTCCCGTCGGGCCGCGGAGGCCGCTCGGCTGCTGCGGGGGCGGCAGGAGTCATGGTGCTCGCGGGACGCGCGTGTTGTCCGGGCATGGGCTACGTGTGCCCGGCGCACGACCCGTCATGCCGCCCGTTCCTCAGCATCGTGCGCAGTCCGCGTCCTGGCCGGCTGTTCACTTCTTTCGGCGATGGCGAGCCACCAATACGGTGGACACCAGCATGGCCAAGCACACCAGGAGGACGGGAAGGTGCCAGCCCTCCGGTATCCATTCACCCCTGGCTTGGGGCGAGAGCGCGAACTCGATCGACATGTCAGCTCCTCAAGAAGGAACTACGGGCACTACGGAAGTGCGACGCCCAGCTCATCGATGTCCGGACCGCGGTCGAGATGAGTTCTCTTTCTTTGTTCTCTTGATGACCAATGCGCCGATGAAGCACAGGGCTATGAATCCGAGCACCCACCCCGCGCTGGGGAGCTAGTCGTACCGTCCGCTCTCGGCGAGTACAGCCCCCATGGAATCCCTCTCATGTACGACGCCGGTTCGCGACGTCCTGGCACTCCCTGAAGTCGCCACCGGCGTCCACCGGTTGCCGCTGTCGTAGCTGTAGCTGTAGCTGTAGCTGTAGCTGTAGCCGGTCGTCTTGCCCGTCCGGTTGCTTTTACTCCACCGCGGCTCGCTCCGGTCGTCGGCCCGAGCCGTCGAGCAGGTTCCGGGGGGTTCCCTGGCGCGGCAGCCGCCGGTCTCGAAGTGCCGACCGGGCGGCCTCGGGTTCCCGTTCGCGCCGAGGCCGCCCGGCTCGGGGCGAAGACGGCCCGTACGCATCCCCGTTCGTCAACACGAGACGCCCCGCACCGCACGTCCGGGTGATACTTCGCCGCGCGGGTGCGTTCTGGCCGTTCGGGTCCGGGCGGGCGGCCAGAGTTGGTTCATGATCATGAACTCTGATGCCGGCTCGGACAACACCGAAGCTCCCCGATCCCCCGGCGATCCCGCGCCGGTGACCTCCCGCCGGCCTTCCCGCCGTACCGTCATCGCCGGCGCGGCCGCCATCGCCGGCGCCGGCGGGCTGACGGTCGCCGCCACCTCCGCCGGGACCTCGCAGGCCGTCCCGGCCGCCGCGGTCACCGACTGGGACGCGTGCCTGACGATCGCCCGGGCCATCCTCGTACGGGACGACCAGGACCGGCCGCTGGTGCCGCGCTACGCCGACATCCTCCTGAAGAACGGCCTGCCCCGCTCGCGCCGCCCCGGTAAGAAGGTGCTGATCGTGGGCGCCGGGCCGGCCGGCCTCACCGCCGCGCACCTCCTGCGCGAGGCCGGCCACCAGGTCACCGTCATCGAGGCCAACGCCAACCGCGTGGGCGGCCGGATCAAGACCTTCCGCACCGGCGGCCACGAGAACGCCGCCCAGCCGTTCGCCGACCCCAAGCAGTACGCCGAGGCCGGCGCGATGCGCATCCCCGACAGCCACCCCCTGGTCACCGGGCTGATGGACGGCCTCGGCCTCAAGCGCCGCCGCTTCCACCTGGTCGACGTGGACGGGGCCGGCCGCCCCGCCCACCGGACGTGGATCTACGTCAACGGCATCCGCGTCCGCCGCGCCGACTACGCCCGCGCCCCGCAGGCGCTCAACCGTTCCTTCGGGGTACCGCGGTCGTACGAGTCCGTCCCCGCCGCGCAGATCGTCCGCGCCGCCTTCGCCCCCGTGCGCGAGGAGATCGAGGGCAAGAAGGACCGGGCGCTCGTCGAGGGCTGGGCACGCATCATCCAGCGCTACGGCCACATGTCGATGTACCGCTTCCTGACCGAGGAGGCCAAGCTCGACGAGCGGACCATCGACCTGATCGGAACCGTCGAGAACCTCACCTCCCGCCTGCACCTCGCCTTCGTGCACAGCTTCATCGGCGCTTCCCTGATCAGCCCCGACACCGCCTTCTACGAGCTGCCCGACGGCACGGCCACCCTGGCCGACGCGCTGTACGCCCGCGTGAAGGACCTCGTACGGCTCGACCGCCGCGCCACCCGCATCACCCACGGCGGCGGCAGGGTCACCGTCGAGACCGTGTCCGAGGGCCGCGGCGGCAGCCCCGTACGGCGGGAGGCCTTCACCGCCGACACCGCCATCGTCACCGTCCCCTTCTCGGGCCTGCGCCACATCCCCATCAGCCCCGCGCTCTCCTACGGCAAGCGGCGTGCGGTCACCGAACTGCACTACGACGCCGCCACCAAGGTGCTCCTCGAGTTCAGCCGCCGCTGGTGGGAGTTCGACGAGGCCGACTGGAAGCGCGAGCTGGAAGCCGTACGGCCCGGCCTGTACGGGAAGTACCAGACCGGGCAGACCCCGGCGGACGGAACCCTGCTGGGTGCCCACTCCTCCGTGCCCGAGGGCCACGTCTCCGCCGGCCAGCGCTCCCACTACGCCGCCTGCCGCGTCGTCACCCGCGACCAGCCCGAGGCGGCCGGCGTCATCGGCGGCGGCTCGGCCACCGACAACCCCAACCGCTTCATGTTCCAGCCCTCCTACCCCGTCGAAGGCAGCGCCGGAGGCGTCATCCTCGCCGCCTACAGCTGGTCGGACGACGCCCTGAAGTGGGACTCCCTGGACGACGAGGAGCGCTACCCGCGCGCCCTCGCCGGGGTCCAGGAGGTGTTCGGGCAGCGCATCGAGGTGTTCTACACCGGCGTCGGCCGCACCCAGTCCTGGATGCGCGACCCGTACGCCTACGGTGAGGCGTCCGTCCTGCTGCCCGGCCAGCACACGGAGCTCTTCCCGCACGTCGGAAGGGCCGAGGGCAGCCTGCACTTCGCCGGATGCCACACCTCCATCAAGCCCGCGTGGATCGAGGGAGCCCTGGAATCCGCGGTGCGGACCGCCCTGGAAGTGCACACGGCGTAGCGGACGGCGCGCCCCGGGGGCGCCGTCAGCTCTCGGCGAGCACGATCAGCCAGTCCTCCTCGGAGAACCGGACCCGGCGCCGCTTGTCGGGGTTGACCACTACTCCGTAGTCGGGACCCGTGGTGCTGCGCGCCCGCAGCCGGTAGCCGACCGCGCATTCCCCGCGCCGCCGCGCCGACTCGACGGCGGTGGCGAACGAAACCTCAGAGCCGGCCCGGACGTAGTCCGCGGCCGGCTTGAGGTGGAACTCGTGGCCCTCCGCCCGGAACAGCTCCTCGAAGACCGCGGCGAGATAGGGGCTCTCGGAGATCTGCGTCATCAGGAGGCTGATCAGCCTGCCGCTCACGATGAAGTCGGCGCCGTCCCGGGCGGGCGCGAGGAGCCGGTTGCCGTCGGCGGACATCTCGGTGGTGAGCGCGAGTTCCCGCTGCGCGGCGTCCCCGATGGCCCGAAGGTGCAGCAGGGTGACCAGCGTCCTGTCGTCCGCACGGGCCTCCGGATCCGGCGCCGGAGCGAGGTCGGCAACGCGCGCGTCCGAGGCCCCGGCCCCGGTTTCGGCCCCGGTCTCGGTCTCGGCCCCGGCCCCGGTCCCGGTCCCGGTCTCACCGAGCACGATCACGCTGTCGTACGAGGGCACGTCCAGCTTGGCCAGGGTGAGCGGGTCGGTGGTGTCACCCTCGTGAAAGGAGACTTCGAGGCGGGACCGTGCCGCTGTGGCGGCTCGGGAGCCGCGCGTGGCCGCGTACGCGCCGAGCGCCACGACGTCCAGGGTGGTCCCCGGGCTCACGTACTGGTCGAGCTGCTCGATGACGAGCGGGGCGCGGCGGTTCCAGCCGAGCAGGAGGAGACGTTCGACCCGGGCGGTCCTGGGCCCGGCCGTCACGATCGCCTCCTCGTCGACGTGGGGGGCCACGTCCGACCGTACGGCCGTGTCGTCGTCCCGGGAGATGACGATGATCCGGTCGGCCGGGCCGAGCACCGCCCACGGATCCGGATTGAGGGTGACGCTCCCGTCGTCGTGCAGCAGGCCGACGGCCGAGGACGTGGCGAACGACAGCAGCGCCTCGCCGAACGTACGGCCCACGAGGCCCGCGGCGGCGACCGGGTAGAACTCGTCGCCCTCGAAGTCCAGCAACTCCGAGTAGACGAGCGAGAGGCCGGGCTGCCGGGCCGTCTGGACGAGGAGCCGGGCGACGATGTCGTCGACGCACAGGACGTGCCCCGCGGGCCCGGCGGCCAGCCGTGCGGTCACGTGGTTGCGGGAGTCACGGACGGCGGCGACCACCACCGCTTCCCCCTGTCCCGGCCCGGGGACGGCCGCGTCGAGGGCGAGGAGCGTCTTCACCACGTGGGCGTCGGCGCCGTCACCGGTGGGAGGCAGCACCAGCACCGACTTCGCGGTGCGCGGACTCACCCGGCACAGCCCGGTGGGGTCGGTGGTGCTCCCGTTGCGGCAGATGATCCGCGTCCTGCCGCTGTCGCCGACGCGCGTGGAGATCTCGTCCTCCATCCACACCTTGTCCCGCGGGGCGAGTACGGCGACGGCGGAGCGGCGCTGGTTCGCGTTGGCGGCCACCAGCTCGCCGATCACGGGAAAGATCTGGTCCGACCAGCCCAGTACGACGGTGTGCCGCGTCTCCAGCACGGTGGAGTGGCCGAGGCGCAGCGACATGATGCGCCGGTTGATGCCCGTGGTGATCAGGCTGACCAGGGTCGACACGAAGAGCAGCGCCACGAGCGCGAGCGATACCGAGGCCAGTACGTGGAGCGGGGAGCCGACCGCACCCCCGATCTTCAGCGTCTGCCCGACGCTGACCCAGACCGCGGTGATCCGGCCGGAGAGCGTGGCGGGAGCGGCCCGGTCGGACCAGACGAGGACCACACTGGCCGGAACGACGACCGCGAGGCAGACCAGGGCGAGCCAGCCGATGAGCGCGGTCGTTCCCCCGGAGACCAGGTGGTCGAACCGGTACCGGAGACGGAGCCGGAGTGACGTCGTGTGGTGCTGCGCCACGCAAGCTCCCGTACATGATGAGTCGACGCGCCGATCGGGGCGGCTGCCCGCCGCCCCCGGAGCCCACCCTAGGCAGATCGCTGCCGCCGCTACCCTCGAAGCCCGCAAGCCTCACTCAGAGGTATGAACGCGGCGCCGGACGGGCAAGTGCCATCGATAGGGCGCGACCAGGGCGTCGATGCTGTCGGGCCCCCAGCTCCCGCGTGCGTACGGTTCCACCGCCGGTGGCGCGTCGAGCAGCGGGGCGGCCACCTCCCAGAGCCGTTCGACGCCGTCGGACCGCGTGAACAGGGACTGGTTGCCGCGCATGGCTTCCAGCAGGAGGTGCTCGTACCCCTCCAGGAAGTTCTGTGCGGCGAACGAGGTGCCGTAGTTGAAGACCATGGCGGCGTCGGCCAGCCGCATCGACGGGCCCGGCTCCTTGACCAGGAAGTGAGCGGTGATGGAGCCGGGGTCGTCGAAGTCGATGACGAGTTCGTTGCTCCGGCCGTCCGCGGCGGCCCGCGCGTCCAGCGGGAACATCCGCAGGACCGGCTCGCGCAGGCCGAGCGTGACCAGGTGGCGGCCCTCGGCCAGGGCCTTGCCCGTACGCAGGTGGAAGGGCACCCCGGCCCAGCGCCAGTTGTCGATCTCGACCCGTAGCGCCACGAACGTCTCCGTGTCCGACTCGGGATCCACGCCCGGCTCGGCACGGTAGCCGGTGTACTGGCCGCGGACGACGTGCGCGGGGTCCAGGGCGCGCATGCTGTGGAAGACCTTCACCTGCTCGTCGCGCAGCGCGTCCGCCTCCAGGGCGACCGGTGGTTCCATGGCGACGAACCCGAGCAGCTGGAACAGGTGGGTGACGACCATGTCGCGGAACGTTCCGGTGCCCTCGAAGAAGCCGGCACGGCCCTGGATGTCGATCTGCTCGGGCACGTCGATCTGTACGTGGCTGATGTGCTCGCGGTTCCACAGCGGCTCGAGGAGACCGTTGGCGAAACGGAGCGCCAGGACGTTGTCGACGGCCTCCTTTCCGAGGAAGTGGTCGATCCGGAACACCCGGGACTCGTCGAAGACGGCGTGGATGGCGGCGTTGAGCGCGCGGGCGGACGCGAGGTCGGTGCCGAACGGCTTCTCCACGATGACCTTGCCGTCCTCGGCGAGCCCCGTCGCGCCGAGCAGGTCGATCATCGAGGTGAACGCGACGGGGGGCACGGCGAGGTGGAAGAGCCGGCGCGGCTTGCCCCCGAGGGTCGCCTCGGCCTCGCGCACCGCCGTCATCAGCGGGTCCGCCGCTCCCGTGTCGGCCGCGCCGAAGGACAGGGCGTCCGCGAACGCCTCCCAGTCCGGCCCCTCGGGCCGCGAGCGGCCGAAGCGCGCCACGGCCTGCTGCGCGTGGGCCCGGAACTCCTGATCGGTGAGGGCCTCCGCCGCCGGCGCGGTTCCGACGATGCGGTAGCGCCGCGGCATCAGCCCGGCTCGGGCCAGGTGGAACAGCCCGGGCAGCAGCTTGCGCCGGGCGAGGTCACCCGTAGCCCCGAACAGGACGATGATGTGGTCCGCGGGGGGTTCGGGAGACTGGGCCGGCTGCGCCATCGGGCATCCTCACTCGTCCGCGCCTGAGCGCTGCACCGGCACGGCCCGGCCCCGTGCCGGGTCCGCCGTCGCGGCGGTGGCCGTGCGTCCTCAAGCCCACTCTGCGCGCCCCCGGCCGATCCGGCACCCGGGCGCCCGGACCGGCCCGGGCGCCCGGGCCGGTCCGGGGCCCCACAGGTCCGCGGCCCCCGCCCGGGGTGAAAGAGGTGATGGGAGACTGGCGGACATGGATACCCGTCGCAGGAACAACGTCACCGTCGTCGGCCGTACGGACGGACCGGTGCTCCTGCTCGCGCACGGGTTCGGCTGTGACCAGAACATGTGGCGCCTGGTCGTCCCCGCGCTGGCCGAGGACCACCGGGTGGTGCTCTTCGACTACGTGGGTTCCGGGCGCTCGGACCCCGCGGCCTGGGACGAGCGGCGCTACAGCTCGCTGGAGGGTTACGCCCGGGACGTGCTGGAGGTGTGTGCGGAGCTGGACCTGCGGGATGTGACCTTCGTGGGGCATTCGGTCAGTGCCATGGTCGGGGTGCTCGCGGCCGCGAGGGCGCCGCAGCGGTTCGCCCGGCTGGTGATGGTCGCTCCGTCACCCCGCTACATCGACGAGGACGGGTACCGGGGCGGGTTCAGCGAGGACGACATCGACGAGCTGCTGGAGTCGCTCGAGTCGAACTACCTGGGCTGGTCGGCGGCCATGGCTCCGGTGATCATGGGCAACGCCGACCGGCCGGAGCTCGGCGAGGAGCTGACGACGTCGTTCTGCGCGACCGATCCGGGCATGGCGCGGGTCTTCGCCCGTACGACGTTCCTGTCGGACAGCCGCGAGGACCTCAAGTCGGTCACGGTGCCGACGCTCGTGGTGGAGTGCGAGCAGGATGTGATCGCCCCCCGCGAGGTCGGCGCCTATGTCCGCGACGCGATTCCCGGCAGCCGGCTGGTCACGCTGAAGGCGACGGGGCACTGCCCGCAGTTGAGCGCGCCGCAGGCCACCGCCGAGGCGGTCATCGAATTCGTCGGAGCGGCCCGGTGATGTGCCGCACCGGCCAGGACCCGGACGGGGAGCGTGACGTGGATGCCACGGACGCGGTGTTCACCTCGCTGCTGGAAGACAGCGCGGAGGAGCTGTACGAACAGGCCCCGTGCGGCTACCTCTCGACGCTGATGGACGGCACCATCGCGAAGATCAACACCACTCTGCTCGAGTGGCTGGGCCGGGACCGCTCCGAGGTGGTGGGCCGGATGCGGTTCACCGACCTCCTCACCGTGGGCGGCAAGCTCTACCACGAGACGCACTTCGCGCCGCTGGTGCGGATGAAGGGCGAGATCAGCGGTATCGCCCTGGACATCAAGGCCGCGGGCGGACAGCGGATGCCGGTCCTGGTCACCTCGAGGGTGAAGGCAAGCGGCGACGGCGAGCCGCTGCTGATCCGCACCACGGTCTTCGACGCCCGTGACCGCCGTGCCTACGAGACCGAGCTGCTGCGCGGCCGCCAGGCCGCCGAGGAAGCCCGCCGCGAGGCCGAGGAGGCCCACCGGGCCGCCGAGGAAGCCCGCCAGGCCGCCGAGGAAGCCCACCGCCAGGCGGAGGGGGCGCGCCGTCAGGCGGAGGCCGACCGCGAGCGGCTCCAGGAAGCCCTGGCCGTCCTCCAGCAGAACCTGCTGCCCGCCGCGCTGCCCGAGGTCCCGGGGATGGAAGCCGGCTCGTACTACCACACCGCCTCCCCGGACCTGCTCGGCGGAGACTTCTACGACCTGTTCCCGCTGGGTGCGGACCGGTGGGCGTTCTTCCTCGGCGACGTGTGCGGCAAGGGCCCGAAGGCCGCGGCGGTCACCTCGCTGACCCGCTACACCCTGCGGGCCGCAGCGATGCACGACCCGGACCCCGTCACGGTGCTGACCACCCTGAACACCGTGCTGCACGAGCGGTACAGCGGCGGCGGCGACCCCCGCTACTGCACCGCCGTCTTCGGTGTCCTGGAGCCGGAAGGCGACCACGTCAGCGTGCACCTGGCCTCCGGCGGCCATCCTGCCGCGCTGATCCAGCGCGCCGACGGCGCAGCCGAGTACCTGCACACTCCGGGCGGGATGCTGATCGGCATCCTCTCCTGGGCGCAGTTCACGCCCGCCCGCACCCGGCTGTCCCCCGGCGACACCATGCTGCTCTACACCGACGGCCTGACCGAGGCCCGCACCGGCCCCGCCCGGGAGCTCTACGGCGAGGAGGCCCTGCTCGCCTTCACCGGCGCCCAGCCGCCGGCGGGGCCGCAGGCCCTGGTCTCCGCCCTGAGCGGCCTCCTCGCCGGCTTCGGCGACGGCCTGGACGACGACACCGCCCTGCTCGCCCTCGGCGTGCCCGCCCCGCTGGACACCCCCACGAGTGAGACCTGAGATGAGCTCCCTGACGATCACCTCCCGAGACGCCGCCACCGGTCCCGTACTGGAGATCACCGGTGACCTCGACTACGCGACGGCGCCCGATCTCCGCAGGGCGGTCGACGGCCTGACCCTGGACGCCGGGCAACTTCTGCTCCTGGACCTGGCCGGTCTGGAGTTCTGCGACTCCAGCGGCATCACCACCCTGCTGGCGGCCCGCAACCTGGCCACCCGGCACAGTGCCGCCATCGCCCTGGCCGCGGTCCCCGCCAATACGGCCCGCATCCTGCGCATCGTCGGCCTGGACCGGGTCTTCACCGTCTATCCGGACGCAGCGGCGGCCACGGGATCCACCGGCCCCGTCGACCCCGCCGGCTCCGGCCCCGGCTCCGGCTCCGCAGGTCAGGGCGTGTCGCTGTCCCAGAGGAACGGGCCCCCGGGGTCGGTCGCGGAGGGCCTGTAGAACGCCCGGCCGCCGGGCCCGAACAGGCCTCGGTCGGTGATCAGAAGCGCGCCCACTTCCCGCTCCTGCCCGGACCAGCCGGTGACGTCGTAGAGCTGGCCGTCGAGGGGGCCGCCCATCAGACTCACGTACACGCGTCCGGGCGACGGACCGGCCCAGTGACCGTCGTCGCCGCCATACACTCGCGTATCCATCGTGCTCACCCCGTCCGCCTGCCCCCTCACTGGCCCCCACAAGCGGGTGAACTCGCTCACCCACCCGCGGCGGGCGGATGCCTGTGGGCAGGGGCTACAGGGTGCGGGCGGCCTCGATGCTGTCGGCGATCCGGAACAGGGTGCGGGCCTGGGTGAGCTCCAGGACGCGTTCCAGGGATGTGGGCAGGGGGCCGACGAGGGCCAGGCTGCTGTTGCGCAGGAGGCGGAACATTTCGTTGAGCATGGAGGAGTCGGCGAAGGTGATGCGGCTGACGTCCATGACGATGTGCCGGATGGCCGGGTCGGCGATGGCCGCGGTGCCGGCCTGTCTGACGGATTCCAGCGTCTGCTGGTCGAACTCGCCGACGCACACGATGACGCGCGTTCCGTCATCGCGGTCCGGGAGGGTGAGGACCTGCTGATGTCCCGGCGCCCTGTCGTCGGCCGTGATGTCGGGACCGCGGCTGTTGAGCAGTCCCGCCTGGTTCAGGGCTCCGATGACGACCCAGGCAAGATCGTCGGGGTTGGGTTCGTTCGGGCGAACCGCGGCGAGGTACGCGGCAATCCTGGTTGCGACTACTTTTGCTGTTTCCGCATCGCTCATGCGTGCCCGTCTGCTGTCTTCTGCTCGTCCCGAACGCCGTCTGGAGTTGGGGGTGGTGATGGAGGGGGAGCCGGCGTCATTCCGCGTCCGAGCACTTCAGGCGCTGGACGGTGGTGATGGTCTTGCCGTCGGGGAGGGCGGTGGTGGAGGTCACGCGCCGCACAGGGTGGGGGTGCGATCTTCAGTGGTCAGCATGTCATCCCATCCTCCAAGCTGTCCGCCCGGCGGAATGCGGCACCCGCGGAGGTGACCTCGAACACGGTGGCGGGCCCCGGCCCCGAGCGGCCCGCGCGAACGAACGCACGAGCCGGGTGCCGGCCGCCGGCGCGGCTGACAGGGGGCCGTGCGGGGGTGGAGTGACTCGGCGGACCGGTGGGAGGGGAGACGCCTCTCACTGCGCGTGAGGGTGGAGACGGTGTGTCTCTTTGGCGTGCATGAGGTGTGGGACGGTGTGGGGCGGGGGGCCCGGTTGCCAGGAGAGTGACGGATGGAGGATGGTTGCCGGAAGGCAATCAATTTTCTTCGAGACTATGAGGTGAGGGGTTCGCCCAGCGGACCCTCAACGTGTGGTGAATCCCACCCAGGAAGCGGCCCCTTCGGTGCGCGCACCGTGGAACGAGGCCCCCTACCCCGTGCTTGTGGCCGACGACCAGGGAACCCTGGTGTCGGTCAACGAGGTTGCCGGTCTGCTGTTCCCCGATGCCCGTGCCGGGTCCGCACTGGCCGGCGTGGTGCCCGCCTGGCTGTCCTCGGCCCACGCCCGCCGCCTCGCTCCGGCGGTCACCACGCCTGCGGGAGCGGACGCGGACATCGACGTGGACGTCGACGTGGACATCGACGTGGACGTCGTCGCCCAGGGCCCGGTGAGCGACCGCTCGTACGAGGCGCATCCCACGGTCCGCGGTGACGGGACCGTGGTGTGGTGGCTGGTCGACGACACCGACCACCGGCTGGCCCGCGAGGCCCTGCGGATGGAGCGGGAGCGTACGGATTTTCTGGGTCAGGCGTCGAATCTGCTCCTCTCCTCGCTGAATCTGGGGCGGTGCATGGACGTGACGGCGCAGATGGCCGCCGAGCACCTGGCCGACGCGGCGCTGGTGATCGCGCCCTCGCGCGGTCGTGAGCTGCCGATCGTGTCGTGCGTCCGTGGCGGGGTGCCGGTGTCGTCGCGGGTGGCCGCGCGTCCTGAAGCGGTGCCGGGGCTGGCGGAGGCACTCCAGGGCTTCCCGCCGGTGCCGTCGCGGTGGATCGATCCCGCCACCGCTCCGGCGTGGCTGGTCCCCGAGGGGTTCGGGACGGTGGGGTCGATAGTGATCACCCCGTTGCCCGGCCACGGCGTCCCGGCCGGTGCCCTGGTGCTGCTGCGCCGTGCGGGCGGCGCCGGGTTCACCGAGGGCGAGGAGGTGTTCGCCCGCCTCTTCGCCGCGCGGGCGGGCGCCGCGATGTCGGCTGCCCGGCTGTACGCGGAGCAGGCGTCCCTGAGCGAGACGCTGATGCGGGACCTGCTGCCGCCCTCGCTGCACCAGGTGTCGGGCGTGGAGTACGCGGGCGGCTACCGCCCCTCCCTGGATCACGAGCGGATCGGCGGGGACTTCTACGACGTCCATCCGGCCGCGGTGGAGGGTGAAGCCTCGCTGGTCGTTCTCGGGGACGTCTGCGGCAAGGGCCTGGAAGCCGCCGTGATGACGGGCAAGATCCGCAACACCCTGCACGCCCTGCTGCCGATGGCGGATGACCACCAGCGGATGCTGAACCTGCTGAACACGGCGCTGTTGAGCACGCACAACGCACGCTTCGCGACGCTGGTGCTGGCCTCGGCGATCCGCGAGGGCAGCACCGTGAAGCTGCGGCTGACCAGTGCCGGGCATCCCGCGCCGCTGATCCTGCGCGCCGACGGCCGCGTCGAGGAAGCCGCGACCCACGGCACGCTGGTCGGGGCGCTGCCCGCCGTCACCGCCGAGACGGCGGAGGTGACGCTCGCGCCGGGCGAGACGTGCGTCCTGTTCACGGACGGGATCACCGAAGCCCGGGGCGGGCCGATGGGCGGGGCCATGTTCGGTGACGCGCGCCTGCGGCGGGTGCTGGTCGAGTGCGCGGGCATGCCCGCGCAGGCGGTGGTGGAGCGGGTGCAGATGCTTGCCTCCGAGTGGGTGGGCACCGGCCGTCACGACGACATGGCCCTGGTGGTGATCTCTGCACCCCGAACCCATCACTTGAGTGCGGTAGGCGGGCACACGCGGGGCAGGTTCACAGGGTGATGGCAGATCCGACCGACTCCGAAGCGATCGATTCTCCCGTGGAACGGCTGGTGGAACGGCTGGTGGAACGGCTGTGGGACGCGGTCCTGGCCGGCGACGAGCGGGCGGCGACCGCTGTGGTCCGCCGGGCTCTGGACGACGGCCGGGACCCGGAGGGCGTGCTCCTGGACGTGATCGCCCGGGTCCAGAGCCGGGTCGGTGAGCAGTGGGCCGCCAATCGCATCACCGTCACGCAGGAGCACATCGCCACCGCGATCAACGAGCGCGCCGTGGCGACCGTCGCCGCGCATCCGGCGGCCGCCAGGCAGCCGTCGCGCGGGCGGGTCGTCGTGGCGTGCGTGGACGGGGAGTGGCACGGGCTGCCGGCGCGGCTCGTGGCCGAAGTGCTGAGGCTGCGGGGCTGGCAGGTGGACTACCTCGGCGCCCACGTACCGACACCGCACCTCGTCGCGCACATCCACCGCACCGGTCCGGACGTCGTCGCCCTGTCCAGCTCGATCCCGACCCTGCTGCCGACCGCGCACGCGACGATCACCGCGTGCCAGGCCGCCGGCACGCCGGTCCTGGCCGGTGGAGCCGCCTTCGGCCCCGACGGCGCGTACGCGCGTCTCCTGGGCGCCGACGCGTGGGCGCCCGACGCCCGCGCGGCCGCCGACCGGCTGGAGCATCGCCCGCTGCCGCGCCCGCAGCCGGACCACCAGGCGATCGACGACCTGCCGCACCTGGCCGACCAGGAGTACACCCTCGTCGCCCGCACCCGCCCCCAGCTCGTACGGACGGTCTTCGCCGGGCTGGAGGACCGGTACCCGGCGATGCGCGGCTACGACGAGGCCCAGCGGGAGCGCACGGCCGGGGACCTGGCCCACATCGTGGAGTTCCTCGGCGCCGCCCTCTACACCGACGACGCCGAGCTGTTCTCCCGCTTCCTGCTGTGGACGGCGGGCATCCTCGAAGCACGCGGTGTCCCCGCGCAGAGCCTGCCGCCCGCGCTGGACCTCCTCGGCAACGAGCTGAAGGACTTCCCCCGCGCCACCGGCATCCTCCGGTCCGCCACCGCACGCCTGACCCGTATCCCTCTCACCGTTGGCGGAGCCGCCGAATGATCCCCATACCCGGACCGCTTCGCCTCACGCGCGTGCGCACGGACGACGCCGTCCGCATCGAGCTGCACGGCGACTTCGGCTACCCGGACGCCGATGCCCTCCTGGACGCCGTCACCAGCGTGCTGGCGGGGTCGGACGGCCGACATGATCCGCACGATCCGCACGTGGACCGCGGGGACCTACAGGTGGACCGCGGGGACCTACAGGTGGACTGCACGGACCTGCACCTGGACTGCACGGACGTGGCCGCGATCGACTCCAGCGGGCTGTCGGTCCTCCTGATGGCCCGCCGGCTGACGGACGCGGCAGGCGTACGCTTCCATCTCGACGGACGGCCTGTCGAACTGGAGCGGATGCTGAAGGTCACCGGTACCCTCGCCTACCTCACCGGCCGGCACGCGAGTGACCGGCCGGCGTCCTCCGCGGTGGAGAGACGGTCCGCCGGCTCGGAGCAAGCGATCACCGCCCGCTCGGGCGGACCGGACACCACCACCTGACCGGCACAGGCGGGCGACCCGCTCGCGCGGAAGGAACACAGATGTCCGTACCGGCCTTCGGGCCACACAGCAGCGGCCCGGACGCGGCACGCTCGGTCAGCGACATCGCCGAACTCCTCGACGTCGTCTACGAGAACGCCCGCCAGAGCGCCGCGTCACCCGTCTCGACGACGCAGTTGCGCCTGATGTTCCTCGTCGACCGCCAGCCAGGCATCCGCATGCGGGCCCTGGCCCAGCTCCTCGCCGCGGCCGGCCCGTCCGTGACGCGCCTGTGCGACCGGCTGGAGGCCGCGGGTTTCCTGCGGCGCCACCGCTGTGCCGATGACGGCCGGGAGGTCACGCTGCGGCTGACACCGGCCGGTGAGAGACACCTCGCACGGATACGGGAGACGCGCGAGCGGACGCTGGCCCAGGCGTTGGACACGATGACCCCCGACAGCCGGCAAGCCCTCGCCTCGGGGCTCGCGGCCCTGCGGCGGGGCATCACCGCGACCTCCGGCTTCCCGAAGTAGCACGACCCCGCCGCCTGGGCCCGCTCCGCGGGCGGGCGGGCACGGGCCGGCGGGAAGGCGCGCGGACGGCGCGCGGGCAGCGGACGGGGAGCGCGCGGCGGACGGTGAGCGGCTACGCCTGATCCCGCAAGGCTTCGGCTTCCAGCCGGTCCAGCTGTGCCTTGGTCGACTCCTTGCTGCGCACCAGCTTCCATGTCTCCTTCACGCACCCCCCGAGCGCCACCAGGCCGGCCAACGCGGCCAGCAGCCGGAAGGGGAGCCACCAGTGCTCCCGAGCCACTCCCATCCCACACAGGTACACGCCCATGAACAAGGGCCCCAAGATCTTCCGCAGCCACAACTCGACCCCGTCCAGCAACGTCCCCACCCCAACCCGGCCCCGAACCAAGCCACTCCCCCACGGAATGTGGCACTGCCCCATGATCAGGCACTCGGACCGGCCGGGCTGACGAAACGAACCAACGGCCGGGACGATTTGTGAGGTGATCGCTCGGTGAAAGCCGGCGGACCCCTCACAACTGCTCAACGGCCTCCGTACCCGGGCCTTCCGGCGCCACCTCCTGAACCACAGCCAGTTCCGCGGGGGCCGGGTGACAGGGGCCGGCGGGTGGACGAGCCGGTCAAGGAGACGGCGGGCGGTGTCGTGCCCGTTGAAGCCGGCAGGGTCGATGGGGCACTGGACCCGATCCCACCCCTGCCGTGGACGGCTCCGCCTTCGCGCGGCTGGGTGGTCGCTCCGTGGAATCCGCAGAGGGCCCGCGCCGGGCTACCGGGCCGTGCATGATGGCAGGTGACTTTCTTGGGGGGCGAGGGTGAGACGACAGGAACTCGCGGACCGGCTGGACGCCGAGCTGATGAAGCGGCTGCTGCCGGCGACCGCGTTGCGCGCCGTGGGCGGTTGGCTGGCCGGATCGGGGGCCCGGTACGCAATCGGTGCGGGCGCCCATGCCGTGCAGTACGCACCCGCGCACTGGTCGGGCATCGAGCCGTGGCCCGACCGGTTCCTCGAGCGGTCACGGGTGGAGACCGCGACGGTCACCCGCGCCCAGGTGGTGGCCATCACGCGAGAGGCGGTGCGGGGCGGGCGGTGGACCGAAGCGCTCGTCGCCTCGTCCGTGTGGGGGCAAGGCAGAACCGGTTACGGCCCACACCGCCTCAAGGGAATCCTGGCCGAGCCGAATGTCGCCGATGCGCTGGCCGAGGCCGGCTCGGCCCTCCGGGAGGAGGGCGCGGTTGCCGCGTACCGCGTGCTGTACGGATCGGTGAGAGGGCTGGGGCCTGCGTTCTTCACCAAGCTCCTCTACTTCCTCGACCTGGCGCTGGACGCTCCGGCCACTCCTCGTGCGCTCGTTCTGGATCAAAGGGTCGCGCGCGTCGTCCGCGCACACGCCACGCGGGTCGGGCGTGAGAGCGGACTGGCATCGGCGTCAGAGGTGGCCACCTGGACCTGGTCCGACGGCGGCTGGACGCCGCACCGCTACGGGGTGTACCTACGCTGGACCGACGCCGCCGCCCGCCAGCTTGCCTCCTCCGGGATCGGGTGGCCCGAGGCGAGCCCGGATCTGCTCGAACTCGCCTTGTTCGACGGCGTCTGGGATCCGACAACCTGACTCCCGGATGAAACCGGCTCGCCCTGGGCCGTCCGCGCTCCCGTACGGCACACCCGATGAGGTGGCCGAACAGCCGGAACGCCAGGCTGAGTCCGGGGTGGTAGTGAGCGCGCTGACCTGCGCAGGCCATGTCGCTGGTCCCGCCCCCTGAGCGAAGCCAGAACAGCGCCGAAGCCGCACGGTGGTGCCACCAGCACCCTGGGCGTGTCCTCCATACGCGCAGGTGGGAGCGGTGCGAGGGGGCCGCCAAGGGGTCCGCCGAGAGGTCCGGGGTCCGGGCCGAGTCCCGGGTTCCGCCCGCGACTCCCTGAAGGGCATGGGGCCATGGCCCGACCGGACAGGGGAGCGCGAAACCGTCGAGGTCGTCCCGGCCGAAACGATGCACAAACAGGGCAAATCGCTGCGGGGCGCCGATCCGCCTAGTTTCATACGTACGAGACCCCCCTCCTCCAGGGTGTCCCTTGAGTCAACGACTCGAAGGAGAATTCCCATGATCGTCGAGAAGCCGCACACGACGCAGGAGTCAAGAGCGAGCACGCCTATCTGGCGGCGACCCTGTCCATCGGCCTCTCGCTCGCGTCCTGGCTCGCTTCCAACCGCCAGGAGAACCTGGAACGCGCCGACCGGTGGGGCACCTTCGGCGGAGAGTGGGCACCCACCTTCTTCGGACTCGGCCTGGCCCTCGCGAACTACGAGTACGAGACATGAGGACTGGCCACCGAGACGTGAGAACCGGCACCACACCCCCCTCGAAGCACGGTGAAGGAACTCCATGAGACTTGGTGACGAACTCCCCTTGGATCACCGACTCGCGACCGTCTACCGGTACGGCGCCCTGCTCTGCGGCCTCATCCTGATCGCGTTCGGCGTCCTCGGCTTCGCCGACGCCCTGCGCCCCTTCGACACGGAGGGCGAAACGATCGCGGGGCTGACCACCAACACCACCCTCAGTGTCATCTCGGTCGCCGTGGGCCTGGCCCTCGCGGCGGGCGCGTTCATCGGCGGCAACTTCGCCTCGACCCTCAACATCACCGTCGGGGCCCTCTTCCTGATCAGCGGTTTCGCGCACATCTTCATCCTCGACAAGGGCGCCAACATCCTGGACTTCGGCATGACGAACGTGATGTTCAGCTTCGTCATGGGACTGATCATCATGACCTTCGGCATGTACGGCCGCGTCTCCAGCAAGCTCCCGCACGACAACCCCTACTGGCAGCGCCGCCACTCCTACGAGGACCCCGTCCGGGCCGTCCGGCCGCACTCCGTTTCCGGCGCCGGATCGGCCGGTACCGCCCTGCCCGCATCACCCGCGTACACCAGTGGCGCTGCCAGCGATCCGGATGCCGGCCCCCGATGACCGCGAGGAACGTAAAGCGTGGAAGCGTAGAAGCGTAGAAACGCGAAGGGAGCACACCTCACCGGTGCGCTCCCTTTCACGGTTCCCCGTCCCCGAGGGCACGGCCAACGGAACCGGCGGGCAGTAGCTCGGGCAGATGGCGGCCCTCACCCCTTCGAGGGAATGAGCAGCGTCAGGGCAAGCCTCCGCCCCGAGGCCGGCGAATGCGGGGTGTGGCCCGGTTCTGGGCCGCGGCGGCACGCTCCGAGCATGCCGCCGACACCGAAGAAGGAGACGTTCCGTGTCCCGTGTTCTGAAGAGCGCAGCCCTTGCCCTTGCCGCCGGCGCCGTCGTGGTCGGCGGTGCCTCCATGGCCTCGGCCGATGCCGGCGCGCAGGGCATCGCCGCCGGTTCCCCCGGCGTCCTGTCCGGGAACCTGATCCAGGTCCCGATCCACATCCCCGTCAACGCCTGCGGCAACACGGTCAGCGTCATCGGCCTGCTGAACCCGTCCTTCGGCAACACCTGCGTCAACTACTGACCCCGGGTACCGGCGTAGCGAGTTGCGTCGCGGGTGGTGGCGGCTTCGGCCGTTACCACCCACTCGCCGGACCCGTAAAGCGAAGGCGCCGACCGTCACCGGATCGGGTGAGGCTCCCATCCGCCGGACGGACCGCTCCGAATGGCGGGGTGTGAGCACCTCGCCACCCGGCGCAGCCATGGGGGCGGGGAGCCCGCGACCCCGTCCTGAAGTCCCGACCGTCCTCATGGAGCCTTCGATGAACGCCCTTCGCTTCCGTCGCACCGCCGTAGCAGTCGCCGCAGCGGCCGTACTCCCCTTCGCGCTCGCCGCCTGCTCCGAGAGCGGCAAGAGCACCGACGCGGGAGCGAGCGCCGACAACGCGAAGCCCGCGGACTCCGCGGCGGGCGCCGCCGAACCGTCGGCGGCCGCGGACGGGCCGTTCGGCTCGGCCTGTGCGGGCGTTCCGGCGGAGGGTGCGGGTTCGTTCGACGGGATGGCGAAGGACCCGGTGGCGACGGCCGCCTCCAACAACCCGGCCCTGTCGACACTGGTCACCGCGGTCAAGCAGGCCGGCCTGGTGGACACCCTCAACAACGCCAAGGACATCACGGTGTTCGCGCCGACCAACGACGCCTTCGCGAAGATCCCGAAGGCCGACCTGGACAAGGTCCTCGCCGACAAGGCCACCCTGACGAAGATCCTCACCTACCACGTCGTGGGCGAGAAGCTGACCCCGAAGCAGCTGGAGAACGGCTCCTTCGACACCCTGGAGAAGACCAAGGTGACCACCGCCGGCTCCGGCGAGGCGTACAAGGTCAACGGCACGTCCAGTGTCGTCTGCGGCAACGTCAAGACCGCCAACGCCAACGTCTACATCGTCGACACCGTCCTGATGCCCAAGTAACACCACCCGGTGCCCGCTGCGGCTCCGGCTCCCTCCCCGGCCGAGGCCGTCCCGGGTCGCCATGACGACGGGAAGGGCCTCGGCCGGGGAGCGGGAGCCGCGCCTCGCCGTCGGCCGTGGTGAGACCAATCCCTTGCGGCTCACTGCTCCGAATGTCCTGCTGAGGCGCTCGTACCAACGGGCGCCCGGAGCAGCAGTTGGAGTGATCATGCGTACACGCTTGATGACTTACGCGATGGGAACGGCGGTCGCCGTCACCCTGGCCCTGCCTCCGCTGGCCCGGGCCGACGGCACCGCCCGGCCCGCCGCGGACCCCACGGCCGGGGCCCTGGCCGTGGTGGGGTTGACGACGGACCAGCGTCTGGTGGAGTTCCGTACGGACGGACCGGCACGGCCCACCGACCTGGGACGGGTCACCGGTCTCAGCGGCGATGGCAAGATCGTGGGCATCGACTTCCGCGTCCAGGACCGGAAGCTCTACGGCATAGGCGACCGCGGCGGCATCTACGTCCTGGACCGAGCGTCCGCGCAGGCCGAGAAGGCCTCCCAGCTGACGGTCCCGCTCGCCGGCACCGCGTTCGGAGTGGACTTCAACCCCGCCGCCAACCGCCTGCGGGTCGTCAGCGACACCGGGCAGAACCTCCGCCACAACATCGACGACCCCGCCGCCCCCGAGACGACCACCGTCGACGGGACGCTGACCAATCCCGCACCCCCGCCCGGCACGGCACAGCCGACCACGGCCAGGGGAGTGACCGGCGCCGCCTACACCAACAACGACCTGGTCAGCGCCACGGCCACCACCCTGTTCGACCTCGACACCGGCAAGGAACGGCTGTCCCTGCAGTCCCCCGCCAACTCCGGCACACTGGCCCCCACCGGAAACCTCGGCGCCGCCGCGGGTCCGAGCGCCGGCTTCGACATCTACCACTCCCCCGAAGCCAAGACCAACCACGGCTTCGCCACCCTCCAGACCCCGACCGCTTACGGCTTCCACACGGTCGACCTGCTGACCGGGACGACGACCGCCGCCGGAGCCTTCCCGGCCGGCACGCAGGTCTTCGACATCGCCCTGCCGCTGGACCAGGGCTGACGCCCCGGCAAGCGGTGTGACCCCGTCCTGTTCAGCGTCGTGAACCGCGCGTTCCCCTGGGTCCGCAACCCGCCCCGCGGCTGCGCCTGACCGACCGCGCGAGTGGATGTGACTGGCCCGTCGCGTACATGATCGCTAGCCTCGGTCCCCATGAACCAGCGGCAGCGAAAGAAGCTTTCCCGGCGTCTCTTCGACGCGATATCGAAGGATGACGCTGCCGTCGTGAGGGCGCTGCTGCGGGCCGGAGCGGACCCGGACCGGGCGGACTGTGAGGGCACCACCCCCCTGTACGAGGCATCCGTCCGCGGAAGATCCGAGATCGCCCGGCTGCTTCTGGCGGCCGGGGCCTCGCCGAATGCCGAGAGCAGCGGACTCGGCGCGGAGGGGACCCCCTTGTGCGCGGCCGCATGCTGGGGGCACACCGAAACGGTGCGCGAACTCTTGGCGCACGCCGCCGATCCGAACCTCCATGAGGATCACGGCACGGGGTGGAGCCCTCTGCAATGGGCGGTCCGCGGCCCCCACCCGGAAACCGCCGGTCTCCTCCTCGCAGCGGGAGCCACCCCTTCAGGGACTCAGTAGCACCGCCGCTCCCGGCCGGGCCGGGGCCCGGCCGGTACCGGATCTCACACTTCGGTCCGACGGACCGTGACCGAGCCACCACCGGGTCTGGCTGGAGTGGCCGCTGCACTACGACCGCGCCGCGACCGGCGTCGCGTTCGCCCTTCTCGGCACGGACGAAGCCCGCGAGGAGGGGGCGCTGGACCCCGCCGACCTCGCCACCGTGGAGCGGGCGCTGGCCGAACCCGGTTACATGAGCGTCCCCGAGGAACTGCCGAAGAGCGACTACGAGGGGCCCGGCTCACTGGAGCCCTTCGCGGCGCGGCGCACCTGGTGGACTCGCCGCCGTCAGGGCGTCCGCGGGCGCTCAAGTCCCTGGAGGAGGAGGGCGATCAGCCTTCGGGGGTCATAGCGGGGGTCGTTGTCGCGCCCGACGCAGAGGTTGCCGATGCCGCGCATCAGCTCGTAGGGCTGTGTGCCCGGCCTGATGTCACCGGCCGCGACCGCCGCGTCGAGCAGCTGGGTGCAGACGGGCAGCAGGCGGTCGAGGAAGTAGGCGTGCAGCGCTGCGAAGCGGTCGCTGTCGGACTGCAGGGCGTCGGCGAGGCCGTGCTTGGTGACGAGGAAGTCGACGAAGAGGTCGATCCACTGGCGCAGTGCGTCGAACGGGGAGTCGGCGCTGGCCAGCAGGCTGGGGCCGGCTTCGGCGCATGCCTCGATCTGGTGCTCGTACACGGCGGTGACGAGGTCGGCCCGGGTCGGGAAATGGCGGTAGATCGTGGCCATCCCGACGCCCGCCCGGGCCGCGATCTGGCGGATCGGCGCGTCGACGCCAGAGGTGACGAACACCTCGGCTGCGGCGGTAAGCACCGTTTCCCGGTTGCGCTGGGCGTCGGCCCGCTTGCTCCGGGACGGCGGCGAACCCCCCACAGGACCCTCGGCGGCCATCACGTCCTCCTTCGACACCGATTGACAAAACGGAGCGACGCTCCGGATACTAACTGGAGCGACGTTCCGTTTCAGTTTAGCCGAAACAGGACGCCTCTGACCGCCCTGCCCGCCCCCGCCCGCACGCGGGAGGCAAGCGCCACCGAAGGGAACCCCCACCGTGAGCACCTCCCCCTCCCCCTCCAGCACCGCATCCGCATCCGCATCCGCATCCAGCGACACCGACGTGCTGGGCGCGCCCGTACCGGTCCTGTCCTTCAGCCCCGTGGTCCTGTCCGTACCCGGACGCCCCGTGGACCTCCAGATGCGCGTCTCCGCACCCTCGACCGGAACCGGCCTCCCCGTCATCCTCCTCTCCCACGGGCACGGCCCCTCGAACAACCTCTCCTCACTCAACGGCTACGCGCCGCTCGCCGACTTCTGGGCGGCACACGGGTTCGTCGTCATTCAACCCACCCACCTCACCTCCAGGACACTGACCCACCTGGTCGCCGACGCACCCGGCGCACCCGACTTCTGGCGGTCCCGCGCCGAGGACATGACCCACGTCCTCGACCGGCTCGACGCGATCGAGAACGCCGTGCCGCACCTGGCCGGACGCATCGACCACACCAAGATCGTCCTCGCGGGACACTCGCTCGGCGGCTTCACCGCCGCCCTCCTGCTGGGCGCCGGGATCACCGACCCGGACACCGGGAAGGTGGTGCGCCTCGTCGAGCCCCGTATCAAGGCGGGCGTACTGCTCGCCGCGCCCGGCAGGGGCGGCGAGGTCTTCAACGGGCCCGTGGCCGAGCTGTGGCCGGTCATCGGGGCCGTCGACTTCTCCACCATGACCGCACCCGCGCTGGTCGTCGCCGGCGACAAGGACGACCCTCGGCACTTCACCGACATGGGGCCGGACTGGCACGCCGACTCCTACACCCTCGCCCCCGGCCCCAAGACCCTGCTCACCCTGTTCGACGCGGAGCACGGGCTCGGCGGGATCTCCGGATACGACGCCGCCGAGACCACCGACGAGAACCCCGGGCGGGTCGCCGCCCTTGCCCGGCTCACCGCGGCCTACCTCCACACCCAACTCCACCCCGGCGCACCCACCTGGCAGCTCGCCCGCGAGGCGCTGACCACCGGACGCGCCCCGGTGGGACGAGTCGAATCCAAGTAGCCCGTCAGCTCAAGCCCCTCAGCAGCTGACGATCACAGCAACCGCCGCCCGGGGCACGACGAGCGGCCACTCGGGGCGCGCGCCGGCGGGTCCTCCGTCGAAGGCATCCCGGTCTCAGGGCGGGCCCGTCGAACCGCCATGCCCGGCCGGCGCCGTCGACGACCTCGTCGCCCGGGTGGATCGTGTACCCGGTGCCGTCGAGACGCCGCACTCGACTCCGGCCGGACCTGGTGAACTACGCGGTCACAGCGATGGGCGGCACCGCCGCAGGCAGGACGGGGGGCGGCTCGACCGTGCACGCCCCCCGGGGCATCACTTCGACTGGTAGACGCCGAAGACGTCGAGCACCAGGTCGGCGTCCTGATAACCCTGGTTCCAGAAGGTGATGACGCCGTGATCGCCGTCGCTCGCCTGCACGAGGTTCGGGACGGTGTCGCCGGCCGTCCAGTTCAGGGTGGAGGAACCGGGGCGCGGCCCGGAGGGTGCGGCGGGCCCTCCTTCCGCAGGCAGCGCGTACGGGCTCGGCGCCACCGAGAGGTATCCGGTGCCGCCGGTCTCGGTGACGGTGGTGTTCAGCACGTAGGCCTCGACACCCGTCGCGGCCTCGGGCGTGAACCCCTGCGTGATGTACTCCCGTGCCCGGAACCGGCCGCCGGGCCAGCCGTAGGCCTCCTCGCGGGTGTCGAGCGTCCGGAACGGCGTGAAGGGCAGGAAGGCGGCCTTGCTGTCCTTGCTGTAGTAGCCGACGACGTCGACCACCACGTGAACCGGCATCCAGGACCCGTTGAAGACCTTGACCGTCCCGTCCGCGGCCACCGGAACGATCACCGAGTTGGCGACCGTCTGACCGCGCACGAAGTTCAGGTTCGACGATGTCGGGACGGGCCCGGCGCCGGAGAAGGCGGTCAGGTGGCCCGGGCCCTCGGGTTCGGTCACCGTGACGTTCAGCGCCACGGCCGTGATGCCCTGGGGCACCTCCCGCAGGCCGCCGATCCGGGTCTCGAACGCGGTGCGCGCGGGGAGCCGGCCGCGGGACGCGCCGAGGCCCTCACGGGTGTCCACGAACCGGGCGGGGGTCATCGAGGTATAGCCGCCGGCCGAGGCGCGGGTGAAGTAGCCGGTGACGTCGGCGATCAGGTCGACCGGCTGCGGACCGCCGTTGTAGAGCTCCACGTACCCGTCCTCGCCGACCGGCACGATCACCAGGTTCGGTACGGACCGGTTGGCGGTGTAGTTCAGGTTCGAGGTCCCCGGGCGGTCGTAGCCCGCGCCGGGCCACGCGGTCACGTACCCGCTGGCGGCGGTCTCCGTGACCGTGACGTTGAGGGCGACCGCGGTGACGCCAGCCGGGACGGCGGCGTTGCCGGCCACCTTCACCCGGGCGGTCCCCTGACCGGCGACCTTGGCCAGGGGCGCGCCGGTGCCGTCGCGGGTGTCGAGGAGCCGGGTCGGGGTGTGCGGGGTGAAGTCGGAGCCTGGGGTGAGGAAGGCGCCCCCGTTGGCGGCCTGGACGGCGTTGGCGGTGTCGGTCACCGTCACCTTCACCTGGTACTCACCGGACTTGTCGTACGTGTGCGAGTGGTGCAGCTCGGCGTTGCCCTGTGCGGTGACCGTGTCGGTCTTCCCGTCGCCCCAGTCGATGACGACGCCGAGCGCGAAGTCGGCGCTCGTGATCAGGGTGGTGAGCTCGATGCCGTGCGCGGTGAAGCTGGTTCCGCTGACGTCGACGGCGAGGGCCGAGTTGGCCCCCGCGTCCACGGCGGCCTGCGCGGTCGGCCCGGTCTCCGCGGCTTGCGCGGCTTGCGCGGTCTGCGCTACGGCGGTCTGCGGTACGGCGGTCTTGGCGTTCGTCGTCCCGCTCGTCGTCCCGCTCGTCTTGCCGTTCGTCTTGGCGTTCCCCTCGGAGGCGGGCAGGGCGGTGCGGATCGTGCGGTCGGCCGGGCTGCGGAAGCCCTCGGAGGTGGATGCCTCGGCTATCGCCTCGGCCACGCCCGCCGCGACGGGTACGGGACCCGCCGCCTGCGCGGTGCCGGGAATGATGCCGAGACCGGCTGCCACGAGGGCAGCGGTCATTACGAGTCGGTGGTTGCGCACCGGCCCCCCAATGGTGGTGATGAGCGAAGAAGGGCCACCGTATGAAGGGTTCCGGCCAAGGGTCACGGGGTTCTGACGCGATTCACTCCATAGGGGCCAAGGCTTTACCCGCTGTGCGGTTTGCGATCGACTGAAGCCGCCGGGCGGACAGCCTTGGCCAGGGGGAGGTCTGCCCGGAGGCGGGTGACGGTCCGGTTCAGCGGGGGTCGCTGTCGGCGACCCGGCCCTTGCACGGGACCAGGAGGCGATCGGAGCCTGCGGCCAGGGCCTGGCTGTGGGTGACGCCGATGACGCGTTCGCCCTGTCGGTGGGCCAGTTCGCGGAGCCTCGTAGCCGGCCCGGGTAGGCCGGCCGATGGCACGCGAGGCCCCCGGCCATCGGCCGGGGACCTCCCGCCGTACCCCGTCGCCGCGGCGTCCGGCTCCGGAGCCGGTCCACGAGCGGTACCTAGAGCAGGGCGGTGATGACCTCCCGTGCCGCGCGTTCGCCCTCGGTGGCGCCCCCTTCCATGAAGCCCTGGAAGTCGTAGCTGCAGTGCTCACCGCCGATGTGGACGTTCCCCTGTGCGGTGCCCTCGTACCGGGCGTAGCGGTGCAGGTAGCGGGTGGGCCAGTACGAGTACGCACCGAGCGCGTACGGGTCACGGTGCCAGGCCGACAGCTGCGCGCGACCGTTCCAGGCGGCCCCGGTACCGGGGAAGAACGCGTCGATGCCGGTCAACATCCGGGTTGCGAGGGTCCTTACGTAGCCGTCGGTCTCGGTGGCGAACGGGGTCGCGGGTGTGAGCGCGCGTGCGAGGGTGCCGCCGCCGTACTGGAGCAGGATGCCCCCGTTGCCCGGTTGGACCTTGGTGGTGTCCCAGGTTTGCTGGATCTCCGAGTCGGTGAAGCAGTCTCCCGCGGATACGCCGGGCCAGGGGCCGGTACCGCGCCAGGGCCGGCGGGTGAACTGCATGTTGAGTTTGGTGCAGTAGCCCATGCGAGCGTCGCGCAGGAGGTTCACCATGAGCGGGTCGAATCCGGCCGCCGTGAGGTCGACACGCTGGAGTACGGGCAGTGGTATGCACAGGATGGTGTGGTCGGCGATGACGGTGCGGGTGGTGCCCGCGTCGTTGAAGGTGAGGGTCTGGGTTCCGTCGGAGTTCGCCCGGACGGCGATGAGTTCGCGGCCCATCAGAAGGGATCCGGGTGGCAGGGCCTGTGCGATGGCGTGGGGGAGCTGATCGTTCCCGCCGACGATGTGGTATCGCTCGTTGGACAGGCCCCAGACGTTGAAATGGCCGGGATTGGGCTGGTACCCCATGAGGAGGACCAGGGCGAGGGCGGACTGGTCGACGGTGTCGGCGCCGTACTCGACGTTGTACGCGACGTCGATGAACTGACCGAGGCGCGAGCCGTGTCCGCCGGGGACCCGGGTCTCGATCCACTGGTACAGCGACATGCTGTCGAGGCTGGTGCCCGCGGGAGTGGTCGAGTTCCAGGCGACCTCGCCCGCGTCCTGCAGATCGCGGCGCAGTGACTGGTAGACGGCTTTGAAGTCCTCGTCGGCCTGCGCGCGCGGGTAGTAGGAGCCGTCGAACCAGAGGACTTCTTCCGCTCCGTTGGGGCCGCCGCCGAGGAAGTCCTCGGTGGTCAGGTCGAAGCGGCGGCACAGTTCGAGGATCTTCTTGTGGCTGGTGTCGATCAGCTCGCCGCCGATCTCGGACGTCTGGCCGTACGCCCAGTGGTCGCGCTGGGTCCACATACGGCCGCCGACGCGCGTGGGGTTGGCCTCGTAGACGGTGCACGCGATGCCGGCGTCCTTGAGGCTGAGCGCGGCGGTCAGGCCGGCGATGCCCGCGCCCACGACGGCGACCCGGGGGTTGCCCGTCGGTGGCTTCCTGTCCTCGGGCGCCGTCTCGGCGCGGGCGGGGGTGGTGGCTGCCGCGCCTGCCAGGGCGGTACCGAGTCCGAGTGCCGTGGCGCGCTTGAGCAGGGCTCGCCGGCCCAGGCCCCGTACGTCGGCGACGGGAAGGGCGAGTCTGCGGGCGGCGGCGTGCTCGGCGGCGAGTTGCTTGAGTGCGTGCATGACGGGGGTTCGGGCCATGGTGGGTGGCTCCTCCTGTGTCAGACGTTCGCGGCGGTGGGGGAAGAACTCTCGGCGCTGGGGTCGGTGCGTTCGGCGGCGTCCTCCAGGACGATTCGGCCGATGACCTCATAGCGCGCGGGCACCTTGAACTTGAGGTAGACGCCGAGTCCCAGTCCTCCGAGGAAGACGACGGCGACGATCCAGGGGATGAGGGTGAAGACGAGGGAGTCGGCGGCGAGGCCGGCCGCGGTCTTCATGTTGACGCCCAGCAGCACGACGACGGCACTCATCCCGATCCCGCCGAGCAGTGGGGCGGTGAAGGTCTTGAACCAGTGCCGGTCCTCGGGGTGGTTGTTGCGGAAGTAGCCGATCACTGCGAAGGAGCAGAGGGTCTGGACGATGAGGATCGCCATGGTGCCGAGGATCGCGAGCAGGGTGTAGAGGTGGATGTACGGGTCCTGGCCGGTGAGCCAGAAGCCCGCCACGAGGGCGACGGCAATGGCTGTCTGCACGACGGAGGCGACATAGGGGGATCCGTGCCGGGCGTGGGTGCGGCCGAGCGCGGGGTGCAGGAATCCCTCGCGGCCGATGGCGTAGAGGTAGCGCGCGGCGCACTGGTGGAAGGCCATGCCGCAGGCGAAGGAGCCGGTGAGGAGCAGCCACTGGAAGGAGTCGACGGCCCAGGAGCCGAGGAACTGCTGGGTGGGTGCGAAGAAGAGGTCCAGGGGGTTGGCAGAAGCTGACCGTTCGACGGACTTGGCCAGGCCGTTGCCCGCGATGGTCATCCAGGAGACGTAGATGTAGAAGAGGCCGACGCCTACGACGGAGATCAGGGTGGCTTTCGGGATCACGCGCTTGGGGTCGCGGGACTCCTCGCCGTACATGGCGGTCGATTCGAAGCCGACCCAGGACCAGAAGGCGAAGAAGAGGCCGAGCCCCGCGGAGGTGCCGGTGAAGGCGTTCGTCGGATTGACCGGTTCCAGCGGGATGCCGTCCGGGCCGCCGCCCGCGAGCAGCACGGCGGTGGCCACGGCGAACAGGACGGCTATCTCGCCGACCAGCATGACGCCGAGGGCCTTGGCGGTGAGGTTGATGTCGAAGTGGGCGAGGACGGCGGTGATGCCGAGCATCGCGGCGGCGTAGAGGATCCAGGGGAGGTCGACGCCGAGCTGGTCGTGGACGGTCGTCTTTGCGAAGTACGAGAAGACGCCGACGATGGAGGCCTCGAAGACGATGTACGCGAGGACGGCGAGCATGCCGGAGGCCATGCCGGCGACCCGGCCGAGCCCGTGGGAGATGTACCCGTAGAAGGCTCCGGCGGCGGTGATCCGCTTGGCCATGGCGACGTAGCCGACGGCGAAGACCGTCAGGACGAGGGTGGCGAAGAGGTAGCCGGCCGGGGCGCCGATGCCGTTGCCGAAGCCGACGGCGATCGGCAGGTTTCCGGTCATCGCGGTGATCGGCGCGGCCGTGGCGACGGCCATGAAGACCACTCCGACCAGGCCGACCGAGTTCGCCTTGAGTCGATGGACTTCACCACTGGGACTGTGGGACATGGACACCCTCTCACGCTGGCGGCGGGTAGCCGATGGGAAGGGGGCCACTCTCGTACCGCGTGACCCACGCCACAATCGACACGAGGGCTGGTAATTGGCCTGCGGAGAAGACGAGTTGTCGCTGTCCCGGACCGGGAGACCCAATGCGTAACCGCCCGGTGATGTTCAGGTGACACGGGAACCGCTAGGGCGCGGGGCTCGGTCACGACGCCGTGCGGCCCGAACCCGGGCAGCTGCTCGTCCCACCGGCCCCCGGGAGCACACCACCGCACCGTCCCGGGGAACGCCGCCCAGGTGACCCGGTCCGGGGTGATCCGGGTGTGCCGACCGGCCTGCGGCGCACTCCAGGAGTCGCCACGTTCCGTAGCCGAATCACAACTCGTTGGACGGCGTGTCGGGCTTACGGGTGACCGCGCGCCCCGATCCCGCGGGCTGCCCCGCGCGCGCCCGGCACGCGCCGCCGCCCGGGGTCACGCCGCGTACTGGTGGGCCGGATACGTCAGATAGCCCGTGTCACCGCCCTGGAAGTACGTGGCCTCGTCGACGGGGGCTATGGGGAGTCCGGCCCGCAGCCGCTCGACCAGGTCGGGGTTGGCGAGGAAGGCTCGGCCGAAGCTGATGAGGTCGGCGCCGAGGCCGAGCCAGTGGTCGGCCTCGGCCCTGCCGGTCTGCTTCGGGCCCAGAGGAAGTACGGGGTTCATCACGAGGGTGCCCTGCCACGCACGGCGCAGGGCGACGAGCATGGCTTCGTCCGCGGTGGCTTCGAGGTGTATGTAGGCCAGTCCGAGGGGGTTCAGTTCGGCCAGCAGCGCGCTGTAGAGGGCGCGGACCTCGGTCTCTTCCACTCCCCAGAAGGTCCCGCCCGGCGAGAGGCGAATGCCGACCCGCTCCCCGCCGACGGCGTCTACGGTGGCGGCGACGGCCTCGACGGCGAACCTGATCCGGTTGGCGACCGGGCCTCCGTAACGGTCCGTGCGCAGATTGGCGTTGGACGACAGGAACTGTGAGATCAGGTATCCGTTGGCACCGTGCACTTCCACTCCGTCGAAGCCCGCCTCCACGGCGCGGCGGGCGGCCAGGGCGTAGGACCCCGCGTGTTCGGGCACTTCGGCGGTGTCCAGCGCGCGCGGCACCGGGGCGGGCTGCGGCCCGGTGGGGGTGAACACGTCGCCGACGGCGGGAACGGCGGAGGGCCCGACCGGCTGCAGGCCGGTGGTGTCGGGGTGCGAGACCCTGCCGCCGTGCATGATCTGGGCGAAGATCCGTCCGCCGTTGCTGTGGACGGCGGCGGTGACGGGGCGCCACGCCTCGACGTGTTCGTCGGTGTGCAGTCCCGGGGTGCCCGGGTTCGCCTGCCCGATCAGGCTCGGCTGCACCCCTTCGCTCACGATCAGCCCGGCTGTGGCCCGCTGGGCGTAGTAGGTCGCCATGGAAGGCGTCGCCAGGCCGCCGGCAGCGGCTCGGACCCGGGTCATCGGGGCCATGACCATCCGGTTGGGCAGTGTGAGACCGCCGAGCCGGTAGCTGGTGAAGAGACGTGTCATGCCGGGAGCTCCTTCGTGGCTGCTGTGCCCGCGCTTCGGGCACAGCAGCTACGCTAAAACCTCACACCGATGTCAGAGGCAAGGGTCTGCGGCACTGGATTCGGCCGGAAGGGCGGCACATGCGGATCGGCGAGCTCGCGACACGCGCCGGAGTCAGCGTTCGTTCCGTGCGCTACTACGAGGAGCAAGGACTGCTCACCAGCACGCGCAGTCCCAGCGGACAACGGCACTACACGGACGGCGAGGTCGAGCGGATCGCCTTCATCCAGCGGATGTACACCGCGGGCCTGTCCAGCCGCACCATCACCGAGCTGATGCCCTGCATCGACACGCCCAGCGAAGAGACGTCCCACGCCGCGCTGGAACGGATGGCACGGGAGCGTGAGCGGCTCTCCGCGCACATCGCCGACCTGCTGCGGACCAGGGACACGCTCGACGCCCTGATGGCCACGGCCCGGACACACCGCGAGCAGATGATGACCGCCGGAGCCGGCTCCGACTGGCGGCCCCCGGACTCCTGCCGGCCGTCGGGTCAGTCCCGCCCGTCGGGTCAGTCGGGTCAGTCGGGTCAGTCGGGTCAGTCGAAGGCGATGTGGCCCCCTCCCGTCTCCGGTGGGGCGCGGAACGCCTCGATCACGTAGGCGGCGAAGCGGCGGGAGGCGGCGAGCCGGGCGGTACGCGGCGCCTGCTGGAGGCCCTGGTGGGCCATGAGCATGAGGATCAGGTCGTCGACGACGAAGCCGGGGCGGAGCCGGCCGATCTCCTGGGCACGGCGGGCCAGTTCGGCGCCCGCCCGCCACGTCGTCCGGCAGTTAACTCGGGGTGGCCCTGCGGGTGTTGCGGGGCCTGCTGGCACACCCCGGCCCGGAGGTCCGCGATGCGGCGTACGCGGCCCTCACCACGGGGGACCGGGACTGACCGGCCGGCGTCGAGGCCGCGTAGAAGCACCTCGGCGCGCCCCGAAGCGATTGCCGTCGGCGGTCGGCGGCGGTCAGCGCAGGCGGTCAGCGCGGCGCGGCGGAGCCGTGCTGTGTCTGCAGGCTGCGCAGGAGGTCGAAGGCGGGCCGGTCGACCGGGCGCGAGGTGTTGCCGAGTGCGATGACCCCCAGCCGCTTCTCCGGATCGAAAGCGACGAAGGAGGAGAAGCCGCCGGTGCCGCCGTTGTGCCAGATCTGGAGGTGGGCACCCTGTCGGGGGTGAAGCCGGTGGGCCATCCAGCCCAGGTGCGCCCAGGCGAAGGGGCTCTTGCGGTGCTCGACCTCCCGGCTCAGGCGGATCGCGGCCGCGAGGGGCTCGGGGCCGCCGTCCAACTGGGCCCGGACGAAGGCCGCCAGGTCAGTCGCGGTCGACCGCAGGCCGCCGGCTCCGGTGAGGTCGGCGAGGTGCCAGGGAGGGGTGGGCCGTCCGCGCCGGTCGTGGCCCCGGGCGGAGCGTCGCGTCCGGGCGGCGTCCACGCTCACCACGGTGTCCCCCATGCCCAAGGGGGTACAGATCGTGCGGGTCACGAGGGACTCGTAGTCGGTACCGGCCCGCCGGGCCAGGGCCAGTCCCAGCAGCCCGGCTCCGAGGTTGGAGTAACGGAACCGCGCGCCCGGTACGGCCCCCAGCCGGGTCCGGGCCAGCCCTGCCATGAGCCACTCGGTGCTGCAATGGGCGTACGGGTCCGGCTTGCCGGGACGCAGCAGGGCGGTGAGCAGCATCCCCCGGGGCAGCCGGGGCAGGCCGGAGGTGTGGGTGCCGAGGTGCCGCAGGGTGATCCGCTCGCCGCCTCGTGACGGTACGGCCGCCCCTTCAGGCAGCAGGTCGCTCAGCGGTTCGTCCAGGTCTGTTTCGCCGGTCACGGTCAGCCGCGCCAGGGCCAGGGCGGTGAACGCCTTGGTCACCGACCCGATCTCGAACAGGGTGTCGGGCCCCGGTGCATGGGCGTGGGCGCCGCCGGTGGTGCCCGCACCTCTGATCTCTACGTGGTCTCCCGCGAGGGCGGCCACCACCACGCCGACGCGGCGGTCGGCCAGCTGGTCGGCGGTCTGCTGGACGAGGGTGCCGAGTTCTTGATCCATGAACGAAATCATCGCGGCGTCCGGCCGTCGGCCCGTGCGCCCTGATGATGAATTCCGGCCGCGACACTGCGACCTGAGCAGGAGGACGATGCCCCGCCTCCTGCGCCGGGAGGAGGACGCGACGGAACGGGACGGAACGGAACGGGACGGAACGGGACGGAACGGGACGGAACGGGACGGAAGGACAAACCCGCCCAGCGGGCGGGGGCGCACGCCTGCCTCCGCCGCTTCCGCCGCTTCCGCCGCTTCCGGGGAAGCCTGCGTTTCGCGGCCACGGCCTCCGGCATCGCCCGGACTTGCGTGGCGGCCTGCCGTCCGGACGGCGTGCGAGCCGTGTGACTATGTCCGTCGATCATCCGCACCACATGGGGGGACCATGCGCAGCCGCACCCGTAGCCGTAGCCGTAGCCGTAGCCGTACTCGTACCAACACCGTCACGACCGGCCTCAGCGCGGCACTCGTGGCGCTCCTCGTCCTGGCCGGGTGCACCGCTGCTCCGCCCCGGAACCAGCCCGGGGCCGCGGCTTCCGCGGCCCCCACGCCCGCGCCCGCGCAGAGCTCCGAGTCCGGGGGCGGTAACGGGGCCGCCACGGCCGGGTTCGAGGGGCCCCTGCCGCAGGACCAGAACCTGCTGGCCTGGACCGGCGACCCCAACGACGCGGGTCACGTCACGGCACAGTCGGCCGCGGGGGTCGGCGGGCGGATCACCCTGGTGCGGATCGTCCTGCGCGAGCGGATCACCTGGTCGAACGTCTGGCTGGGCCTGGCCGGCATCGACCCCAACGCCCAGCTCGCCAACTGCCGGCTCGGTGTGTACAGCGAGGGCGGCACCCTGCTCGGGACCACCCCCGACGTCTCGCCCCAATTGATGACCGATGCCATCGCGAAGCCCCTGGCTCTGGAGAAGCCCTTCACGGCCGAGCCCGGGACCTACTTCATCGCCCTTCTCCTGAACGGCACTTGGGCCACCAATGCCCTCACCCTCAAGTCCACGGGCGCCGGCATCTCGGTCAACGCCGGCCTGACACCGCCGAAGCTCCGCTACAGCACCATCCTGACGGGACAGACCTCCCTGCCGCCCCAGGTGAACCTTGCCGAACAGTCCAACAGCACCATCAACACCGGCTGGGCCAGCCAGTGGTACGCCGTCTCCTGACCCCGCGGCAGCACCCCAGGCCCCAGCTGATCCGCGCCTCTTCCTGCCGGCCGATGCCTGCCATCGGCGGTCGGCTTCGCGACCGTGAGCGTGGGGAGTGTATGAATAACGGCGGATCCGATGATCAAGGAGACGCCAGATGACGGACACCGTCGTTGAGTTCGAGCCGGCCGAGGTGTCGGTGAAGGAGCCGGCCGCTGGGGCGGCGTCAGACGAGCAGTTGGTCGCGATGCTCGTGGACCGGGCCCGGTCTGAGGGGCTGCAGCTGACCGGGGAGGGCGGGCTGCTACAGCTGCTGACAAAGCGTGTGCTGGAGTCCGCCCTGGAGGGCGAGATCACCGATCACCTCGGCTACGAGAAGCACGATGCCGAGGGTCGGAACAGCGGGAACTCCCGCAACGGAACCCGGGCCAAGA
>NZ_JAPNLM010000020.1:124820-152135 GCF_026627255.1 Streptomyces antarcticus | reverse complement strand
GCGGGCGCAGCAGCTGACCGCGATCGACCCCGACTGGAACTGCCCGTGGCCGCTGGACTGGCAACGCCACCACCGGATCCTCGCCCAGCTCGCCGCCGACGAACCCGGCGGCCTGCTCCCCGCCATCGAACCCGGCGTCACCTTCGACGGCGACGACCTCGGCAGGTGGCTCACACGACAGACCCGCACCTGGACACAGCTATCCACCGAACAGCAGCAACTACTGACCGCACTCGGCGTCACGCCCGCCCAGACGCCGTCACCCGCACCCGTAGCGGCCGGCGGTGCGAAGGACGGTACGGCGAAGGGATCGGGCAAGGCGCAGCAAGCGTTCCAACGGGGCCTGGCAGCCCTCACGCAATGGGTCGAGCGCGAAGGCGCCGACCGGCCCGTCCCCCGCGGCCACGCCGAGCCGATCACCATCGACGGCGAGACCGAGCCGGTGACCGTGACGGTGAAGCTGGGGGTGTGGATCTCCAACACCAAGGCCCGCCGCAACAAACTCGACCGGGCCCAGCTCGCCGCACTCACCCAACTCGGAGCCGACTGGGCGCGGTAGCGGGGCAGCACGCGGGGGCCCGGACGAGGCGCGTATACGGCCCGCCGGACTGCGTGAAGCGTACATACCGCGTACTCAGGGCGTGCATGTGGCGTGTATCCGCCCCACCCGCACCATCTGACAGTGTGCGGACCATGAGCTACTGGGATCCACTGCCGTCCGTCCGGGCCGCGGAGAGCGGGCCGCTGCCCGCGCCGGACGGCGGCACGTGGCTGCCCGCCCCGGAACACCGCGGCAACTGGTGGAACACCCGCCCCGAACGCTGGGCAGAACGCGACTGGCGCAACGTGCCGGGGCCGTTCTACGGGGCCGGGACCGACAACTGCTGGATGGGCCGGCTGGTCGCCCCCGCGCACGTGCTCTACGACGACGAGTGGGGCGCCGAGTTCGTCTACCGGCAGCCCCGTGACATCGCACAGGCGCTGGCGCTGCTGGGCGCGGTCGCGCAGGACCCGATGGCCGGGTACGCCTGCGACGGTGACGACCACTGGACCCCAGAGCTCGTCCGCGACTGGTGGAGGGGGCGGGGCCGGGTGCGGGAGTGGGCCGCGGCCCTGGACCGTACGTGGTCGGTCTCAGACCGGGCGGCGGAGCGCGAGGCGGCTGGCGGCGCCCGAGAGTACGTCGCGTACATCGACGGAGGCCTCGCGGAGAACCTCTGCCATTACCTCTTCTGGCTGTCCGAAGGCCGCCCGGCGAATGCCGGCGAACCCTTGCCGGTCCTCTCCCCGCACGGGGCCTAACAGGGGCCCGGTTCCGCGCTCGGCAAAGGCTCGCCCCATGGTGCTTCGGCGGATGTGCCGTCTCGTCCAGCACGTCGGCCGCCGCTTGGCATACGAGCCGCCGAGGCCCCGCCTCCCGCCCCGGCGCCCGTGTCCGCGGGAAGGGGCCGTCCAAGGCGTAGCAGGCGTTTCAGCGGGGCCTGGAAGCCATCACGCAGTGGGTCGAGCGGGAAGGCGCCGACCGGCCCGTACCCCGCGGCCACGGCGAGGAGATCACCATCGACGGCGAGACCGAGCCGGTGATCGTGAAGCTCGGCGTATGGGTCTCCACCACCAAGGCCCGCCGCGCCAAACTCGACCGGGCCCAGCGTGCCGCGCGCGGTCAACTCGACCGCGAGCGCGTTCAGCGCCGTCCGGTTCATGCTCATCCTCCCAGGATCTCTGCCACGTCCAGCTTCATTGTCCCCATGCGCTTGAAGACGGTGCCGTCGGGCTCCTCCGCAGCCGGGCGCAGCAGCGGTCCCGGTTCCGGGACGCTGGCGGCCAGAATCAGCCGGACGGCGCGTCCCAGTGGCGGTAGGCCCGGTAGCCCGCAGCCGTCACCAGGACGGTGTAGAGGCAGAAGAGCGCCGTCGCTGTGGACGTGGACAGGGGCGAGCCGACCAGGGTTTGGGCAAAGGAGCGGTCTTCCGGCGGGTAGGCCGAAACGTCCGTGAGCATCGCGCGGCCTGCGGCGAAGGGGAGCCAGCCGCCGATGCCGTCCAGGCCCGGCAGGTATCCCAGCAGCCCGCCCACCAGGCGCTCGACGATCAGCGGCCACATGCACAGCACCACGACCGGGATGATTCGGCTGCGGATCAGGGACACCAGTGCCAGGCACAGGAGGGCCCAGCACCCCATCCACAGAATGAAGCGGGAGGCCGGGAGCACCACTTCTGTCCAGGCGGGCTGGGGGACGTCCTTCGCGGCGAGGACGGCCGCCGAGGACAGGCCACCAAGGAGTGCGCTGCCCGCCGCCACGCCCGCGCCCGTGAGGAAGCCGACCGTGCACTTGGCGAAGTACGCGGTGCTCCGGCCGTTCGCCGACAGCCACGTAGTGCGGGCGGCGCCGCGCACCAGCTCGGTGGAGACGGGGCCGGTGCCGAGGATGAGGACGAAGAAGCACAGGGCCGGGATCTGCGTCGCGAGCGGCGTCCAGGCGATCACGTCGGCCATCGCGGAGGGGATCGTCCCGTGGATGGTATCGAGGTCGAGGAGCACGGTGATCCCGGTCAGCAGACTCAGGAGCGCCACCACACCGAGCAGCACCCAGGTGGAGCGCAGCCCCGACAGGTGCCGCCACTCGTAGCGACAGGCTCGGAGCAGGGCCTGGGCCCGGGAAACGGGCACCGGTCGCCTAAGAGCCGGGGACGGCACGGGCGCGGGCCTCGCCGCAGGGCCGGACGGGATCACCTGGCGGCTGACGGACTGGAAGTCGCGCAGCCAGCGGATCGAGTGGGGGTCGAGGCCGTTCGCCGGCTCGTCGAGGATCAGCGCGGGCGGGTCGCCCAGCAGGGCTTGGGCGATGGCCACGCGCTGCGCCATGCCGAGCGAGAGCTGCCCCAGGAAGAGGGTGGCGGCCCGGGTCAGTCCGACCGTCTCCAGCAGTTCGTCGACGTGCTCGTCAGAAGCGGCGGAACCGGCGGCGGCCATACGCAGGTGGGCGCGTACACGGTGCTTGGGGTGGCCGGCCACACCGCCGAGAACTGCCCCGACCACCGTGCCGGGCGCGCCCCAGTCGTGTAGGCGGTGCCCGAGGTAGAGGGTGCTGCCCTCGCCTCGCGTCAGGCCCAGCATCAGCCGGATCGCGGTGGACTTGCCCGCGCCGTTGGCGCCGACGAATCCGGTCACCTCGCCGGAGCGGAGGGCCAGCGAGACGTCCGACAGGACGCGCCTGTCGCCGAAGGAGCGGCCGAGGCCGCTGGCCTCGACGAGTGCGTCGCCCTTCTCCACCGGGTATTCCTCTCCGGACTGCTCATGTAGGGTTCTCCTGCGTTATCGCAAGGGGGAGGAAGACCGAGGAAGACCTGAACAGGCGTGGAAACCGAAAGGCTTCCTGCGGACTTCTTCCCCCGACGGCGCCCGTTTTCCTCGTTCGTCGCTCCGGCGGTGAGAGAAGTGAGCCCCCACCTGTCCTCTCATTCGGTGACGAGGACGAGAAGCCGCCAGGCGAGTACGGCGTGCACCGCCACGCACATAACCCATGCCGCGGGGGCGCGCATTCCGTGGCGCGCCACGGTCGTCCACCCCGCGAAGGTCGAGATGGCCGACAGGCCCCACAGGACCCAGGAGACCACTCACCACGGCGTGGACGGCGACTCCACCAGAAGTCCGATCACGGCCAAGGGAGCCAGCAGGAGGAGGGGCAGCACCCAAGTGCCGGCAGTGGCGGCACGCGGCGACGGCCCGGTGGCGCGGGTGGGGGATCCCGGGGTGGTGGGGGACATGATGGAGATACTCCCTGTCGTACGTGTTCGGGCTGCCGGCAGGGTCCGCCGCGTGTGCACCCGCGGCGGACCCTGCCGGCGATTCCTCAAAGGGGCCGACGGCGAACTGGTGTGGCCTCCCCGTGCTTAGTGCAGAGCGCTGTAGATCTCCCAGAGCGTCAGACCCGGGGTCACGGCTGCGAGAGGCGCCCGGGCGTACCAGGGCAGGCCGTCGTACCACCTCACGAAGTCGCTGTACTTGCCCGCGACGGCCTTGGCGAAGCCGCCGACCTTGCTGAACGCGGCCTTGATGACCTTCCATCGGTTCTCGGTGGCGGCTTCGCCGGCGCCGATCCGCTCGATCTCGGCCTTCTCCGCATGCGTCAGCTTGGCCGCGAGCGGACCGTCCAGCAGGGCGCGCGCGGCCTGCTGGGCTTCGGCCTGGTACGTGGCCGAGAGGGTCTGCGGAGCGGGCGCGGGAGCCGGGGCGGCCTGGGCCAGGCCGGCACCCGCTCCGAGCGCTGCGGCGGCGACGGCGGACACGGCCGCCATGCGCATGGTGTTGCGGTTCATTCGATATCCCTTGCGTTCATCGCAAGGAGGAGGAAGCCCGCATGGGCGACCTGAACAGGCGTGGAACCGAAAGGCCCCCCGAACTTCATCCCCCGATGATGTGATGGTGCATACCGGACCGTCCATGGTCAGTGAACAGATCGGTAATGCCGGCGCGGTCCGGCTTTTCAGTTCCGAATTCCGGGCATGGATGAACGCTATCCGGAGAAGGATCACGTCACCACAGGAAAATCAGCCAGGAGGGCCGCACGAATCGACCGGCCTCCTGCCTGCGAGGAATGAGGGACGAACGGAATCCTTCTACTCTTTCCCTGGCCGGAACCAGGCTGTTGCGGTGGGGAACCGGCCGAGTGGCGCAGCGGCCGAGGCAGGCGCCCCATCGGCGCCCGCCCACCATTCTCCGCCGCGAGGCCGTGGGGCCCGGCTCGGTGGGCTGGGCGTGAATAAGAAGTCATCTCATTTGGGCGGATGGGTAGGCTGTCGGTCGTGGCGGGCATTGTTGAGCGGCTTGTGCCGGATGAGTTGTGGGTGTTGTTTCAGCGGGTGGTGCCCGAGGCGCCCTCGCGGCCGCAGGGCGGTGGACGTCGCCGGTACGGTGATCGGGAGGTGTTGGCGGCGATCTTGTTTGTCGCCACCTCGGGTTGCACCTGGCAGCAGCTGCCCACGGCGTCGTTCGGGCCGTCGGGGGCGACAACTCACCGGCGGTTCTCCGAGTGGAGCAAGGCCCGAGTGTGGGCCAAGCTCCACCGCCTGGTCCTCGATGCGCTCGGCGCCCGCGGCGACCTGGACTGGTCCCGCTGCGCGATCGACTCGGTGAACATGAGGGCCCTGAAAAGGGGGACCTGACAGGTCCGAATCCTGTCGACAGGGGTAAGTTCGGCTCGAAGATCCACTTGATCACGGAGCGGACTGGTCTGCCCCTTTCCATCGGTATCTCAGGGGCGAACCTGCACGACAGTCAGGCGCTCGAACCCCTCGTGCGCGGCATCCCGCCCATCCGTTCACGCCGCGGCCGACGACGGCGCAAGCCCGGAAAGCTCCATGCAGACAAGGGCTACGACTATGCCCACCTGCGGAAATGGTTACGCGGGCGCGGCATCACGCACCGCATCGCCCGTAAAGGGATCGAGTCTTCCATCCGGCTCGGCCGCCACCGCTGGGTCGTCGAACGCACCATGTCCTGGCTCGCCGGCTGTCGCCGACTCCACCGCCGCTACGAACGCAAGGCCGAACACTTCCTTGCCCTCACCAGCATCGCCTGCACCCTCATCTGCTACCGCAGACTAGCCAAATGAGATGGCTTCTCAGGAGGTGAAGACCTTCCCCGGGTTGAAGATCCCGGCTGGGTCGAACACCTTCTTGATCCCGCGGTGCAGGTCGAGTACGGCCGGGCTCAGTTCCTGGGCCAGGCCGCGCATCTTGAGCAGCCCCACCCCGTGCTCCCCGGTGACGGTGCCGCCCAGGGCGATCGCCTGGTCGACGACCTCATCGAACACCCCGCGCCCCCGGGCCAGGGCGGACACGTCCCCCCGGGGAACCACCATCATCGGGTGCAGGTTGCCGTCCCCCGCGTGGGCCAGACTCGCGATGTGCACGTCGTGCGCCAGGGCGATCCGCTCCAGGTGGGCAAGCATCTCCGGCACGAGCATGCGCGGCACGCAGATGTCCTCGCTGAGCACCAGGCCCAGCCGCTCCAGCGCCGGATAGACCAGTCGGCGCGCGGCGAAGAGGGCATCCGCCTCGGCAGCGTCGGTCGAGCGGGCGCTCCAGGTCGCGCCCGCGCTCTCGAAGCAGCTCAAGACGGTGTCGGCCTCCTGGTCTCCGGCTGCTCCGGGGGCGTCACAGCGGGCCAGCAGCAACACGTTCCCGACCTCGGTGAGGCCCATGTTCTTCCAGTCGTCCACGGCGCGCAGGCAGTAGCCGTCGACGAGTTCGAGAGCGCTCGGCACCACTCCGGAAGCCACCACGCGGGCGACCGCGCGTCCCGCGCTCGGCAGGTCGTCGAAGTAGCCGACGACGGTCCGCTCCTGCGCGCGGGCGCCCCGCAGCCGCAGGGTGACCTCGGTGACCAGGCCCAGGGTGCCCTCCGAGCCCACCATCAGCCCGGCCAGCTCGTAGCCGGCGGTGCCCTTGGCGGTCTGCCGCCCCAGTCGGACGGTCTCGCCGCGTCCGGTGACGGCCTCCAGCCCGAGGACGTAGTCCCGCGTCACCCCGTACTTCACGCAGCACAGCCCGCCCGCGTTGGTGGCCACGTTTCCGCCGATCGTGGACCACGGGGCGCTGGCCGGGTCGGGCGGATACCAGAGGCCCTTCTCGGCGCAGGCCGCGCGCAGATGGTCGTTGACCACCCCGGGCTGTACGACGGCGAGCCGCTCGTCAGGGTCGATCCGCACGATCGCGTCCATCGCGGTGAACGAGACGACCACGCAGCCCTCGATGGCGTTGGCCCCGCCGGACAGCCCCGTGCCCGCGCCGCGCGCGACCAGCGGCACACCCCGCTCGGCGCAGTACGCCACCACCACGGCGACCTCGGCGGTGTCGTGGGGGCGTACGACGGCGGCGGGCATGCCGAAGGGGGCACCCGCCGCCTCGTCGTGCGCGAAGGAGGCCCGGGTGTCCCGGTCGGCGATCACCCGCCCCGCGGGAAGGAGCCGTGCCAGCTCGGAAGAAGCCGTGGTGGCCGAAGAGGTCGGGGTGGCCGAAGGAGTCGTGGTGCCCATCTCAGCGACGCTTTCACTGGCCCCGCCAGGGGGCAATTGGCCTTTGGTACAGCCAGATCCGTACGTGTACGAAAGGCCAATTGCCGTGCCTCGGAGGGCTGCGCGAGGGTGGTTGGACGCCAGGTCAGACAGTGGATGGCGACCATCAGGGGGGAATTTCACATGGCGGCGGTGCTCTCGGGTATCGGAGGATTTCTCCCTCCCAAAGTGGTCACGAACGACGACCTTTCCGCGACGCTCGACACGAACGACGAGTGGATCAGGACGCGGACCGGAATCAGTGAACGCAGGGTCGTCTCGGACGGCCTGTCGACCGGCACCCTGGCCGTGGAGGCCGGCGCCCGGGCGCTGCGGTCCGCCGGAGTGAGCGGGGTGGACGCGGTGGTCGTGGCGACCACCTCCCCCGACCGGCTCTGCCCGGCGGTGGCGCCGGAGGTCGCGTCCCGGCTCGGCATGGGCACGGTGGCGGCCTTCGACCTCACCTCGGCCTGTAGCGGGTTCCTCTACGGACTCGCCACCTCCGCCGGGCTGATCGCCTCGGGGACCGCCGACAGCGTGCTGTTCATCGGCTCGGAGGCCTTCACCACGCTGGTCAACCAGCGGGACCGCGGGACGGCGCCGATCTTCGGCGACGGAGCGGGCGCGGTGGTACTGCGCCGAGGCGCGGACGACGAGCCCGGCGCGCTGGGCCCCTTCGACCTCGGCAGTGACGGTTCGCTCGCCGATCTGCTGGCCATCCCGGCCGGCGGTTCGCGCCAGCGGTCCGCGGACGCGGGCCTCGGCCACGGCTCGGTGCCCACCGAGGACTGGTACCTGCGGATGGAGGGCCGCCCCCTCTACACGCAGGCGGTCGAGCGCATGACGCAGTCGGCGCAGGCGGTGCTCAAGCGTACCGACTGGTCCGTGGCGGACATCGACTGGTTCGTCGGCCACCAGGCCAACGTCCGGATCGTGCGGGCGGTGGCGGAGGAACTCGAAGTCCCCGAAGAGCGCGTCGCGGTCAACATCGACCGGGTCGGGAACACCCTGTCGGCCTCGGTCCCCCTGCTGCTGAACGACATCGCCGCCGCCGGCGCCCTCAAACCCGGCGACCGGGTGCTGCTCTCGGCGTTCGGAGCCGGTCTCTCATGGGGCTCGACGGCCCTGGTCTGGCCCGACATCCGCGCCGAGCACCTGAACTGACAAACCTTCAACAACTCGACAACCCGCTCGAACCAGGAGAAACATCATGAGCACCATCCAGGAATCCGTCGTCGAGGTCTTCGTCTCACGCTTCGATCTCGACGCCGAAAGCGTCGTCCCGGAGGCGACCTTCGACGACCTCGGTCTCGACTCGCTGTCCCAGATCGAGCTGGCGACCGCGCTGAAGAAGCGCCTCGGCGTCGTCATCACCGACGCCGAACTGACCGAGATCGAAACCGTCTCGGACATCACCGCCCTCATCGAGCAGAAGGCCGCCGCCGTCTGATGAGCGGCTTCGCGGCTTCCATCACCGGCATCGGCCTGATCACCCCCGCGGGCATCGGGGTCAAGGAGAACTGGAAGCGCGTGGTCGACGGACGGTCGACCGCCGCCCACCACGACGACCTGGCCGGCCTCCCAGTGACCATGGCCTGCCGGGTGCCCGACTTCTCGCCCCGGCGGCTCGGACTGCGCGGCGCCTGGCAGTGGGACCGCTACTCCCAGTTCGCCATCGCCGCGACGCGCGAGGCCCTCGCCCAGGCCGGTCTGGTGGCCGGGGAGTGGGCGGACAGCGCACGGGTGGCCGTCATCGTCGGCTCGGGTGCCGGCGGCACCGCGACACTGGAGGAGCAGCACCGGATCCTGATCGAGGAAGGACCCGGTGAGGTCTCCGCGATGACCCTGCCGATGGGGCTGCTGAACATGGCGGCCGGGCAGGTTGCCATCGACATCGGGGCCAACGGCCCCTGCCTGGCACCGTGCACCGCATGCGCCGCCGGAGCCAGCGCGATCGGCCTCGGCCGCGAGCTGATCCGGTCCGGGCTGGCCGACATCGTGATCGCGGGCGGCGCCGAGGCGCCGATCACCCCGCTGTACGTGTCCTCCTTCGCCCGGATGCGGGCACTCTCCGGGCGCCTGGACGACCCGGCGACGGCCTCCCGCCCCTTCGACGCGACCCGCGACGGGTTCGTACTCGGCGAGGGCGCGGGCATCGTGGTCCTGGAGTCCGAGGAGCACGCCCGGGCCCGCGGCGCCCAGACCCTGGCCCGCGTGATCGGGTACGGCGCCTCGGCCGACGCCCACCACGTGACCTCCCCGCATCCGGAGGGCAAGGGCGCGGAGCTGGCGGTCCGGGCGGCGCTCGCCGACGCGGGCCTGACCGGCCGCGACGTGGGCTACGTCAACGCCCACGGCACCTCCACCCCCCTCAACGATGTGATCGAGGCCGGGGTGATCCGCCGGGTGATCGGCTCGGACGCCAAGGTCAGCTCCACCAAGGGCGTCACCGGGCACCCGCTCGGCGCGGCCGGCTCCATCGAAGCGGCGTACGCGGCGCTCGCCGTGCACCACGGCGTGATCCCTCCGACGGCCTCGCTCACCGAGGTCGACCCGCGGGTGGACGTCGACGTCGTGCACGGCGCGCCACGGCTCGGCCCCGTCGACATCGCCCTGAGCAACTCCTTCGGGTTCGGCGGCCAGAACGCTGCCCTGCTGATCTCCTCCTGAACCGCACCACCAGCACCGCGAAAGGACCCCTCAGATGAACCCGGTCGCCACCGCCGACCTGACCAGGCTGCTCTTCGACGGCAGGTACGAGCAGGCGCACAAGGACATCAGCGAGCTGCTGCTGGACCCGGTCTTCGATCCCCGTGAGGGCCTCACGATGAACGAGGCCGGGAAGCTCGCCTACGAACGGTCCCGGGTGGTGCACGCCGGACTGGAGCGCCCCGTGGAGATCCTGCGGGACCCGTGGCGGCTGTTCGCCCTGGCCGAGTGGCCCTCGCTGGTCGACGTGTCCACGTTCTCGCTCCTGATGGTCCACTACAACCTCAGCTTCGGCACGGTCGTCGAGCACGGCGACCGGCCCGAACTCAAGGACCTCGTCGACGAGCTGGACCGGCTGGACTCCTTCAGCCCGTACATGGCCACCGAGCTGGGCTACGGCAACAACGTGGCCGCCATGCGCACCGAGGCCGTCTACGACGCCGCCTCCCAGACGTTCGTCCTGAACACCCCGGACGCACTGGCCCAGAAGCACATGTCCTACAGCGGGTTCCAGGACGTCCCCAAGCTCGCCGTCGTCATGGCGCGGCTGAAGGCGGACGGCAAGGACCACGGCGTCTACCCCTTCCTCGTCCCGATCAGCGACGGCACCCGCCTGCACGAGGGAGTCCACGCGGCCCCCTGCCCGGAGAAGCCTGTCCAGGGCCTCGACAACGGCGTCACCTGGTTCGACCACGTCCGCGTCCCGCGCCGCAACCTGCTCCACGGCGACATGGGCGGCTTCGACGAGAACGGCACCTTCCGCCCCTCCTCCGGCAACCAGCGCAAACGGTTCCTGCGCGCCATGAGCCGCATCCTCCCCGGCCGCCTCTGCGTCTCCAGCTCGGCCGTCGGCGCGGGCCGGGCCAGCGTGTACATCGCGCTGCGCTTCGCGGCGCAGCGGCTCACGAACGCCCCCGGCCGCAACGACCTTCCGGTCATCGAATACCGCAGCCACCAGCTGGCCCTGTTCACCGCGCTGTCCAAGGTCTACGCGATGACCCTGCTGCTCAACCACGCCAAGCGGGAGTTCGTCGCGGCCCCGGACGCCGTACCGGCCGACCTGAACCACCTGATCTCCATCACCAAGGCCCTCTCCACCTGGGAGATGACCGAGGTCATCGCGACCTGCCGGGAGCGCTGCGGGGCCCAGGGCATCTTCAGCGCCAACCGGATCGCGGACTACGGTTCGCTGCTCCAGGGCCTGGTGACCGCGGAGGGCGACAACCAGGTCCTGCTCGCCACCACGGCCGGCCAGATCATCGCCCAGGGCCCGACCGAGGGGGAGGAGCCGTCCGAGGCCCCCGACCCCACCGGCCGCGACCTGCGCGACACCGCGTTCCTGCTGGCGGCCCTGCGCCACAGGGAGCAGGAGCTGCTCCGGGCCGCCCGCGCCTCCATGGCGGACGAGACCCGTGAGCGGACCTACCTCCAGGCCTGGAACGACACGATGAACACCGCGCTGACCATGGCCCGGGTACGGGGAGTGCGGACGGCCCTAGAGTGCTTCACCGAAGCGGCCGAGGGGGCCGAGACCGAGCAGGCGAAGACCGCGCTCGGCCTGCTCGCCCCGCTGTACGCGCTCACCGAGGTGCAGCGGGACGCGGGCTGGTACCTGGCCCGCGGGGTGTTCACCGCCGACCAGGTCGAGGAGCTGCCGCAGGCCCTGGACGCCCTGTGCGCCCTGATCCAGCCGCACGCCGAGACCCTGATCAGCGGTTTCAACCTGTCACCGGAGCTGCTGCGCGCCCCGATCGCCGCGGACGACTACGTGGCCGCCTTCCAGCGGCGGACCGGAGCGTTCGGTCCCGCCGGCGCCCAGACCACCACCGGGAGCTGACCACCATGACACGGCACACCTACCCCTGCCCGATCCGCTGGTCGGACATGGACATCTACGGGATCGTCAACAACGTCTCCTTCGTGCGCTACCTGGAGGAGGCCAGGGTCGACTTCATCTTCCGGATGGCCCCGACCGAGGGCGACGCGTTCTTCCGGGAGGGCTCGGTGGTCGTCTCCCACCAGATCCGCTACCGGAGCCGGCTCGTCCACCGCCACGAACCCGTCGACATCGAGATGTGGGTCTCGGACCTCCAGTCGGCGACCGTGACCATCGACTACGCGGTCCGCGACGGCGACCTCGTCTACGCCACCGCCTCGACCACGATGGCCCCGTTCGACTACCGGGCGGGCCGGCCCCGCCGGCTCACGGACGCGGAGACCGGCTTCTTCGAGAAGTACCTCGAAGAGACCGCGTCGGCCCGCTGACATGCGCCTGCTTCGGATCGGCCCGCAGGGCGGGGAACGGCCGTGCGCGGTCGGCCCCGGTGGAGTCGTCCGCGACCTGTCGCCCTGGGTCGCGGACTGGACGGGCGAGAGCCTGGACCCGGACGTACTGCGCGAGCTCGCGGCCCGGCTGGCCCGGGAGGCCGGCACGCTGCCGGTGGCCGACCCGGCCGCCGAGCGCGTCGGCCCGCCCGTCCGCCCGGGCGGACACCTGCTGTCGATCGGCCTCAACTACCGTGCGCACGCCGCCGAGGCCGGCCTCGCGCTGCCGGACGAGCCGATCGTCTCCAGCAAGGCCCCGATGACACTGGTCGGTCCCCACGACCATCTGCTGCTGCCCCCGGGCGGCACGAAGACCGACTGGGAGGTCGAGCTGGCCGTCATCATCGGACGGCGTGCCCAGTACCTGCCCGACCGGGCCGCCGCCCCGGCCCACATCGCGGGCTTCGCCACCGGCAACGACGTCTCCGAGCGGCGCTGGCTGCTGGAGCGCGGCGGCCAGTGGGTCAAGGGCAAGTCCTTCGAGTCCTTCAGTCCCCTCGGCCCCTACCTGGTCACCCCCGACGAGGTACCCGACCCGCAGGACCTACGGCTGAGCTGCACGGTCAACGGGCGGGTCATGCAGGACGCCTCCACCGCCGACATGGTCTTCGACGTGGCCCATCTCGTCTGGTACCTCAGCCAGTTCATGGTGCTGCACCCCGGGGACGTGATCCTCACCGGAACCCCGGGCGGGGTCGCACTCGGCCGCCCCGACCAGCCCTACCTGCGCCCCGGCGATCTGGTCGAAGCCGAGGTCGTGGGTCTGGGCGCGCACCACCAGTACTGCCGTCCGGCCGTACGACCCGGCGCCCGGGCCGGCCGCCCCCGGGAGGCGGTGTGATCCAGGACCTCGTCCCCGGCCGCGTCGCGGGCTGGGACTCCTTCGAGGACCAGCCGCGGTACACCCCGCACCCGGCCGAGGCGGCGTCCCTGCGCAGCACCGCCCCGGCCCGGCACCGGGAGTTCGCCAACGGCCGGTACTGCGCCCACCAGGCGCTGCGCCGCCTGGGCACCCCGGCCCTCGCGATCCCGGCCGGTGACCGGGGCGCGCCGCAGTGGCCGGACCAGGTGGTCGGCAGCATCACGCACTGCCCCGGCTACACCGCCGCCGCCGTCGCCCGCCGTACGCGGATCAGCGCGCTCGGCATCGACGCGGAGCCCCACCTGCCGCTGCCCGAGGACGTGCTGGAGTTCGTGGCCCGCCCCGAGGAGCACGCCCGGGTCCGGCGGCTCCTCGCGGAGCGGCCCGGCGTGCACTGGGACCGGCTGCTCTTCAGCGCGAAGGAGAGCGTCTACAAGACCTGGTTCCCGGTGACCGGCCGCTTCCTGGGCTTCCACGAGGCCGGGATCCGCATCGACCCGGAGGCGGGCACCTTCAGCGCGCTGATCCCGGCCTCCGGCGGGACCGGGCCGGGGCTCCCCGGGGAGCTGACCGGCCGCTGGCGGGTCAGCGGCGATCTGGTCGTCACCGCAATTGCCGTACCGGAAGGAGAGCGATAAGAGATGTCCGCCCCGCAGAAGACCCCGACCCCGACCCCGACCCCGGCTCCCGACTCCCAAGGACGGGTGGCCGAGTTGTACGCCACCAAGGAGCTGGCCCGCCGCGGGCCCAGCGAGCGGGCCACCGCGGCCCAGCGCGCCAAGGGGAAGCTGACCGCACGGGAGAGGATCGACCTGCTCCTGGACCCCGACTCGTTCAACGAGGTCGAGCAGCTGCGCCGGCACCGGTCGGTCGGCTTCGGCATGGAGGACCGCAGGCCGCACACGGACGGGGTGATCACCGGCTGGGGCACGGTGGAGGGCCGCACCGTCTTCGTCTACGCGCACGACTTCCGGATCTTCGGCGGGGCGCTCGGCGAGGCCCACGCCAGCAAGATCCACAAGATTATGGACATGGCCGTCGCGGCCGGTGCCCCGCTGGTCTCGCTGAACGACGGCGCGGGCGCCCGTATCCAGGAAGGCGTCTCGGCGCTCGCCGGATACGGCGGGATCTTCCGGCGCAACGTACGGGCCTCGGGCGTCATCCCGCAGATCTCGGTGATGCTCGGACCGTGCGCGGGCGGCGCCGCCTACTCTCCCGCCCTGACCGACTTCGTGTTCATGGTCCGGGGCACCTCCCAGATGTTCATCACGGGCCCGGACGTGGTCAGGGCGGTTACCGGCGAAGAGGTCACCCAGGACGGACTCGGCGGAGCCGACGTCCACGCGGAACTGTCCGGCGTCGCCCACTTCGTCTACGACGACGAGCCGAGCTGCCTGGCCGAGGTCCGCTACCTGATCTCACTGCTCCCTTCCAGCAACGTCGAACTCCCGCCGGCCGCCCCCGGGTCCGACCCGGCGGACCGGCGCGGCGAGGCCCTGCTGACGCTCGTACCGGCCGAGGGCAAGCTCCCGTACGACATGCGTCACGTCATCGAGGAACTCGTCGACCACGGGGATTTCCTGGAGGTCCACGAGCGCTGGGCGCCCAACATCCTCTGCGGGCTGGCCCGGCTCGGCGGGCAGGCAGTGGGCATCGTCGCCAACCAGCCGATCGCCCTGGCCGGTGTCCTGGACATCCGCGCGAGCGAGAAGGCCGCCCGCTTCGTCCGGATGTGCGACGCCTTCAACATCCCGCTGCTGACCCTGGTCGACGTACCCGGCTTCCTGCCCGGCGTGGGCCAGGAGCACGGCGGGGTCATCCGGCACGGCGCCAAACTGCTCTACGCCTACTGCGAGGCGACGGTCCCCCGGGTCCAGGTGATCCTGCGCAAGGCCTACGGCGGCGCGTACATCGTCATGGACTCCCGCTCCATCGGCTGCGACCTCTCCTACGCCTGGCCCACCAACGAGATCGCCGTGATGGGCGCCGAAGGCGCCGCCAACGTCATCTTCCGGCGGCAGATCGCCGAGGCCGACGATCCGCAGGCCACGCGCGCCGCGATGGTCAAGGACTACAAGGCCGAGCTGATGCACCCCTACTACGCGGCCGAACGCGGCCTCGTCGACGACGTCATCGACCCCGCCGGGACCCGGGCGACGCTCATCCGCGCCTTCCGGATGCTGCGGACCAAGAACGCCGAGCAGCCGTCCCGCAAGCACGCGAACACACCCCTGTGACCGGCCACTTCCACCGTCCCGGAGCGTCCTCATGACCACCATCACCTTCACCACCGAGCCGGCCGATCGGCTCTCCGCCGCGGAGCGCGCCCGGTTGCTTGAGGCACCCGCGTTCGGCGACGTGTTCAGCGACCACATGATCAGCATCGACTGGGACCGGGAGCGCGGCTGGTACGACGCCCGGATCACGCCGTACGGACCGCTCGTCCTCGACCCCTCCGCGCAGGTGTTCCACTACGGCCAGGAGGTCTTCGAGGGCCTGAAGGCCTACCGGCGCCCCGACGGATCGGTGGTCACCTTCCGCCCGTACGCCAACGCCGCCCGCCTCAACCGCTCCTGCGAGCGCATGGCCATGCCGCCGCTGCCCGAGGCGACCTTCGTCGAGGCCCTGGAACTCCTCGTCACCACCGACCGGGACTGGGTGCCGGAGCAGCCGGGCCACAGCCTCTACCTGCGCCCCTTCATGATCGCCACGCAGCGCACGATCGGCTTCTACGGGCCCTCCAACGCCTACCGGTTCATGGTGATCGCCTCCCCGGCCGCCGCGTACTTCAAGGCCGGGGCCAAACCGCTGACGGTCTGGCTCTCCGAGGACTACACCCGCGCCGCCCCCGGCGGCACCGGCGAGGCCAAGTGCGGCGGCAACTACGCCGGGACCCTGGTCGCCCAGGCGCAGGCCCAGGAGATGGGCTGCGACCAGGTGGTCTGGCTTGACTCCGCCGAGCGCCGCTGGGTCGAAGAGATGGGCACCAGCAACATGTTCTTCGTCTACGGCGACCGGCTGGTCACCCCGGAGCTGTCCGGCGCACTGCTGTCCGGCGTCACCCGGGACTCCGTCCTCGCGCTGGCCGCCGAACTGGGCTACCCGGCCGAGGAGGGTCGGATCAGCGTGGCGGACTGGCGGGCCGACGCCGAGTCGGGCCGGCTCACCGAAGTGTTCTCCTGCGGCACCTCCTCCATGATCACCTCGGTCGGGGAGGTCAAGTGCAAGGACGGCGGCTGGACGATCGGCGGCGGCGAGCCCGGCCCGGTCACCGCCCGGCTGCGTGCGGAACTGTCCGGGATCCAGTCCGGCGAGCGGCCCGACCCGTTCGGCTGGGTCCACAAGATCACCTGATCCGCCGTCCGACCGCCCCCACCACATCAGAGATCATCCGAACAAAGGTGCGCTGAACCGATGAGCCGTTCCGTCCTGGTCACCGGAGGAAACCGGGGCATCGGCCTCGCCGTCGCCCTCGCCTTCGCCGAAGCCGGCGACAAGGTCGCACTGACCTACCGCTCCGGCGAGCCGCCGGAGGCCGCGCTCCGGCTCGGCTGCCTCGCCGTACGATGCGACGTCACCGACTCCGCGCAGGTCGAGAAGGCCTACCAGGAGGTCGAGGAGGCGCACGGCCCGGTCGAGGTGCTCGTCGCCAACGCGGGCATCACGCGGGACCAGTTGGTCCTGCGGATGGCCGAGGAGGACTTCGCCGCGGTGCTGGACACCAACGTGATGGGCGCGTTCCGGATCGTCAAGCACGCCGCCGCCGACATGGTGCAGGCCCGCCGGGGCCGGATCGTCCTGATCTCCTCCGTGGTGGGCCTGCTCGGCGCGGCGGGGCAGGCCAACTACGCGGCCTCCAAGGCCGGTCTGGTCGGCTTCGCCCGCTCGGTCGCCCGTGAACTGGGCTCGCGCGGGATCACCTGCAATCTGGTGGCGCCCGGTTTCGTCGAGACCGACATGACGAGGGCGCTGAGCGAGAAGCAGCGCGCCGCGTTCCTGGGCAAGGTGCCGCTGGCGCGCAGCGCGGAGCCGGCGGAGGTCGCCGCCACCGTGCGCTTCCTCGCCTCCGAGGAAGCCGGGTACATCACCGGGGCCGTCGTCCCCGTGGACGGCGGCCTCGGCATGGGGCACTGAGCCCGCCGTACGTCCCCGGCCCGCGGGCCGGATCAGAGGTGCTCGGAGACCAGCACCGCGGTGGTGCCGGTCTCCAGCGCCTGGAAGACGTGCGGGACGTCAGCCGGGTAGCTGATGTAGTCGCCCGGCAGGAGCTCCACCGGCTCCTGCGCGGTCCCGACCAGCGCCCGGCCCGTACCGATCACCACGTGTTCCACCACGCCCGGCATGTGCGGGGCGGACGAACGCTGCGGACCGGGTTCGGCGGCGATGCTGTAGACGTCCCGCCTGGCCCCGGGCGGGGACGCGGCCAGCAGGGTGGCCCGGTAGTCGGCCTCGGCCGAGATTACGGCCGGGCCCTGGCCGGCCCGGATCACCTGGACCGCGGGCCGGGAGGCGGCCAGCAGCTGGGAGAACGGGATCTCCAGGACCACGCAGAGCGCCCAGAGGGTCTCCAGGCTGGGGTTCCCGGCCCCCGATTCGAGCTGGGAGAGCGTGGACTTGGCCAGTCCGGCGCGGCGGGCCACCTCAGTGAGGGAGAGCCCGGCCCGGACGCGCTCCGCGCGCAGGGAGGCGGCGATCACTTCGAGCGGCGGCTTGAGCGGGAGGTCGGCTTCGGACACGAGCTGTTCGCTCCAATGGTCAATCGTTCATCTTGACGAACACTTTCTTGCCGTTCATCATAAACGCCATGCGTTCGTTATGGAAAACCCTCGACCGTACCCAATGGCGTGACATCGCGCTCGTCTGCCTCGCGGTGGGCGTCATAGGCCTGTCGTACGGCGCCATCGCGGTCACCTCGGGCTTCGCCTGGTGGTTCCCGGTCCTCATGGGCGCGCTCGTCCTCGCGGCGTCCTCCGAGTTCCTGTTCGTCGGGATCATCGCCGCCGGGGGCAGCCCGATCGCCGCCGTGCTGGCCGGACTTCTGGTCAACGCCCGGCACGTGCCGTTCGGCCTGGCCGTCCCGGACGTCCTCGGCCGCGGCTGGAAGGGCCTGATCGGCACCCACCTGATGAACGACGAGACCGTCGTCTTCGCCATCGCCCAGGACGGACTCCCGCGCAAGCGGGCCGCGTACTGGGCCTGCGGGCTCGGCATCCTGATCTGCTGGCCGGCCGGGGCCGCGCTGGGCGCCCTGCTGGGCAGCGTCGTCCACGACACCGACGCCCTCGGCCTGGACGCCATGTTCCCCGCGGTGATCCTGGCGCTGATCCTGCCCGCCCTGAAACAGCGCGAGTTGCGGCGGACCTCCCTGGCCGGAGTGGTCCTGGCGCTGGTCTCCACCGCCTTCCTCCCGGCCGGACTCCCGGTCCTGATCGCCCTGGCCGCCCTGCCGCTCTTCACCGCCGCCGCGGCGACACAGGGAGCCGACCAAGGAACCGACCGAGGAGCCGACCGATGAAGAACGCCGTCCCGACGCTCATCGCGATGCTGGCCCTCGCAGGGGGCACCTTCCTGCTCCGGCTCGCCGGACCGGCCCTGCGGGCCCGGGTCACCTTCCCGGAGCGGGCGGAGAAACTGCTGGAGGCCTCCGCCATCGTCCTGCTCGCGGCCCTGACGGCCACGGCCGCGCTCACCGAAGGACACGGATTCGCGGGCCTGGCCCGTCCGATCGGCGTGGCGGTGGGCGGCGTACTCGCCTGGCGCAAGGCCCCGTTCCTCCTCGTCGTCCTGGCCGCCGCCGGCACGGCCGCCCTGCTCCGGCTCGCCGGAGTGCGCTGACCGGAACGCGACGACCGGAACGTGCGGGGCCGAAAAACGGCGGCCGGAAAACAACGACCGACGGCCGTCCCGCGGAATGTTTCTAACCGAATTCACAACGCGACAAATAATTTTTCGCAGACCTTTACGGCGAATTCAAGGCGCCCTCATCTCACATGATGGACCATTGCTTGCCCGTCAATATTGGCCACCAGTACGCTGCGGGCGAACGGCAGTCCGAACCGTGATCCACCTCATCACCGCAGGTAACCCGGTCGGGTAGGCCCATATCACGGCCCTCACACCCCGCCGGGATCACCGCGTGCACGGCTCCGATAGACGTACCCTGCATTTCACCTTCCCTCCACTTCCGACGGTCGGCTGAATTTCGATCCGCAGAGCGGCCAAAAGAAGTCCTGCCGGTTCCCAGAGGTAACCTGAAAGACTTTTCCCCGGATTCCGCCAAGCCGCCACCGGCCGACCGCTGTGGTCTCGTTCCCCCCGTACTTGAAGCAGGAGTACCCGAGCACGATGAGCATCACCGACACCCTCAGGTCACCCGTCCGGAAGACCCACATCCCCACGGACCGCCCGGTCCTCACCCGCGACCACGCCTGGGACGCGGTGATGCGCCGGGTCCCGCTGCTCTCCGCGCGCGAACTGGACGTGTTCCACCTGCTGGCGAAGGGCGCGTCCAACCGGACCATCTCGACGCGGCTCGCCATTACCGAACGCACCGCCAAGGCCCACGTCGCGCAGATCCTGGCCAAGCTCGACGTGGAGTCCCGCTTACAGGCGGGCATCGTTGCCTTCGCCTGGGAGGCCTTCAGCCAGGTCGCCGGACCCTCCGCCTACCTCTCCCCGTACCTACCCCCCGCCTGACCACCCCGCGCGCGGCCCCAGGGGCCCGTACGCGGGGCCGGACGTCCGGGAGTCGAGCCCGTCGCTGCCAAGGTGCTGGACTTCCGCATCGCCTTCCTGGACGAGACCCAGCTCCCCACCCTTGACCCCGCAGTGCGCGCCCGGGCCGAGAGCGACATGACCTGCGTACGCCGCGGTCTTCACCTCATTCAGAGCTTCGTGGCCGCCCGTCTGGAGCGTCTCGCCCCCGAGCTTGCGGGCCTGGAAGACCGCACGGTGCACTGCACCCGCTGCAACCAGGACACGCAGCATCGTCCGGGCCGGGAAGTGCCGCACCACAGCGACCTGGTCGCCGAACTCCTGGGCCGCGGCCTCGCACAGGGAACGTGTCTGAAAGATCGTGTAAGTCCGTGATGTGGAAGCCTGCCCGGGGCTCGGCCTCGGGCCTGTGGGCCAGGCGGATCGGACGAGTCATGGCAGACAAAGACGAAGCGGCCGCGTCCGTGGCCGGCGACAAGATGGTCGACGAGGTGGTCGAGCGGCTGCTCGACAAAGCTGACGCCTCGGGAGCGGCCCTGCTCGGTGAGGGCGGGCTCCTGACAGAGATCACCAAGGCCGTTCTGGAGCGGGCCCTGGAAGCCGAGATGAGCGAACACCTCGGCTACGAGCGTGGAGATTCCGCAGGTCACGGGTCGGGAAACTCCCGCAATGGGACCTCGCCCAAGACGGTCCTGACCGATGCCGGCGCGGTCACTCTGGCGGTGCCGACCTGATCGCCTCGGACGGCGCCTACGACGCCAAGTCCGGGATGTACATGCGGAGCACCCGAGGCGGCAGAGCAGCGGAAGACCTGCGGCTGAGGCAGGTCCAGGGAGCTCTGCGAACCCTGGAGTAGGTCGGCGGGGAGCGCCCCGACCAGGCCCTGGTCGAGGTACCCCGAGGACCGAGGGGGCAGCGACTGTACTCGTCATTCCGTCTGATGAAGGAGAGCGGCCGGGGTGGCCACCAGAGCCCGGACGTCTACACGGTGCCCGCCGACGACTGACACGTGCGGGGAACGCTGGGCATCCCCGCCGCCTTCTTCCTGAACGGATGGGCCCAGGTCCTGAACCCCTCGGAAGTCGCCACGTGGATGGCCCTGCGGGCGCTCAGCAAGTGGGCGCCCACCAAGCATCCGGAATCCGGGGTCTTCCTGTACGGAGACGACAGGCGCTGGGACGACTTCGGCCTGCGGCGCGATGCCTGGGAGGACGGCTGCCAGCGGCTGCTCGACTTCGGCCTGATCCGCTTCGCCCGCCCCGCCGCCGAGGAGGCGGCGGCCGGCGAACCCCTCAGCGCGGACGGCTGGCTGATGACCTTCCATGCGCCCGGGGCTCGAGAGAGGTACGAGCCGCACCGCTACCAGGTCACCGACCAGGGACTTGACCAGGGCGCCGTCAAGGTCTGCACGAGGGAACTCACCCTGCGCCAGCGCGGTCTCGACCGGGCGGCCGAGATCCGCAACCGCATCGCCGCTCTCACTTGATCGGTCCGGCAGCAGGACCAGGGATCCTTTGATGCGCGCGCAGCGCAGCGCTGTTCGGAGCGGTCCGCACGCCGACGGGGCCGGGGAACGGCGAAGGGCCGGACCACAGCGATCCGGCCCTTCGCTTGCACCGTGTCAGCCGATGCGGCCGACGTGGATGACCACGATGGTGACGGTGGCGTCGGTGATCTCGTACATGACCCGGTAGCGCCCGACATGCATCCGGCGCAGGTCCGGGGAACCGTACGGGGTGCTCCCCTCGGGGCGGGGCTGTTCGGCGAGCAGGTCGACGGCGTCCATCAGCTGGCGCAGCCCGTCCGCGTCGTCCTTGAGGAACCGGGCGGCCGCATCGATGGCGGGCTCGTCCCAGACGATCTCGTAGGTCACACGTGCTCCAGGCCGAGACGGGCACGGACGTCATCGTGGGCCGTAGAGACCGCGGTCCCGGCGGACTGGCGCTCGCGATACCTGGCCAGGGCCAGGGCGTCTTCGAGGTCGGCCAACTCCTGGGGGTTGATGAGCACGGCCGCCGGCTGGCCGTGGTCGGTGATCGTGATGCGTTCGCGGGCGTGGGACGTGCGGCGGACCAGGGATCCGAACTTCGCCCGCGCCTCGGTGATCGGCAGAGTGTCACTCATGTACGGAACTGTACACTTCCCGCGTCTTGTGGCGTAGGCCCGTGTGACCAGCCGCTCGCCGAGGGGCCGCCGCCGAAGGAAGTAGGTGCGCATCGTGGCGCCCTTGTCCGGGTCCCAGCACCCGTCCCGGAGGTACTCCGTGAAGGTCTCCACCGCGCGCTCGACAGAGTTGGGAACGACCTCGTCGCGGAGGTCGCCGCGCCGCGGCGCCGCCGGCCCGTACACCGAGTACGACGGCCTGCCCGTCCTACACGCCACGGAGACCGGCCTGCCGCTGCTGCACCCCTACGGGCCGGTGCCGGAGGGCCGCTGCGTCCCGCCCGGCGGCGGGCGCCTCACCGTCGGATCTAACGGCCGCCACCGCCAGATCACGCTGGACCACCTCGGGTGCCCCGCCCAGGACACCGAGGAGAAGGCCGCGGCCTTCCGCCGCCTCGCCCTGGCGGGAGAGGGGCACTGCCTGCACGCAGGGTGCCGTCACAAGGCTGCTCACCAGGCCGGAATCCTGCGCAGCTTCGAGTTCCCGGCCGGGAGCATCCCGGTCACCGCCTTCGTCCGCGCGCTGCTCGCCATCGAGGGCGACGAGCGCCCCGCCGCCCGGCTCCTGCAGGAGGCCGAGGCGCTCATCGGCCCGGTGCGCCCGCTGGACGGGCACGGCGGCGAAGGGCGTCCCGAGGCCGGATAGGTTGGCCGCGAGCAGGGCCGACAGGCCCCGTCCGAGCGGGCCGTGCGCCGCCGTGGTTGGGCCCGGCGCGCGGCCCGCTGTACCTCGCGACGGTCATCGACCTGTGCTCGCGCCGGCTGGCCGGGTGGGCCATCGCCGACCACATGCGGACCGAGCTCGTCATCGACGCCCTGACGGTCGCCGGGCGGACCCGTGGAAGCCTTGCCGGAGCGATCATGCACACCGACCACGGCTCGCAATATTCGAGCAGGGCCTTCGCTGAAATCTGCAGGTCAGCGGGGTCCGGCAGAGCATGGGTGCGGTCGGGTCAAGCGCGGACAACGCCGCCGCCGAGTCCTTCAACGCCGCCTTCAAGAGGGAAACGCTCAAAGGCCGGAAGGCCTGGTCGAGCGAGCGCGAAGCCAAACTCGACGCCTTCCGCTGGCTGACCCGATACAACACCCGACGCCGGTACTCCCGCCTCGGTCAGCGGTCGCCGATCGCCTACGAGAACGGCTTCCAAACAGCAGCAACCACCCTGGCCCGAGCCGCATAGACGTGTTCAAAGTCCGGGGGCAAGGTCCGATCACTCCGGCCACCGGCGAGGTGTCCAACTATGCCAGTCCGGTCCCGCAACCCGACGGATTCGCCGTCCGCGGCAACCGGGCCGTCTTCACTCGCCGGGATCACAACAAGCGGACCGTCGAGCTCATACGTGCTGAGTACCAGGGCACCGCATGGACGGTCACCAGCCGCCGCCGGCTTCGGGTGCCGGGCCGAGTTGTCCTGCGCTGTGGCCAGGCACGCGACGGCTTTCTCTGGCTCCGTACAGGCAACACCTGGCTGCGCATCGAAGCATGAGCACCTCCCTGCACCACTTCAGCCGGCCCGACTGCGCTGACGACTACTGAGGTCGCCACTGTTGCCACCTGTTGCGGGCCTTCCTCGTTCAGGTGGGCAGGGCGGTCCCTCTTCGATGAGACGACCGAGCATCCGTCAACCTTCGCTGAGAATTGCTCAACGTCCGTTGAGACGGGTCAGCGGTTGGTGACCCGCTGCCGCTATCGCCGTGTATCCAGCGCGACCTTTTACCGCGGTCAAAGGTCTGACTGGACTGAAGGGGCGTGTCCCGTCTCACAGGATCTGGCTCGAGGCTCGGGTTCCGACCTGCGGCGACCAGATCGATCGAGACACGTTGCGCGTTGGCTTCTCATTTGATGTGGTCCTGCGGCGATGGGTGCAGGTCTTCGTCTCAGTCGGTCTGGTTCGGTTCCGCCTACCGTGGACCGGTGCCTGGGCCGTGCCGACGGAAGGTCGCTGCGCCGGGTGGCCGAATCTGACAGAACCTCGTCATTGCAGCCATCGTGGCGGGGCGAAATGATCTGCACATGCCCGTACCTCACAAAGTCGTCATCGTGGCCTTCTCTGGTGCCGAACTGCTGGACGTCACCGGCCCGGCCGAGGTCTTCTCGGTCGCCACACGGGTCGCCAGCACCGATCCCCCCGGCTATCTCGTGCAGATCGCTACAGCCGACGGGGGGCCGGTGGCCACTTCCAGCGGCGTCCGGCTGATGGCGGACCTGGCCCTCGACGAGGTACACGGACGGGTCGACACCCTGCTCGTGGCCGGCGCGGTCAACCTGGTCGACGACGGGGTGGAGCCTGTGATCGACAGCGAGGTCACCGACTGGCTACGTGAAGCGGCGCCTCCGGCGCGCAGGACCGGGTCGATCTGCGCGGGAGCGCACCTGCTGGCCGCAGCGGGGCCTGCTGGACGACCTGTCCGCCACGACCCACTGGCTGACCGCCGCACGGCTGGCCGCCGACCATCCGCGGGTCACTGTCGATCCGGACCCGATCTTCATCCGGTCCGGGAGCGTGTGGACCTGCGCTGGTGTCACCTCGGGGATGGACATGGCGCTGGCGATGGTCGCTGAGGACCAAGGCCAGGCCCTTGCCCTGGCCACCGCACGGATGATGGTCATGTACGTGAAGCGTTCCGGTGGGCAGAGCCAATTCAGTGTTCCGCTCTCCACCCCGGCAACTTCGGGCGACCGGATCGACGACCTGCGCGTGTGGATCGCCGACCACCTCACCGAGGATCTCACCGCAGAAGCCCTGGCCGCACGGCTACACCTGAGCGTGCGCCACTTCTCCCGGCTGCTCCGGCTGCGCACCGAGGGCACGCCGGCCGCCTACGTGGAAGCCGCCCGCCTCGAATCCGCCCGCCGCCTGCTGGAGGAGAGCGACGGGAGCCTGCCGGAGATCGCCGCGGCCAGCGGCCTCGGCTCGGTGGAGACCTTGCACCGCTCCTTCCAGCGCCGACTGGGGACCACTCCCGCCGAATACCGGCGCCGATTCCGGTAGCCCCAGCCCGCCCACACCATCCGTCGGCAGCCCGACGGATCCCCAGCATGCCCACACACGCAGCAGCCGCTACTCATTTCACGGAGGATCCATGTCCCGCACGAAGGTCATCCCCATCCCGGTCATGGGCCGAACGGCCATCAACGCCTACCTGCTCCTGGGCCGACGGCCTGTGATCGTCGACGCCGGAACACCCGGCAGCGGCCAGAAGATCTACGACCGGATCACCGAGCACGGAGTGGACCCCCGCGACGTCTCACTGATCGTCATCACCCACGGGCACATCGACCACTTCGGCTCCGCCGCCGAACTGCACCGCCTCACCGGCGCGCCCGTCGCCGGCCACGTCGCGGACCTCGGGCCGTACCGCACCGGCCGGGTCCGCGAACCGTACCTGCCCACCGGCCCGATGGGCCGCCTCATGGACCGGAGCAAAGACCTGCACGCCCAGGCCGAACCCCTCGAACCCGATGTCCTGATCCGCGGTGAGACTCGCCTGGACGAGTTCGGGATCGCAGCCCGCATCATGCCCACACCCGGACACACCGCCGGATCGATCTCCGTCCTCACCGACGACGGAGACCTCGTCGCCGGCGACCTGGTGGCCAACTCCTTCATGGGACTCATCCCGGGCAAGCCGGCCAATCCGCCATTCCACGACGACCCGCAGCGCAACCTCACCAGCCTTCGCGAAATGCTCGCCCTCAACCCCACCAGACTCCACGTCGGCCACGGCGCTCCGCTGGAACCCGACCGGGTCCGACGCTGGGCCGACCGAGAACTCGACCGCCTGGCCCGACTCGAAGCAGCCGGCCGGATCGCCATCCGCGCCAAGAACACGATCTGACCATCCGTTCCCAAGGGCTGGTCACAACCCTGCTGAGACCGGACAGAGTGGTCCAGACGAACCAGATCCACCGAGACAACGGGCGAATCGGACCAGATCAGTTGAGACCGGGACCAGCTCGGCTGACACGGGACAGCGCGGGCAGCTGCTGACCAGTCCTCGGCGTGCGTCCCGTCTCACCGAACCTTGACCAGTCTCATCGAACTTTGACCGTCAGTCGCCGGGGTCGAAGATGAGCGCATGTCTCGTGCCGGTTGGACCTCGCCCGCTGAACGACTTCGAGCGAGTCGTGCTGGAACACCTCTTGGCAGAAGATTTCGTCGGCGCCCCGGCGCTGCGCGGCCAGCTGGACCGCACAGGTGGTGGCCATCTGGGGGCCGGGTCAGTGAGCGTCGACCTGCGCGTGGCTGGGCTGGAACAGCAGCCCGCTTTGCCGTCCACACCCCTCCCGATCGACGCTCCTGTCCACGACCGCTCTGGCGAGTACATCGGCGAACTGTTGCTGTGGGTCGAAGGAAGCACGACTTTGTCCGCCTTGGAGTACGCCTGGGTCACCGACGAGATGCCGACCTCCCTGCCGTCCATCGACCAGATACAGCTCAGGCCGACTGACTCTAGGTGTCGGTCAAACCTCGTTGAGACTCGTCAAACTTCGGTGAGACGGGTCAGCGTGAGCTTCGAGGAGCCTCTCCAGTAGGACGGTCCGCTGGACTTTGTCCATCTTGTCGAAGACCAAGTCGGCCACCGCGCCGCCGTCGTGCCAAGGCACCCGCGGGAGCTTGCGGACGTCGACGCGCCATGCATCGTCGGCATCGTTCCCTTCACGCTCCTCGCTTTCACGCTCTGAGGCGGGCACCACCACTGCGGGGGTTTCGACGCGGCCGCCCGCGTCTGGCAGCCTCTCGGTACGAGGCTGTGGTGGTGACGGTGGAGCACGTTCGGACACGTTCAGTACAGGAGGGCGACCGGCCGGCTGCGTCTCCAGGGGGGCGGACGGAACGCTGGATCCTTTTACCGCGGTCAAAGGATCCCGCGTGACGGTCGCTGGTTGATCCAGGCCGGGGGAGGGGGACGGCTTCGAGCTCCAAGCTCGCATGCTGAGAGGGCCCCGCCGGTTGGCGAGGCCCTCTTCCGTGTCGCTTCTCGTCGCGTATCCAGCGGGCGACCTTTTACCGCGGTCAAAGGTCTGACTGGACTGAAGACGCGGGCAGCTGCTGACTAGTCCTCGGCGTGAGCTTCGAGGAGCTTCTCCAGTAGGACGGTCCGCTGGACTTTGTCCATCTTGTCGAAGACCAAGTCGGCCACCGCGCCGCCGTCGTGCCAAGGCACCCGTGGGAGCTTGCGGACGTCGACGCGCCATGCATCGTCGGCATCGTTCCCTTCACGCTCCTCGCTTTCACGCTCTGAGGCGGGCACCACCACTGCGGGGGTTTCGACGCGGACGCCCGCGTCTGGCAGCCTCTCGGTACGAGGCTGTGGTGGTGACGGTGGAGCAGGTTCGGACACGTTCAGTACTGGAGGGCGACCGGCCGGCTGCGTCTCCAGGGGGGCGGACGGAACGCTGGATCCTTTTACCGCGGTCAAAGGATCCCGCGTGACGGTCGCTGGTTGATCCAGGCCGGGGGAGGGGGACGGCAGGATGACAG
>NZ_JAPNLM010000020.1:77305-124728 GCF_026627255.1 Streptomyces antarcticus | reverse complement strand
TACTGGAGGGCGACCGGCCGGCTGCGTCTCCAGGGGGGCGGACGGAACGCTGGATCCTTTTACCGCGGTCAAAGGATCCCGCGTGACGGTCGCTGGTTGATCCAGGCCGGGGGAGGGGGACGGCAGGATGACAGGAGCCTGGGGGAGGGGTTCTTCCGTAGGGTCGGCAGCTGCGCGAAGGATCGCCTGTTGCTCCTCCTTCGTCTGTGCCTCCTGTTCCTTGGAAGATTTCAGGAGGGCAAGGAGCTGGTCGGGGGAGAGGTCGGGGTCGTCCTTGAGTGCACGGGCAAGGGCACGGCCGTCGCGCTCGGGCAGATCCCCTGAGCTGAGCATGGCCTGGATCTCACCCGGAAGCGCAAGAAGGGCCAGCTGATGCGTCACCCAGGCCGGAGACTTTCCCAGTCGTTCGGCCGCCCGCGACTTTGAACCGAATTCCTTCTCCTCAGCGCAGATGGCCACAAGCTGAGCGACGCCCCTGGCGCGCTCGACGACGTCGAAGTCCTCACGCTCAAGGTTCTCCGCCAGGAGGTGGTCGATGAAGTCCTCTCGGGACTTCGCCAGATCATCTCGCACGACGAAGTCGAGGCTCTCGAGACCCACGTGCCGGGCGCTGCGGTAGCGGCGCTCACCGTTGACGAGGACGAACTCGGCCGGGCCGATGAGTGACGCGTGTTCGGGCCACAGCGCCAGATACGCATGGCGGGACACGGTGACGCACGCGGCGAGCTGCACGCCGCGAAGCTCTTCGCCGAACCGCGTGAGGTCCTCGTCAGAGCCGAAGTTCCGGCGGGGGTTGAGAGGAGTCGGGGCGACCTCATCAAGTCGGTGCTTGACGAGCTCGTAGGAGGGGATGTCTCCCTGGGCCAGTGCCTTGGCCCGTCCTCGTTCGCTGCGTTCGCTTGGCCGGCGCGCGCTGGAGAAAGAGGCGCCGCTGCCCAGGAGGTCCTTCTTGCTCACTTCGTCAGTGCTTTCTTCAGGTTGCGCATGGCGATGGCCTGCTCGCCGTCGGGAGCGTAGTCAAGCAGCGGGCGCTTGAGACGCACCGCCTCGCGCTGTTCCTTGACGTCGGGGATGACAACGAGGACGGGCGGGTCACTGAACTCCTGCCACGAGTCGAGTGAGGAGGTGGCGATGTAGCCCTTGCGGGCGTCGTAGAGGTTGACCACGAAGCCGAGTTGTGTGACTGCGACCTCAAGGTCGTCTTCCATGTCCTCGATCTGTTCGAGGAGGAGATCGTAGGCGTCGGCAGAGGTGTCCTCGGCCTGGACCACGACAACGAGGCCTGAAGCCTGTGAGTCCTCGCCGTCTCGGGTGCGCGCGAGGTAGAGCGCGGTGTCCATGGTGTATCCGAGACTGGGCGGACAGTCGACGACGATGTAGTCGAAGTCCTTCTCGAGCTCCTCGACGGCCTTCTCCAGCGCGGTCTCCTTGACGCGCACGTTGCGGGTGGTGGCGAGTTTGGCGTCGAGCAGGAAGGCGTCCTTGCATGCGGGGAGCAGGAAGAGCCTGCCCATGAACGCGTCGTATTCAATGGGGATGAGAAGGTCGCGGACACTGCCGTCCGCTTCGCCCAGCATGTGCTTCGCGAGGCTTGCTTCCTTGATTCCCAGGTGGGTTTGGCCGAGGTGCTTGGTCAAATGGCCCTGGGGGTCGAAGTCGATGACGCAAACGCGTGCCCCCGCCTCGGCGAGGGCCTGGGAGAGGCCGGCGCTGACCGCGCTCTTGCCAACGCCCCCCTTCTGGTTGCACACCACGAACCGGCGGCATTGAGCCGGACGTACCAGCTTGGGCATCGTGTGGGTGTCCAGCCAGAGACGGATCGCCTGGGCGAGACCCTGGTTGTAGGCGACGGAGCGGGACTTGCAGTCCTTCTTGAAATCGTCATACAGCCCAGCGGGCAGGTAGGTCGCGAAGGACGAGCCACCTGAAGTGTCCACGGGGGCAGGCTCGGCGGCCTGGCGCCATGCGTGGATACCTTCAGTGACGGCATCTTGGATGTCCACGCTCAGCTGAGCTGCGCGAACTTTGAGTTCCTGACGCAGGGCCAGAGGCAGCTTAGCGACTACCTTTTCCCTGTCGGACGGGTCGTATGGGGCGGTCATGACGGTTACCTTACTCGCTTTGATAGCTGCGGCACCGGCCATACACTCGCATTTTGCCCGATCTGTCGCCGATTGCCTGTTGTCCTGTCCTCGTGGAGTCTGGGCACTCCCCGCTCCTCTCCAGGCAACTGCCGTGGCGTCCCAGTCATGTCTGGGCAACTGGTGCCGTGGTCCGGTCTTGTCTGTGCACGCCGGGCTGTCAGTCCATATAGCCGTCATGGCTGGCGGGAACGAGGTTTGAGGACTAGGCATGACGGCTGGGGCAGAAGATTTTTGGGTGGTTCACCTGTCCGCCTCCCACCGGATGGTGGAAGCCTCCGCCCCCATCCTCAGGACGGTTTGCCCGAAGGCTTGCCCAGCGCTCGAAGGGCCGAGGTTAAGGCTTGCCCAGCGAGGGATCCCGCGGGTCGGCGGGACGGCTCCACAGGAGAGGAGCGGCCCCCGAACTGCCCTTCCTTCCGCGCCCAGACACCCATTTCCAGTACCGAAGGCTGGCTCCGCAGTCGAAAACGCCACCAAGGGCCGTCTGCAAGACTGATGGGTGACCCTCGGTCGATTCATACCGGGGGTGTCGAGTTCGTCGACTGAAGAGCCCACTCTCGGCGTCGCTTTTCATCCCCGATATACGAATTGCCGGATTGAGGGAGGTAGGCCGGCCTACGCCGCGAACATCGATGACAATTACTCAAGGTTCGCTGACACAGAACACTTGGGCACGGTTCGGTCCTGGCTCGTCACCGAACTCATGCAGACCCCCATACGGATCGAAGCAGCCGTCCTCGACCAGCGAGCCCTCCCAGGGCTGTCCCTGCGTTCCGTCCCTCCGGGACGATCGTGCGGTGCTGCGGACCATTGAGATCACCGCCGAACCAACAGGCCAGCGCCAGAGCGAGCAGTTCCACAACCTGCAGTGGCACAAGAAGCTCGAACTCAGCCTGGACTGCTTCACCTGCAAGCGCTCCGGGCGCGGGTCTGTAAAGTTTTCGGCTCTGTCGCACATTCGGTGGTGACGGATCGTGAGCATCGGGCGCCGTCAGTAGCAGAGAGTGCGAATGGGGCTCCGCCCTCGGTGTTTCACGAGCGGGCGGCGCTGCAGTGGGGATGCGGGGACCGGCAGGCCGGGCTCACATCGGCCCCTGCGCCGGCCACCGATTCCATAGAACGAACCGCTCCAACGTACTGACCTGCGACTCTGTGATCGCTGGGTTTGTTCGCCGACATCATCGCCCTCCGTCACCACCGAATGTGCGACAGAGCCGTTCTTTTGACAGACCCCCTGTCTCGCTGACGGAGAGCCAACCCCCAGTGAAGCGAAGATGCAGAGGCGTCATGCCTGGCGGTACGACATGCGCGGGGTGGCCTTCGGTGATGGCCGCCGTCCGGCCCGCCAGCTGTTGAAGGACGCCCAGGAGAAGGCCGGGCTCCCGCGCGAGGTGTGGATGAGCGCAGCCTGCACACGGTCGGGCTCACTGCTGGGGGACAGCGACGCAACGGCGGATGGAGCCGATGTACGGGACGATCCGGCAGCCGGACGCCAACCGGATCGAGCGCGACGGCCTGGCCGACGGCAAGAGCCCGGCGCAGGCGACGCGGGCGACCGTGCTGGGCAGACCCATCGAGCACAACCGCTCACCCAAGACCGACAAGGCCAAGGAGCGCGTCCCCTGGCTCGGCATGCACCTGGTGTTTAGGCCCCCGCCGACGGCCCACATCGCGTGGGCGCTGATGGATTGCGGGGTTCGTCGGGTGCTGGAGCTTTGCCAGGACATCGCCGTAGAAGACGCTGAAGTGGGTGGGGGAGTCGGTCGCGCAGATCCGGTGGGGGAGCGGCGGCAAACGCCCAGGCCGATCCGGGACGGGCTGATCGTCGTGGTGTTCCGGCACTACGAGTCCAGAGCCGCGGAGTCGAAGCCGCTTCTCCATGATCATGCGCTGGTGTCGATCCGTGTCCGGCGGCCAGACGACAAGGGAACGTGGGGCAACCTGTCGGCGGACTCGACGCTGGCCCACATCGTCGCGGCCGACACCCTCTACATCCTCTATTTCATGGAGGAGGTGTCCGCCCGGCTCGGGTGGGCGTGGGAGCCGCGCGAGGTGACGCCCGGTCACCGGCCCGTCATGGAGATTGCGGGCATCGACCAGCGGGTCATCGGCTGGCAGTCGACCCGCCGCCAGCAGATCGAGGAAGTGCTGTCCGTCCTCATGGCGGACTACGAAGCCGAGCACGGGCATGTGCCGGGGGAGCGGGCCAGCTACGCGCTGGCCTGCCGGGCCGCCGACCGGACGCGCCCGCCGAAGCGCAAGGAGCTGCGGTCGCTGTCCGAGCTGCGTGAGGGATGGCGGGAGTCGGCGATCCGCGGGTTCGGCGCCGACACCATCGACCGACTCGCGGAGCGGGCGCGGGCGGCGGCCGCGGCGGTGTGGGCGCGGGTTCGGCCGGTGGTCGACGTCGTCCTGCGGGAGGGCCATCCGAACTGCGAGACGGTCCCGGCCCTCGACCTGGTGGTGATGGCCAAGGGCGATCGATTCCCGTCGGGGGGCCTGGGCAAGCGCCCCAGGCGGCGGCGTCCGTCCCGCAGGTCCCGGGAATCGCCCGGTCGAGCAGCTTGCACTCGAGAAGTGCCCGAACTCCGTCCCGGACCCCGGGAATCGACGGATTGTGCCAGGGAAACTACCCCGTGTCGGTCCCCTGCGTGCGGGAAAGCGGCGGGGCGACACCCATCAGAGGTGTCGCCCCGCCGCTTACATGTCTGGCTGTAGATCAGTGGACGCTGCGCAGATGTCCTCTGGCGGTGGCCGGCTTGCTCGCCTTCTTGCGGGCCTTCTCCTCCTGGTAGAGGGCCAGGCGCCGCTCGTACTCCTCCTCGAAGTGGCCGACATCGAGTCGGTCTTCAGGAGCAAGGGCTGCCAGGGCTGCGCGCCGGTCCTGCTGGGTGGGGTAGCGGGCAAGCATGGGGTGGATCTGCAGTTTTCCACGACCAATGACGAACACAAGGCGCGAGGCGACGAGGTAGGGCATCGCCCGGCTGATGACCCCTCGGTCGAGGGCGAGGCCGGTGGCGAGTTCCTCGTGGGTGGCGCGGACCAGGCCGCCGGGCTGCTGCTGGCTGAGCATGTACAGGAGCATCTTGTAGCCGGTGGGCGGCAGGCTGGGAACGTAGGCGAGGCCCGCGTAGGGGTCGTCCTGCGGCATGGGCCACCGTGGGGCGGCCGAAGCGATACTCATCACTTCCCCTTCCTCGTCTGCCGGGGTCCTTCCGGCAGCTTGGCGTCAACCTGCGCCATGGCCTTGAACGCGTCCGGCGCCTTGGGGTCCTCCAGGATGTCCTTGAGGAGGTCCAGCTGGTGCACCCGTTCCGGCATGCTTCCAGGGACTTTACGCTTCCCCTCCGCCGACGGGCGTACGCCCCCGCGCAGCGCCGCGGAGGGCACGATCTGGTAGACGCCGCGCCGGACACGACGAAGGACGCCGTCGTCCAGGAGCACGCCCAGCGCCCAGGCCACGTGGGAGCGGCTGTAGCCGCTGCCGATCGTCTGGCCGATCTGCTCCTGTGTCTGCTCGATGTGCCCGCCGACTTCCTGAAGTCCGATCATCGCGACCAGGACGGCCAGGACGAAGCGGTCTTCGGCGTCGCCGTAGCGGCGTACGGCCCAGAGCATGAAGGCGAGGGAGTCCATGCTGTACGAGTGCCCGATGAACCCGCTACTGGTCGCCAGCGGGTAGAGGTGCGCGCCGTACCCGGCGGGGAGGTCGAGGTTCTGGCCCCGGTCGGAACGCGATCTGGGTGGCGTCGCGGGCGCTGCGGGCAGCGGCCTTCGCCGCTTCGCCGGCCGCGGAGGCGGGATGGGAACTGCGGGCTCGTTGGCTGCACTCATCGTCTCGGTGGGCCCCTCGTTGTCCTGGTACGCGTGAGCAGGCTAGTGGACTGTTGCGGTACTGCCACGTTCAACGTGCCGGTACCGCAACTGAACTTCGAGAAACGTCGGTAGATGCCGACGTTTCTCCTGCCCTCACTGTTCGGCGAGGACCTCACCGGACACCTCACCAGGGTGATCTCCACGCCATCACGGAACGGGCACGATTGCACTCACCACTCACCGAGCAGCCCCGCTGGAATCGCCGACCACTGATACCGGCCCCAGCCCTCCGCTCATCCCTGTGCCGGAATCCTCGTCTGCCCGCGAGGGTCCGCCTCCTCCTGGGCTGCCTTCCCTCTCGGCCACCCCGCTGCAGCACCGTCGAAGTCTCCTGGCGGACCACAGGCTCGAGGTGCTGGACTCCCGTGCGTTGACGCCTTCAATCCGGCACTCAACGACTTGAAGCCCGTGCCCGTCGAGACGAAGGACTCCCTCCGCTCCATCGTTTGGTTGCAGTAGTGCAACCAAACTGCCTGGATCCGGAGGTGCCTGACTCCCCGTTTTGTTGCAGTAGTGCAACCAAACGATGGAGATACGTCAGTGCTTACCGACAGATCGCGAGGAGATATGTCAGTGCTGTACCGACGTATCTCCGCAGATGCAGCCTTTTGACCAGGCGAAATGCAGGCGGCCCCCTCTTAGAACACGGTGGCCCCCACAGAGGTGCACCAGCACCTAGGAGGTCGTTGCCTTTGGTTGTGCCGGCACTCCTGCTCTGACCTTCCCGTGCAACGACCCTTTCCGACCCGCACCACCGAACGTCAACCACGACGATAGGCATGCCTGACGATTGCGCACGCGTGTGCACCGCAACCCATTCCCGGTCCAAGCCACGTTGAAATGGCTTGGAACTCCCATCGAACCGTCGGTCGCCGACGGCGCCCAACTGCCCCGTCGGGGCACCGCAAGCCCGCCAGGGCTGAGGAGCTGCCGACCCCTGGCGCAGCTCTCCGCGTGAAGGGCTTCGACGGTGCCCGCACGGGGCTGCAGATCGTCCTCCTCGGCCCCGCCGGTCGACAAGCGGACTTGGCTGAGTGTCCGCGGGCGGAAGAGGCGGCGGAGGCTTGGGCAACTCGCCGTGGACACCGTTTGGTCGGGCCGCACATCCTGCGGTAGGCAATCAGACCTAGAAAGGCTCTGCGATGCGAGACAGTCCTTCGGCGGTGAGCTTCCTCCCCGGGGAGCTGCACTCCGGCGAGGCCCGGGCTCTCGTGCTGCGGTTCCTCGACCGTGACGTCCGTTCGGACCCTTATCCCTTGCTGAACGCGATCCGGGAGTCGGGTCCGTTGTGGATGCGCGAGGACGTCCTGGTCCTCTCCTCTCATGCCTCCTGTGAGGCCGCGCTGCGTGCGCCGGACGCCGTAGCGGTGTCCGGCGGCGCCTGCCCGGTTTCCGCGGAGCGGGTGCGTCGTCTGGTAGACCATGGCATCGGTGCGGATGCAGTGGCGGCTCTCGTGCCTGTCGTCCGGTCAGTCGTCGACGAGCGCCTGGACTCCGTGGCGGACCGCGGGCGTCTCGAAGCGGTCAGCGACCTCGCTTATCCGGTGCCGATGGCCGTCTTGTGCCACCTGTTGGGTGTTCCGGCCGGCGACGGGCCCTGGCTCCACCGGCAGGCCATGGCACTGGCCCCCGCCCTGGACCCGTATCCGGCACTCCTCGGTGCGGACGAGCCGCCGGGTCTGGTGGAGTACCGGCAGGCGCAGACCGCGCTCGACGCGTATTTCGCCGAGGCGATCGGTGAGCGACGGCGCCGGGCCGCCGGCGATGATCTGCTGTCCCGTCTGATCAGGGAACCAGGCAGCGGCGAGGGCCTCACCGACGCCGATATCGCGTCGGCCTGCCGCGACTTGGTCGGCGCCGGGTACGAGACCACCGCCGGCCTCGTTTCGGGGGGCATCCTGGCCCTGCTGCGGGCCCCCCACGAGATGGCCGCGCTGCGGCGCGACCCCGGCCACGCCCGGCAGCTGGTGGAAGAGGTCCTGCGCCTCGACCCGCCGCTCCAGGTCGTCCAGCGCCGTGCCACCGCCGATCTCGACGTGTGCGGGATCCGCGTGCCGAAGGGCACCGTGATGGTGCTGCTCCTGGCTGCGGCACATCGTGACCCGGCGCTCGGCCCCGGACCCGACCTCTTCGTCCCGGGCGGTACCCGTACGCATCTGGCCTTCGGGACGGACCCCCGCGACTGTCTCGGCGCTCCGCTCGCGCGGCTGATCGCGTCGACCGTGCTCGTGCGCTTCGCCCAGCGCGTCACCGGAGCGCGCTTCGCCACCGGCAGCCCGTCCTACCGTCCCACGACCACACTCCGCGGGCTGCGGGCGCTGTGGGTGGCCGCGGACGGCTTTACCGCCCGCGACTTGCCCTGGGGCAGACGGTCAAGGAGCGCCAGACCGAGCTGACGCACCCGTTCCGCGGTCCTGACGGCCTTGCCCGCATGACGGTCCGCTGTGCCCGGCGCCCGTCTTCAGTAAGGGGTACTAGTTAGTAAGGTCGCTCCATGCCGTCTACAGAACCGCAATATGACCGTAAGAAGGTTGTTTCCAAGCTGCCCGGGGCGCTGCGCACGGAACTGAAGGTGCGGGCCGCGGAGCTCACGATCGACATCCAGGACGCCGTGGCCCAGGCCATCACCGACTGGGCCTCGGTCGACGGGTCGCTCCCCCAGGTCGATACGGCGAAAGCCGATTCGTTCGCCACGTGGCTGCCGGAGGAGCTCTACAACGGTTTCAAGCAGGACTGTGCACGGCTGGGCATCCCCTATGTACAGGGGATCAGCCAGGCGGTGCGGCTGTGGCTGGAGACGCACCCCTCGCCACGGCGGCATCCCGTAGCCGGTATTCCGCACCGCAAGATCGTCTGTAACCAGAAGGGCGGGGTCGGCAAGACCACTGTCTCCGCCGGAATCGGGCAGGCGCTGGCCGAGGACACCGACCTCGGGGGGCTCGGGATGCGGGTGCTGCTCGTGGACTACGACCCCCAGGGGCACCTCACCAAGCAGCTGGGGCTGCCGCAGTTGCTGCACGACGGGGACAGCCTGGCGAAGTTCATGTCCGGTCAGGCCCGCGGTGACATCCGGGACTTGGTGGTCACGGTCGAGGAGCCCCGCTTCGGCAAGCGGCTCGACGTCCTGCCCGCGTGCGCGGACGCCTTCCTCCTCGACGTCATGATCGTTCAGGCCCGGAACCGGCAGGCAACGCTGGAGCGCGCGCTGGAGCCCCTGGAGCCGCACTACGACGCGGTCATCGTCGACTGTCCGCCGAGCCTCGGCATGGCGATGGACGCGGCGATCTACTACGGGCGCCGCCGCGACGGCGAGGCGGCGCGGGTGTCCGGGGCGGTGATCACGGTCCTCGCCGAGGACTCGTCGGCGGACGCGTACACGATGCTCATCGAGCAGATCGAGTCAGGGAAGACGGACTGGCGCGTCGAGGTGGACTACCTCGGACTCGTCGTCAACGCCTACGACTCGCGCGACGGTTACGTCGTGACCTCCGCCCTGCAGTCCTGGCGACAGCTCAGCGATCCCCCGGTCATCGGTGTCATCCCCCGACTGAAGGAGCAGCGGGAGGCCGCCAGGGCCCGCCGGCCGCTGCTCGCGTACGCCCCGCACTCCGAACAGGCGGACATCATGCGCAACATCGCCAGGGAGATCTCGTGACCACCGCCCGTGAGCGTGTGGGGCCCTCGGCGGCGTTCAGCCAGGCCGCCTCGCCGCGCAGCATCCGCGGCCACCTGATCGACAGCCTCGTCGGCTCCGCGCCGACGGAGGTTCCGCTGGACAGGATCACTTACAACCCCGGCAACCCCCGCGAGGTCCTCGACGAGGGGTACATCACCGCGCTCGGCGCCAACATCGGGCAGGTCGGGCAGGTCCAGCCGGCGACGGTGATGACCCGGCTGGCCTTCCTCGTCGCGCACCCCGAGCACCAGCACGACGTGCCGGCGGACGCGGAGTACGTGGTACTGGACGGGCACTGCCGACTGGCGGCCGCACGTTCGGCGGGGCTGCCTACGCTGAAGATCACGGTCGACGACTCCTCGGCAGGCACCCCCGAGGACATCCTGGCGGCGGCGCTCAGCGCGAACCACTTCCGCAAGGACCTCACCTATATAGAGGAGGCCCGGGCCCTGGAAGCGCTGATCGCGCACCACGGCAGCGCGGCGGCGGTCGCCGAGCTGCTGGGCGGGAGGATGAACTCGGGGTGGATCTCGCAGCGCCGTGCGCTGCTGGCGCTGCCGCAGGACGTACAGGACCGGGTGGACTCTGGAGAGATTCCGCTGGAGATCGCACGGACCGCGGGGCGCAAGGACCCGGAGGATCAGAGGGCCTTCATCGAGGCGCGGCTGAGCGAGCGGCACGCCGCGCAGGCCGGGAAGGCCAAGGCCAAGCGGGGCCGCGCGGCGGCGGCGGAACGGCGGGCCGCCGAGGCCGTCGGCGGCGGCGAGTTTTACGGCGTAAGCAACAGGAGCGCTGCCAACGGCGAGCCGGGGGAGTTTTACGGCGTAAGCAACGCGCGCCAGGGGGTGCCCGAGCCGTGCGAGGGGGTCGGCGGGGAGAGCCCCGAGGACGACTCGGCTCCCGGCGCGGACCGGGCCCACGCGGGCACGCTCGACCAGATGCCGTGGTCGGACGGACACAAGGTCGCGGACCTGGTGCTGGCCAAGATGGGTGAGGCGCAGCGGGAGGTCCTCATGCGGCGCCTCACCGAGGCCTGGGCGGCGTCCCGGCCCGAGTAGCGGCGATCAGCGACGTGGGGCCCACCGCGGAATGTGCGGTGGGCCCCACGTGTGTGTACGGAGTCGGCGGACCTGGCGAAGTCGTAGCGAGCCTCTGTCCGCGGCCTGCGCGGCAGCCGGAATAGCACTTTGGAAGAAGTCGGACGGCGCTCCGGCTCCTTAGCGTGTTGCTCGCGCGCGATGTGGTCGCCCCTGACAAGGGAGCGGCCCCACACGTGCGGCGGTCCGTTCGATCCAAGTCGTCCCTCTGAAGGAGCCATCATGAACCACCCTCCGGGTATGCCTGGTATGCCGGGAATGGGCGGTATGGCGTCCTCCGTGGACACCGTCGGAGCTGTCCTCTTCATCCTCTGGACCGTCGCGATGTGGGCGGCCGTCGCCGTCCTGGCGTACGCGAACCGCGGTGTGGTCAAGCCCTGGCTGTACAAGTCCTCGGTCGGCCTGATCGGCCTCGGGGTCGTGGGCCAGCTGGGTCACTTCCAGGAGCACGTCTCGCAGGCCGGCTACTGGGTCGCGCACCCGCTGTCCCCGGCGTGGATGACTCCGTGGGCCAACAGCCTGGCCCGGGGCATGGGCCAGATCGACATGACCAAGCCCTCCCTCGGCATGGAGATCCTGCACCTCACCGGAAACTTCATCTTCCTCGCCGGACTCGTCGGCATCGTGCTGATCACCAAGCGGGCGACCGGCCACCTGCAGTCCCGCAAGTGGGCCAAGATGGGCGTCTGGATGCAGGGCATCCACGGCCTGGAGCACGTCATCCTGACCCTGTCCGTCGTGCTCGGCGCGAGCCGCGCCATCGGCCTGTCGACCTGGTTCGGCACGATCCCGCCCGGGCCGGCACTGACCACGTACCGCGTGTGGTGGCACTTCGTCGCCAACCTGATCGGCACCGGCATCCTCGCGGTGTCGCTGTACCACCTGTGGCGTGAGAAGCGAGCGGTCAAGGCCGGGTACCAGCCCGAGCTCGCGGGTGAAAGCGCTGCTGCCGCGCCCGTGACCGTGCCCGGGGCCGGCCGGACCACCGAGACCCCCGAGACGTGCCCCGCGGGCCGCGGGACTCCGGACAGCGGCACCGACGCCGCCGAACCGGCTCTGGCCGGACGCACCGGTTAGCCGGACTTGGCTGATGGCCGGGCATCAAAGGTGCCCGGCCCGCTCGGACAGCCAGTCCTGGGCACTGAACCGGTGGCGCTGGCGGGGAATGGTGCGTTCCGGGGTGCCGGTCTCGCAGCGCCAGCACAATCCGCGCAGCGAAGCCGCCCGGGTGCACTGGCCGTTCCTGCCCCGGCAGCGGTGCTCCGGCGCCACAGAGGCGGCCGGACCGGCCGGGGGGAGGTCCGGCGGGGGAGCGATGGTTCGAGCCCCGGCACAGTCCGCGCACTCACCCTCGTTGCCGGGGCGGTGCGGGCGGTCGCATGAGGGACAGCAGGACCGTGGGGGCGCCGGGGGGAGGGCTCCCGCAGGGGAGCCGTCGAGGAGGTCGTGCGACCGCAGGAAGCGGATCTCCGCGCAGGCCGTGCAGTCCTGGCCGGTGTGCCACACGACGCCCGACTCGCAGGCGGGGTCCGCGCAGCCCCAGCGGGGCAGGCCCACACCGAGCAGCCACCGGCCCGGGTCTCTGATGTCGGAGACCATCGTGCCGGCGAGCCTGGCCGTGAGGCGGGCCTGAAGGCGCTCGACGGTCGTCCCGTCGGCGAGCTGGTGCCCGATCTCGCGGGCGGTACGGCGCAGGACGTAGCCGGTCATGTTCTTCAGCAGGAAGCGGACCGGTGCGAGCACGGTGTGCGTCTTCCTGCTGAAGTCCACCGGCGCGCCGTCGGTAGCCGTCGTCGGCCTTCTGGAGGCCGGAGCCGCCGGGTCGGCGGGGTGCTGAGATGAACCATCCGCGCGGAGCGCGCAGCTGTCGAGCGGGTCCCCGGGTGCGGCGTCGCGCGTCGCGCCCACTACCTGTACTTCGCCTGCGGCGGATGGGGCCGGTTCCTTCTTTTCCTGTCGGTCAGTACTGCTGTCTTCCTTATACGCGAGGGATCCCTCATCAGGTCGACCACCTGATCCCTCATCAGGTCGACCACTTGGAACCGCCTCAGAAGACTGATGTTCGAGGGGTGACAGTGGACCGTACTTGTTGACTTGGAACAGGTGGCGGCCTTGGAACCCGGCCCGCCGGGCGAGAGCCACCCACTTCCTCGACACGAGTTCCTTGACGGCCTTGGCCGCCGACTCGGTGCTGATCGGGGATCCGGCACGGTTGCCGGTGCGGTGGCGGAGGAACGCGGCGAGGCCGCGGACGGTCAGTGGGATCTTCTGGACGACGGCGAAGGCGATCAGGCCGTAGGCGCGCAGCAGCCGGGGCGGGAGGCACTCGCTGGCATAGACGGGGATCCAGACGAAACGTTCCCGGGGCTCCGGGGTGCGTACGCGACGCCGGGCCGTCGTGCCGCGGCCGCCGGGCAGGGTCCGGCGGGTGTTCTCGGCCAGTTCGACGACGCCGTCCGGCGCGGGGTTGGCCAGTTCGCGCAGCGAGCGCTCCACGGTGGCCCTGGAGAGCCCCGTGTAGCCGGCGATCTTCTCCACCGAGGCCGTGCAGCCCTCGGGACGCATGCCCAGACCAGCGATTTTGAGGTACACGTTGATGCTCGCGTCGGAGTAGTACTCCGACTCCAGGATCCGCATCGGCGTCTTCGCGCGGGTCCGCAGGAAGGGCGGGATCAGGGCGGAACCCATGCCTCCGACCATCGTGGAGGGGGGTGATTCAGACACCGGTGGCCCTGAAGGGGTGATATCCAGCCACGACATTTCGGCAGGGGACTGGAAAGTCTGAAGTATTTGGTCCATGATGTGGGGGTCGCAATCAGGTCGTGGGCATTGGAACTCGTAACACGGTTGAGACGAAAATCCTGCTGTGTGGGGTTGGTAGCCCCACTTGCGGCAGGTAGGAGCAAGTTGGTTGGTCGTAACCCCGGTGTTGGCGCACCGGGTTCGATCGCCCTAGTGAACGTATGCCGACGGATCGTCGGCTGTGCTGATCCCCCTGTGCATCGGTTGGGATTCCGTCACAACTCCGGTCAGACCGACGACATGTCGGTCATTTCCGCTGTCGCCGTGAAGGCGAACCTACCGCCTTGGATGCCGTTCACGCGCACACTTCGTCGCGCTCCACTCTCATGGGACGACACGGCCTCGGCTTCGACCCAGCACGGAGCGTCGAATTCCACATAGTGGTTGAACGACATGTCCATCGAGGTGGGCATCATCGTGCCGAGCGAGGGCTCCAGAGCGAGCCCGGCCTGCCGGACCGACTCCAGCAGGAGCATCCCCGGGACGTGGTCCAGCGGGTGGTCGAAAAGGACCGGATGCGCGGTGTCCACACGCAACTGCCAGCGCCAGCGCTCTTGCGTGGGCGAGAGCACGATGTCACTGCGCCGGCGGCCCGCCACACTGCGCGAGACCGGGTCCGGGGGCGTCGGTGCCGACTCGGAGAGCCGCGCGGCGTCCGAGCGTCCCGCGCGCAACCGCTCGTACACGGCGGGGGAGTAGTTGTTGAAGCCGATGCTCGCCACCGCCAGGAGCGAGTCGTCGCGAACAGCCTCGATGTGCATGGTCATCGATGTGGGCAGCGACCGGCGGCTGCGGATGTCGGAGCACGTCACGTGAAGGGTGATGTCGGCGGGCTTCGCGGCGATGCGCATGGCCTGCGGGTTCAGCGCGTACTGCACCCGGGACCAACCGATGTTGTGCCCGAACGGGAGGCCGTACTCCGTGTGCGAGAGCAGCATGCCGCACTGGCGGATCGTCTCGCACAGGAGCATCGGGTCGTGCACGTCGTGCGACGGCGTGTAAAAACTGTGGCTGCGCGGCCACTGGGCGCTGACCGTGAACGTGTCGGTCCCCGTCTTCGCCCACCCGGTCAGGAACACCTCCGACACGGCAGCTCGGTGTACGTACTCTCGTGCAACGGTGCTGGTCAGATCCGGCTGCGCTATGAGACGACGTTCTTGTGTTGTGAGCATGCCTCTCCCCTGTCGGCGTGCGTACGCGAAGGCCCGGGCGGACTACCAGTCACGCGGGCCGACCTGTAAAATAAGGGCGTTCGTTTTTTTTGTCGAGAGGGAGCGGGCACCTGATGAACGAGCCGCGCCAGCAACGGGCCGTCAAGACGCGGGAATCCATCGTCTATGCAGCCGCCGCGATCTTCGATGAGTGCGGGTACAGCGGCGCCAGCATCAGCAAGATCATGGAGGAAGCCGGGGTCACCCAGGGTGGCATGTACTTCCACTTCAAGTCCAAGCAGGAACTGGCCTCCGAGGTCATGGCGAAGCAGCAGGAGTTCGTCGCCTTCCCCGTCGGCGAGCCCGGCCTGCAGAGGCTGATCGACCTGACGTTCTTCATGGCGCACGCCCTGCAGACCAATGTGCTGGTCCGGGCCAGCGTCCGGCTCGCCGTCGAGCAGGGAGAGTTCGGGAAGCCCGACGCCACCGCCTACCACGAGTGGGTGGACCAGCTCAGCTTCTTCATGTTCGCGGCGCGTGAGCGCGGCGAGCTCCTCGACGACGTCGACGAGCGTGAGTTCGCCACCCTGCTGACCGGGGCCTTCACCGGAGTGCAGATCTACTCCAACATCGCCACGGGCCGGGTGGACCTCTATGACCGCCTGGTCGCCATGTGGAGGTACACGCTGCCGGCGTTGGCTCCCGCGCACGTGCGGGCGAACCTCGTCATGCCGCCGTACTCCGAAACGCAGGCCGCGTGACTCCGGGCAAGGTGGTGATCACCGGCGCCACCGGCTTCATCGGATCGGCGGTTCTGGCCGAACTCGCCCGGATCCGGGACGAGTCGGGATCCGGGTTCCGGCTGCGGACCGTGGGGCGCAGGGCGCCGCAGGGTGCTGGGGCCGACGAGTGGGTCCCCGCGGACCTGTCCGACCCCGCGTCCCTGAGCGGAGTCTGCGAGGACGCGGACGTCCTGCTCCACCTGGCCTCGTTCATCGGCACCGACGAACGGCAGTGTGACGCCGTGAACGTCGGGGGAACCGCGGCGCTCATGGCCCAGGCGCGGAAGGCCGGCACCCGCCGGATCGTGCACCTTTCCACCGCAGCCGTCTACGGCCCCGGCCCGCACCGGGACATCCCGGTCGGCGGAGTCGTCCCCGCGCCCGTCTCCGCGGCCAGCCGGACCCGGCTGGCCGCGGAGACGGGCGCGTTGGCGGCTGGTGCGGTGGTGCTGCGTCCCGGTCTGGTGACCGGGACAGGCGACCGCTGGATGGTTCCGGCCCTGTCCCAAATCCTGGACTCCACACAGGCGTTGTGGGGCGGTGGGCGGGCCCTGCTGTCCCTGGTGGACGTCGGGGACCTCGCCCGCCTCATCGCCCGTCTCGCGCTCGGCCAGGCGCTGGAGGGCGGCACGGTCTGGCACGCAGGCCATCCGGAGCCCGTACGCGTGGGCGACCTGGTGAGGTCGCTCGCCGAACGGGGGGTGGTGGCCGAGGTGGACCAGGACCTCTCCGGGGACGATTGCCTGGAGCGCATGGCGGCCTCGGGCTGCCGGGTGAGTCCGCGTCAGTTCGGGCTGGTCGCCCAGGACCACTGGTACGACAGCAGGCAGATCTGGGAGGCCGCCGGCTGCCCGCCGGGTCCCGGACCGCTGGCGCGGCTGGACCAGGCGGCCGCCTGGTACCGGGAGTTCCTGGCCCGCGTGTGAGAGCACGCCTCCCGCGGGAGGAAACCGATGCGGCGGCGGATACCGCCGCACCTGCGTCTGCCCGCCGCCTTCCCATGAGCAGGGGCTCCGGGCAGGCGGCGGGCAGACGGTTGTGCCGGGCGCCCGGCAGCGTGCTGGTAGTCACGGTGCCGGGTCCCTCAGGGTGCGTCCAGGCGCGGCAGCGGGTGCTCCGCCCGGACGCGGCCGCACCAGGTCGACGGGGGACGACCAGTGGTGCGGCAGCTCGGTTCAGTCCGAAGGACGAGGCTGGGGAACGGCCGTCGTGACGCCTGTCGAACCGTCGGCCGAAACGCCGACCAGGGCGAGGTGCCAGAGCCGCTTGAGCTGGCCCACGGCACTCTCGTACGCGATCTCGGTAGCCAGCCGCAGGCGGAGGTAGGCCTCCGCGCCGCCGAGCAGGTGCTCGACCAGTGCCGTGACGTCCGCCGGCAGGGCGTCGTCGCGAAGTTGGCCATTTTCGTACGCCCGGTCCAGGAGCCGACGGACCGTGGGCAGCCACAGATCCGACCAGGAAGCGCTTCCCGGCCGCTCCCGGGAGAGCCGGATGGCGGAGCGTACGGCGGTCTCCTCCTCCATCAGCCGGGTCAGCTCCAAGCTGAGGTCGACCACCGCGCGCAGCGCTGGGACCGGCTCTGCGGCCATCTGCTCCAGCGCTGCCACGGTCATCGCCCGGCCCTCTTCGAACACCGCGTCGGCGAGTTCGTTCTTGGACGGGAAGTGGAAGGTGACCGCGCCGATGGAGATCTTGGCGACTTTGCTGATCCGCGCAAGCGACGTGCCGTGGTACCCGTCGCGGTCGAACTCCGCCGCGGCCGCCCGGACCAAGGCGGAGCGCGTGCGCACCGCCCGCTCCTGCTTCACCATGCTGTCTCCCCTTGAGCACTCGCTGCCGGGCGCAAGAGGGGCGTGGTTCCGTGCCGTCGGTGCACCGGTCCGGACTTTTTTTCTGGGTCTGTCTTCACGTTAGGAAACCATCCTTCGCTGCCCGCGGGGCACTGTGCAAGGTGGAGTTGCCGAAGATGTCCGCGGATTGCGTGGGTGTCGAGGGCCGAGCGGGCAAGGGGATCGACGGCCTCGGCGATAGCCGTGCGGCCCCCGCCGTGATCCCCGTCCGCAGGGTCGCAGCTGTGCTGCGGTGAACGCCGGGTACACGTGCCCGACTTGGCGAAGTGGTTCAACAACTCTCCTGAGTCGCAAAAAAAACAGGACGTTCGCTATTCTTTCATGGTGATCGCCGGCCGTCGGCAGACACTAGGAGGGAACCCGCCATGGTCATGCACGCCTTGATGAGCTCGAAGGTCTCGATGCCGGCGTTCACCGAACGGGTCTTCGAGGGCCTGCCGCGGATGGACCAGCGCCGCTGGGCCCAGATGTACGTGCAGAGCCTGCTGACCACGCCGGGCAAGAAGTCCGTCCGCCGGCTCGCCGCCGCGGTCTCGGATTCGCCGACCGCGTCCCAGTCGCTGCACCAGTTCGTCAACGCGAGTCCCTGGGACTGGGCTCCGGTCCGCAGCGAGCTCGCCCGCTGGACCGAGCAGGAGACGACCCCGCGCGCCTGGCTGCTCGACCTCGCGGTGCTGCGCAAGCGCGGCGAGCACTCCTGTGGCGTCCACCGCCGCTTCGTCCCCTCGACCGGACGCTCCGTCACCTGCCAGGTGGGCGTCGGCGGATTCCTCGCCACGCGCGACGGAGCCGTTCCCGTCGACTGGCGGCTGCTGCTGCCGGGCTCCTGGACCAAGGACCCCGAGCGCCGTCAGCGCACCCGGATCCCCGACGACGCCGGGCAGCACTCGCTTGAACAGCACGCGCTCGACGTCGTCGACACCCTGGCCGGCGCCACCCGTACCGCACCCGTGCCGGTTGTCGCCGACCTGGGGGAGTCGGCCGGCGCCGCCAGGCTCGTACGGGGGCTCTCCCAGCGCGGCCGTGACTTCGTCGTCGCCGTCCCCGGCAGCCTGCAGGTCCTGGCGGGCCGGCACCTGCGGCTGCACCGGCCCGAGGCGACCGACGGCAAGAGCATGCTGATCGCCGCCCGCAGCCTCTTCGAGTTCGACGCGACCGGCCTGACCCGGATCGAGACGGTCGGCCCGTGGGGCGGTGGGCCCGGCCGCCACCACACCGTCATGTCGAGCTTCGTCCGGCTGCCCGACCCGGCGTCCACCGGGATGCAGGTGCACCGCACCTACCGGCTGTTCGCCGTGGCCTCCGAGCGTGGGCGCCAGCCCGTCAAGCTGTGGCTGACCAACCTCACCCACGCGCGGACGGAGGAGGTCCTGGCACTGACGGGCCTGCTGGACCGCAGCGCCGAGACCGTGCGGGAGCTGGAGGACGACTTCGGGCTCCTCGACTTCGAGGGCCGTTCGTACCCCGGCTGGCACCACCACATGACGCTGGTGTCGGCCGCCTACGCCTACGACCGCCTCGGCCGCCCGGGCGGTGGCGGCGGGGAACCGCTGCTGCAGGCGGCCTGAGGATCCCGCCGCTTTCCGGGGTGTCCACGGGGCCCGGGAAAGCGGTTCCTCCTTCGCCACGTTGGTCCTTTCACGAAACCGGCAGGGTACATAGAGTGAGCGGATGCTGAGACATACGTACGAGGGGCAGGACTGCAATCTGGCCCGGACTCTGGAAGTGGTCGGGGAGCGTTGGACGTTGCTGATCGTCCGCTCCGCGCTGCTCGGTATCAAACGCTTCGACGGATTCCTCGGCAACCTCGACATTGCTCGCAACGTCCTGACCAACCGGCTCACCCGGCTGGTCGAACACGGAATCATGGAGCGGGTGCCCTACCAGGACCGGCCGGTGCGCTACGAGTACCAGCTCACCCCTGCCGGGAGGGACCTCACCCGCGGGATCATCGCCCTGATGCAGTGGGGTGACCGCCACCTGGACCACGAGCAGGGGCCGCCGCGCCGCGCCGACCACATCGGCTGTGAGGGAACCGTTCACGTCGAGCTGCACTGCGGCCAATGCGGCCGCCGGGTCCACGACGAGGAAGTGGACGTGCGCTCCATCCGCTGACCTCTCCACGCACACAGCAGGTACGCGCGCCAACATGCCTCAGTGCGCTCGAACGGCGCTGGAGCGGCCGGGTGAGCACGGACGGAGATGATCCGCTCACGCCCGGGCACGCACGATGTGCCCTCCGGCCGCCGGCAGAGCGGCCCGCACGAGGAGGCATCCGTGCCCGCACTGGGAGCACTGCGCAGGCTGGCCATGGCCCCGTCCCTGGACGAAGTGAGCTTCGCGGGGCGCGGTTTCTCCGTCGAGCCGAACGCGCGAACCCGCAAGCTGGAGGCAGTACCGCAGGCCGTCGTCACCGGCTTCGAGTGGGGCATCGAGGACCGCACGCTGGCGACGATCGAGCGCCGGCTCGCCCTGGTCGATCCGGAGGTCCAGGGCTTCGCGTACGAGGGCGCCACCATGGCCTGCGCCATCCGTGACGTGATGGGCCCGGGCAAGGGCCACCGCACCCGCGACCTGCTGCAGGGCGGCGGCAAGCGGCACATCTTCCTCAACTACATCGGCATCGGCTTCGCCATGGCCAAGCTGCCGCGCCCGATGTGGAAGAAGCTCGTACCGGATCTGACCGAGCCTGAGTACTACCCGGCCATGAGCTGGCTGTGCGTCGACGGATACGGCTTCGACCGCGCCTACTTCGACACCGAACGCTGGGTCGGCGGGCAGCGGCTGGACACCCCGTACGCGTGGGACGGCGACGAGGACTACTTCCAGCGCGCCTTCGACCAGGGCGTCGGGCGGGCGCTGTGGTTCATCCAGGGTGGCCACGTCGCACACGTCTCGGCCGCCGTGCGCGCATTCGCCTCGGCCCGCCACGGCGACCTGTGGAGCGGCGTCGGCCTGGCCGCCACCTTCGCCGGGGGCACCACCGCCGCCGACCGGGAGGCGCTGCGCGCCGAGGCGGGGGAGGACTGGGACCACCTGGCGCAGGGCTCGGTGTTCGCGGCCAAGGCCCGTCACCACGCGGGATTCATCCCCGAGCACAGCCGGGCCGCCGTGGAGGCGTTCACGGGTCTGGACGTGGAGGCCGTCGCGCTGCTCGCCGACGAGACCGCTGCGAGCGCGCCCGAGGCCGGCGTCGGACCGGCCTACGAGGTGTGGCGCCGCAACGTGCGCGAGCGGGTGCGCACGTCGGCGGGCGCGCTCGTCTGACGTTTCGCCGACGCCGGATCGTTCACGACGGATTGTTCACGCCGGATTGAGCACGAGGGAAGTAGAGCCCCTCCTGGACCCTGTATAGATTCCCGTTTGCTGAGGGGATTCAGGGTTCTATGAGGGGCGGTTTTCTTCGGTGTCCACGATATTTGGTGCGCTACGGCGGAGGCTTCTCACGCCTCCCGTTTCCGAGACGACGATGGAGGTGCGCGGGTTCCACGTAAAGAACCCGCAAGCCAAGGCGCGTCTGGAGAACATCGGCGAGGTATTCCTCCAGGGGTATGCCTACGCGGTGGAGGCCGGCTCTCCCGCGGAAGCCGAGGAAATGCTGGAGACCGTCCCCCGGGACATGCGCGGATTCGCGTACGAGGGCGCGGGCATGGGTGCGGCGGTGTACGACTCGCTGCCGGGACACAGCGGCCGGCTGGACGGCCTGCTGGCGGGCAATGGCCGTCGCCACGACTACATGATCTATGTCGGTGTGGGCTGGGCGATGGCCCGGCTGCCGAAGCTCCTGTGGCCGGACATCCGCAAGACGGACCCGCTGCTGCGCTGGCTCGCCCTGGACGGCTACGGCTTCCACCAGGCGTACTTCAAGACCGACTCCTACGTGCGCACGCCCGCCGCGGAACACCCGTTCAGCTGGCACGGCGGACACAACCACTACACCCCGAACGCCATTGACCAGGGCATCGGCCGCGCGCTGTGGTTCGTCGGCGGTACCGATCCGGATGTCGTGACCGACCTGATCGCCTCCTACCCGAAGGCACGGCACAGCGACCTGTACGCGGGCGCCGGCCTCGCCTGCGCGTACGCCGGCGGTGTCGGCGAGGACGAGCTGGCCCGCTTCGTCGAGGGAGCGGGGGAGCACCGCTGGGCGCTGGCCCAGGGCTCCGCGTTTGCCATCGAGGCACGCATCAAGGCCGACACGATCATCGACCACACCCACCTCGCCGCCCGTGTCGTCTGCGGCACCACCGCGGAGCAGGCGGCCTCGGTGTGCGTCGGGCTGCGGCCCGACCCCCGGGGCCAGGGTGAATCTCCCGCATATGAGTCCTGGCGACGTGGTGTCGCCACCGAGCTTGCTTCTCTCTCTCTTACCCGGAAAGGTGCCGATCAGTGACGGCCAAAAAGAACTGGGCGCTTAGGAATGCGCCGGGAATTGTCGCTCTTACCGTAATGGTCGGCACTTTCTACGGTGTTCAGCTGCCCGAGTCCTCGGCGGCCGAGACCGCGAAGCTCGCGAAGAACTTCGGGTTCGAGTCGCTGTCGATCGCGATGCCTTCCGGATTCCCGAAGCAGGAAGTCCGCAAGGTCAACAAGGCATACCGGCACATCGAGGGATGGATCTCCTCGGTCGGCGCCGGCATCGCCGTCAACGACATCGACGGCGACGGCCTGCCCAACGACCTGTGCGTGAACGACCCGCGCATCGACCAGGCCGTGCTCACCCCGGCGCCGACGCGCAAGGAAGGCGCGTACGCGCCCTTCGCCCTCGACCCGAAGCCGCTGCCGACCAGCACCACGTCGGCACCGATGGGCTGCATGCCCGGCGACTACAACGAGGACGGCGCCACCGACGTTCTCGTCTACTACTGGGGCCGCACCCCGGTCATCTTCATGAACAAGAATGTGAAGGGGCAGCCGCTGTCGGCCGCGAGCTTCACGCCGACCGAGCTGATCCCGGGTACGACCGGCACGAAGTACAGCGGGCCGCTGTGGAACTCCAACGCCGCCGCGTTCGCCGACTTCGACGGTGACGGCCACGACGACATCTTCATCGGCAACTACTTCCCCGACAGCCCCGTCCTGGACGACACCGTGGACGGCGGCGTCGTGATGAACGAGTCGCTCTCGCACGCCAAGAACGGCGGCGGCGGCCACTTCTTCCGCTGGACCGAGAACGGTTACGAGAAGACCGAAGGCTCCATCCCGCAGAGCCTGAGCAAGGGCTGGACGCTCGGCGCCAGCGCGGTCGACCTCGACGGCGACCACCTGCCGGAGATCTTCCTCGCGCACGACTTCGGCACCTCGTCGATGCTCTACAACAAGTCGGTCCCCGGCAAGATCGAGTTCGCCGAGGTCAAGGCGGTCCACAGCGGCACCGTGCCCAAGTCGAAGGAGATCGGGCGCAGCTCGTTCAAGGGCATGGGCGTCGACTTCGGCGACCTGGACAACGACGGGCTGTACGACCTGTTCGTCAGCAACATCACCACCTCCTTCGGCATCCAGGAGTCGAACTTCGCCTTCATCAACCAGGCGAAGAGCCAGTCCGAGCTCCAGGGCAAGTTCAAGCAGGGCGAGGCCCCGTACGAGGACAAGTCCGCCGACCTGGGCGTGGCCTGGTCCGGCTGGGGCTGGGACCCCAAGATGGCCGACTTCGACAACGACGGCAACCTGGAGATCACCCAGGCCCTCGGCTTCGTCAAGGGCAAGACCAACCGCTGGCCCCAGCTCCAGGAGCTGGCCACCGCGAACGACGCCCTGACCTCGAACCCGACCTGGTGGCCGAACGTCCGCCACGGTGACGACCTGGCCGGCAGCCAGCACATGCGCTTCTTCGCCAAGGACGAGGAGAGCGGCCGCTACATCGACCTGGCCAAGGCCCTCGGCATCGCCGAGCCCATCCCGACCCGCGGCATGGCCCCGGCCGACGTCGACGGCGACGGTCTGGTCGACCTGGCCGTCGCCCGCCAGTGGGGTGAGCCGGTCTTCCTCCACAACGTCAGCGACAGCACCGGTTCGTACCTGACGCTCAACCTCAAGCGCGAGTCCGGCTCTCCCGCGGTCGGCGCCGAGGTCTGCGTCGAGATGCCCGACGGCACCATACGCGTCGCCCGCGTCGATGGCGGCGGCGGCCACTCCGGCAAGCGCGGCCACGAGGTCCACATCGGTCTCGGCAAGGGCGTCAAGGACGCGCTGCCGGTGAAGCTCACCTGGCGCGACCGCACCGGCGCCGTCCACGAGCAGAAGCTGAAGCTGACGCCCGGACAGCACACCGTCGAGCTCGGCACCCAGGCGAAGGAGAAGTGACCATGTCCGCAACCCTGACGGCTGTCCCGGCCCCCGCGGGACCGCGCCACAACCCGAAGGTCGTCACCGCGCTCCGCCGGTTCGCGATCTCCATCTCCGTCCTCAACATCGTCGGTTACACGGTGCTCGGCTTCGAGCAGCCCTGGACCTGGCCGTTCATCGCGCTGATCACCTCCTACACCCTGGAGATCATCCTCGAACTGATCGGCGCCCGCGCCGAGGGCCGCGACCCGCGCTTCCGCGGCGGCGGCCTCAAGGGCATGGTCGAGTTCCTCTTCCCGGCCCACATCACCGCCCTCGCGGTGAACATGCTGACCTACGTCAACGACCGCGTCTGGGTCATGGTCTTCGGCGTCATCGTCGCCGTCGGCACCAAGTGGGTGCTGCGCGCCCCGGTCAAGGGCCGGCTGCGGCACTTCATGAACCCGTCGAACTTTGGTATCGCGGTCATCCTGCTGCTCTTCCCGTGGGCCTCGATCGCGCCCCCGTACCACTTCACCGAGTACCTCGACGGCGGCTTCGACTGGCTCGTCCCGGCGGTCATCATCGCGCTCGGCACGCTGCTCAACGCCAAGCTGACCGAGCGCATGTGGCTGATCCTGGCCTGGGTCGGCGGCTACGCCCTCCAGGCGATCGTCCGCGGTCTGCTCTTCGACACCTCCATCCCCGCGGCCCTCGCGATGATGACCGGCGTGGCGTTCGTGCTCTTCACGAACTACATGATCACGGACCCGGGTACGACGCCCTCCTCCAAGTGGGGCCAGATCGCCTTCGGCGGCGGCGTCGCCACCGTCTACGGCGTCCTGACCGCCCTGCACGTCGTGTACGGCATCTTCTTCGCCACCGCCATCGTCTGCGCCGTCCGCGGCGCCTTCCTCTGGAGCGCCGACGTCGTCGCCAAGCGGCGCGCCGCCGAGGCCGCCGACAAGGCCGCCGAGGCGAAGGCCGAGCCCGTCACCACCGCCGTGCTGCCGGCCCAGCGGGACTGCGAGTGCACCGGCGTGTGCGCCTGCCCCTCCCCGGCCGCGGCCACCGCGTGCCCGAACGGCTGCGCCGACATCTGCGGCTGCCCCGCACCGGTCTCCGACAAGACCGCCCAGGAAAAGATCGCGGTGGCCGCATGACACGCATAGCCATCGTCGGCATGGCCTGCCGCTACCCCGACGCCGCGACCCCTGGCGAGCTCTGGGACAACGCCGTCGCCGGCCGCCGGGCCTTCCGCCGGCTGCCCAGCGAGCGGATGAACCTGGACGACTACTGGGACTCCGACCCGGCCACCCCGGACACCTTCTACGCCCGCAACGCGGCGGTGCTGGAGGGCTACGAGTTCGACCGGATCGCCCACAAGATCGCGGGCAGCACCTACCGCTCCACCGACCTGACCCACTGGCTCGCCCTGGACACCGCCGGGCGCGCGCTGGCCGACGCCGGCTTCCCGGCCGGCGAGGGCCTGCCGCGCGAGCGCACCGGCGTCATCGTCGGCAACACCCTCACCGGTGAGTTCGCCCGCGCCAACGTGATGCGGCTGCGCTGGCCGTACGTACGACGCGTGATGGCCGAGGCCCTCGCGGCCCAAGAGGACTGGGACGAGACCCGGGTCGCCGAGTTCCTCGGCGACGTCGAGGCCTCGTACAAGGAGCCGTTCCCGGCCATCGACGAGGACACCCTCGCCGGCGGTCTCTCCAACACCATCGCGGGCCGGATCTGCAACCACTTCGACCTCAACGGCGGCGGCTACACCGTCGACGGCGCGTGCTCCTCCTCGCTCCTGTCGGTCACCACCGCGGGCACCTCGCTCATCAACGGCGACATAGACGTCGCCGTCGCGGGCGGCGTGGACCTGTCGATCGACCCGTTCGAGATCATCGGCTTCGCCAAGACGGGCGCCCTCGCCAAGGGCGAGATGAAGCTCTACGACCGGGGCTCCAACGGGTTCTGGCCCGGCGAGGGCTGCGGAATGATCGTCATGATGCGCGAGGAGGACGCCCTCGCGGGCGGCCACCGCATCTACGCGACCATCGCGGGCTGGGGAGTTTCCTCGGACGGCCAGGGCGGCATCACGCGGCCCGAGGTCAGCGGTTACCAGCTGGCCCTGCGCCGCGCCTACGAGCGCGCCGGGTTCGGCATTGAGACGGTCCGCCTCTTCGAGGGCCACGGCACCGGCACCGCCGTCGGCGACGCCACCGAGCTCACCGCCCTCATGGGCGCGCGGGCCGCGGCAGACCCCAAGGCGCCCGTCGCCGCGATCACCTCCATCAAGGGCATGATCGGCCACACCAAGGCCGCCGCCGGCGTCGCGGGCCTGATCAAGGCGGCCATGGCCGTCGACAACCAGACCCTGCCGCCGGCCATCGGCACCGTCGACCCGCACGAGCTGCTCACCGAAGACGGCGCGAACCTCAAGGCGCTGCGCAAGGCCGAGGCGTGGCCCGAGGGCGCGCCCCGCCGTGTGGGCATCACCGCCATGGGCTTCGGCGGCATCAACACGCACGTGGTCCTGGACGAGCCCGCCGTACGGCGCCGGCCGGCCGCGAGCCGCCGCTCCGCCGCACTGTCGAACTCGCCCCAGGACAGCGAGCTGCTGCTGCTGGAGGGCGACACGCCGCGCGCGCTGCTCGCCCGTGTCTCCGAGGTCGCCGGCTTCGTCGCCAGGGTCTCCTACGGCCAGGTCTCCGACCTCGCCGCGACCCTCCAGCGCGAACTGCGCGGCCTGCCGCACCGTGCGGCGATCGTCGCGTCCTCGCCCGAGGACGCCGAGCGCCGGCTGCAGCACCTGGCCGACCTGCTGGAGTCGGGGGAGACCTCGCACACCTCGGCAGACGGCCGCAGCTTCCTCGGCAAGGCGACCGGACGGGGCCGCATCGGCTTCCTGTTCCCGGGCCAGGGCTCGGGCAAGGGCACCGGCGGGGGCGCGCTGCGCCGCCGCTTCCCCGAGGCCGCCGAGATCTTCGACCGGGCCGGCCTGCCCACCTCGGGCGACATGGTCGCCACCGATGTGGCGCAGCCCCGTATCGCCACCGGCTCCGCCGCGGGCCTGCGCGTCCTGGACGCCCTGCGCCTTGAGGCGTCCGTCGCCGTCGGGCACAGCCTCGGTGAGCTCTCCGCCCTGCACTGGGCCGGCGCCATCGACGAGGGCACGCTGCTGGACGCGGCCCGGGTACGCGGCAAGGCCATGGCCGAGCACAGCGCCTCGGGCACCATGGCGTCCCTGGGCGCCGACCCGGACCAGGCCGACAGCCTCATCGCGGGCCTGGCGGCCGTCATCGCCGGCTACAACGGGCCCCGGCAGACGGTCGTCGCCGGTCCCGTCGAGGACATCGAGGAGATCCAGCGCCGCGCCGAGCGGGCTGACGTGAGCTGCACGCGGCTCGCCGTCTCGCACGCTTTCCACTCGCCGCTGGTCGCCCCGGCCGCGCAGGAGTTCGGCAAGTGGCTGGCCGGCGCCTCCTTCGGTCCCGTCTCCGGGAAGGTCGTCTCGACCGTCACCGGCACCGAACTGGAGCGCGACACCGACGTGGTGGAGCTGCTCACCCGCCAGATCACCGACCCGGTCCGCTTCACCCAGGCGGTGGAAGCGGCCGCGGGCGAGGTCGACCTCTTCATCGAGGTGGGCCCCGGCCGGGTGCTCAGCTCCCTCGCACAGGCGGCGACCGGGATCACGGCCCTCTCGCTGAACACGGACGACGAGTCGCTGCGGCCGCTGCTGCAGGTGGCCGCCGCCGCGTTCGTCGCGGGCGCGCCCGTCCGGCTCGACCGGCTGTTCCAGGACCGTCTGATCAAGCCGCTGGAGGTCGGGCAGCACTTCAGCTTCCTGACCAGCCCCTGCGAGCAGGCCCCGGGACCGAACCGGACGGCCGCGGGCCTGCCGCGGCCCGCCGCCGTGCCCGCCGTGCCCGCGGCGTCTTCCGGGTCCGCCGCGTCCGCCGGCACGCCGCACAACGCGGCCCCGTCGGACAAGGCCGCCAACGCCATCAAGGCCGCCAAGGCGGCGAAGGCCGCGAAGGCCGCGCAGGACCGGGCCGCCGAGGCGTCCCCCGCCACGGACGGCGCCGCCGCCCTGGAGGTGCTGCGCACCCTCGTCGCCGAGCGCGCCGAGCTTCCGGCCGACCTCGTCGACCCGGGCAGCCGGCTCCTGGACGACCTGCACATGAGCTCCATCACCGTGGGCCAGATCGTGAACCAGGCGGCGTCCCGCCTCGGGATCCCCGCGGCGCAGGTCCCGACCAACTTCGCGACGGCCACCCTGGCCGAACTCGCCGAGGCCCTCGACACCCTGGCCACCACCGGCGGGGCCGCGGAGCCCGAGGCGGCAGCCCTCGTCGCCGGCGCGGCCACCTGGGCCCGGCCCTTCGCGGTGGACCTCGACGAGGTCGCCCGGCCGCGCACCGCGCCCACCGAGGCCAACGGCACCTGGGAACTCTTCGCCCCCGGTGGCGGGGAACTCGCCACGCGCCTCCAGCAGGAACTCGAACAGGCCGGAGTCGGCGCGGGTGTCCTGTCCGTCCTGCCCCGGAACTGCTCCCAGGAGCAGGCCACACAGGTGCTGGACGCCGCCAAGAGCGCCCTCGCGGGTCACCGCGACAGCCGCTTCGTCCTGGTCCAGGACGGCCGCGGCGCGGCTGGTCTGGCCAAGACCCTGTACCTGGAGGCCCCGCACCTGCGGACCACCATCGTCCACACCCCGGTGACGGACGACGCGATCGAGCGGGTGCTGGCCGAGGTGGCCGCCACCACGCGGTTCACCGAGGTCCACTACGACGAGGGCGGCGTGCGCCGCGTCCCGACCCTGCGGGCCCTGCCCGTGGAGCAGGAGCGTGCCGACGCCCCGCTGACGGCCGAGGACGTCCTGCTCGTCACGGGCGGCGGCAAGGGTATCTCCGCCGAGTGCGCCCTGGCCGTGGCGCTCAAGACCGGTACGAAGCTGGCCGTGCTCGGCCGCTCCGAGCCGGCCGACGACAAGGAACTGGCCGCCAACCTCAAGCGCATGGCCGACGCCGGCGTCGAGGTGCACTACGCACGGGCCGACGTCACCGACGCGGGCCAGGTGCGCGGCGCGGTCGCCGAACTGGAAAGGGCGCTCGGCAAGATCACCGGTCTGCTGCACGGCGCCGGCCGCAACGAGCCGAACGGCCTGGTCCACCTCGAGGCCGACGACTTCCGGCGCACCTTCGCCCCGAAGGTCGACGGTCTGCGGACCGTCCTGGACACCGTGGGCGCCGGCAACCTCAAGCTGCTGGTCGCCTTCGGCTCCATCATCGGCCGGGCCGGCCTGCGCGGCGAGGCCCACTACGCCACCGCCAACGAGTGGCTGGCCGACCTGACCGAGGACGTCGCCCGCACCCATCCGCAGGTCCGCGCACGATGCATGGAATGGTCGGTGTGGTCCGGCGTCGGCATGGGCGAGAAGCTCTCCGTCGTCGAGTCGCTCTCCCGCGAGGGCATCACCCCGGTCTCCCCGGACCAGGGCGTGGAGATACTGCTGCGCCTGATCTCCGACCCCGACGCGCCCGTGGTGACCGTCATCAGCGGCCGCACGGAAGGCATCGACACGGTTCGCCGTGACCTTCCGGCCCTGCCCCTGCTGCGTTTCACCAGCAACCCGCTGGTGCGCTACCACGGCGTCGAACTCGTCACCGAGGTCGAACTGAACGCGGGCACGGACCCGTACCTTGCCGACCACCTCCTCGACGGCAACCTGCTCCTCCCCGCCGTCATCGGCATGGAGGCCATGGTCCAGGTCGGTTCGGCGGTCACCGGCCGCGACACCATCCCTGTCATCGAGGGAGCCAAGTTCCTGCGGCCCATCGTGGTGCCGCCGAACGGCAGCAACCGCATCCGCATCGCCGCCACCGTGACCGGCGCCGACACGGTGGACGTGGCCATCCACTCCGAGGACACCGGCTTCGTCGCCGAGCACTTCCGCGCCCGGCTGATCTACTCCACGGTCCCGGTCCCGGACGGCCCGCCGCTCCAGGTGCCCGCCGACACCCCGGTGGTCCCGCTGGACCCGGCCAAGGACCTGTACGGCAGCGTCCTCTTCCAGGGCGCCCGCTTCCAGCGGCTCACCCGGTTCCACCGGGCCGCCGCCCGGCACGTCGACGCCGACGTGTCCGTCCAGCAGAAGCCGCAGGACTGGTTCGCCGGCTTCCTGCCCGATGCGCTCCTGCTCGCCGACCCGGGCATGCGCGACGCGCTGATGCACGGCAACCAGGTGTGCGTCCCCGACGCCACGCTGCTGCCGTCCGGCGTGGAGCGCATCCACCCGCTCGGCAGCGGCAGCCACGTCCCGGACCGGCTCCGGTACTCCGCGATCGAGCGCAGCCGCGTCGGCGACACGTACGTGTACGACATCGCGGTCCGCGCCGAGGACGGGACCGTCGTCGAGCGCTGGGAGGGCCTGACCCTGCACGCGGTGCGCAAGACGGACGGGGCCGGCCCCTGGGTCGCGCCGCTGCTCGGCCCCTACCTGGAGCGCACCCTGGAGGACGTCCTGGGCGCCCGCATCGCCGTCGCGGTCGAACCGCACGGTGAGGTGCCGGCCGGTTCGGTCGCGCAGCGCCGCAGTTTCACCTCGGACGCGGCGGCCCGGGCCCTGGGCACTCCCGTGACGGTCAGTCACCGTCCCGACGGGCGACCGGAGCTGGAAGACCGCCACATGTCGATGTCGGCCGCCCACGGCCTGGGGGTGACCGTCAGCGCGGTCGCCGCCTCCGAAGTGGCCTGTGACATCGAGGCGGTCAGCATGCGGTCGTCCGCCGAGTGGCGCGGCCTGCTCGGTGAGCACACGCCGGTGGCCGAGCTCGTCGCCAAGGAGACGGGAGAGGCCCCCGACACCGCCGCCACCCGGGTGTGGAGCGCGGTCGAGTGCCTGAAGAAGGCCGGGATCATGGCGGGCGCACCGCTGACGCTGCTGCCGAGCCGCAAGGACGCCTGGGTGGTCTTCGCCGCCGGGGACCTGCGGATCGCGACCTTCGTCACCGCGCTGCGCGACGCCCTGGAGCCCGCGGTCTTCGCCTTCCTGACCCACGAAGCAGATCTCATCGAAGGGCGGTCCTAGATCATGGCTGACGACTACTTCGAGTACCTGCACACGGTCGGTTTCGAGGAGACCAACCTCGTAGGCAACGTCTACTACGTCAACTACCTGCGCTGGCAGGGCCGGTGCCGCGAGCTGTTCCTGCAGAAGAAGGCACCGGACGTGCTGGCCGAGGTGCAGGCGGACCTCAAGCTGTTCACCCTCAAGGTGGACTGCGAGTTCTTCGCCGAGATCACGGCCTTCGACGAGGTGTCGATCCGGATGCGGCTGTCCGAACTCGGCCAGACCCAGCTGGAGTTCACGTTCGACTACGTGAAGATCACGGGCGGCGTCGAAGTCCTCATCGCCCGCGGCCGCCAGCGCATCGCCTGCATGCGTGGACCGAACACCAACACGGTTCCGTCGCTGATCCCCGAGGGCCTGGCGCGGGCCCTGGAGCCGTACGCCGTCCAGGGCCGCGCCCTGTCGGGGCGGGCGGCATGAGCACCCTGACCGCCGCGCCGCCGCGGGCAGCCGTCATCGGCGACCCCGCGCGGCTGCGGCGGGCCTTCGGGGCGTTCGCCACCGGGGTGACCGTCGTGACGGTGGGCGGTGCCTCCCCGCGGGGCATGACCGCCAACTCCTTCACCTCGGTCTCCCTGGACCCGCCCCTGGTCCTGGTGAGCGTCGGAAAGGAAGCGCTCATGCACCGCCGCCTCGCCGAGGCCGACACCTTCTCGGTGTCGGTGCTCGGCGCGGGCCAGGAGGGCGTGGCCCGGCACTTCGCCGACCGTTCGCGTCCCATGGGCGCCGGCCAGTTCGACGCCGTCGACCACCTGCCCGGCCGCGCCGCCGGCGCCCCCCTGATCGCGGGGGCGGCGGCGCACTTCGAGTGCGCGAAGTGGCGGGCGTACGACGCCGGCGACCACACCCTCTACCTGGGGGAGCTGCTCGCCATGGACGAGTCCCCGGAACGGGAGCCGCTGGTGTTCCACCGCGGCGCGTTCCGGGAGGTCGCCCCCGCCCCGCTCGCCCAGGCGCAGCGGGGAGGCGCGCGGTGAGCTCGCACCCGCCCGGTCCGCCGTTCTGGCAGCTGCCCGGACTGCTGCGCAAGCTGGCCGTCGACCGGCTCGCCATGATGCGCGACGCTGCGGACCTCTCCGACGCCGTACGGGTCAACATGGGGCCCAAGAAGATGTACATCTTCAACCGCCCCGACTACGCCAAGCACGTGCTGGCCGACAATGCGGCCAACTACCACAAGGGCATCGGCCTCGTGGAGTCCCGCAAGGTGCTCGGCGACGGCCTCCTCACCAGTGAGGGCGACCTGTGGAAGGCGCAGCGCCGCAACGTGCAGCCCGCGTTCAAGCCGGGCCGCATCGCCGCACAGGCGGGCGTCGTGGCCGAGGAGGCCGGCCGCCTGCTGGAGCAGCTGCGCAAGGGTGCGGGCTCAGGCGGGACGACGGTCGACGTGCTCCACGAGGTTACCGGCCTCACCCTCGGGGTGCTGGGCCGGACCCTGATGGACATGTCCATGGACGGGCACGACGGGATCGCGCACGCCTTCGAGGCCGTGCAGGACCAGGCGATGTTCGACATGGTCACCCAGGGCCTGGTGCCCACCTGGGTGCCCTTCGCGACGCAGCGCAACTTCCGCCGGGCCCGTACCGAACTGACGGTGACCGTCGACGCGCTCGTCGCCGACCGCAGCGCCCGGATGTCCGACGACGACCCCGCCGCCGACGCCTTCTCGCGGATGATCACCGCCGCGCGCAAGGAGACCGATCCGGCACTCGGCCGCAAGCGCCTGCAGGACGAGCTCGTCACCCTGCTCCTCGCCGGGCACGAGACGACGGCCAGCACGCTGGGCTGGACCCTGCTGCTGCTCGCGCGCAACCCGCACGTACGGGATCTGGTGCGCGAGGAGGCCCGCGCGGTGCTGGCCGGGGGGCGCCTGCCCGAGGCCGACGACCTGCACAAGCTCTCGTACACGATGCAGGTCGTGCAGGAGGCCATGCGGCTGTACCCGCCGGTGTGGATCCTGCCGCGCATCGCGCAGCAGGCCGACGAGGTCGGCGGGTTCCCCGTGCCGGCCAAGGCCGACGTACTGGTGTGCCCGTATACCCTGCACCGCCACCCGGACTTCTGGGACGACTCGGAGCGCTTCGACCCGAGCCGCTTCGAGCCGTCGCAGGTCGCCAGCCGCCCCCGCTACGCGTACATCCCCTTCGGCGCGGGACCGCGGTTCTGCATCGGCAGCAACCTCGGGATGATGGAGGCGGTCTTCGTCACGGCCCTGCTCACCAGGGACCTCGACATGGACGTCGTGGCCGGGCACGAGGGCGTCGCCGAGCCCATGATGTCGCTGCGGATGCGCGGCGGGCTCCCGATGACGATCCGCCCGGTGGACTGAGCACGCACCACGGGAGCACGACGAAGAGGCCGGCCGCGGCGGATGCCGCGGCCGGCCTCTTTTCGTATGCCCAGACGTCAGCTGGCGACGGCCTGCATGGCGGTGGTGCGCAGGTCCAGGAGGGCCGTCAGTACGGGCGGGTCGAGGGCGTCCAGCGGACGCAGCGTGATCTCGGCGGGCATCAGCAGCGTGTCGGCGTGCGCGGTGACCGGACCATAGCGGCCGACGGAGACGGCGTCCTCGTCGCCGGTGCCGGACGGCTGGTTCTCGAAGCCGTACGGGACCGAGTGCACGAGGACGTACCAGGTGCCGGCCGGTACGTCGCGGAGCTCGAAGGCACCGGGACCCTGCAGCACGGTGCAGCGCACCGGCTGGCCCTGGGGGACCGGGGTGGGGAAGAGGCCGACGAAGCAGTACCCGTGGGAGCCCTCGTCGGTCAGGCGGATCCGGCCGCGCAGGGTGTTGCGGGGGGTCAGCGAAGTGAGTGGGGGCAGCTCGCCGGGGCCGACCTCGGGCACGAATCCGTCCAATTGCCGGTACATGCTGGGAGAGACGCCGACACACAATTTGAAACGCGAGCTGAAGGTGCCGACGCTGCTGTATCCGACCTCGCTGCTGATGTCCGCGACGCTGAACTGGGTTTCGACGAGAAGACGCTTCGCCTCCTGCAGCCGCAGCGCGGAGAGGAACCGTCCGGGAGACGTACCGGTCACATCCCGGAAAACCCGGGTGAAATGGAATTTGCTGAACATGGCGATGCGTGCCATGTCGTCGATCGTCAGTTCCTGACCGAGATTCGCACGCATGTCATTGATTACGCGGAGGACCGCAGCCTCGATGGCAGTGGTGGTCACCGTGTCTCCCCTGTCGTATGAGTCATGCTCAATGCCAAGAATTCGATGGCGTGCGCTGATCCGGTGAGGACGTCCCGTCCGCCAGCCGTCGCCTGGACAGGTCCTCGGCGAACCTCTTCCAGCTGTTCGAACACTGAATTGCCAGTTCCGCCACCGCGTCGGTGCAGTGCGGCGGAACCGCGTCGGCCCGCTGCCGCCAGGCGTCGTCGACCACGAAATGGGCGTGGATCCAGCGCAGGAACTGGCGGCCGGATTCGGAGTGGCGCAGGGACGGATCGGCGGCGAGCCGGCGCAGCGCCTCCAGTGACGTGCGGGTGCGTCCCGACATGAGCTGGGCGGGGACGGCCGGGGCCGGTCCCGGGAGGAGGCGGGGTGCCTGCGGGCCCGCCGCGGGCGGCGCTGAGACACCCGCGTCCGTGCCCGCGCCCGCGACGGACGTGGCCGCCGCGCGCGGGATCCGGTCCGGTCCGCCGCTTTCGGCGACCTCGCCGCCCTCGCCGGTCCGGCCGTTCTCACGGCTCCGGCGGACCTGTGGCACGGGCCTCTCGCCGCGCAGCAGCCGCTGGCGTACGTCGTGGGCCGTCCCCAGGGAGAGCCCGGTCTCCTGGGCGATCACGCGCAAGGGAAGTTCGGGCCGGCTCGCGATGAGTTCGGCGGCGCGCAGCCGCTCGGCGGTGCGGTCCAGGGGGTGCGCGCGACCGTCGGATCCGATGCGGATGTTCGACTGCGGAGAATCTGCGGCTGAACCCCGGCGGATCACCGCGACCGTCTTGGCGTCGAGGCCCGCGTACGCCGCTATGGCGCGGTCGGAGCGCTCGGGATACGAGCCGAGGATGCGGATGACGGCGGCCTTGCGGTCGGCGACGGTCAGCGGCAGCCCGTTGGCGACGTTGACGGAAACCGAGCGCAGGAAGACTTCCTCCGGACTGCCGTCGAAGTAGAGGACCTGGACGGATTCCAGCCCCAGGGAACGCGCGGCGGCGACCCGGTGCATCCCGTCGATGATGCGCAAGGTGGTGCGATGCACCAGGACGGGCGGAAGTGCCGGAAACATCGCCGCGAGCCGGACGACGTGCTCTTCGTCGATCCCGTTCAGTCTCGGGGAATCCGCCGACTGCAGGGTGTCGATATGGAGCGTGAACGTGCGATATGCCGGGGCCGCGTCGGTCATCTCCAACTTCCCCTCATGAGTTCCGGGCCTGCCGGGCCTGTCGTTCTGTCCGCAGAAGGCCCCTCAATTCACGGGGAAGGAACACCTCCGTTGAGAGCCTACTGAACGTCCCTTTTTTTTCTGAGCGCTGCCGGGCCGATGCGGCGACTCTGGCTAGTTGCATAAAGAAACCCGCTCGCAGCGATGAACAGTCTGCATTGGTTGCTTGAAAAGACTGAGCAGTCCTACGTTGTTCTCACGACAGCAGCACCACTCAAATCGGGTCCCTGGAGGACGAATTGCAGGCAGTGCGGGAAAGAGAGGAGCGCAGGGTCGACGTCGGAGCAGACGCGGCCCTCACGCTGGAGGCCTACGCGGACACGATCGTCCCGGGCGAGAAGCGCTGGCCCGGTGACCGGGCCGTGGCGGGAGTCGCCGCCGGCGGCGGAGCGGTTGCCGCGGGCGCCCTTGAACTGCTGCGCTGGGACGCGACCGGCGTCCACGACGGCCTGGAGGACCTCGCGAACCTCGTCAACGACCACGCCAGGACCTACGCGGCCGAAGCGGGGTTGACCCTCGACGAGACGGTCCCGCCCTTCGTGGCCCTGGACTACGAGGACCGGGTGAAGCTGATCGTGAAGCTGACCACTCCCGGTCACCCGGAGAAGGACTTCTGGGTCCTGCTCTCCCTCTTCTGCAACATGGCCTTCGACTCCGCGGCTCACCTGCACACCGCGCAGGCCATCGAGGACGGCCACCCGGGCCTGGAGGCCATGGGCATCACCAAGCCCGACGCCGACGGCCTGTGGCGGTTCCAGGACTTCGGCTACGGCCGCCAGCTCGCCCCCCTCCACCCCGACACGACCCCCTCCGGGAGCCCAGCATGAGCAACGCCATCGACAAGACGGACGTCCTGGTCATCGGGAGCGGGTTCGGCGGGGCCATCGCGGCCTACCACCTCGCCGCCGGCGGCGCGAAGGTCACGGTGCTGGAGCGCGGACCCTGGCTGGAGAGCAAGGACTTCGAGCACGACTACAAGCTCGGCTCCTCCTACACGCGGGCCTTCGACTTCGTCGTCGGTGACGGGATGAGCGTGCTGGGCGGCAACTGCGTCGGCGGCGGCAGCGTCGTCTACTTCGCGGCCATGCCCCGCGCCCCCAAGTTCGTCTTCGACCGCAAGGGCAGCATCGGCCGCCGCATGTGGCCCAAGTCGGTGAGCCGCGAGACCCTCGACCCCTGGTACGACCGGATCGAGGAATCCCTCTCCGTCACCAAGCAGGAGTGGAGCGACGTCTCCTACGCGGGAGGCCTGTGGGCCGCGGCGTGCAACCACTCGGGGCGCACCGCCAACCCGCTCGCCGTCGCGATCGACAACTCCAAGTGCACCAACTGCAACTTCATGATGGCCGGATGCCGCTTCGAGGCGAAGCAGTCGCTCACGGTCAACTACCTCCCGGCAGCGCTCGCCCACGGCGCGGAGATCCGCCCCCTGCACGAGGTGCAGTACCTGGAGAGGACCCCCGAGGGCGACTACCGGGTCCACTACAACATCGTCGACGACACGGACTACCGCCTGCAGAACGGTTCCGGAGTCATCGAGGCCAAGATCGTCGTGATGGCGGCCGGCGCCGCCGCCACCCCTGTCATCCTCCAGCGCAGCGAGGCCCACCTCGGCAAGATGCCGCACGCGGTCGGCCGCTACTTCTCCGGCAACGGCGAGCGCCTCAACACCGCCATTCTCAACGAGGACAAGGTCGCCGAGATCCTGGGACTGTCCCGGGGGGACGGCGAACTGCCCTACGGCGCCAACGCGATCGGCAAGGGCCCGACCGTGGCCAGCTGGGACAAGCTGGACGGCTCCCTGCCCGAGTACTCCCGCTACTCCCTGGAGCAGCTCTACTTCCCGCCGGGCCTGGGCACGATCCTCGCCCAGGTGCCGGACGCCTCGGGACCGACCTGGTTCGGCAAGGAGAAGAAGGAGATCCTCAAGAACTGGAAGTCCTGGCTCACCATCTTCTCGATGACCGAGGACGACAACGAGGGAGTCTTCGGCCCGCCTCCCGCCACGGGCAACGCCATGCGCATCTCCCAGCAGATGCTCGGGCGCGGAAACCTCTCGTACAAGCCGACGAAGAACACCTGGCAGGGCTGGAACCAGTCCGACGCCGAGGTGAAGGAGATCATGGAGAAGGACGGTCTCGCCAAGGTGATGCCGTGGACCAACGACCTCGTCGGTGCCTACACCGTGCACCCCCTGGCCTCCGTCCGGATGGGCGACGACCCCCACACCTCCGCCCTCGACGACACCAACGAACTGCGCGGCCACGCCGGCATCTTCGTCACCGACGGCTCCGCCGTCCCGGGCGCCCTCACCGTCAACCCGGCCATGACCATCGCGGCGATCGCCGAACGCGCGGTGCCGAACATCGTGGCGGCCGCCCAGCGCAGGGGCGTCGCGGTGACCTACGGCGCACCGTCCCCGACGGGCTACAAGAGCGGGCGCAAGGCCGTCCTTCCGCTGCTGAAGCGACAGCCCGCCCTGGTGTGATGCTCCGGACGGCCTTTTTGCCGACCAGTGAGTTGCTTCAAACAACCCATCTGGCGACCAGACGACCAGTTTGTTGCTCATGCAACCGATCAACGAGGAGGCGGCGGTGCGACCGCTCGTGCGAGGGATCCTGAAGGGTTCGCTCCAGCAGATCCGGCACATAGCCGCAGTCCGGCCGGCCGGAGCCCAGGGGCTGGTGGCCGACGTCTACGGCCGGGCCCACCGCGAGTTCGGGGTCATCGCCCCTCCGCTGGCCCTGCACTCGCCGGCCCCCGAGGTGCTCGCCGCCTCCTGGATGCTGCTGCGCGAGACCCTCCTCGTCGAGGGACACGTGGGGCGGGCGGCCAAGGAGGCCGTCGCCACCGCCGTCTCGCAGGCCAACGAGTGCCCGTACTGCGTCGAGGTCCACCAGGCCAAGCTCGACACCCTGCCCGACGCGGACGCCGCCGCCCACCAGGCGCTCTCCGACTGGGCCCGCACCAGCGCGGACGCCACCGGCGGCCGACGGGCCCTGCCCGCCGACGCCGCCGGGGCCCCCGAGATCTACGGGGTCGCCGTCACCTTCCACTACCTCAACCGCATGGTCCGGCTGTTCCTCCCCGACTCGCCCGTCCCCGACGCGGCCCCCCGGGCCGGGCGCGCCCCGGTCATGCGGATGGTCGCCCGGGCGATGCGGCCCGACACGGGCACGACCGTACGGGCCGGCGACTCGCTGGACCTGCTGCCGCAGGCCCCCCTGCCGCAGGACCTGGCCTGGGCCGAGAGCAGCCCCCACGTGGCCGGTGCCCTGGCCCGGGCGGTCGCCGCCGTCGACACCTGCGCGGAGCGCTGGATCCCCGAGCCCGTACGGGAACTGGTCCGCGCCGAGCTCGCCGTCCACGACGGCGTCGCACCCGGCCCGAGCCGGGTGTGGCTCCAGGTGGCGCTGGAGGGCCTGCCCACCGGGCAGCTGCCCGCCGCCCGCCTGGCGCTGCTGATCGCCCTCGCCCCGTACCAGCTCACCGACGCGGACATCGAGGACTTCCGCGCCGTACACGACAGCGACCGGGAACTGGTCGAGCTCGCCTCCTGGGCGGCGCTGACCGCCGCCGTCAGGATCGGCGCCCGCTTCCCGGTCCCCGGCCCCACCGCTTCCGCCGCGCGCTGACCGGCGGCTTCCCCACCCCCCGAACAACGACACGGACACCAGTCCAAGGAGACACATCATGAGCACGCTCAACGACGTACTGAAGGACCTGGCCACCGAGATCGAGGAGACCGCCCGCCTCGTCGAGGGCCTGGACGAGGCCGGCTGGGCCACCCCGACCCCCGCGACCGGGTGGAGCATCGCCGACCAGATCGCCCACCTGACCTTCATCTTCCACCTGGCGGGCACCGCCGCCTCGGATGGCGAGGCCTTCGCGAAGATCGCCGCCGGCGCCGCCCACGACTTCGACGGCTCCGTCAACGCCGCGCTCCAGCAGTTCAACAAGTTCCCGCCGGCCCAGCTCCTGGGCCGCTTCCGGGCCCTCGGCCAGTCCTCCGTCGACGCCCTCGCCGCCGTTCCCGCGGACCAGGTCGTCCCGTGGCTGGTCAACCCGCTGCCGCCCACCGTGCTGGCCTCCGCCGGAATCATGGAGCTCTTCGGGCACGGACAGGACATCGCCGACGCCCTCGGCGTGCGCCGCGAGGCCACCGACCGGCTGCGCCACCTGGCCCTCTTCGCCTTCCTCACCCGCGACTTCGGCTACCTCTCGCGCGGCCTGACCCCGCCCGCCGAACCCTTCCGCATCGAGGTGACCTCCCCGGCCGGCGAGGTGTGGGCCTTCGGCCCCGAGGACGCCGAGAACAAGATCACCGGCCCCGCCGAGGACTTCTGCCTGCTGGTCACCCGCCGTCGCCACCGTGACGACCTGGCCCTGACCGCCACCGGCGCGCAGGCCGACCGCTGGCTGGACATCGCCCAGGCCTACCGCGGTCCGGCCGGCGAGGGGCGCACCCCCGGCCAGTTCGCCCACCAGAACTGCGACCACTGAGCCACCCGTGACCACCGTGCCGCTCTCCGCCCGAAGCCCACCAGGCACCCGCCCGCACCCCACGCAGCCCCGCAGCCCGCACCAGGAGCCCCCATGACCGCCACCACCGCCCTGCGCACCGCCGTCGTCATCGGCTGCGGCACCACAGGTACCTCCATCGCCCTCGCCCTGACAGGGTCGGGCGTCGAGGTCACCCTGCTCGACCAGGACCCGCTGGTGGCGGCCGGGGCGGCGGCCCTGGGCGCCGGGTCCCCGTGGACCCAGGCCACCCCGCCGGCCGACCTCGTCGTCGTCGCCACCCCGCCGTCAGCCGTCGTCGACGTCCTGCAGGCCGCACAGCTGCGGGGGCTGGGCAACGTCTACACCGACACGGCCGGGACGAAGGACATCGTCACCGCGGAGGCGGAGCTGCGGGGATGCGACCTCAAGGGCTACGTACCCGGCCACCCTCTGGCCGGCCCGGACGCGGATCCCGGGCCCGCAGGAGAAGCGGTCGCCCGGGCGGGCCGGTTCGCCGGGCGCCCCTGGATCCTCTGCCCGTACGACACCACCCCGGGCTGGGCCCTGGACGTGGTGGATGAGCTGGTCCGCCGGTGCGGCGCGGTCCGGCAGGACATGGCCCCCGAGGCCCACGACGAGGCCCTGGCCGCCGTGTCCCACGCCCCCTACCTGGTGCAGGCGGCCCTCGCGGCGGAGTTCGCCGGCGCGGAGGCCGGGCTGGCCCGCCTCGGCGGTCCGGAGCTGATCACGGCGGTCCGGGCCGCCGGAACGGACCCGGTCGTCGGGGGCGACGTCCTGACGCAGAACGCCGGCCCGGTCGCCGACATCCTCGACCGGATCGCCGAACGGATCGCCGGGGCCGCCCGGATCCTGCGCGAGGGCGCGGACACCGCCCCGGTCGAACTGGCCCTGCTCCTCGAGCCCGGAGTACGGGGCCGGCGCGCCCTCGCCGGTGCCCCGCAGCACCGCACGGGAGAGGATGCGCCGCCCTCCGGCCGGACCTGACGGTCGGACGGTACCGTCCCCCGGCGAGAGAAGCGGACCCCGTGTCCCCCACCCCGAGTACCCTCCTGCGCCCCGTCTGGCGGGCCCTGGCCGCCTACGGCTGGCTGTTGATCGGCCCTGCCGCCCGGACCCGCACCGGGCAACTCCGCATATTGGGAGATGTGGCCGCCCCCGGCGGATGTGACCTTCTAGTGCTGCGACCGGAAAGGTTCACCGCGTCGCGACGCCCGGCACGGCACCTCGCTGCGTTGTCGGACCGCGCAAGTACGTCCCGTACGAGCCGCGGTCCTGCGCCCCTTGAGATGTACCGCACCGGACGCCGCGCCCCGGCGGACCTCCCGGCACAGCACCAGGCACGACCGCCGCAGGAGGAGCCAGCCATGTCCGACGACAGCCGTGGGGTGACCATCACCCCGGGCGACGAGCGCTACCCGGGCCTGGTGGAGGGCTACAACCACCGCTTCACCGGCCGCCCCGACTACGTGAGGCTCGTCCGGACCACCGCCGAGGTGGCGGCCGCCCTCCAGGAAGCCGCCGACGCCGGTCTGCGGCCGGCCGTCCGCAGCGGCGGCCACTGCTTCGAGGACTTCACCTCTTCCCCCGGCATCCGGGTACTGATCGACCTTTCGCCGATGTCGGCCGTCTCCTACGACGAGGACATGGGGGCCTTCGCCATCGAGGGCGGAGCGACCCTGGACCACGTCTACCGGGAGCTCTTCGACGGCTGGGGCGTCACCATCCCCGGCGGCACCTGCTTCGAGGTCGGCGTCGGCGGACACATCGCGGGAGGCGGCTACGGCCATCTCTCGCGCCGCGACGGCCTGGTCGTCGACCACCTGTACGCCGTCGAGGTCGTGGCCGTGGACGCGTCCGGCCATGTGCGGACCGTCGTGGCGACGCGCCAGAGCGACGATCCGCACCACGACCTGTGGTGGGCCCACACCGGCGGAGGCGGCGGGAACTTCGGCGTGGTCACCCGGTACTGGCTGCGGAGCCCCGGAGGCGTCCCGGCCGCTCCGGAGCAGGCCCTGCCGCGCGCGCCCCGTCGGATCCGCCGCGCCGACGTCACCTGGTCCTGGGACGGGCTGGACGAGAAGTCGTTCACCCGGATCCTGGCCGGCTACACCGCGTGGCACGAGCAGAACAGCGCGCCGGACTCCGAAGGCCGGCACATCTGGGGCAACCTCATCGTCCTGCACCGGTCCGCCGGCGTGTTCTTCCTGAACACGGTCATCGACGAGGACGTGCCCGGCGCCGCGGAGCTGATGGCCGGCCACCTGGCCGCGATCACCAGTGCCACCGGCGTCCAGCCGCTGTCCGTCGAGGAGCAGGTGGTGTCCTGGATGGACACCTGGATGCCTTCCTACAGCTGGCCCAGCGATCCTCGCGGCCGCTACAAGAACAAGGCCGGCTACCTGCGCCGCGGCTTCACGGAGCACCAGCTCGCAGCCGTGTACCGGCACCTGTCCGACCCCGGGTACGACAACCCCATGGCCTGCCTCGTGCTGACCGGATTCGGGGGGCAGGTCAACGCCGTGGCCCCCGACGCCACCGCCGTTCCCCAGCGCGACTCGATCCTCAAGGCGTCCTACTCGGCCGGCGCCTGGACCGACCCGGCGGACGACGGGAAGCACACCGCTTGGGTACGCGCCTTCTACCGCGACGTGTACGCCGAGACCGGCGGCGTCCCCAGGCCGGACGACGTCAACGACGGCTCCTACATCAGCTACCCGGACGTGGACCTCGCCGACCCGGCCTGGAATACCTCGGACGCCGGCTGGCAGACCTTGTACTACAAGGCCAACTACCCCCGGCTGCAGCAGGTCAAGAAGACCTACGACCCGCGGAACGTCTTCCGTCATGGTCTCTCGATCGAGCTGCCCTCCTGACCCGCACCGCACCGTGCCTCACCGTGCGGTGCTTCCGAACGTCCGAACGAGACCGACCCGACCAAAGAGGGATTCGAATATGACTGCCACGACCACCGCCCCCGCCACCCTCGCCGACGACACCGCCGCCGTCGCCGCGGTGCCGCAACGCATCATCGAGGCCTGGGCCGCGCACGACGCCGCCGCCTTCGCCGACGTCTTCACCGAGGACGGCACCATGGTGCTGCCCGGCGTCCACGAGACCGGACGGGAGCAGATCGCCGCCTTCATGGCACAGGCCTTCGCCGGTCCGTACAAGGGAACCCGTGTCACGGGCGCCCCGCTCGCCGTCAAGTTCCTGTCGCCGGAGAACGTCGTCGTCATCACGGCGGGCGGCGTCCTCGCCCCGGGCGAGACCGAGGTCGCCGCCGAGCGGGCGGTCCGGGCCATCTGGGTCCTGACCAAGAAGCACGGGCAGTGGCTCCTCGCTGCCTACCAGAACACTCCTCGCAACGCCTCCTGACCGACGCCATCCCGAAGAGGTGAACACAGTGGGCAAGACGGCCGGAATCCGGGCAGTGGTGCTCGGAGGCAGCATGGCGGGACTCCTCGCCGCCCGAGTACTCTCCGAAAGCTACGCAGAGGTCCTGCTGGTCGACCGGGACCGCCTGGCGGACAGCTCCGGGCCGCGCCGCGGGGTGCCGCAGGGCCGTCACGCCCACGGTCTCGTGGCCCGGGGCCAGCAGATCCTCGAGCAGCAGTTCCCCGGTCTCACCGAGGAACTGAAGACCGCCGGTGTCGAACCCGGCGACTTCGGCGGTGACATCCGCTGGTACTTCAACGGCCGGCGGATGGCGCCCGGTCCCACCGGACTGATCGCGCTGCCCGCCACCCGTCCGGTGCTGGAGCAGCACGTACGCCGCCGCGTGAAGGCCCTTCCCAACGTCGCGTTCCTGGAGGAGCACGACATCCTCGGGCTGGACACGACGGCGGACCGCACCCGGGTGACCGGCGTGCTCGTCCAGGCGCGCGAGACCGGCAGCGCCCCGCGCACGCTCGAGGCCGACCTCGTCGTCGACACCACGGGGCGGGGGTCGCGCACACCGGTCTGGCTCGAGGAGCTGGGCTACGCGAGGCCCGAAGAGGAGCGCGTCGAGATCGACCTCGCCTACACGACGCGGCACTACCGGCTGGACACTGACCCGCTCGGCGACGACCAGGCGATCATCCCCGCCGCGACGCCGGAGCACCCGCGGGGTGGCTTCTTCTACCGGCTGCCGGGGGAGGGGAACCGCTTCGAGCTCTCCTTGACCGGAATCCTCGGGGACCACCCGCCGACGGACCCCGAGGGCTTCCTCGCCTTCGTGCGGTCGCTGCCGATCCCCGACATCCACGACGCGATCGTGGACGCCGAGCCGCTGGACGACCCGGTGATGCACCGTTACCCGGCCAGCGTCTGGCGCCACTACGAGCGGCTCCAGAGCTTCCCCGGGGGCTTCCTCGTCATGGGCGACGCCGTGTGCAGCTTCAACCCGATCTACGCCCAGGGCATGACGGTCGCCGCACTGGAGTCGCTGGAGCTCCGGCGGCACCTGGAACGCGGTTCCGCGCCGAGCGCGGCCGTGTTCTTCAAGGACATCGCAGCGAAGATCAAGGCTCCCTGGGAGCTCGCGGCGGGCTCGGACCTCGGCTACGCCGGGGTCGCGGGCAAGCGCTCGCCCATGCTCAGGATGATCAACGCCTACGTGGCCAGGCTCCAGGCCGCCGCCGTGTACGACCCCGCGCTCAGTGAGGCCTTCATCCGAGTGGCCGGGCTGATCGACCCGCCGCCGGCGCTGCTGCGCCCCCGGACGGTGCTCCGGGTACTGCGCGTCTCCCGGGCCATGCGGTCGGGCAAGGCCGTCGTGCCCCTGCCGCCGGTCAGGACCAGGACGCCTGACCGCGCCACCGCCGCCCACCACTGACACCGAGCCCGGCGCGGCCGACGGGCCGACCGGGCACAACGAGAGGCTTCCCTTCCATGCGTCCGTTCCGTATCGAGATTCCGCAGGCCGACATCGACGACCTGCAAGACCGTCTCGCACGCACCCGCTGGCCCGACGGCGAGATCCCCAACTCGGGCTGGACCCGCGGTGTTCCCACCGAGTACCTGAAGGAGCTGGCCGAGTACTGGCGCTCGGAGTTCGACTGGCGGGCCGCAGAGGCCCGGCTCAACCAGCACCCCCAGTTCATCACGGAGATCGACGGGGCCGACGTCCACTTCCTGCACGTCAAGTCGCCGGAGCCGACGGCCAGGCCGCTGATCATCACGCACGGCTGGCCGGGATCCGTGGCGGAGTTCCTCGACGTGATCGGCCCGCTGACCGACCCCGCGGCCCACGGTGGCGACCCCGCGGACGCCTTCCACGTCGTCATCCCCTCCATCCCGGGCTACGGCTTCTCCGGACCGACCGGGCAGGCCGGCTGGGACACCCGGCGGGTGGCCCGTGCCTGGGCCGAGCTGATGAGCCGCCTCGGCTACGACCGGTACTTCGTCCAGGGCGGCGACTGGGGCATGGCCATCTCCCTCGAACTGGGCCTGGTCGACCCGGAGCACGTGGCCGGTGTCCACGTGAACATGTTCGTGACCTTCCCGCCGCAGGATCCTGCGGCGTTCGCGGACCTGGACGAGACGGACCTCTCCCGCCTGGAGTTCGCCGGCCGCTTCCAGCAGGACGGCATGGGCTGGCAGCGGATCCAGTCCACCCGCCCGCAGACCCTCTCGTACGGTCTCACCGACTCGCCGGTGGGCCAGCTGGCCTGGATCACCGAGAAGTTCAAGGAGTGGACGGCCGCCGACAAGGTCCCCGAGGACGCCGTCAGCCGTGAGCAGCTCCTGACGAACGTCTCGATCTACTGGTTCACCGCCACCGCCGGCTCCAGCGCCCAGCTGTACTACGAGTCCGCGCACGGTGACGAGGCCTTCATCAAGACCTGGGGCGGCCCGTGGCCGCTGGAGATGCCCGTCGGCGTCGCGGTCTTCCCGGAGGACGCGGCGCTGCCGATCCGCCGCTGGGCGGACCCGCTGCTCCCCTCGCTCACCCACTGGAGCGAGTTCGCCAAGGGCGGCCACTTCGCCGCACTGGAGCAGCCCGCGCTGCTCGTCGAGGACGTCCGGACCTTCGCCCGCCCGCTTCGGTAGCACGTCCCCCGCACGGCCAGGGGGTGGCCGGCTCCTTCCGGAGCCGGCCACCCCCTTTCGGCTGTCCGGTCCCGGCCACGGCCACGGCCGGGACCGGACAGCCGCCACCGGGACCGGCCACCCGCCACCGGCCGTGCCCCGTCCCGTACGGGGCAAGCGCAAAAGGGTGTGCCTCCTGCCGGAGCAGGAGACACACCCTCATGAGGGGGGACGTGGGGCAGACCGCGTCAGGCCGAGGTCAGAACGGGCTGGTCGGCGGCGGAAGCGGGGGCCGCACCGCCGGTCTTCGGGTCCGCGGGCGTGCCGCCGTCGCCGTTTTCGCGGGACTTGCGGTCGAAATAGCCGCGGAGCTTCTTGTTGAGGGGCTCCTCCAGGACGTAGTGGCTGGCGAGCGCCGTCACGAGGGTCCCCAGCAGGACGAGGGTCAGCATGGTGCCGAACCCGACCGTGCCGCGCAGCAGACCCGAGTTGACGGCCGGCTTGCCGAACATGCTGCCGTTGTTCAGGACGACGTGGATGAAGAACACGTGCCACAGGTAGATGCCGTAGGAGATCTTCCCCAGGAACACCATCGGCTTGTTGGCCAGCAGGAGGTTCATGCTCTTCGAGTTGGCGCCCGGGGTGACCAGCGGGATGACCACACACATGGAGAAGACGAAGAACAGCGCGTGCAGGACCATCTGCTGGGTGAGAGCGCCCCAGTTGCCCATACCCGGCTCACCGAAGGGGTGCGGCACGTTCGCCAGGTAGGCCAGGAGCGCGACGAGCCAGAAGCCCATCGGCCACTTGGCGGCCCAGCGCAGCAGGGCGGGCTTCTTCGGGGAGACCTCGGCGTAGGACAGCAGGACCGCCAGCGCCATTCCGCCGGCGAAGTAGCCGATGTAGCCGAACGGGAAGAAGGACAGGTACCAGACATCGGCGGCCGTCGAGGGCAGGAAGCAGTACGCCGTCCACGCCATGCCGATCAGCACCAGCACGACGAGCGGCACGAACAGGCGGCGGGCCCGCTGGGCCGCGGTGGCCGCCCGGTGCGCGAACTTGTGCATGAGCCAGGCCAGGGCCGGCAGCGCCACGTAGAAGAGCATCTCCGTCGGGACGGTCCACGTCGGCTCGATGCCGGTGATCCATTCGGTACGGACGAAGAAGTGGATCATCAGCAGCGGGCGCAGGAAGAACCAGACGCCGTCGATCTTGTCGTAGTCGAGGAGCAGGATCGACGCGAGGACCAGCACCCAGAAGGCCGGGACGATGCGCACGGCACGACGCCCGATGAAGGGCACGACCTTCGTCCGGGGGCCGCTGCCGGTGACCGTGCGGCGGGCGAACGGCCGGTAGAGCATCAGGCCGGAGAGGACGAAGAAGGGCGGGAGGAACACGCCCATGCCCTCGGTGAGGTATCCCCAGAAGTCGGCGCGGGGGTCCGCGAAGTGATTGCTCACGCCGGCCGTGTAGGCCACGTGATAGATGAGGACTGCCACGGCGCAGAGCCCACGGAGGCCGTCGAGTACGGGCACCCTCCGCTGTGCGGCGACCTCCGCGCCGCCTGTCCTCGAACTGCGTGATGCCACGTTTCGCGCTCCCTCGTGAGATGTACCTGATGGACCGGGGGACATGCTGGCGCCGCCGCGCAGGGCGCCGCACCTTCAGAAGTGCTCTGTCTCACGCGGTTGCCGCCGCAACGGCCGTACGGAGG
>NZ_JAPNLM010000020.1:0-77209 GCF_026627255.1 Streptomyces antarcticus | reverse complement strand
TGCCACGTTTCGCGCTCCCTCGTGAGATGTACCTGATGGACCGGGGGACATGCTGGCGCCGCCGCGCAGGGCGCCGCACCTTCAGAAGTGCTCTGTCTCACGCGGTTGCCGCCGCAACGGCCGTACGGAGGGCTCACGCGGTGAAGTAGTCGAACTCCACGGCCTGGCCGTCGAGCGCCGTGCGCAGCTCGGCGAGCGCCACGTTCACCGCGGCGCGCACCGCGGGCACCTCACAGCCGGACGCGAGCTCCCGCAGGTCCGTGTAGGCGCCGAGGAGCTGTGCCTCCTGCTCAGTGCTGAGATACGAGTGGGCGTTCGTCATGGAACCTCGCCGCCTTCCATTCCTGCCGGGGCAGGCTGCCCGCTGCCGCGAGCTCCACCTCGGGATGCATGCCGATCTCACGCTTGAACTGTTCGGCGATGCGCCCTGGCAGGGTGGCGGTCTCCCCGCCCGGCACCGAACGTGTTTCGACGTCGATGTGGATCGTGTCGAGTCCCCGCACCGTTCTGATCGACGTCTTGAACTCGCTGACCTCGTCGAAGGCGCGGACGACGTCCTCGACCATGACGGGCGTGACGGACACGCCGCGGATCTTGCGCATGTCGTCGACGCGCCTGATGATCCCGCCGTCGTAGAAGTCCCAGGTGCGGCCGCAACCGCAGGCGCTCCAGGGCCGCTTGACCACGAGGTCCTCGGTCCAGTGCCGGAAGAGCTGCATCCCCTCGCGGGCGAGCCCGGTGGTCACCCGGACGCCCTCCTCGCCGTAGCCGACGGGCTGCTTGGTTTCCGGGTGGAGCACCTCCTCGATGACCGACGGCTCGATGATGTGGCAGGCGTTCCTGCGCGAGGGGCACTCGAACATGAAGACACCGCCGAACTCGGTGGTGCCCGCGGCGTTGAAGACCCGTGCGCCGAACGCCTCCTCGATGGTGCGCGTCGTGAAGTTCGACCGCGGCTCGGCGCCCGCAAGGATGATCTTGACGTTGGCTTCCTTGGCCAGGTCGATTCCCATCTCGCGGGCCGTCTCGATCAGGCGCATCGCATAGCTGGGGGTGAGTCCGACGACCTCGATGCCGTAGTCGACCAGCAGCTGGATCCGGGTACGCGAATCGAGGCCGCCGGCGGGCACGAGGGTGCAGCCCATGCGCTCCAGGGCGTAGTGCATTCCCCAGAAGCCCATGAAGAGGCCGTACCCGAAGGCGACCATGCCCTTGTGGTGCGGGCGCACGCCCATCGCGTACAGCGAGGTGCAGAAGGTGTCGGTGGACCAGGTCCAGTCGCCCGCCGTGTCGATGGTGCGCACCGGCGGGTTGCCGCTGGTGCCGCTGGTCTGGTGGTGGCGGACGCCCCGGACGGGATCGATCGACGGCCAGGTGCCGTACGGCGGGGCCTGCTGCTCGGCCGCCAGCAGGTCGGACTTGTAGAGCAGGGGCACGCGTGCCGCGTAGTCCTCCATGGACGTGATCTCGTCGGGCAGGCGCTCGCGCCAGAAGGGAGAGTGGCTGCGGGCATGACGCAGCGAACGCTGGAGCTTGCGCCACTGCCATGCCTCCAGCTCAGCGCGGGGCATGGTCTCTGCCTTGGGGTTCCAGTACTCCACTGTGCCTCCGTAGCCGGTCAGATACGTCGAGATCCTCGCGGGGAGGAAGCCGCGCGTGCATCTTCCGGTTTGCTGAGTGGCCCCGGTGGCTCAGTCCGCCGTCAGGACCACCTTGCCGACGTGCCGGCCGGATTCGAGGTACCGGTAGGCGTCCCCGGCGTCGGAGAAGGGGAACTCGCGGTCGATGACCGGCCGGATGCGGTGGCCTTCGAGGGCCCGGTTCATCGCCTCGGACATCTCGGCACTGCCCACCTGCACGCCCTGGACGCACAGCACCTTGCGCAGCATGGGGACGGGGCTGATGCCGGCTCCGCCGCTGAGTACGCCGATGACACTGATCCGGCCGCCGACACGGGCCGCGGTGATGGACTGGCGCATGGTGCCCGCCCCGCCGACCTCGACCACGTGGTCGACGCCGCCGCCGGTCAGCGAGGCCACCCTTGCGCCCCAGTCGGGTACCTCCGCGTGGTTGATCACCTCGCCGGCGCCCAGGGCGCGCAGCCGTTCCAGCTTGCCGTCGCTGCCCGAGGTCGCGATGACGCGCGCCCCGCCCGCGGCGGCGATCTGCAGCGCGAACACCGAGACACCGCCGCTGCCCAGGGTGAGCACGCTCTGGCCCGGGTGCAGGCCGCCCATCTCCACCACCGCCTGCCAGGCGGTGACCGCCGCGCACGGCAGCGTGGCCGCCTCGGCGAAGCCGAGGTGGGCAGGTGCCGCGACGACCGCGTTCTCGTCGAAGACCACGTACTCGGCCAGGACACCGTCGGCCGATCCGCCCAGCGCCCGGGTCAGCCGGGGACGTCCGGACTGCCAGTCGGGCAGGAACAGCCCGGTGACCCTGTCGCCCGGCTGCCAGCGGCCGACCTCCCCTCCTGTCTCGACGACTTCTCCGGCGCCGTCGGATACCGGCACCACGCCGGGCAGGACGTCCGGCCCGTAGCGGCCGTGGGCGATCAGGAGGTCGCGGTGGTTGAGGGACCAGGCGCGCATCCGCACCAGTACCTGCCGCGGTCCGGGTACCGGTACGTCGCACTTCTCCAGGCGCAGGGACGCGGGTCCCCCGAAGCCGTCGAGCCGGTAACGCCTCACGCGGCTTCGCTACGGGTGGCCCACCAGGAGGGGAAGGCGGTGGCCGACGCGACGAAGTTTCGGATCATGCGCATCCCGCCCTCGGTGCGGATGCTCTCCGGATGGAACTGCACCGACTCGACGGGCAGGGTCCGGTGCCGCATCGCCATCACGTAGGAGTCGTCGCACGACCTGGCCGTGACCTCCAGGACCGGTGGCAGCGTCTCCTCCACCACCACCAGGGAGTGGTAGCGGGTGGCCTGGAAATCCTGGGGCATGGCGTCGAACAGCCCGTGGCCGTCGTGCCGGATGCGGCTGGTCTTGCCGTGCATCAGGTGCTGTGCCGGGACCACGGCCGCTCCGTAGGCGCGGCCGATCGCCTGGTGGCCCAGGCACACGCCCAGGATCGGCACCTGGCCCGCGAAGGCTTGCACGAGCTCCACGTGGCCGCTGACGTCGGGATGGCCGGGGCCCGGCCCGAGCAGGATGGCCTCGGGCGCCATCTCGCGGACGTCCTCCTCGCGCAGGGCGTTGGACCGCACCATCACGGGGTCCGCGCCGGCGGACATCAGGTACTGCCGCAGGATGTCGACGAAGCTGTCGAAGGCGTCGACGACCAGGATCTGCGGCTTCGGCACCCTGCGCGCGGCATCGTTCGCCAGGGTCACGCTCACAGCAATTCCTTTCCGGTCACGGCCCAGTAGGCCGCGTTCATCTTGGCCAGGGTCTCGGTCCATTCGCGGTCGGGGACGGAGTCGGCGACGACCCCGGCCGAGGCACGGGTGCGGTAGACGCCGTCGTGGTGGAAGAGAGTGCGGATGCACAGGGCGAGATTGGTGTAACCGCCCACGTCGATCAGGCCCATCGCGCCGGCGTACAGCCCGCGGCGGGTGTCCTCGATCTCCTCGATGATCTCCATCGCCCGGATCTTCGGAGTGCCCGTCATCGTGCCCGCCGGGAACAGCGCGGAGATGATGTCGTAGGTGTCGCGGTCGGGTTCCGCCTCGCCCTGCACGGTCGAGACCAGGTGCAGCACGTGCGAGTAGCGCTCGACGACCAGCTCGTCCGGGACGCGCAGGCTGTCCGCCTGACAGATCCGGCCGATGTCATTGCGGCAGAGGTCCACGAGCATGATGTGCTCGGCGATCTCCTTCTCGTCCGCGAGCAGGCGGGCGCCCGCGGCCTCGTCGTCGCCGGTCCGGGGGACCGTGCCCGCGATCGGGCGCATGGTGACGGTCCCGTCCTCCACGCGCACGAACAGTTCGGGACTGGCACCGACGATGCTCTGGCCCCAGACGCTGGCCAGGTACATGTACGGCGACGCGTTCCCGGTGCGCATGCGCTGGTAGACCTCCAGCGGGTCGGCCGTACTGCGCATCGACAGCTCGTGGCCGAGCTGGACCTGGTAGACGTCGCCGACAGCGATGTGTTTGAGGGCCCGTTCGACGTTGCGGCGGTAGTCGGCGGCTTCGGTGTCGAAGGAGGTGTCCGTGGGTGGGACGGGGCCCGGGACCGGCTCGGGGTGATCGGTCTCGGCCCGGGCCAGCAACGTGGCGATCTCGTCCTCGTCCAGCGCCGCCCAGTGGTCGGACTCGTGAAGCAGGAGCTCCGACTCGCCGCTGTCGAGGTCGGTCACCACGGATCCCTGATACAGCACCAGATGCACGTCCGGGAGGTCCGGCCGCCCATCGATCAGGTGGGGCAGGTCCTCGACGTAGCGGATCGTGTCGTAGCCGAAGTAGCCGAGGAACCCGAACCGGAAGCGCACCGCGGACCCCTCGGCGTCGAAGAGGGCGTGTACTTCGCGAAGTAGCGTCCAGAGGTCGGGCAGGCGGGGCAGTCGCAGGGTGCCGTTGTTATCGTCGAGCAGCGGAGTGATTCGGCGCAGCACGGCTTCCCGTAGGGCGGGCGCGCCCTCGACCTGGACGGTGCCGTCCGAGACGGAGAGGGACAGCAGGTCGTTGAACCCGACGAACTGGTATTTGCGGTCACGGTCCGGACCGGCGGTGGACTCCAGGAGGTAGACGTGCTCGCGGCCGAAACGGTGGGCCACGGCCTGATAGACCGGTAGCGTCGCCGACGGCGGGACGGCCCGGCGCCGGGTCGTCACCCGGATCTCCGGGGGCGCGGGGCTGCTGGTGTGGGTCATGGTCGAGATCCTTAGTTCAGGAAGTGATCGCGTACCGGTGGGCGACCTGGCGCGCCACGAGCACGGACGTGTCCAGGGGCCCCCGGTTGTCGAGCACCCGGGCGGCCTTCCAGCTGACGAAGGAACCGGTGTTCGTCACGGGGTCCAGCTCGGCCTCGACGGAGATCGAGACCTCCACGCCGGCGCGCTCGCGCAACCGGGCGGCCACGCTGGCGCTCACCGCAGCGCGCTGCGCGTGGGCCCGCGGCAGGATGTCCATGCGGACGGTCACCTCGTCGCCGCCGTCGGGGGCCCGGTCGATGACGACCTGGTAGCCGAGGCAGCCGCGGACTCCGTCGAGGACGGCCGACTCCAGTTCGGCTGGGTGCAGCACGCTCTCACCCAGCTGGATGCGGTCGGAAGACCGCCCCACGACTTCGACGACGGGACCGGGCAGGGCGGCGCCGGGCGTGGCGGGCGTGATCCGGACCAAGTCGCCGGTGCGGTAGCGGATCAACGGCTTGATGCCGTCCACCAACATGGTCAGCACCAGTTCGCCCTCACCCGTGGTGCCGAGGAACTCCCCGGTGTCCGGATCGACCAGCTCGAACAGGTAGTTGGGCTGGGACAGGTGGAGATCTCCGGTGGCGGAGCCCGTGGCGATGCACAGCGACTCCTGGGAGCCGTACAGCGTCGGGTAGACCTCTGCGTGCGGCCACACGGACGAGACGTTGGCGGAGAACTCCGCAGTGCAGATCTCCCCGAGCACCAGGAACATCTTCACCGGCAGCTTCGACAGGTCGTAGCCGTAGTGCAGGGCGGCCTTGGCAAGGCTCAGGCAGAGTGCGGGGGCGCACACGATCACCTCGACGCCCAGTTCCTCGATCAGGCGCAGCGCCTTCTTGAAGCCCACGCGCGGAGACTCGGGCCAGATCTTGACGTGGCACGCCCCGAGCGCGGCCGTGACGGCGGTGAACACGTCGCCGAAGGCGTACAGCTCGGACGGCCCCATCAGCCCGACGACGGGCATGCGGTCCCCGAAGTGGGCCTGGAACAGGCGCCGCCAGGACTCCTCCACGGCCGCGTTGCTGGTCGCGATGTCCTTCACACCGCGCGGGCAGGGGGTGGAGGCGCCGGTGGTGCCCGTCGTCTCGTAGAAGACGGAGGCCTCGGCCGGGCTGCCGGACAGGACGTCGTACATCTCCCGGCGCAGGTCCTCCTTCGTGGTGAAGGGGAGCGAGGGCAGGTTCTGCGGGGTCACCTGCTCGATGTCGACGCCGGCGAGGTGACGGCGGTAGAACGGCGAGCGCGCGGTCACGTGCCGCAGCACGGACGTGAGCCGCTCGCTCTGCCAGCGGGACCAGCCTTCGTCGGTCATCTCGCCGCGGTGGAACGCCTCGAGCACCGGTTCGTACGCCGCCCAGAAGGCGGGGAGACCGGTGGCGGCGGGGGAGCCGGAGACAGTTGCCGCGCTCACTCGGCGGCCACGAGCTCGTTGAGCGCAAGACCCACACGCTCGTTGACGTCACCGCTGCTGAGTGCGTCGCGGCCGGTCAGCTCGCGGTGTTCGCGCAGGAGCCCGATCATGGCGGCCATGCGGTCGACGAGGCGGTCCACGTTCTTGAGGCCCTCCTCGTCCTTGAGGGCATCTCCGCGGTGCAGGGCGTGCACGGTGGCGGGGAAGCCGCTGCCGACCAGGATCATGCGGTTGAGGAGGGCGTTGACCGTCAGCTGGGCCCAGACCTCACCGGCGCTGTAGCGGCGGGCGACCGAGATGACGCCGGCGACCTTGTTGCTCAGCGGGCGGTTGAAGCGCAGGTAGCCGACCCCGGCCCGCTCGATGAAGGTCTGCATGAGGCTCGCGGTGCCGAAGCCGTGCACCGGCGCCGCGAAGATGATGGCGTCGGCGTCGATCATCTTCTGCACCACGGAGGGGATGTCGTCCTGCACGACGCAGGCGACGGCGCGGTCGTTGCAGTCACCGCAGGGCCCGCATCGCTCCATCCGGACGTTCCGCAGGTCCACGACCTCGAACTCGACACCGTGCTCGGCGGCCCGCGCGGCCGCGTGGCTCAGGACGTCAGCGGTGTTGCCGCTCCGCTCGGACCCGTTGATCGCGAGGATCTTCGGTGCTGTGGTCATGGTGAAGTCTCCTAGGAATAGACAAGGTCGTGGGGCAGGACCCGTGTCATCGCTTCCGGGCACCCTGGGGTGGTACGGGATCTGCCGAGTGATGCGCGCTGCAACCTGCGGTGCTCCGCTATTCGTCGGAATCGTCGCGTCTGTGGAGACGCAGTGCATCTTCGTAAGTGCTCGCCTGCACAGGCCCGGACGACCGCCACACGGGCATGCCGGACAGGCGCGGCGCACATGCGCCGCGCCTGTCCGGCCGAGCGGTCACGCCCGGGCTTCCTCCCGGGAACCGGCGTCCGTGGGCTGGGGCCCGTCCTGCTGGACGGTCTTCTCCCGCAGGACGACGGCGACGGCCACGCCTACGGCGACGGCCACGGTGGCGGCCACCCAGCTGACGGTGTTCAGACCGCTGGTGAAGGCCTCACGGGCAGCCGAGAGGAGCGCCTGCCCGGCGTCGCCGCCCAGTTCGGCGGCGGATGCCGTGCCGCCGGCCACGGTCTCCTGAGCGGCTTTTGCCGCCGGGGAGGCCAGGGTGTCCGGGACCGCGCCGGAGACCTCGTCGCGGTAGACGGCCGCGCCCAGTGTGCCCAGAACGGCCAGCCCGAGCGTGGAACCGAGTACGTTGCTGCTCTCGGACAGCGACGCGGCGGCACCCGCCTTCTCCACCGGCGCCGATCCGATCACCAGCCCGGTACCGAGGGCGAACAGCGGGCCGACGCCGAATGCGACGAGTGCGATGCACACCACGACCGTCACCAGGCCGCCTTCAGCGCCGACCTGAGTGAGCACCAGGTAGGCGAGGGCGGAGAGGGTCAGGCCGCCCACCATGGCGGTCCGCGGTGTCATCCACCGCAGGAACAGCGGGGCGAGCAGCACGCCCGCCGCGATGCCGCCGCCCGTCGGGGCCTGCCACAGCCCCGCCGCGGTGGGGGTCAGGTCCGCCACGCTCATGATGTACTGGCTGGTCAGGAACGACGTCCCGGCGAACGCGCCGGAGGCCAGGGCCATCGCACCCAGCGTGATGGCGAAGGCCGGCTCACTGAACAGCTGCAGATCCACCAGCGGGTCCTCGAGCGTGCCCTGGCGGCGCACGAAGGCGACGGCGAACGCCAGACCGATCGCCAGCGCCGCCCAGGCGACGCCCTCCGACGACTGGGCTCCGCCCGCGGCGAGTTCCTTGATTCCGTAGATCGTCGGGAGGATCGCCAGCAACGACATCACCACACTGACCAGGTCGAGACGCCGGCCGGAGTCACTGGTGCGGTACTCGGGCAGCAGCCGCGGACCGGCGACGAGCAGTACCACCATCACGGGGACGCCGAGCAGGAAGACCGAGCCCCACCAGAAGTGGTCGAGCATCAGTCCGCCCACCAGGGGACCCAGCGCCGCGCCGCCGAACTGGCAGGTCGCCCAGAGCGAGATGGCCACCCCGCGCTGCTTGTCGTCGCGGAACATGTTGCTGATCAAAGCCAGCGTCGACGGGTTGAGCGTGGCGCCGGCGATGCCCAGCAGAGCACGGGCCGCGATGAGCATCTCGGGGCTGTTCGCGTACGCGGCGAGGATCGAGGCCGCTCCGAACGCTGCGGCACCGATCAGCAGCAGCTTGCGCCGTCCGATCCGGTCACCGAGGTTTCCCATGGTGATGAGGAAACCGGCGAGCATGAACCCGTAGATGTCGGTGATCCACAGCTGCTCGGTGCCGCTCGTGCCCAGGTCCCCGCTCAGCTGGGGCAGCGCGAGGAACAGCACGCCGATGTCGAGTGCGATCAGCAGGGTCGGCAGTGCCAGAATCCCGAGGCCGATCCACTCCCGGCGGCCCGCTTTCCCCGCAGGGGCCTGGGCTGCGTTCGTCATGACGAATACCTTCCTAGGGGGCCTGTGCTCAGCTTCCGGACACGGCCTTGGCGACGATCCCGCCGACGCGCTCCACAGCGCTCGCCTCGGTCGGGTTGAAGCGGTTCTTCGTCAGGGCGAAGGACACCTTGGTCCGGGTGTCGCCGTAGGCGGCGCTGCCGCCCATGCCCTGCGCGCCGAACACGGTGAGCGACTGCTGCGGGTCGGAGCCGGGGCGGCCGAGGAAGTAGCCCAGGGCCTTCGGGGACGGGGCGAAGACCACCTGGTCGAGGTCGTCGACGGCCAGCGCGGTGATCTCCTCGAGCCGGGCCTGAGACACGAGGCGGACGCCGTCGACCTCGCCGAGGAGCGCCGCGTACATCTTCGCGAGGGAACGGGCCGTCATGGTGCCGCCGGCCGGGATGTCGGAGACGAGGATGTCGGCACGGTTGCCGTACGCGGCGCTCGGCATGATCGCCGGCGGCGCCGTCTTGAAGAGCGGGAAGTCCTCGGGCAGGTCACCGAAGGCGTTCGGGTCGATCGGCGCGTCGTCGAGCTTGGCCAGGCGGCCCAGCTCCGCCTCCGGAACACCGAGGAAGAGCTCGTTCTCGAGGCCGAGCGGGGCCGCGACCTCCTCGCGCAGCACCTGCGAGATCGGCTTGCCGGTCGCGCGGCGGACCACCTCGCCCAGCAGCCAGCCGAAAGTGACGGAGTGGTAGCCGGTCTGCGTACCCGGCTCCCACCACGGCTCGGCCGACGCGACGATCCCGGCCATCTTGTCCCAGTCGGTCAGGTCCTCGGGGGTGATGTCGGCGGGCAGACCAGGGACACCGGCGGAGTGCGTGAGCGCGTGGCGGATCGTCGCGCCCTCCTTGCCGTGGACGCCGAATTCGGGCCACAGCTCCACGATGCGGGTGTCGTAGCCGAAGAGACCCTTCTCGACGAGCGTGTGCACGACGGTACTGGTGACGCCCTTGCCGGTGGAGGCGCTCCAGAACGGGGTGTCCGAGGTGACGGGCCGGCCGCTCTCGGGGTCGGCGAGACCGGCGACCGCGTCGGCGGCCAACTCGCCGTCGACGTAGACGGCGGCCTGGAGACCGGTCTCGGTACCCGACTCGACCAGCTCGTCCAGGGCGTCCTGGACCAGCTTCTGAATGTCGCTCATGCTTCTTCGTTCCTCACTGTGCGTGATGCGGGGGTGATGGTGCGGGGGCAGGTCGGTGGGGTGCGGGGCGGCGGACGCGCCCCGTCATACAGGGCCGATGTCGATGGCATGACGTCGCCCCGGAACAGTCCGTCCGGGTCGTGCCGGACACGGATCCGGTCCACGGTCGCTATGTCGGCCGCCCGGAGATGGCCTTGCGGCTGATCCGGGCGGCGGGCGCCGTCACGCGTGGCTGCTCTCGGCGACCCCGAAGCGGACTCGCGCGTACTCGCGGGCGGCGACGCTCTGCAGGAGGACGCCGATCCCCGCATGACTGAGCTGGGTCGACATGTCGCGCCAGATCCTCTCGATGCGTTCGCCCTCGCGCACCGCGCTGGATCCCGCGGTGGGGAAGAGGTGGCTCTCCACCGCGGTCCACGCGAGCTTGATGACCTCACGGCACACGCCGGCCAGCCTCAGGTCCTGCTCCCGTGTGAAGGCCTGTGGCCCCTGCGCGCACAGGTCCTGCCACTGCCGGACGCCCTGCGTGATCGCCGCCTCCGCAGTCGAGATCATCCCGGCGGCCTGCCCGTACCACCACTGGTAGTCGGGGTCCTCGGCACGCGACACCTGGGTGAAGATCGTGGTGCGCGAGCGCATCAGGTCCTCGTACGCGTCCAGGGCGCCTTGCGCCATGCCCACCGCCAGCGCCGCCGACTCCAGCAGCATGAAGCTCAGCGGGCCGCCGCCGTACTCCCCGTTCCCGTGCAGCTCACGTCCCGGCGTGCCCTGGGTGACGTCGACCTCGCTGAGGTGCGCGGCCTCCAGCCCGTAGTGCGCCGGGATCAGGCCGTCCTCGAAGGTGATGCTGTGCGAGCCGCTGCCCTTGAGGCCGAGCTGCCCGCCCCAGTCGTCGAGCATCGTCCACTGTTCGCGCGGGGCTATGAAGAGCAGCAGCTTCGGCGGCACGCCGTCGCCGCCCTCCTCGCCCTCGATGACCGTGTGGCCGATGAAGTGGGTGGCGTACGGGGCTCCGGAACAGTAGGGGAACGTCCCGTTGATGATCCAGGCGCCGTCCGGGCCCCGGCGGGCGCTGCCGCTCGGGGTGATGGTCGCGGGGCTGATGAAGTCCCCGCCCTCGAAGAGCTCGGCCTGGGCCCGCTCCTCGAACAGCGAGGCGACGGCCAGGGCGTGGGCGGCGCCGAGGCAGTACATCCAGCCCGTCGACGGGCAGCCGCGGGCCAGGGTGGTCGTCACCTTGAGGAAGGTTTCGGCGCCGAATTCGTAACCCCCGTACCGGCGCGGGACCAGGATCCGGTACAGCCCGGCCCGGGAGAGCTCCTCGTGCGTGTCGAGAGCGTAGAAGGTGCGCTTCTCGGTCTCCGCCTGCCGTGCCACCAGGCCGGCCGCGATGGCCTCCGCCCGGCGGATCACCTCCGCGGGCGTGAGGTCCGGCTCGGGCGGCGCGACGAAGGTGGCTGCCGGCTTGACTGCGGTGCTCATACGGGGCTCTCTCCCTGGGGGTGCGGGGCGGCGGTTGGTCCGTCAGACCTGCGCGGACGGTATGACGGCGGGGTTCCGGGAGAAGAGGTTCTCCGGGTCGTAGGCGTCCTTCACGGCCTGCAACCGGGCATAGGTCGCGGGCGGGTAGACGGCGGCCATGTCGTCTTCGTCCAGCTCGCTCAGGAAGTTGCTGTAGGCGCCCTCGGTGAACGGCGCCAGCGAGGCCCAGAACGCGGCCAGCTCCGGCAGGCCGGCCTCGTTGTCGGCCCTCGAACCGAGCCGGGCCGTGTTCAGCATCACCGCCGCGTCGCGGTGGGCGAAGGCCGTGGCGTCGGCCGGGACCCGTCCCATGGCGCCGCCCAGGCTGCGCAGTTCCACGTAGAGGTTGTCGAAGGACCGGGCTCCGGAGACCAGGGCGTCGACGAACTCGTCGCCGCACTCGCGGGCGAAGCGGTTGCGCACCATGGGCTCCCAGTCCGGCGGCAGCTCACCGGCCTCGTCGAGCACCTTCGGGTACGGAACGAGGCTGATGTCCTTGCCCTCCACCGTGCCCAGCTCCAGGAGCGGGGCGATGGCCGTGTTCGCGGCCGCCATGTCCTCGCCGGCGTAGCAGACCAGCACGGTGACCGGAGCCGGGTCCCCGCCGAACGACGGGAACATCTGGACGTGCGAGGTCAGCTCGTCGGGCGCGTCGCGCAGGACGCGGGCCCAGCCCTTGACGACCGAGGCCGCCTCGGCAGCGGGGTAGGTGATGCTCCCGAAGTGCACCTGCGGTACGGGCTGGGTGGAGATCTCGAACGAGGTCACCACACCGAAGTTCCCGCTGCCGCCGCGCAGCCCCCAGAACAGGTCCGGGTTCTCGTTCGCGTTTGCGCGCAGCACCCGGCCGTCCGCGGTGACGACCTCGGCCGCGACCACGTTGTCCAGAGCCAGCCCGCTGCTGCGGACGGTCCAGCCGATTCCGCCGCCGAGCAGCAGACCGCCCACGCCCACCCGGTCCGTGTCACCCGAGGAGAACGACAGGCCGTGCTCCTGCAGCGCCTGGGCCACCCGGCCCCACCTCGCGCCAGGGCCCACGCGTACCAGGTGGCGCTCCGCGTCGACGACCTCGACGCCGTCCAGCGGGGAGACGTCGATGACGATGCCGCCCACGTCCGTGCTCAGGCCGGCGGTGCTGTGACCGCCGCTGCGCACCGAGGTCCGCAGTCCCTGCTCCCGCGCGAACTCCACGGCCAGGCGGACGTCCTCGGTGCTGCGGCACCGGACGATGACGTCGGGCCGTCCCTTGTGGACGAAGATGTCGCGGTGCTCGTCGTAGGTGGCGTCGTCCGGCAGGATCACTTCGCCGTTGAGGGACTCGGCCAGGGCGGCTGCGGCGGCGGTGTTCATGGGGTCTCCCGTGTGGTTCGAGGTTGAGCGGTGGACCGGTCGCGCGGGCGCGGTCAGTTGTGGTATTCGCCGCCGTTGACGTCCAGGCACTGGCCCGTGACGGCGCGGGCCAGGTCGGAGAGGAGGAACAGGACGGCGTCGGCGATCTCGTCCGGCTCGGGCAGGCGGCGCAGGTCGAGATCCGCGGCGATCTCGTCGTACACCTGCTGCTCGGGTACGCCGCGTTCCTTGGCCAGGTAGGCGAAGTACCCCTGCAGGGCGGGTGCCCAGATGTAACCCGGGGCGACGGTGTTGACCCGTACCCCCTGCGGGCCCAGTTCGGTCGACAGGCTCTGGGCGAGCGCCAGCAGACCGGCCTTGGCCATCTTGTACGCGCCGAACATCGGCTTGGAGTGGCGGATGGCCACCGAGTTGACCATGACGACGGAGCCGTTGTGCTCACTGAGCACCGGGGCGAACAGGCGCGTCATCCGCAGGGCCGCGTACACGTTGGTCTCGAAGCCGGTCCGGATGTCGGCCAGGTCCACGTCGGCGAGCGGCGCCATCGGCGGCACCACGAACGCGTTGTTCACCAGGGCGTCCACCCGGCCGAAGGTGTCCACGGCGGCCGATACCAGCCGACGGGCCGCGGCCTCGTCGGTGATGTCGGTGGCGACCGCCAGCGCCCGGCGGCCGGTGGCCTCCACCGCCGCCGCGGTCTCGGTCAGTACGGACTGGGTCCGCGCGGCGAGGACCACGTCCGCGCCGGCCTCCGCCGCGCGCACGGCCAGGGCTCGGCCCAGGCCCGGGCCCACGCCCGAGACGACCACGACCTTGTTCTGCAGGAGTGCGCTCACAATGCGTCCTTCTTTTAGCGGGGCCGGCCCCGGCTGGTCAGATGAGGTCCTTGACGGGGCGGTCGGCCGTACGGTTGAGCCACCACTGCACGAGGAAGAGGTTGATCACCCAGCCGAGCCAGGGGGCCGTGCCGGTGATCTGCGCCCACACCGCCTGGTTCTGCACCTCGAAGGACATCAGCAGGACCACGAACACCCGGCCCCACACGATGTTGATGGCGAACGCGAAGCTGTAGAGCATCCACTGGCGGTGCGACCGGATGTTGCCCTGGACGGCGCGCCAGGTGCCCATGCCGGTGGTGAACAGCCACAGGACGCCGCCGAGCGTGGTGCCGACGGACGGTCCCATCGAGAGCGGGGTGATGAGGAAGGCGAGCAGCGCCGACGGGACGGCACCGGCGTAGACGTACGTCCGTCCCGCCCACCGGTGGAGCTCCGGGCGGTTGCGGCGGATCCACGGCCACAGCTGGAGGATGACCGTCAGCAGCGCGATGGTGCCCGTCGCGATGTGCGCGACGAGCATCGGGTAGTGGGCTGGGGAGCCCGCCCGGATGGGTATCAGCGAGGTCTTGGGGTCGAGCCCCAGGTACGGCGGCCACACCATCATGAGGAACGCGAACACGACCACGGCGAGCGGGATCACCCAGGCCTGCCGCCACCACGGGCGCGCGGCCGTGACGGAGACGGCGGCGTCGGGGACGCGCTGCGGCGGGAGGGCGTCCGGGTGCTCGGGTGCGTCCTCGACGGGTCTCGGCCGCGCTTCGGCGACCTGCAGGTTCTGCGCCACGGGATTCTCCTGAAGAAGTCTGGTGGGGAAGGAGCGGGATGAAGAGCCGGCCGGGTCAGCCGACCCGGAAGCGGTGCGGTCCTCGGGGACCTGGCACCAGGCCGAGGCAGTGCGCGTTGTAGTCGTCGAGGAGTTCCTGCGCCTCGGCCGTCGCCCGGGCGAAGCGCACCGCGGGGTCGGCTGCCGAGGTGAGCACGTCGTGCATCGCCGCGGTCATGCAGTCCTGTACCGAGACGAAGTCCCCCAGGACGGCGCCGCGCGAGGCCGGCGAACGGTCGCCCTGGGCGAGCTGGTCGAGGGCGACCTGGTGGTGCGCGTTCCGTGCGAACCAGCCGTCCTCCTCCAGGAGGGCGCGCGCGGATTCGGTGACCGGGATGAAGCCGCTCGTCCGGTGCCGTTCCGCCGCGTTCTGCGGTGTCAGGAAGCTCAGCAAGAAGGCCAGGGCCGCGTCGCGGGTGTCCGGGTCCAGCCCGGCGGCCAGCCACAGGGAGTCGCCGCCGATGACGTTGCCCGCGTACGGGACGGCCGCGGAGTGCGGCATCGGGGCCACCTCGACGCGGAAGCCGCCCTCCCTGCCGGCCTGGACCATGCGGTCGGCCTCCACCGAGGTGCTGAGGACGAAGGCCACCTGCTGCCCGGCGAAGGCGCGGTAGTTGAGCTCCCACGCGGGGTACGTGTCGTCGCCGGCGGAGCGCAGGCCGGTGTAGTGGTAGTGGCCTTGCGCGTGCAGCCGCCGCCACCAGTCGACGAAGGCGAGCAGGGCCGGGGAGTCCAGCGCGACACCGGTGGCCCGCCCGGCGCGGCCGTTGCCGGGCAGCGCGAGGAGACCTCCCTGCTGGGCCACCGCCTGCTGGAACATCCAGCCGTGGTTGGGCCACGTGATGCCGTGGGCAGGGCCGTCGTCGAGGGCGGCGACGGCCTCGCAGGCCGCCGTGATGCCTTCCCAGGTCCGGGGGACCTCGGTCACGCCGGCCGCCTCCAGCAGCGTGGTGTTGGCGTACAGCAGGGTGGTCGAGGTGAGCGGGGGCAGGGCGAACAGACCGTCGTCGTCCAGCGTGTAGTAGTCGCGGGCGGCCGTCACCAGGTCGTCGAGCCGCACCGGCACCCCGAGGATCTCGTCGCGGCCGGCGATGGCCTTCTCGATCGAGGTGAACAGCGGCGCGCCGTCCGCGGTGAGCAGGTCGGCGGCAAGCTGCGTGGAGGTGTAGAAGCTCTGGACGATCGCCGGCTGCCGGCCCTCGGCAGCTGCGCGGGCCACCTCCTGCGGCAGCCGCACGTGGTCGATGCCGCGGACCTCGACCCTGATCCCGGGGTGCGTCCGGCCGAATGCCTCGGCCAACTTCCTCGTCTCGCTCAGGAAGAGAGGGACGACCGGGTAGTCGTTGAGCCAGACGTCAAGGACGACCTCATCGGTCATGGGGGTTCGGCCTCCGGGGGCGGGCGTGCCAGCAAAAGACATTGGGGTCCATTTTCGGAAGCGGACGGCGGACCCGCATCTTCTGGAGTGCGATCAAAGTGGCAATCTGGGAGACGCCCGGGGCGCCGGACCGGTGACAGACTCATCGGTCTGGGCGAGGAGAGGAAGACCATGGGTGAAGAGCGGCGGAAAACACGTCCGTTCACCGGTGACGAGTATGTGGAGAGCCTTCGCGACGGCCGCGAGGTCTACATATACGGCGACCGGGTCAAGGACGTTACTTCGCATCCCGCCTTCCGTAATCCGATCCGTATGACGGCGCGGCTCTACGACGCTCTCCACGACCCGGAGAAGCAGAAGGTCCTGACGACCGCCACGGATACCGGGAGCGACGGTTACACGCACCGGTTCTTCACCACTCCGCGTTCGGTCGACGACCTCGTCGCGGACCAGAAGGCCATCGCCGAGTGGTCACGGCTCAGCTACGGGTGGATGGGCCGCAGCCCCGACTACAAGGCTTCGTTCCTCGGCACCCTCGGTGCCAACGCGGAGTTCTACGGTCCCTTCGCCGACAACGCACGCCGCTGGTACCGGGAGTCGCAGGAGAAGGTCCTGTACTGGAACCACGCGATCGTGCACCCGCCCGTCGACCGCAGTCTGCCGCCGGACCAAGTCAAGGACGTCTTCGTCCACGTGGAGAAGGAAACGGACGCCGGCCTGATCGTCAGCGGCGCCAAGGTGGTGGCGACCGGCTCCGCGCTGACGCACTACAACTTCATCGCCCACTACGGGCTTCCCGTCAAGGAACGCGAGTTCGCCCTGGTCGCGACCGTTCCGATGGACGCGCCCGGGATGAAGCTCATCTGCCGTCCCTCCTACGCCGCCAACGCCGCGATGATGGGCAGCCCCTTCGACTACCCGCTCAGCTCGCGCCTGGACGAGAACGACACCATCCTCGTGATGGACAAGGTGCTGATCCCCTGGGAGAACGTCTTCATCTACGGGGACCTCGGCAAGGTCCAGATGTTCACCGCCAAGTCCGGCTTCCCCGAGCGGTTCACGTTCCACGGCTGCACCCGCCTCGCGGTGAAGCTGGAGTTCCTGGCCGGTCTGCTGGCCAAGGCGCTGGAGGTGACGGGCACGAGCGACTTCCGCGGCGTGCAGAGCCGCCTCGGCGAGGTCCTGGCCTGGCGCAACCTCTTCTGGGGGCTGTCGGACGCGGCGGCCCGCAATCCCGTCGAGTGGAAGAACGGCGCGCTGCTGCCGAATCCCGAGTACGGAATGGCCTACCGCTGGTTCATGCAGATCGGCTATCCGCGGATCAAGGAGATCATCCAGCAGGACGTGGCCAGCGGCCTCATCTACGTCAATTCCAGCGCCGACGACTTCGCGAACCCGCAGATCCGGCCTTACCTGGACAAATATGTCCGCGGCTCGGGCGGTACCGACGCCGTGGGGCGGGTCAAGGTGATGAAGCTCCTGTGGGACGCCGTGGGTTCGGAATTCGGCGGCCGCCACGAACTGTACGAGCGCAATTACGCGGGGAACCACGAGAACACCCGCGTGGAAATGCTGCACGCGCAGACGCTGAGCGGCCAGCTCGACCAGTACAAGGGCTTCGTCGACCAGTGCATGGACGAGTACGACCTGGACGGCTGGACCGTGCCGGACCTCGACTCCTTCGACGACCTCCGGAAGATCAGAAACGAGACCCTCAATGGGTGAGGAGAAGAACCCCGTGACGAACCCCGTCGAGCAGACCGCCACGCAGATCTGGACCCAGATCCTCAAGCCCGCACCGGGAGAAGAGGGCCTCACCTTCTTCGCCCTGTCGGGCCAGTCGGTGTCGGCCATGCGCATCGTCGCGAGCCTGGAGTCCGAGCTGGGCATCGAACTGGACATCAGTGTCCTGTTCGACGATCCGGACCTGGACACGTACGTGCGCACCGTGGCCGCGCTGGTCGCGGCCGGCGGTGCGAGCGCCGCCGCGTGAGCGCCACCGAGGCCCCGGAGGTTCCGCTCTCGGTCCAGCAGGAGTTCCTGTGCCTGTGGGACAAGGGAGACGACATGGGCCCCTTCGGCCCGCGCTTCCACATCGTCGACGGCTGGCGGGTACGGGGCGCCATCGACCTCACGGTGCTCCAGGCCGCGCTCGACGACGTCGTCGAGCGCCACGAGGCGCTGCGGACCACGGTCGTCCGTGGCGAAGGGGGAGGCCACCAGCGGATCTTCGGTGCCTCCATCGTGCCCCTGGAGGTGCGCGACCTGCCGGCCACCGACCCGTCGGACACCCGGCCGCGGGACCTGCTGGCCGAGGAGCTCCTCAACGAGATCGCCGCGGACACCATCAGCGTGCGCCGGCTGCCGCTGCTGCGTGCGGTGCTGGGCCGGTTCGACGGCGAGGACGCCGTACTGGCGCTGATCGCCCACCACACGGCGGTCGACGCCTGGTCCATGCAGGTCATCCTCCGGGACCTCGCGGCGCTCTACGCCGAACGCGCGGGTGCGTCCGGACCCGCCCTCGGCGAGGCGCCCCAGTACCGTGAGTACGCCCAGTGGCAGCGCACCGACGAGGCACTGGAGGCAGGCCGGTCGGCGCGCGCCTTCTGGCGCGCCGAGCTCGAAGGAGCCCGGGCGCTCGCGCTGCCCACGGACCGGCTGCGTTCCCGGGAGCCGGTCTTCACCACCGCCTGGCACCGCTTCTCGTACGGCGAGGAGCTGTGCACCGCCGCGGGACAGGTGGCCGCCGCCACCCGCAGCTCGCCGTTCATGGTCCTGCTGGCCGCTTTCAACGTCTTCCTGCACCGGCAGACGGGCGACACGGACGTCGTCGTCCCGACCTTCACCCCCGGCCGCAGCCAGGCCCGCTTCCAGGACGCCGTGGGGTCGTTCTTCAACTTCCTGCCGCTGCGCACCGACCTCGGCGGATGCGCCACCTTCCGTGAGGTGGTCGGGCGGACACGCACTGCCTGCCTCAAGGCGTACACGCGGGAGATCCCGCTGGCACACGTCCTGGAGGAGGCGCCCGATCTCATGGAACGGGTCGCCGTCGACGGACTGGCCTCCTGTGTCTTCCAGGTCATCCAGACGCCGTTCACCATGGCCGACGAGCACGTGGGCCCACTGGCGTACTCGGCGATCCGCCGCAAGGTGCTCTCCCAGCCCGTGGGATCCGACATCCCCGACGGAATGCTGCTGTGCCTGGAGACCGATGCCTCCGGAGACCTCATCGGAGAGCTCGGCTTCAGCAGCAACCTCTACGACGAGAGCACGGTCGTGGCCCTGGTCGCGGGCTTCCGCGAGGTGCTCCAGGAGCTGCTGACCGCCCCCGACGCCCCCCTTCCCGATTACCGCAACCGGACCGACACCCAGGAGTGACAGCACGTGAAGTTCCTGCTCATCATGCACATGAACCCCGTCGTGTGGGAGGCGCTGAGCGCCGACCAGCAGCAAGAGGTGTTCGACGGCCATGACAGCTTCCAGCAGGTCATAGGCAAGAGCGGCGAGATGGTCGGCACGAAGGCCCTCGACTTCCCGGCGAACACCACCACGGTCAAGGTCAGGGACGGCGCCACCGAGACCGCCACCGGTGCCTACGTCCCGGGCGAGGCGTTCCTGTGCGGCTACTACGTCGTGGACGTGGCTTCCAAGGAGCGCGCCGTCGAACTGGCCGCGCTGATCCCGGATGCCAAGCTCACGGCCGTCGAGGTCCGTGAGGTGGTCCACGAGGCCGGCGCCGAGTAGTCCGCGCCTCGCACTCGCACCACAACGGGAGAGGGGCCCACCGCTCAGGCGGTGGGCCCCTCTCCCGTTGTGGTGCGCCGGCCCGGCCGGCGGTCAGCCGGTCAGCGCCGCGGCTTGCGCGCGGTGACGATGCTGTACGCGATCTGATCCGCGCCCGGGCTGAAGAAGTCGCCCATGGCCTGCTTGAGCCCGGTCACGGCCTCCTCGCCGAAGGCCGCGGCGAGCTTGTCGCGGGTCTGCTCGGCGGCCTCGACGTACTTCGGCCCCATGCCGAAGACGCGCGGCCCGCACTGGGTCCACTCCTCGACCTCGAGACCGGCCTCGCGCAGCACGTCCAGCCACGCCTCGACGGGCTGGAGCAGGGGCAGGCCGAGGTTCGCGGCGAGGACGTCGCGTTCTGCCTGCCCCACACCGGGCGCGAGGGTGTAATCCGTCATCGTCAGGGCACCGCCCGGCCGCAGCACACGCTCCAGTCCGGACAGGGTGCGGGCCAGGTCGGGTGAGTACTGGAGCGACTCCATCGCCATGACGGCGTCGAACGAGCCGTCCGCGTGGTGCCCGAGCTCCGAGTAGTCGCCGTGCTCGAAGTCGACCCGGTCCGCGAGGCCGCGCTCGGCGGCCTTGCGCGTACCGGCCTCGGCCTCGAACCCGCTGATGGTGATGCCCGTGACGCGGGCACCGGTCTCCTCGGCCATCTGGATGGACGGGCCGCCGGGACCGCAGCCGACGTCCAGCAGCCGCTCGCCGGCCCGCACGCCCAGTACGTCCGCGACCTTGCGGGTCAGCCGGTGCGCGGCGGAAACCATCGGGGTGCCGTCGTCGGGTCCGTACCAGTACCCCAGGTGGGCCTGGCCGTCGTTGAAGACGTCCGAGATCGCTGAGGACTCGTCCCACCGCTCGCCGCCGGTGATCGTTTCCGCTGTCGTGGTGCTCATCTGTTCCTTCCTTCGGCTGCCGTGTGTGTTCAGTAGGTGATGACGGCGCGGAAGCGGATCTCGCCCTTGGCGGCCAGCGCGACCGCCTCCGCGATGCGCTCCTTGGGGAAGACCTCGATGATCGGGGCGACCTTGCCGTCGGCCAGCAGGTCCAGGGCCTCGGTCAGGTGCTCCAGCCCGTTGTGGGTGGCGCCGATGATCTGCTGGCGCTGGGCCCACACGGGGCTGTGCGGGGCGATCGTGAACGAGCCCTCGGGGTCGATCGTGGCCAGCACCAGCCGGCCGTTGGGCCGCAGGCCCTTGAGGGCGTCGGTGGCGGCCTCGTACGAGGTGCCGGTGACGAGGATGACGTCGGCTCCGCCCGCGGCGCGCAGCTCCTCGCCGTCGGCGACGACGGTGGACGCGCCGAGCTCACGGGCCAGGTCGTGCTTGTCGGGGGAGCGGGTGATCGCGACGGTGTCGAAGCCGCCGGCGCGCGAGAACTGCAGGGCCAGGTGCCCCAGGCCGCCGATGCCGAGGACCGCGACGCGCTCGCCCGGCTTGGGGTCCGCGGCGCGCAGCGCGCTCAAGGACGTGTAACCGGCGCAGAGCATCGGGGCCGCCTGCTCGTAGCCGACGGAGTCGGGCAGCGGCACGGTCGAGTCGGCGAGGACCACCACGTACTCGGCGTGGTGGCCGGGTACGGTCAGGCCGCTCATCACGGGGGCGGTGCAGTTCATGCCGGACTGGCCGGTCAGCGGCAGCCCGAGCGCGCAGTAGTCGCAGCTGCCGCACGTGCCCTGCACCCAGGTGGCGCCGACCCGGTCGCCCGGCTTTCGGTTCGTGACGCCCGGACCCACGGCGGCCACGTCGCCGGCCCCCTCGTGCCCCACCACGACGGTGTCGGCCTGGGGGAAGGGGAAGTGGCCGTCGGTCAGCCACAGGTCGTTGTGGCACAGACCGGAGGCCCGGACCCTGATCAGGACCTGGCCCGGACCGGGCTGCGGGACGGGGACGTCGCGCAGCTCCCACACCGCCCCGGCCTCGGCGACCACGGCAGCCTTCATCGTGGCGGGCCGCGCGTCCAGCAGCACGGGAAGTTCGGCGACGCCGTTCATGATGAAGGTGCCCTGCGGGCCGATCTCCTCGGCCGGCACGGCCAGGCCCAGGTTCGGGAAACGCTCGAACAGGGAGGACAGTGCGATCTCGGCCTCCAGCAGCGCGAGCGGCTGGCCGATGCACCGGTAGATGGCGTGCCCGAAGGAGAGGTTCTCCTTGTTCTCGCGGGTGATGTCGAAACGGTCCGCGTCGTCCCCGTGCAGCTGCGGGTCACGGCCGACGGCCGCGTAGTTGACCAGAACGGGCTCGCCCTTGGCTATGGTGACGCCCGCGATCTCGACGTCCTCGACGGCGAAGCGGAACGGCAGGTGGGCGACCGGAGCCTCCACCCGCAGGGTCTCCTCGATGACGTCCTGCCAGGTGGCCTGCCCGCTGCGGACCAGCTCCAGCTGGTCCGGGTGGGTCAGCAGGGCGAGCACGGCGTTGGCGATGAGGTTCTTCACCGGTTCGGTTCCGGTGGCGAGCATGATGTGCAGGGTGCCGACGAGTTCGTCGTCCGAGAGCAGCGAGCTGTCCTCGCGCTGGGCGGCCACGAGGTCGCTGGTCAGGTCGTCGCCCGGCGTCCGGCGCTTGGACTCGACGAAGTCGAGCATCTCCTGGTGCCAGCGCGCGACGTTGGCCGCGGCCTCCTCCGGGGAGATGCTCGTGTCGACGTTGACCTCGCCGCCGCGCAGCATGTCGGCACGGGCCTCGGCCGGGACACCGAACAGGTCGCAGATGGCGCGGGCCGGGAGCGGGTGGGCGAAGAGCGCCTTGAGGTCGACGGGCCGGCCGGCCGGTACGGCGGCCAGTTCGTCGAGGAGCTCGTTCGCGATCGCCGCCACCGCCGGGCGCAGGGCCTCCACGCGCCGGGGTGTGAAGGAGTGCGCGCACGGCTTGCGGAGCCGGGTGTGGTCGGCGCCGTAGGCGGTGGTCATGTTCTCCATGAGGACCCACCCGATCATCGGGAAGTCCTCGCCGACCTCACCATTGACGTACGCGTCGAAGTGACGGCGGCCGTCCTTGGAGAATCGGTGGTCGCTGAGAACTTCCCGGGCGGCGGCGTAGTCGGTCACCGACCACGCCAGTACGCCGCCGGGCAGCTCGATCCGGGCCACCGGTCCCTGTTCGCGAATGCGCGAGCCCTCGGCGTGTACGTCGTTGCCCGCGGGATCCAGGGCGACGGGGCATCGGTCCATCAGGAAGTCCTCCACAGCGATTCGGTGCTTACAGGTAAACGGTGTTGGGCTCCTGGCCGCACAGGATCCGGCCGTACAGCTCGAGGTTGGTGTTCGGGTGGAGGACCGCGTGCAGGTTCAGCGTCTGCACATCGCGCTCGATGCGCTGGATCGGCACCTCGGAGTAGACCGAGGAACCGCCGCTCGCGGTGTTGAGGATGTCGACGGCCTCCTTGGCGCGCTGCGTGACCGCGCCGAGGTCGAGGCGGACACGGGCCCGCTCCTCCAGCGTCCACTCCTCGCCGGCCGCGCCCTTGGCGTCGACCATCTGGGCCGCGCGGTGGGCGTGGAACTCGGCCTCGTCGATCTTGACGGTGGCCTCGGCGACCTGGAGGTGCGTCAGCGGCGCCTCCTGCTGGTTCTCGTACGAGGTGTACGTGATCTTGCGGCCCGGCAGACGGTCGAAGAAGGCGTCCCTGGCGGCCTTGGCCATACCGAGCGCGGGCGCCGAGATGGTCGCGCAGGCGGTCGGCATGAAGGGCGCGCTGTACAGCGGGGAGCCGGCGTTGAGCACGGAGCGGTGCTGGCCCATGAGGACGGGGACCATCGGAAGGACACGCTGCTCCGGCACGAAGACGTTCTCGGCGAGAGTGGTGACACTGCCCGAGCCGCGCAGGCCGGCGGTGTGCCAGTCGTCCACGATCGTCAGCTCGCTGACCGGGATGGCGAGCATCACGGGCTGCGGCTGGCCGTCCTCGCCGATCAGGATCGCGGCGTTGGTGTTCCAGTGGCTGTCCTGGACACCGCTGTTGAACGACCACTTGCCGTTCACCACGACACCGCCGGGGACCGGGTGGGCCATGGCGGTCGGGCTCAGGATGCCGCTGATGCGCACGTCGGGGGTCGAGAAGATCTCGTCCTGGACCTCATCGGGGAACAGGCCGACCATCCACGCGCTGATCGCGTACACGGAGGCGACCCAGGCGGCGGAGCCGTCGCCGCGCGCGATCTCGGCGAGCGTGTCGACGACGGTGCGCATGTCCGACTCGTAACCGCCGAAACGGTGCGGGACGCGCATCTTGAAAATTCCGGCCTCGGCGAGCGCCTCGACCGTCTCCTGGGGAAGGCGCCGGTTCTCCTCGCCGGAAAGGGCGTTCTTCTGCAGCAGCGGAATCAGGTCGGATGCGCGGCGAATGAGCTCTTCGCGCGTCGGCGCCTCGATGGTCTTCATGGAATTCTCCTGATATCGGTCACCGGAATGGGGCCGACGGAATCCTTGCACCGTGGCGGCTTCCCATTCCATATTCAATGTTGCTGAGTACGGCTCGGCGTGCGGCGTGCTCGCGGGGGTTCGGCCCGCCGCACACCGAGGCTCTTCGTCAGGCCTGCTTTTCCGCGGTGATCAGGACGAACGTGCCGGGTCCCGACTCCTCGACGATGGAAAGTCCGGCTCCATTCAGCCAAGTCCGGATCTGCTCGGCCTCGAACAGCTTGATTCCGTCGGGGCTGCCGGGGAACGCGTGGGATCCCTGGAAGTAGCGGTACAGCGGGTCCGAACCCCAGCGGAACGTCAGCAGCGTCAGCCGGCCGCCCGGACGCAGAGCCCGGCCGATCTCGTCGATCGCCGCACCGGCGTCGGGAAGGGCCTGGAGCGCGTTCCAGCAGTTGACGGCCGCGAGGGAACCGTCGGCGACGGGCAGCGCCAGGGCGCTGGCACGCAGCGTGGCGATCTCCGGCAGCCTGGCGCGCAGCCCTGCCAGCATGGGGGCGATCAGGTCGAGCGCGAGGACGTTGTCCGCGCCCGTGGTCTGCGCCACGACGGCCGTCCAGCGGCCGGCCCCGGCGGCCACGTCCAGGACGGGACCGTCGGCGGGGGCGAGGTGCTCCGCCAGGTACGCGTCCTCGTCGGTCGGAGTGACCTGGCCGCCCCAGTTCTGGCCCATCACCCGGAGGAAGGCCGGGCGCAGGACGTTCTCGTAGTGGAACCCGATGCCCCGCATGGCGGCGGCGTTCTGCAGGACGTCCGACTCGCCGTGGTTGTCGCCGGCGCCGGCCGAGAGGTCCAGTACGCCGTTGGGCAGCGGGTAGCTCCGGTCACAGACGGTGCAGGCCGCGCCCTCCGCCTCGTAGGAGAGACCGCCCCGGCACCCCGGGCATCGCAGCACGTCGGAGAAGCGGCTGAACTCCTCGATGCGGGGGGCCGGCGGGTCGGCGGGACGGGCGCCCGCGTGGACGCTCGTGTCGTGGACGACGGTCGGCGTGCCGTTGCGCAGGGCCCACAGCGCCTTCGCGCCGGTGTAGGCGAACACCGACCGGGTGTCGCTGGCCCAGGTCGCGGCCAGCGCCTCGGGGGACAGGTTCTGGATCCAGCCCTGGTCGAAGGCCACCTCGTCGGCGTTCAGCTGCCATTCGTGCGGCGAGGGCCAGACCCGGCCCAGGACCACGTCCTGCGGGTCGAGCGGCTGGAGGCAGCGCTCCAGCCGGGTCCGGTCGTCGGGTGTCAGCTCGGTCCCGGCGGCAGCGGCCAGGATGCGCTCGCGGTCACCGCCCAGGTGCGAGAGGAGGTACAGCGCCCCCAGCTGGAGCGGGCCGCCGGCGGCCGAGTCGGTCAGCAGCGGAAGGTAGCGGTCGAGCCCGGCGCGCACGGCCTCGGTGAGCGGCTGCTCCGCCGCGGTGTGTTCCGTCTCGGCGAGCAGCCCGAGCAGCAGCGCGAGATGACCCTGGCGGCTGCCGTCGGCGACCGCCAGAGCGGCCACGAGCGCGGGCACGGACGGCAGTGCCTCCTCGGTGGCCTCACCGTCCTTCCACAGTTCGCCCGCGAGGCGTAGGAACGCCTCGTCGATGCGGTCCGGAGAAGCCTGGAGCAGGGCGGTCAGCGAGGCGTCGGTCGTCGGACCGACCGTGCGGGGAGTCATGGGTGGCGCGTCCTTTCGGGCGAGGTGGTGCGGTGCGTGCCGGTCCGGCGTGTACGGGCCGTCCTGGGGCGTGGCGCTGAGGGGCCCCGGCCGGCGGCCGGGCTCCCGGTGACCCGGGGTCCGGCCGCGTGGCGGGAGGGGCGTGGCTCAGCGCAGTTCGAGCTCCGTGTGGCGGTTGAGCGCCTCCAGGAACTCGCCGCGCGAGAGCGCTGCGGCGATCAGCTCGATGTCGTCCGCCATGTACCGGTCCACGCCCAGCGTCGGCACCAGCGCGCGCACCGCGTTGTAGGTGGCCTGCGCCGCGGGGCTCAGACCGTCGTAACGGCCCGAGATGTCCACCGCCTGGGCGGCGGCGAGGAACTCGACGGCGAGGATCTTGTTGTTGTTGTCCAGCACGCGCCGGGCGTTGCGAGCGGCGATCAGACCCATGCTGACGATGTCCTGGTTGTCACCGTTGGACGGAACGCTCTGGGTGCTGGCCGGGGCGATCGTGCGGTTCTCGGCGACGAGAGCGGTGGCGGGGTACTGCGCGCCGGCGAACCCGCTGTGCAGGCCCGGGTCGGCGGCGACGAGGAACTCGGGGAGCCCGTAGCTCAGGTGGCGGTTCAGGACACGGTTGATCTGGCGCTCCGCCAGGACGCCGAGCTGCGTCAGGGCGATCGTGACGAAGTCCATGGCGAACGCGATCGGCTGGCCGTGGAAGTTCGCGCCGTGGAAGATCTCCTGGCCTTCGAAGAACAGCGGGTTGTCGTTCGCGGAGTTGAGCTCGATCTCCAGCTTGTGCACCGCGTGGTAGAGGGTGTCGCGCACGGCGCCGACGACCTGCGGGATCGCGCGCAGCGAGTACGCCTTCTGGAGGTAGATCTCCGAGCGCTGGACGTCCTTGTCGGTGTCCTTGCTCTCCTGGAGCGTACGGCGCAGGTCCGCGTGCTCGACGGTGAGGTGGCTGCCGTTCATCAGCGCGCGCATGTTTGCGGCGGAGTCGATCTGCCCCTGGTGCGGGCGCGCGATGTCGTGGCCTTCGGCCAGGAACGGGCTGGTGGAACCGCGCAGCGTCTCGATCAGCAGCGCGCTGACGATCTCGGCCTGGCGCGCCTGGGTGAGCGCGCGGCCCACGACGAGGGAGCCGAGGCCGGTCATGGCCGAGGTGCCGTTGATGAGGGCCAGGCCCTCCTTGAAGCGGAGCTGGAGCGGCTCGATGCAGTGCTCGTCGAGGACCACCTTGGTCTTGACGCGCTTGCCGTCGCGCAGGACGTAGCCCTCGCCGATCAGGGTGCTCGCCACGTGCGAGAGGGGCGCGAGGTCGCCGCTGGCGCCGAGCGAGCCGATCTCCGGGATGGCGGGCGTGATGCCCAGGTTCAGGTAGAGGGCCAGGCGCTCGATGATCTCGGGGCGGACCGCGGAGTATCCCTTGGCGAGGGTGTTGAGGCGGGCGGCGACGATGGCACGGGCCTCGTCCTCCGCGAACATGGGGCCCACGCCGGCGCTGTGGCTCCGGACCAGGTTGGTCTGGAGCTCCGTCTCCTTGGACTTGTCCACCTGCATGTAGATCATCTCGCCGTAGCCGGTGGTCACCCCGTAGATCGGGATGTTCTGCTCGGCTATGCCTTCGAAGATCTCACGGCTCTTGCGGGCCTTGTCCAGCGTGTCGCTGGACACCTGGGCCTGCACGCCCTCCTGGGCTACCTGCCGCACACCGTCGATGGTCAGGGTCTCACCGTCGAAGGCGACCGGAATGGCAGAGGTCTCGACTGTGGTCAAAGTACTCACTCCAAGTGGAATCGGGATAAGGGCAGGTGGTGCCGCCGGCCGGACCGGATCGACAGGTCAGCGCAGCCGGGCGCGGTCGACCTTGCCCGCCGCGTTGCGCGGCAGACGGCCGGAGACCTCGTGGAAGGTCGCCGGGATGTTCAGCGCGCCGAAATGGCGCCGCAGATGGGCCCGCCACTGAGGGGCGGCACCCAGGGGCAGGCCATCTGTTCCCCGCTTCGGGACGACGTGCACTGCCAGCTGGCGGATCGGTCCAGGCCGGTCCGTCCGCGGGACGACCGCGCATTCGAGGACGGAGTCGTGCGAGGCCAATGAGGCCTCGATCTCCGTCAGTTCGACGCGATTGCCCGAGAGTTTGATCTGGAAGTCCGCGCGCCCGCGGAATTCCAGGGTTCCGTCCGCGAGGCGCCGCGCGAGGTCGCCCGTGCGGTACCAGCCCGCGTCGCCGTCCGGGGTGTCCAGCCGTTCCACCGGCCGGAAGGCCGAGCGGTCGGTGCTGCCGAGATAGCCGGGGGTCACGTAGCGGGAGCGCACGACGACGCCGCCGGTGACGCCGACGGGGCAGGTCAGGTCGTCGCCGTCCAGGACGAGGACCTGGCGGCCGGGGATCGCGCGGCCGATCGGCACCGGCCCCGCGGTCACGTCAGTGACCTCGTGCCAGGTGGCGGCTACGGTCTCGGTGGGTCCGTACAGGTTGAACACCCGGACACTGGGAAGTGCCGTGGTCAGACCCCCGACGAGCTCGGCCCGCAGCGCCTCGCCCATGAGGAGTACGTGGCTCAGGGCACCGAGCCGCTGCCCGGCCGCCGTGTCCGTGATGACCTCCAGCAGGTCCCTGGCGAAGCTCGGCACCGTCTGGATGTGGGTGATCCGGTGCTCGGCCAGCCATGGCACGAGCGCGTCCGGGTTGGTGCGCACGGCGTCGGAAACGGGGAAGAGCGTGCCGCCCGCGACGAGCGTGGCGCAGACCTCGGCCAGCGCGGGGTCGTGCTCGGGGGAGACCCATTGAGCCACCCGGGCCCCCGGGCCCATGCCGAACTGCCGCCCCATCCAGTGCGCGAACTGCGCGAGCGCATCGTGGCACTGCGGGATGCCCTTGGGGGTTCCGGTCGATCCGGACGTGAAGGCGACGTACGCGCCGTCCCGCGGTCCGATGGCGGGCGTCTGCCCGATCCCCGCCGGATCCGCAGGCCCACCGGCGTCCAGGACGCGACCTCCGAGTTCCGTGCGGTACCAGCTGACGAGGTCGTCGCCGTCCGTGGCTCCATCGGTGACCATGCACACGGGGCGCAGCACATCGAGCATCGCGCGGCCGCGTTCACCCGCGGGACCCGGGGCGAGCCAGAGCAGCCGTGCACCGGATGCCAGGACGCCGAGCAGCGCCGCTACGCGCCTGGCTCCCGGAGCCATCCGGACGGCCACCGCGTCACCCGGGGCCACACCGGCCGCCACGAGCGCGCCGGCGAGGCGGGAGCCCAGGGCGTCGAGTTCGGCGTAGTCGGTCGTCTCCCCGGCCCAGACGACGGCGGGGCCGGCCGTGACGGCGTGGCGCGCCGCCAGCACGTGCACGGGCAGGCCGTCGTATCCGGGCGCGGGGAGCGGCTCAGCCGCGGCCGCGGCCGGCTCGGTCCGGAGCTGACGGAGTACTCCGTCAGCCGCGCACGACTGCGATACGGATCCGAGCAGGCGGCGGAAGCTTTGTTCGTCGGGCATCTGATCCACGGCGACGAGCAGCACGTACTCGGTGGCGGTGAGCCGGGCCACGGACAGGCGTGCCTGCGGGTGCGGTGCCCGGGCGGCTTCCTCGGCCGCCCAGCGGTCGCACAGCTGCGCGGCAAGGGCACCCGGGTCCGTCACCGGAACCGAACTCAGGTCGATGAAGCACACCGGGCGCACATCCCCGGCCCCGTGCCGGAGCACCGCCGCACGCCAGGCCGCCCGCAGCGAGGGAAGGTCGAGGGAGCCGGTGAGGCGGAAGGCGGCGTGCCGGGGGAACAGACGGGTGCCCTCCTCAGGCGTGCCTGTCCGGCCAGCGGTCTCTACTTCGATTTCCACACGCACATTGTTGGTTCGGATGCCAACGCGTACTTCTCCTGGAATGCGGAGATGGCGAAAAGAACCAGTGTGGGGCGATTCGGCGGGGAGGGCTGGCGTGACTTCGCCATGTCCGGTCAGCCGATGTCGAGGCCCTCCTTGAACCAGCTCTCCGCGGTGCGGATGCGGGCCTCGGTCTCGGCGCGGTCCGCGCCCGTGATCACGAAGGCGGCGAGGAAGTCACCGGAGTGCGCGGCGTCCTGGACCGTCTGCCCGGCCTCGGCGTACGTCGTGTACTTGACCACGCCCTCGGGGAGCGCCGCCGGGTCCGGCAGCGCGCGCAGGACGCCGGGGCGCTTGGTGAACAGCAGCTGGCCGGCGATGCGCGAGGGATCGCGCCGCCCTTCGAACTCCACCGGCAGGCCCAGCTGCCGGCGTACCGGAAACTCCATCGGGTCGAAGCCGAACAGGGCGCGCTGCACGTCCCGCACCCCGGCCCCGCCGGCCCGCGAGGCGGCCTCGCACAGCACCAGCTCGCCGTCGCCGGTGACGAACACCTCGATGTGGAAGGCGAAGTGGTCGGGCCCGCCGAAGGCGGCCAGCACCTGCTCGCCGAACGCGGCCAGCCGCCGCGCCAGCGGATCCGCGGTGTCCAGCGCGATGTCCACCCGCCCGCCCCGGTCCCGGAAGTTCGCCAGCGCGTACATGTACTGGGAGGGCCACAGCGTGGCGATCTCACCGTCCAGCACCGTGCCGTCGACGTGGCACATCGAGCCGTCGACGTAGGCCTCGGCCAGCCACTCGGGTTCGCCGTCCGGCCCGGCCAGTTCCGTCCGGTCGCGCCAGTCGGCCAGTTCCCCGGCCGTACGCAGGATGGAGACGCCCACGGAGAGCACGCCGCTGCGCGGCTTGACGACGACCGGCAGTCCGAGGCGGTCCGCGAACCGGTCCAGGTCGGCTGCTGTGCGCAGCAGGACGTGGTCGGCGACCGCGATCCCGGCCCGCACGGCCGCCTGCTTCATCTCCCACTTGTCGCGGTAGACGACGGCGCTGTCGGGCCGCTGCCCTGCCAGGCCGAACCGCTCGCGCAGCCGGGCCGCCCGCAGGATGTCGAACTCCTGGCAGGCCACGACGTCCGTGACGCCGAACTCCTCGACGAGCTCCGCCGCCCGCTCCAGGACGCGCCGGCTCGTGTCGTAGTCCGCCAGCGCCTCCGCGTGCAGGTACGGCGCCTCGACGGGCAGTTCCTCGCCGAACAGGTCCAGCTGCTCGGCCGACGCCAGCAGGACGATCTTCTCGTGGTGGTCGGCGAGCCACTGCTCGTACGGGTTGGCGCGCAGCGAGCCGCGGTGCAGGACGAGCGTGGTCATGACGGGGTCCCTTCGTTGAAGATGCTTACGTACCGCTCGCCGGTGTCCGGCAGGATCGTGACGATGGTCTTTCCGGCGTACTCGGGCCGCCGGGCCAGGAGGGTGGCGCCGTAGACGGCCGCTCCGGAGGAGATGCCCGCGAAGATGCCCTGCTCGCGGGTGAGCGTCCGGGCCGTGGCCAGCGCGGCCTCGTCCGGGCAGGTGAGGATCCTGTCGATGAGGCCGACGTCGGTGGTCGGGGCGACGAAGCCGCCGTTCAGGCCGGGGATGCGGTGGGTGCCGGCGTAGCCGCGGGAGAGCACCGGCGAGTTCTCCGGTTCGACGGCGACGACCTCCAGGTCCGGGTTGTGTTCGCGCAGGTAGCGGCCGGCTCCCGTGAGGGTGCCGCCGGTGCCGACACCCGCGACGAGCACGTCGACGCGGCCGTCGGTGTCGGCCCAGATCTCCGGCCCGGTCCCCTCGTAGTGGGCCCGTACGTTGTCGTCGTTCTCGTGCTGGCGGACGTACCAGGACCCGGGCGTGGCGGCCTGGATCTCCTCGGCCTTGGCGATGGCCCCGGCGAACCGCTCGGCACTGGGGGTCAGTACGATCTCGGCGCCGAGCGTCGTCAGCAGGCCGATCCGCTCGGGCGTCGCGCTGTCGGGCAGGACGACGACGCAGCGGTAGCCGCGGACGGAGCACATCGCGGCGAGCGCGATACCGGTGTTGCCCGAGGTGGACTCCACGACGGTGCCGCCGGGCAGCAGGTCACCGCGCTGCTCGGCGCCCCGCAGCATGCTCAGGGCGGCGCGGTCCTTGCTGCTGGCGAACGGGTTCGCGGACTCCAGCTTGGCCAGCACCTCGGTCCCGTGGGCGGCGTCCGTCACGGCGAGGCGCACCAGGGGTGTACCGCCGATGAGTTCTTCGAGGCGGTCGGCGACCCGGCGCCGCGGCGGGGCGATGGCGATGGCGGTGGTCATGGAAGGAAGGTCTCCAGGGAAGGGGAACGGGGGCGGGCAGGCCGGGGGAGCGGCCGGGGCGGCCGCCCCGGCGCTCACCACGAGCCGGCCGAGGCGAGCAGGCGCACGGGATCCAGGGCGGTGGCGGCTTCCGGCGCGGCGGGCGGCGCGCCGTCCGGGACGGCGGCCGGGGACGGGCCGTCCCGTACGACGGAACGGGGCGCGTAGACCCGCGCGCCCGGTCCGATGTCCTCGGTGACGGTCGCCATGGCACCGATCAGTGCCCGGTCGCCGATCGTGACGGGCCCGAGAACGGTGGCGTTGGCCCCGAGGATCACTCCGTTGCCGATGGCGGGGTGGCGCCGCTCGCCCGCCGGGCGGGCGTTGTCGGACCACCAGCCCACCGCGCCCAGCGTCACCTGCTGGTAGATCGTCACGTCGTCGCCGACCGTGGCGGTCTGGCCGACGACCACGGACGTGCCGTGGTCGATGAAGACGCGGCGGCCCAGTACGGCGCCGGGGTGGATCTCGACGCCCGTGCGGCGCCGCGAGAAACGCGCCAGTGTACGGGCGGCGGTCGGCATCCTGCCGTGGTAGAGCCGGTGGGCGACACGGTGCGCCCACACGGCGGACAGCCCCGAGTGCCCCAGCGCCTCCCAGCGGCTGGTGACGGACGGGTCCTGTGAGACGACGACGTCCAGGTCCTCGCGCAGCAGGTGCAGCAGTGGCGTCGGTGAAGACATGACGGTCAACTCCTCGGTTGGGACGGCGGGCCCGCCGTGGCTCAGGCGGCCACGGGCTCCGCTGCGGCCTGCGCCGCCGGTTGCGGCACGGGCTCGACGTCGATGCGGATGCCGGACCGTGTCAGCTGTTCGCACAGCTCGACGGCGCTGTCGGTGTCGGCGGCGCGTACGACCACGGAGCCGAGCCGGTCCCAGTTGTCGCGCAGCGGCCGGACGGTGTCGCCGGGCTTCACGGAGACCTGCGCGGCGAGCACGTCGGGCCGCGCCGCGACGTCCTCGACACCCGAGACGGCGGTGACGGTGCCGGGGCCGCGCAGGACCGCGCGCATGGCGGCGCCGGCCCGCGCGGCGGGGGCGCCGGCCAGTGGTTCGACCAGGCCCAGCGGCCAGGCGGCCCCGTAGGCGATCATGTCGATGCCGTAGGCGGCCTCGACGAGTTCGACGATGTGGTCACCGCCGAGCCGGTTGTGGGACTCGATGACGACGGGGCCGCGGCCGCTGAGCCGGATCTCGGTGTGGCTGGGGCCGTCCGTGACGCCCATGGCGGTCAGGAACGCCTCGACGGCGCCCGTGAGCCGCTCGCGGTCGGCGTCGGCGAGGCGGGCCGGAACGGCGTGGCCGAGCTCCGCGAAGTGCGCCTCGTCGACGAGCTTCTCGGTGACGGCGACGACGACGTGGCGGCCGGCGAAGCTGAGCGCCTCGACGCTGAACTCCGGGCCGTCGATGTAGGACTCCATCAGGAACCCGTCGACGGTGAACATGGTCGAGCCGCGGTCGGTGCGCCCGCCGTTCAGTTCCTGGACGCGCGCCCACACCCGGTCGAGGTCGGCCGGGCCCTCGGCGCGGATCAGGCCGAAACCGGCGGTCGTGGAGACCGGCTTGAGGATGAAGGGGTAGCCGGCCCGCTCGCCGAAGGCGTCCAGGCAGGCGCGGTCCGAGACCAGGCCGGCGTGCGGGACGGGCAGCCCCGCCTCCGCGAGGTGGCGGCGCATCAGCCACTTGTCGCGCATCCGGCGGCTGACCTCGTAGCGGTGGCCGTCGGAGAGGCCGAACAGGTCGCTGAGCCGGGCGGCCGGGTTCAGGCCCGGCTCGGTGAGGGAGACGACGGCGTCGACGCCGTAGACGGCGCGGGCGGCCTCGGCGAACGGCCGTACGGTGTCCCACTCGGTGTAGTCGACGACGACCAGCACGTCGGCGGTCCTCGTCTGGAAGTCGGTGACCTTGTCGGGGTGCTGGATCAGGATGACCTTCGCCCCGAGCGCGGCGAAGCGCTCCAGGTGGGCGTCGACGCCGCCGATCAGCAGGACGGTCTTGGCGGTGCTCAAAGGAGGGCTCCAATCGGTGCGGCCGTGACGCTCTCGCGGACGTCGGCCCGCAGCAGGGCGCGTGCGCGGGCGATGCGCTCGGTGGCCTCCGCCGGCGATTGCGCGTCCACGACCACATAGCCGTGACGGGTGAACGAGTCGCTGGTGCGCGGCAGTTCGTCCCCCGGCGCGAAGGGGAAGTGCAGCTGGTGGACGTAGGGCAGGGCACGGATCGCGCCGAGCCCGGTGACCGACTCCAGCCGGCCGGGAGTAAGGAAGAAGAAGCCGATGGCCGCGGTGTGCTTCGGCCGGGGCGGCCGGACGGGCGCCCCGGCGAGCGTCCGGAAGATCTCGGCCTCGATGTCGAAGTCGGTGGCGGTCTCGATGAGCAGCGGGATGCGGTCACCGCCCAGCCGGGTCTGCGACTCGACGATCCTCGGCCCGCCGGCCGTGAGGATCACCTCGGTGTGCGCGGGCCCGAAGGTGTAGCCGGCCAGGTCGAGCAGGCCGGTGACGACCGCCCGGATCGCGCTCGCGTCGGAGGGGTCCAGCTGCGCCGGGTGGATGTGCGAGGTCTCCACGAAACCGGGCGCGCCGGTGGTCTGCTTCGCGGTGATGCCGATGACGTGGTGCGTCCCGCCGGCGCTGAGGGTCTCGACGCTGAACTCGGGCCCTTTTAGGTACTCCTCCACGAGGAAGGGCCCCGCCAGGCCGCTGCTCTCGACGCGGGCGCTCCATTCCTGGAGGTCGGCGCCGTCGCGGATCAGGGCGACCCCGCGGCTTCCGGAAGCGTGGGAGGGCTTGACCACGACCGGCAGCGGCAGCCGGCCCGCGACCGCCGCGACCTCCTCGGCGGTGGCGGCCGGCTCGGCCCGTACGACGGACAGCCCGGACTCGGCGAGCAGGGCGCGCATGGCGGCCTTGTCGTTGAGCCGGTGGACGGCGCCGGCCGAATTGGGGGACAGGCCCAGCGCCTCGGCTGCGGCGACGGCCGGCCCCATGCTCTCCTCGGAGCCCAGGTGCAGGACCGTTTCGATGGCGTGGGCGCGCACGGTCCCGGCGATGAGGTCGCGCAGCCCCTGCTCGTCGGAGAAGTCGGTCAGCAGCAGCTCCCTGGCGTGCTCGGCGACCTCGTCGAGATAGGCCCGGTCGCGCAGCGACGGGTCCCAGATCGCCCAGACCTCGAAGCCCGCCTCGGCGGCCTTGCGGACGAACTGGCTGTACGGCATCACCATGAGCAGCCGCTTCCTCGGCACGCCGGTGTACACCATGGCGGACAACTCCCTCTCGTACGGGGGTGGGTGGTCCGGCCGCGCGGGGCTGCCGGAGTGGTGGCGCTGGTGGTGCCGGTCGGCAGGGGAACACCCGGGACTTCACGAAGAAGCAGCGAGGGCCTGCCGGTGGCTCCCTGAAAAAGAGGTGGGTCGGTATCGTTCCCGGGGATGAGTGGGGGAGGACGGGACCCGGGTCGGGAGTCCTGTACTCGCACTCACACGGACAGCGGTCCGGCGACCTGGGGGGCGCCGGTACACGGCCGGGATCAGGCGGTCTGCTTGAAGTACTGGGAGACGGCGCGTTCGCCCTGGATGGCGAGGATGCGGCGCAGCCCTTCGTGATCGCGGATCTCCGCCGTGTCCATGGCCATCAGTGCTCGGGCACTGCCCAGCGCACGCAGCTCCGCGAGGACGGCGGTCACCAGGGCCAGCCCGATGCCCAGACCCCGCGACGCCGGGGCGACGCCCATCTCTATGACACGGCCTTCGCCGCCGCCCTCCTGCGCGAGGACATATCCGGCCGGACGGCCGGCCAGCTCCAGCACCAGGGCGACGCCGCCGGCCGCGCCCAACTGCTCCAGCATGGCGCGGAAGTGCTCCAGGCTCTCGGTCTTGGGGCCCTTCGAACGGTTGCGCAGGTGCAGCGCGTGCATGACTTCCGCATCCGAGGCCCAGCCGGCCGTACGGATGCGCCCGTTCCCGGGCAGGACCGGAGGCAGCGGAGCGGCGCGCAGGTCGATGTCGTACTGGCCGAAGGTCGCGCTGCGCACGAATCCGTCCTGCTCCAGGACGCGCGGGACCACGGTGTCTCCGCTGAGCACACCCCCGACGCTGACGGAGTAGTAGGTGTCCTGCTCCTCGCCGAGTTCGTCGGCCCGGTTCAGGAGGCGGTGCAGGAGGGCGCGGGCGGCCGCGTCGCCGTGCTCGCCCGGCAGCACCGTGAGCGCACAGTCGGCCGTGCCGCCTCCGCGTACGGTCAGCGCCGCCCAGGCCACCACCTCGTCCGCGGCATCGGTCAGGCACCAGCTGTTGTCCCGGTAACCGGGGATCCCGGTTTCGAGCAGGATGTCCTCGCGGCTGCATGTGGACGCGCCGGTGATGGTCTCCTCGTAGCTGCGGACGAAGCGGACCAGGCTGTCCAGCGGGACGTCGGTCGGGTTCTTCAGAGTGAGGTGCTCGGGCAGGGTCATGGTCTCCTCGTGCCCCCTTTCGGTGGGTCGGGTTCCCGGCGGGTCGGGCCGGGTGGCCGGGTCGGGTGGCCGGGTCGGTCAGGGTGATCGGTGATCGGTGATCGGTGATCGGTAGCGCGGGCGGTCGGTGCTCCGCGGTCGGTGGCGTGGCCTACGGGTCAGGCGGGGGGCCGGTCAGGCGGCCAGGGCGGAAGCCGCCTCCTCGTGGTCAGCGGGCAGGCCCGTGTCGGCGGCGCTGTCGCGGAACCAGGCAACGGTGCGGCGCAGGCCGTCCTCCAGGGACGTCCGTGGCACCCAGCCCAGCTCCTCGCGGGCGGCGGTGATGTCGGGGCGCCGCTGCTGAGGGTCGTCCTGCGGCCTGGGGACCAGCGTGAGTTCGCTGGCCGAACCGCACAGGTCGCTTACGGTCAAGGCGAGTTCGCGCATGGTCACCTCGACGGGGTTGCCGAGGTTGACGGGCCCGGCGTGGCCGGAGTCGAGAGCCCGCCGGAGCCCGTCGACCAGGTCGTCGACATAGCACATCGAGCGGGTCTGGCCGCCGTCGCCGGTGACCGTCAGCGGCTCGCCGGCCAGCGCCTGGGTGACGAAGGCGGGCACCGCGCGGCCGTCGTCAGCGCGCATCCGGGGCCCGTACGTGTTGAAGATGCGGACGATGGTCGTCCGTACGCCGTGGGTGCGGTGGTAGGCCATGGTGATCGCCTCGCCGAACCGCTTCGCCTCGTCGTAGACGGACCGGGGGCCCACCGGGTTGACGTTGCCCCAGTAGCTCTCGGGCTGGGGGTGCACCTGCGGGCTGCCGTACACCTCGGACGTGGAGGTCAGCAGGAAGCGGGCGCCGTCGCGGCGGGCGAGTTCGAGGGCGTTGCGGGTGCCGTATGAGCCGACGAGCAGCGTCTCGACCGGGAGCCGCAGGTAGTCGGCGGGGGAGGCGGGCGACGCGAGGTGATAGACCGCGTCGACGCGTCCGGGCACGTTGAGGCCCTCGGTGACGTCCTGCAGCGAGAAACGGAATCCCGGGTGATCCAGCAGGTGGGCGATGTTCTCGGCGCGCCCGGTCGAGAAGTTGTCCACGCAGACGACCCTGTGGCCCTCGGCCAGCAGCCGCTCGCACAGATGCGATCCCACGAAGCCGGCGCCGCCGGTAACCACTGCTCGCACGGTGTCCCCCTGTCATTGCTGAATTCGCTGTATCTACTGGGCCTGCTGAAACTGTCGACCGGGTCCGGTTGCAGGGCCCCCGTCCGCCGGGCCTAGGGCCCCGCGCTGACCGTGAGGGGCAGGCCGTCCAGGTCCGGCAGCCGGTCGCCGGCGGCCAGGACGTACCGGCCCGCCGCGGTGTCCGCAGTGAAGCCGGCGTCCAGGAACAGGTCCCGGGCCGGGGTGTTGCGGTCCGTCGCGACGATGTGGCCGCGGATCCCCGCGAGGCTCCGGCCGCCGCCGGCACCGTCCCGGAGCGCCGCCGTGAGGAACGGCACGGCGATGTCGAGTCCGATGACGCGGCAGCTGAGGGCGAAGGCCGTCACGGTGCCGTCCTGCACCAGGCAGGCGCCGGTCATGCCGTAGTCGGCGAACCGGTCCGAGGCGAAGGCCACGTGCAGCCGGGTGTCCGGGGCGGCCAGCGTGCGCCGCAGCTCCTCGGGTGTCGTCCGCCAGGCCGTCGTCGTGAACTGGTTCGTCCGGTTGAACAGTTCGCAGACGCGCGCCAGGTGCCGCTCGCCGCCCCGCTCCACGCGCAGCCCGATCTCCAGGGAGCGCAGGAAGCCGTCGCGGTCCATCGTGGCGCCGAGGTCCTGGCGCCGCAGCATGGCGCGGGTGGTGTCGGTGCGCCGGGCAGCCTCCTGCGTCCGCGGGCCCGACTCCAGCGCGGGGCTGGACAGCAGCAGATCGCGGAAGGTGTGCACCGGTCCCTCGGCGACGTGCAGTCCGGGCAGGGCCGCGGCCACCTCCGCGCGTTCGACCGGGTTGTCGTCGAGGAAGAGGACCTGTTCGGGGGCGAAGCCGAGGCGGGCGCAGATGTCGGCGATACCGGCCGACTTGGCCTGCCAGTTGATCCGGTGGAGCACGAAGTCGTCGGGGCCGAGCAGCTGACGGGCGCCGCCGTGGCCCTCCCAGGCGCCGAGCGTCGCGCGGGCGTCGCCCTTGCTGGACGTGGCCAGCAGCACGCCGCGGCTCTTGAGCACCGACAGGGCCTGGTGCAGTCCCACGTGCACCCAGCGGCTGGTGGCGTCGCCGTCGAGCCAGTCGAAACCGTCGTCGGCGGCGATGCCGGGCCACAGCGTCCCGTCGAGGTCGGTGACGACCAGCTTGATCCGGCCTGCGCCGCGGTGGATGCGGTGGCAGGCCAGGTACTCGGTGGCCAGGGCGTGGCCGAGCGCGGGCAGCTGGTGGGGCCGCTCGTCGGACGGGTCGAGGGATCCGCCGTGGTGGCCGGAGGGGAAGACGAGGTCGTCGAAGAGGGCCGCGGCGCCGTGCCGGGCGACCAGGCGCTCCTCGTCGACCACCATCAGGTGCGGGTGGCGCCGTACGCAGTGGTCGATGTGCGCGTTCAGCTCGGCGACGATGCGCCGGAAGCCGAACTCCTCGGCGAAGTCGAAGCGTCCGAACGGCGACAGCGCGGGCGGCCCGAAGTTGTGGACCAGACCCAGCCTGCCCTCGAGGGCGTCGGCGAGCGCCGTGATGCTGACCGAGAGGGCGCTCTTCATCAGCGTCAGGGACTGCTCGCGCTCACCGTCGTCACGGGTGTGCGCGCCGTCCCACAGGGCCGACAGGAACGGCTGGACACCGGCCTGGTACACCGTCACGTCGGGGCGTACCCGCGCCACCGCCCGCGACATGTCCCGGACGGAGCCGGGCCAGAGGTGCTCGGTGCGCACATCCAGGCCCTGCTCACGGCCCAGCGCGAGGAGGGGCTCCTCGGTGAACTGGGTGACGCAGCCGCCCAGCAGGAGGTAGGTGACGGCTTCCGGGGCCTCGGAGCCGTGGCGCGCGGACGGGGCGGTCAGGCGCTGCGGCAGGCCGTAGCGGGTGGTGGGCCAGGAGCCGGTCCGGCCCGTCAGGGAACTGCGGGCCGCCTCGGGACGGTCGGCGAGCAGGGTGCGCAGCGCCTCCTCCTCGTCGGCACCGGCGGGCACCACCAGATTCCGGTCGACCAGCGCCCGCAGGACGTCCGCGGCCGCGGCCGGGTCGGGAGCCACGGCGGCGAACCCGGCGGCCGAGAAGGCGGCGCCGCGCAGCGCGCGCACGGGCTGCGCCCACTCGCCGTCGAGCACGAGGCGCTGCATGTGCGGACCGTTCGCGAGCAGAACTCCCGTATCCAGATCCACCGCGGAAAGGAATGCACTGAAACGGAATTCATCGATCGTCATGGCATCTCCTTTCCGGTGCTCGGCCGGGCGGCTCCCGAGGTGTCGTGCTTTCATTTCGAATGCTACGTGCCACCCGGGCGCCTACGTTCTCCGAGAATGCTCACTCCGCGCCTCCCGGCGGCCCCGAAGAGAGCACGCCGTGAGATGCGGGGACGGGTCCGAACGGGGCACGCTCGGCTGGGCCCGAGGTCACGGGCACGGGCAAGGGGGTACACGCATGCACAGCGGCGTCATCGATGAAGGGCTGGACACGGCATTCCTGAATGGCGGGGTACTGCGGCTTCCGCATGCCCCGGAGCCGTCTCCCGCCGGAGTGGAACGCGCCGTTCCCGGTCTTGTGGACGCACTCCTGGAGAACCGGGAAGAGCTGCTTTCCGTCCTCACCCGGGTCGCCACCCGGCAGGCCGCCGGCGATGAATTCTTCCGGTCCCTGCGCGCCCTCTCCGGAGCTCCTTGGGAGTTGATGCGCAATTCTCCCGGACGGCTCGGAAGGCTCGCCGCATTCCTGCCGTCGAACAACCTGCTCTATTCGTACGTCCTCTTCGGCGTCATTCCCTCGCTGTACACCGACGAGGTCCGGCTGCGGCCCTCGGCCAGGGTGGCGCCCGCCGCCATGGCCGTCCACGAGATCCTCGGCCCGCGGGTGCGCGCGCTCGGCGGACGCTTCGAGATGGCGCCCGTCTCGCAGAAGGAGTTCCTCGCCGACTGCGCGCGCTCCGACGCCGTCGTCTTCACCGGCCAGCCCGACAACGCCGTGACGGTCGCGGCGCAGATGCCGCACGACGCCCTGTTCCTGAGCTTCGGTTCCGGTCCCAACCCGCTGGTCGTCGGCCCGGAGGCCGACCTCGACGCGGCCTGCCGCAGCGTGCTCGCCGCCCGCCTCTACAACTCGGGCCAGGACTGTCTGTGCACCGACGTCGTCTTCGTGCACCGCTCCGTCGCCCGTGACCTCGTCGGCCGCCTCGCGGACGCCCTGTCGGCCGTGCGCGTCGGTGACCGGCGCGACCCGGACACCCTGGTCGCACCGCTGGTCTATCCCGACGCGGTGGAGGGTGCGGCTGAGTTCCTCGCCGGACACCAGGAGTTCGTCGTACGGGGCGGCGGCGTGGACGTCGACCGGGCCCTCGTCCAGCCCTCGCTGCTGCACCTCCCCTGGCAGGAGTCCTTCCACCCGCCGGAGTTCTTCTCCCCGGTGGTGCTCACCATGGAGTACGACCACCCCCGCCAGATCGAGCAGTGGCTGCACTCGCCCGAGGAAGACGTCCGCGGCATGTACCTCCAGGTGTTCGGCGAGCCGAGCCTGCAGGGCCCGCGCATCGGGACCAGCGTGGTCAGCGCCGAGCGGATCACCTTCGACGTGGAGGACGGCAACCGGCCCTTCGGCGGCCACGGCCTCCAGGCCGGCAGTGTCCGCGTGGGCGGCACCGTCGCGGCGCGCCCCCTGCTGCTCTCGGCAGAGGCCGCCCGCCGGGCCCGGTCGTGACCACCGTCCTCGACCCGCCCGTGGCGTACGGGCGGGCGGCGGGCGACGCCCCCGCCGCACCCGCCACCGGGGTCCGCCGCCTCGCGGCGGACCCCGATGCCGTTGACGCGGTGTGCGCCGCGCTGTCCGCCCTGTACGTCGTCGACGGCCCGGTATCACCCGTGATCCTGGCCGCCACCGACTACTGCGTGCACGCCGCCGACCAGTTCGCCGCCCGCTGTGCGGACCCGGACCGGCGGCTGCGGCCCGCCGACTCCGTCGCCCTCGAACCTTCAGTCCTGCTAAGGGAGTTCACCGTGGGCACCGGCTGGCAGGGGCCCGCCTACGCGCTCGGAGATCCGGCCGGAGACGGCGTCTCGGCCCTGCGCTTCGCCGACGGCCTCGTCGTCTCCGGCCGGGCCGCCGGCGCATATGTGTGCGAGGTGCTGCGCCGCAGGGACACCGGGGTGTTCTGGGCCGTCGCCACCCGGCTGCGCCCCGCGGGCACCGGCCTGCCCCGCACCGGCCTGCCCCGCACCCCCGAGGTCCGGCCCGCGGGCCTGGACGAGGCCACCTGGGAGCGCAGCGCGATCGTGCGGGAGTACCGGCGCCGCGCCGGGACGGACCGCCCGGTGCGCGCCGGCCGCACCCCCGCGTCCTCCACCATCGACCAGCACGCCGAGGAGCAGCAGTGACCACCGAGAACCACGTCCGGAACCTCTGGAACCTCGTCGCCGAAACCCTCGCGGACGCGGGGTGCGACAGCGTCTTCGGCCTGCCCTCCGACGAGCCCGGCCTGATGGACGCGGCCGCCGGGCAACCGCGGCTGCGCGTCGTGGGCGTCCGCGACCAGCGCGTCGGCGCCTGTGCCGCGGTCGGGCACGCTGCGGTGACCGGCCGCCCGGCGGTGCTCGCCGTCAACTCCGGCCCCAGCTTCGCCAACACCCTGACCGGACTGCTGGAGGCGTCCTCGCTGGGCGCACCCCTCGTCGTCGTCACCACGCGGGTGCCGCTCGCCGGGATCGGCCGCGGCGGCTTCCAGTACACCGACCAGGCCGCCATGGCCGGCCCGCTGGCCAAGTGGACCTTCCTGGTGGAGAGTCCGGCACAGCTGACCTGGGCACTGCGGCGGGCCGTCCACCTCGCCGTGAACGGCGGCCCGGGCGTGGTCCTGGTGGAGATCGCCGACGAGGTGCTGCGCGCCCCGGCCCCCGAAAGGCTGCCCGCCGGCCCGGTGCCACGCCTGCGCGGCGCGGCGGACGCCGGGGACGTCGACCGCGCGGCCCGCCTGCTCGCCGGCGCGCGGCTGCCGGTCATCGTCGCGGGCGGCGGTTGCAAACCCTCGGGCGCCGGCCCGGCCGTGCGCCGCCTCGCCGAGGCGCTCGGCAGCCCCGTGTTCACCACCGCCGCCGGCCGCGGCACCCTCGACGAGGAACACCCTCTGGCCTGCGGCCTGGTGGGTCTGTACACCACGCCGCCCGCGGACTCGCTGCTGGCGGCGGCCGACGTGGTGCTGGTCGTCGGATCCCGGCTGGAGGAGACGGCCAGGATGGGCTGGGACAGCCTCCCGGGCAAGAAGCTCATCCACATCGACGTCGACCCGGGCGTCTTCCTGACCGCTCTGGAGCCCGAGGTCGCCCTGCTCGGCGACGCCGCCACCGTGGCCGTCCAGCTCACCGAGGCCCTGTCCGGCGCTCCCGCCGACCCGGAGGCGGCAGCCCGGCGCAGGGCCGAGGCGGCCGCCGTACGGGCCGCACTGCACGCCTTGTACGGGGCGTCCGGCGCGGACGGCGCAGGTGACACCCCGCTCACCGTGCCGGCCGCACTGCGCCTGCTCCAGGAGTCCGTCGCGCGCGAGGCCACCCTGGTCCAGGAGAACGGCCTGCACGACATGTGGGGCTACCACTACCCGGTCGTGTCCGTGAGTGACCGGGCCAAGGTCATCACCCCGGGCGAGCAGACCATGGTCGGCTTCGGCCTGCCCGCCGCGCTGGGCGCCGCGCTCGCCGACCCCACCCGCCGTACCGTCCTGGTCTGCGGCGACGGGGCCTTCGAGATGAGTCTGGCCGCCCTGCCGACGGCCGCCGAGCAGCGGATCGGCCTCACCGCCCTGGTCTTGGACAACGGCGGGTACGGCTGGCCGCGGTTCGTCCGCGCCGACGAGGGCGCCCCCGACACGCTCACCCGTTTCACGGCCCCCTCGCACGCCGAGGCCGCCGTGCGCGCCGTCGGCGGCTGGAGTGCCCGCTGCGCCACCGAGGGCGAACTCGCCGCCGCTCTCGAGACGGCGGCCAAGGTCACCGCCGAGGGCCGCACCGCCGTGATCACCGTGCCCGTTCGCGACGAGGACGTCCCGGTGGGCGTACGCGGCCTGTTCGACGGCCACGGTGCCGCCGGCAGCCCCGCCGCCGAGGGGCCTTCCGCCGGCGAAGGTCATGCCGCCGGCGCGCCCGACGGGGTGGCGGCATGACCGGGCCCGCCGTGCCGGGCCCGCCGCGCCTGACCGTCGACGGCGAGCGCATCTCTCCCGCGCACCTGGCCCGCCTCGTCTCCCGCACCACGCGCGAGCTCGCCGCCGCCGGGGCCCGGCCGGGCGCCGGTGTGTCGCTGGCCTGCGACCACCCGCTGACTGCTGTCGCCGCCGCCCTCGCGGCCACCGCGACCGGTGCCCCCCTGCTGCTCGACGGCTCCGCGCCGGTACGCCGGATCGCCCCCGCGGCCGTCGTCACCACCACCGCGGGCGGCGAGCCCGTCGTCACCCGGGCAGCCGGGCAGCCGCTGGAACTGCCCGCGCACACCGCGGCCGTCTTCTGGACCTCCGGCAGCTCGGGCGACCCCAAGGCCGTCGCGGTCTCCCGCGCCGCCCTCGACCACCAGGGCACGGCCACCGCCGCCCGGATGCGGGTGAGCGGCGACGACGGCCTGTTGCTGCCCCTGCCGCTGCGCCACGCCTACGGGTTCAGCGTGCTGCAGGTCTGGCACACCACCGGCGCGCAGCTCTTCGCCGAATCCGCTTTCCACCAGAGGCGTGTCCTGCGGCTCCTGGACCAGGAACGGATCACTTCGCTGGACGGCGTCCCCACCATGTACCGGATGCTGGCCGCCGAAGCCGCCAAGGACCCCGCCGCCGCCCGGCTGCTGGGCGACCTGCGTATCCGCGGCTGCGGCGGCGACGTCCTGACACCCGCCCTGTACGACGACTTCCACGCGGCCGTCGGCGCCCCCCTGCACGACGGCTACGGGCTGAGCGAAGCAGGCCCCAACGTCGCGCTGAACGCCCCCGGCGACGTACACCGGGGCACCGTCGGACGGCTCCTGGACGGCGTCCGTGCCCGGCGTGCCGGCCCGGCCGGGGAGATCCAGATCAGCAGTCCCTCCCTCATGCTCGGCTACCTGGACCCGGACACCGGGGCCCTGTCCACCACGCCCTTCACCGAGGACGGATGGCTGCGCACCGGCGACAGCGGATCCGTTTCGCCCGACGGGCTGCTCAGCATCACAGGCCGCATCAAGGAGGTTCTCGTCGTGCACGGGGAGACGGTGGCGCCCACCGTGGTCGAGGACGCGGTCAGGGCCGCCGACGGCGTTCTCGACGCGGCGGTGGTCGGGATCCGCCGCGGCGATCGCGGCGACGCCGTCTGGGCGTTCGTGGAGAGCGCGGACCACGACCGGGCGGCGGTGGCAGGACGGGTGGCCGCCGCATGCCGGCGCATGCTGCCCCCGCACGTACGGCCGCGCACGGTCCGCGTCGTGTCCGCGCTGCCCCGCACCGGCAGCGGCAAACACGACCGGGTCCGGCTGCGGGCCTGGGCGGCACAGGAGCAGGCGGCATGACAGCGGTCGCGCTGGCGGGCACCGGTCTGGTCACCGCGCTGGGCAACGGGCCGCACGCCTTCTGGGACGGCCTGCTGCGCGGGACCCGGGCCTTCGGCGAACTCACCGCCTTCGAGGGTGAGTTCCGCAGCCGTACGGTAGCCGCGGTGCCCGCCTCGGCGTGCCGGGCCGCGCCCGGCCGGCGTAAGGAGGCCATGGCACTCGCGGCCGCAGGGCAGGCCCTGCACGCGGCGAGCCTGCCCCGGCTGCCGGACGGCTCCCTCGTCGTTCTCGTTTCCCAGGCCCCCCGCAGCGCCGCCGGGGCCGACGGCGACTTCACCGGACCCGCCCCCGAGAAACTGCTCGCCGCCCTCGGCAGCTCAGTGGACAGGGTCAGCGTCGTCCACCTCTCACACGCCTGCGCCTCCGCCGCGTTCGGCGCGTCCTTCGCCCGGGACTGGCTGGTCAGCGGCCTGAGCGACACCGCCCTGGTGGTGGGTGCCAGCGCCCTGAACCCGTACGAGTACGCCAGCATGGACGTCGTCAGGACGCTCAGCCCCGGCGGGGCCCGGCCGCTGGACGGCGTGCGCGACGGCATCACCGTGGGCGAGGGCGGCGGTGCCTTCGTCCTGGAGACCGAAGCCCGTGCCCGCGGCCGCGGCCACCGACCGCAGGCCTGGCTGACCGGCGCCGCCTGCCTGGTCGACAGCACCCAGGCGGTCGCCTCGGAACGGGCCGCCATCTCGGCCTGCATGCAGAGCGCGCTCCAGGACGCGGGCGTCGGGCGGATCGACTACGTCCACGCCCATGCCACCGGTACCGCGCAGGGTGACGCCGCCGAGGCCGAAGCCGTCGGCGAACTGGCCCGTGCGCTGGGCCCGCGCCCGGTACCCCTCAGCTCCCACAAGGGAGCCGTCGGCCACTTGCTGCACGCCTCTGCCTTCCCCGCCGTCGTGGCGGCCGTCGGCTTCCTGCGCGAGGCACGGCTGCCCGGTACACCCGGTCTGCGCGAGCCACTGGAGACACCCGACGGCGTGCTGGTGGTACGCAAGCCCACCACGGTGGCGCGGGCGGAGCACGTCCTGGTCAACAGCTTCGGCTTCAGCGGAAACAACGCCTCTCTCGTCCTGTCGGCCGCCGGCCGGTGAGCAGCTCACAAGGAGTTCCCATGTCCCGTCCCCTGGTCACCGTCGTCACCCCGACCAAGGGCCGCCCCGAGGTCCTGGTGGAGCGGGCCCTCAGCTCCGTGGCCCGCTCCGAGGGGGTGCGCGTGCAGCACGTCGTCCTCGGCGACGACTGCCCCTTCCTGCGCGAGGAGGCCAATCGCCGGGAGCTCGCGGAGCGGTTCCCGCACGCCGAGTTCGTGCACGTGGCGCCCGAGGACCACCCCGCCGACGCCTCCGACTACCTGCCGGCCCGGTTGTCGCGGCTGCGCAACGCCGGGATCGCCCGGGCCCGAGGGGCCTACGTCGCCCATCTCGACGACGACAACGCCTACACCCCCGGCCACCTGCGCAGCCTGGTCGACGCACTGGACGCCGAGCCGGGCGCGGGCGTCGCGTACAGCTGGCGCCGGCTGCGCACCGCGGACGGCGTCCCGTTCGTGCCCGACGGCGAGGACCCCTGGCACCCGATCCCGGCCCGGCGGGCGGACTCGTACGACTCGCTGCGCCGCCATGGCGTCTTCGTACCGGGGTCGGACGTGGTGCGCGACGCGATGCGCGTCGTGGACGGGAAGCTGCTGAGCCGGGTCGACACCAACGAGCTGATGCTGCGCCGGGACGTGCACGCGCGGATCCCGTTCCCGACCGAGTACTCCCTGTGGCAGCGGGTGCTGGAGACGACTGAGGACATGGCGCTGTGCCAGACGCTGCTGGAGCAGGGCGTCGCCTCGGTGTGCACCGGGAAGGTCACCGTCGACTACTACATGGGCGGGTTCTCCAACGCGGCGGCGATCGCCTGACCCGCCGACCGACCCGCCGCCGGGTGCGGTCGTGGCCGGCTGTCCGCCGGACCGGGGGCCGGTCAGCAGAGGCCGGCCAGGCCATCGACCACGCGCGTCTCCACCGTGTGCAGCTCGCGCACCCGCCGTCGGCACAGTTCCAGGGTCTCCGCGCTCCAGGAGCCGGCGAGCAGGAACACGGCCCGGGCGAGGTCGAGCACCGCGTCGGAGGAACGCCCCAGCAGTCCGGCGGTGTCCGCTGCCAGCGCCGCCGTCCGGGCCCCCCGCGAGCGCAGCAGGGCGTCGTCGGCGAGCACCCGGGCGAGCAGGTGGCGGTCGCCCGAGACGTGGCGCTGCAGCGGGCCCGACACACGCGTCCGGAGCAGGCTGCGGCGCTCGCCCGCCTCCGCGAGCTCCTCGATCACCCCGGGCAGGTCCAGCAGCCCGGCGAGCCCGGCCTGCGCCTCCACGGGTTCGGTCATCTGCCGCACGGAACGCTCCAGCAGCCGGCCGAGCTCGCTCTCCCAGTCGGCCTGCGGCTCGTGAGCGTCCCAGACCAGGACCGGGGCCCCGGCCATCCCCGCGCGCAGTTCCGCGAGCCCGATCGTGCCCCGGTTGTCCTCGAAGCCCGAGCCCTTACGGGTGTTGCGGTCCGCGACGAAAGCCCTGCCGGCCTCCAGACGGTGCACGAGGAGGGTGTGCGGGTAGCCGAAGAACGGGATCCGGTAGTACTCGGAGTGGCGCATCCCCGACAGCTCGGGGGAGACGGGCACCGCGTGCCCGCGCGCCAGTTCGCGGCGTACGAGGTCCAGTGCCGTGTCCGGGCGGTCCGGATCGTCGGGAGAGGTCTCCCAGCGGGCGGTGACGCCCCGCTGGAAGCGCGGGGCGTGGTAGTCGGTGTCCTGGCCGCCGTAAAGGGTCAGCAGCTCGCCCGTCGGAGTGCGTTCGACGACGAAGTTCAGCGGCTGCGCCAGCGCGCGGGCGGTGTCGCGCACGCCTGCGGCGTACAGGGAGTCGCGCAGGCAGTGCAGCCAGCAGGAGAGGCGGGGGTACGCGATGTCCTCGACGGCGTTGAGCTCGGTGCCCAGATAGGGGAAACCCGCCGCCGAAGCGGGCATCACGAGGCCACGGCTCCGGCTGTTGCGGTTGCGGGGACGGCCGGCTTCTCGGGGACCAGCCGGCTGACGAGCAGCAGCACGGGCACGGCCATCGCCAGGCCGACGAGGGCGGCGGACCAGGCGATCCCGCCCACGCCCACGAGCAGCCCGCCGGCCACGGTGCCCGCGACGAGGAAGACGTCGGAGAGCGGGACGAGCGTGGCGTAGTACTTGCCCGTCAGCTGGGCCGGGAGCCGCTTCTGCACCTCGGCGAAGTACACGACCGACGCGATGGACTCGAAGACGCCGGCGACGAACAGCAGGGCCAGCGCGAGGATCCAGTTGCCGGTCCAGATCAGCGCGATCCAGCAGACACCCTCCAGGGCGTTGCCGAGGATGTACACCCAGCCCTGGTTCCAGCCCCGGAAACGGGACGTGATCAGCGCGCCGCAGGCACCGCCGAGTCCCATCGCGGCGAGGAGGTAGCCGAGCATGGCGGGGACGGACGCGAACTCCTCCAGGGAGTAGGCGGCGAGGAAGGTCCGCCCCAGGCCCAGGGCGACCATGTACGTGAAGGCGGTCAGGGTCAGCGAGGACAGCCGCCCGTCGTCCCTGACCATGCGGACCAGCTCGCGGGCGCCGCCCGCCATGGCGCCGGCCCAGGCGGCGAGCCAGCGGACCGGGGCCGGTGCGCGCAGGCCGCCTGCCGTCGCGGTCGTGGGCGCCGTCGCGCGCCCGGAAGCGGAGGGCGCCGCGTCGGCCAGCGGGAGCCGCAGGAGGAGCGCGGCCGCGGCGACGGCGGTGGCCGCCTCGGCGCAGAACAGCCATCCGATGCCGAGTCCGGCGGCGATGGGCCCGGCGAGGGCGGGGCCGATCAGCTTCGGTATCCGCTCGGCCGTCACGATCAGGCCGTTCCCCTCCAGTTCACTGCCGTCGGGGATCACCCGGGGACGCAGCGCCATCGTCGCGGGGAAACTGAACATGTAGCCGACGCCGATGGCCAGGGCCAGCAGCTGGATCTGCCACATCGCGGTGGTCAGCGGGAAGAGCGCCACGACCAGGCCGCTGCCGAGGGCGGCGAGCATCGCCACGCGGCGCGGGTCGTAGCGGTCGACGATCTGGCCGACGACGGCGCCCAGCAGGATGTTCGGCAGGAACCGGGCCGCGAGGGTGAAGCCGACCTCCAGGCCCAGGCCGTAACGCTGCATCACCAGCAGGGGCAGGCCCACCGTCGTCATGGCGGAGCCGATCTCCAGGATGAAGAGCGAGCCGACCAGGCGTAGCGCTCCGGGGCTGCGCAGCAGGCGTGCGAAGCTGCCGCCGGTCTCCTGGGAGGCCGTGCTCCCGGCCGTGTGGTTCGCCATGTTCCCTACCTGTTCTGGGCGGTGGCCGCTGCGGATGCGTGCAGGGCGGCCTCCTGAGCCGCCCGGCACCTGCCGAGCACGTGCTCGGCGAAGTCGTGTGGGAGGTCGAGTTGGCGCAGCCGCACGGCGATGGTGGTCAGCAGGTCGTTCGCGGACCGGGCCGCCGCCGCGGCGGCGTGTTCCGATGGGGCGGCGGGGGCGACGCCGATGACGGCCGCGAGCGGCATGCCGGTCTCGATCATGTCATTGATCGCCTCGGAGAACCCTTCGCGGGCACCCCGGCGCAGTGCGTGCAGACCGAAGCTGACGTGCCGCGACTCGTCGCGCGTCATCGCGGTGAAGCCCGCCCGCAGACCGGGCAGCAGGGGGATGCGCTGGAGGCTGCGGACCAGGCCGCGCTGGCCGTGCAGGGCCAGGACGCCCTCGGTGACGAGGTGGAAGAAGGTGATGGCGCGCAGCCATTGCGCGTAGTCGTGCGGGGAGCGGGCCAAGTCGCGCAGGACCGCGTTCTCCAGGGTGTGCACCGCCCTGTGCGCGGGGCTCAGACCGGCCCAGGAGGTGATGAGCTGACCGCGCAGGGAGTCGGTCATGCCGAGGAGTTCCTCGGCGACCCGGCTGACGAACACCGTGTGCCGCGACTCGTCGGCGGCCTGTGTCCCCAGGTAGACGAGGTAGTCCTCATCGGGACAGGCGGCGAGGATCGGGCTCATCAGGTCGAGTCCGGTGTACTCCCCGACCAGGAAGCTCTTGATGAAGTACTCGAGGCCGCCGCGGGTGCCGGGGCTCAGCAGGGTGTCCCAGTGCCGCCGGTCGCGTTCGAGATCGATGTCGGAGGCCAGCCAGTGCTGGCGTTCCCAGCGCCGGTAGAGATCGCGGGGGGTGAACCGCCGCTCCAGCGTGTCGCCGGCGCCCCCGAGCAGGGCGTCCGCGTCCAGGAGTGCGAGCTCGTCGAGGTCCGCCTCGTCGAACAGCAGCGTGGTCCAGCGCATCGCGTGGCCCCTTTCCCCCTCGTACCGGCCTGGCTGCGGGGTACTTCCCCCCGCACGACCGCCGGCCGACCCGCGAGGGAACACCTCGCGGGGCCGGCCGGCCGGATCGCTGCGTGAGTCGGCAGACTCACATCACCTTGCCGCCCATGAGGGACTCGATCTCGGTGGCGACACCGGCGAAGAGGTCCGAGTCGGACTCCTTGATGCCCTCGAGCCACGACTCGAACGCCACGGCGTCGTCGGTGCTCGGAGCGGCGGAGCCGGTCTCGGCGACGATGCGCTCCTGGATCTCCGTGCTGAGTGCAGTAGCCATGTGTTCCGCACTCCTTTCTGTGTAGAGCGGGCGGAGCCCGCACTGGTAACAGAGGCCCGTACGCGCCTCCGCCTGCAGGGATCGTTTCAAGGGCCGGATGGCCGCGCATCTTCTGAACTGCTCTTGCGTGACCGCACATTGTCCGCCATCTGGCTCGAATGAGTGGGTTGCTTGGAGCAACCTGGAAGATGCGCGGCCATTTTCATGATGCGTAATGTCGATCTTGTAAATACGGAACGGGAACAGCCAGTTCCTCTTTGGTCTTTGGAGTAATGGGATGACTGTCAAGAACAAGCTCGGTCTGATCGCTCGTGTCGGAGCCACCGCGGCCCTCGCCACCGGGCTCGCGGTGGCCTTCCAGCCCGCCGCCATGGCGGCCGCGCCGGTGGTCACGGTGACGCCCGCCACCGGCCTCACGGACGGTGCGACGGTGGCCGTGACGGGTACCGGCCTCACCCCGGGCGCGATCTACCACGTGGCGCAGTGTGAACTCGTCACGGCCGGGTCGTACGGCTGTGACCCGGCCAGCGTGGTGAACATCGCGGCCGACGCCCAGGGCAAGCTGACCACGCAGATCACGGTGCACGCCTCCTTCGCCGCCGTCGAGGGCGCGGAGGGCACCCCGGCCGGCACGGTCGACTGCAAGGTCAGCGCCTGTCAGGTGGGCCTGGGCGATGACGCCGGTGTCGGCGGCGGCCAGCAGATCACCTTCAAGTAGCCGCACCGCGCGCACGGCGTACCGCTGACGCGGTATGACTACGGCCCGGCCCCGGCTCCCTGGAGGGGAGACGGGGCCGGGCCGTAGCCGTGCCTCGTGCGGTGTCAGCCGGTGACGAGGGACCCCCTCGTCACCGAGGCCACCGTCTCCGGCTCGAAGTTGACGGCGCTGGTCCAGCCGCCGATGGCCAGCCGGAACCACACGGAGCTGGTGATCACACCGTCCGTGTGCTCGCCCTCGACGACCTCGTCGCCGAGCGACCACCCCTCGCCCTCGTAGCCGACGGAGGCGTCCGGCAGCAGCAGCCGGATGACCGGGCTGGCCAGCGACGGGCCCGAACGGACGTTGCTGTCGCGCCATACCGGGCCGAGCAGGCTCCGTCCGGCGTGGAACGTCCCGTGGCGCTGAGGCATGTTCGTGTTTCCCTTCCTGCGTGGCGTGCGGTCATCGCGGAACCGCTCCGCGATCCGGTGCCCGGCGGCATCATGCGGCAGCGCGGACGAGCGCCGGCCGGGCGGCGGCGCGCGCACTGCTCATCCACATCACCTGGGACACCATCTGCGCGAGCCGCTCGCCCTCGGGGGAGAGCGGCTCGTCCGTGGCCGGCAGCGGCGGAACCTGGGCCACGGCCACGCCCACCGGCGTCGGCCAGCCCCGCAGCGCGTGACCGATGGTGCGCAGCGTGGTCAGGGTCGAGACCGCGCCCTGGGCTCCCGCTCCGACCGCGACGGTCCCGATCGCCCGGCCGTCGAGATAGGGGAGCGGCCCGTCGAGGTCGTTGACGAGGTCCAGGGCGTTCTTCAGGAGGCCGGAGATCGTGGCGTGGTAGGTCGGGGACACCAGGACGACACCGTCGGCCCGGCGTAGCTCCTCCAGGAACTGGGCCGCCCCCTCGTGTACCGCCCCGAGGCCCGGACGGTAGGCCGGGAAGTCGATCTCCGAGCCGGTGAAGACGCGTACGGTCGCTCCTTGCTCGGCGCACAGCCGGGCGCACCATTCGGCCACCCGGTCCGACGTCGATCCGGTGCGGAGCGAGCCGCTGACCAGAACTACGTGTGGGGTTCGCATGATTGCGGCACTCTCCTTGGTCTGTACGGCTGATCCGGCCGTGGGCCTGGGCGGTTGGGTGCGCTCGTGGGGCTGTGCCCTGGGCCGCCAGCCGACGACGGCGGCGAGGTCGGAGTCCTTGCGGCCGGCGGACTTCATACGGGCGTTGCGCCGTGACTCGGCCGCCTCGCCCGCTCCCTGGTCGACGGAGCCCTGCCGACGCGACTGGAGGACGACGGCGGCGGCCCGCTCCATGCGCTCGCGCGCGTAGGCTTCCAGGGCCGCGGGGACGGTGACGGCGGACGACGCGGACGCGGAGCCGGTGGACACGGCGGACGCCAAGGCCTCCGCGAGGACGGCCGCGTCCTCCAGCGCCATGTTGGCGCCCTGGCCGAGCGCCGGCACCATCGGGTGCGCGGCGTCGCCCAGGAGGGCGACCCGGCCGTCGGTCCAGCGGGGCGCGGGGTCACGGTCGTGGATGTCGGTGACGACGATGTCGGCGGTGTCGGCGTCCCGGACGAGGGCGACGACCGGCTCGTACCAGCCCTCCAGCGCCTCGGTCAGGGCGCGCTGCGCGGCCTGCGGTCCCATGGCGGGCCAGACCCCCGGCGGCGAGGTGATCTTCGCGGTCCAGTAGAGGGTGTCCCCGCCGACCGGCGCGATGAACAGCTGGATGCCGCGCCCGTTGACCACATGGCCCCGCTGCCCGAGCACCGAGCCGGTGGTGCGGCCGCGCACCGAGGTGTACCCCCGGTACTGCGGCGGCCCGTCGTCGAGCATCCGCCGGCGCACCGCCGAGTTGATGCCGTCGGCGCCGACCAGCGCCTCGCAGACCAGCGTGCTGCCGTCGTCGAGGTGGACGGCGACGTGGTCCTCGTGCGCGGTGTAGTCCTCGACCGTGGTGGCCAGCCGCACGGCCGCCCCGGCGGCGAGGGCCTCGTCGAGCAGCGCCCGGTGCAGGGACCGGCGCAGTACGGGGATCTGCGGGGCGCCGAGCTCCCGGCCGGCGGCGCCGATCGGCTCCTCGGCGAGGACCGTGCCCGACGCGTCCATCAGGATCCGCACCTCGTCGTCGGCGGTGACGTGGCCCGCGGCCCGGATCCGGGCGCCGACGCGCCCCCCGAGCGCGTCGGCCGCGCGCACCCCGTTGGGATAGAGCACCAGGCCGGAGCCCCCGGAGTCGATCCGGCCCGCGCGTTCGACCACCGTGACGTCCAGCCCGCGGGCAGCCAGGGCGCCGGCCGCGGCCAGCCCCCCGATGCCCCCGCCCGCGATGACGACCGACTTCTTCATGACCATGCCTCAGCTCTCCTGTCCCGTGGGTGCGGGCGCCGCTCCCAGCAGCCGCCCGTCGTAGCCGCCGAAGGTGCCGGTGGCCGCGTCCCACACGGTGCGGCCGCGGCGCAGGGTCCGTTCGACACGTCCGGTGAAGGTCCAGCCCTCGTACGCGGACCAGCCGCACTTGCTCTCCACGTCCCGGGCGGAGAGCATCCAGGGCACGTCCGGTGCGAAGACGACGAGGTCGGCGTCCGCGCCCGCCTCCAGGCGGCCCTTGCCGGGCAGCCGGAACAGCTCGGCCGGGACGGCCGCCAGGTGGTGCGCCAGGCGGGCGGCCGCCACGTCCGGGTCCTCCCCGGGACGGCGCCGCCGCATGCCGGTCCACACGGCGACCGCCAGCTCCTGCACGCCCGGCAGGCCGGGCGGCGACTGGGCCGGCGTACGGGTCTTCTCGGCGGCGGTGTGCGGGGCGTGGTCGCTGCCCAGCGTCGCGGCCTGGCCGCCCCACAGGGCCTGCCACAGCCGGTCCTGGTCGCCCTGGCCGCGGATCGAGGGCGACAGCCGGGTGCGGGCGCCGAGGCGCCGGGTGTCCTGGTCGGTGAACGACAGGTGGTGGCCGGTGACTTCGAAGGTGACCGGCAGGCCCGCCGCCTGCGCCGCGCAGACCAGGTCGGCCTCCTCCGTGCTGGACAGGTGCAGGATGTGGGCCCGGGTGCCGTACCGCCGCACCAGTTCGATGATCTTGGCGACGGCGACGATGCCGCCGGTGCGCGGGCGGCGCGCCTCGTACTCCAGATAGCTGCCGGGCTCCCCCCACCACGCGTCGAGCAGCGCGAACAGCCCTCCGTCCTCGGCGTGCAGGACGAGCTGGACGCCGCCCTCGGCCGCGGCGGCGAAGGCCTTCTCCAGCTGCGCGGGATCGCGCACCACGGTCGGCGCGGTGTGGTGGCCCGCCATGAAGATCTTGGCGCTGGTGGCGACGGCCGGATCCAGCCGCGCCAGCAGCTCGGGGTGGTCCGGGTCGAGCCCGATGTGGAAGCGGTAGTCCACCAGCGAATGCCCGTCCACCAGGCCCGCCTTGGCCAGGACCGCCTCGGGGGCCAGCGTCGGCGGCACCGTGTTCGGCATGTCCATCACCGTGGTGACACCACCGCGGACCGCGGCCCGGCTGCCGTGCTCCCAGTCCTCCTTGTAGGTCAGCCCGGGGGTGCGGAAGTGCACGTGGGAGTCGATGAGCCCGGGCAGGACGTAGTGGTCTCCCGCGTCGACGCGCTCGGTGGCGGCGGGCGCGCTGTCGGCGTCCGCGACGGCGGTGATCCGGCCGCCGCGGATGAACACGTGCCCCGGGCGCACGCCCTGCGGGGTCACCAGCCGGCGGCCGCTGACGACGAGGTCGGGTTCCGCACCTGCGGGGGTCAGGCGGTCCATGACAGCGCCACCAGTTCCCGGCAGAGATCGTTGGTCGGCCCCATCAGGCCCACCCCGCGGGCGTCCGCGAGCAGCCGGTCCGCGCTGCCCGCGGCGCGGTAGCCGGCCGAGCCGAGCATCCGCGCGACGTCGAGGCAGATCTCCTCGGCGGCGCTGGTGGCGTACAGCTTGCTGTGCAGGGTGGCCAGGCCCGGATCGGCGGCGGTGCGGGCACCGGCCCGCTCCACGGCCGCCCGTACGGTCTCCAGCCGGGTCGCCAGGTCAACGAGCCGGTGGCGTACGGTCGCCAGCTCCAGCAGCCCGCGCGCGCCGGCGTGGGCGAGCGCCAGGTCGAAGGCCGCCTGGGCGATGCCGGCCGATACCGCCCCCAGGGTCGCCCCGGACTCCCGGACGCCCGCGATGATCGATGCGGCGTGCCCCTCGGGGCCCAGCCGGTCCCCGTCGGACACGACGCAGTCGTCGAGGGTGACGAGTCCGGTGGCGGAGCCGCGCATGCCGGCCAGGTTCAGTCCCAGGTCCGGGACGAGACCGGGGTTGTCCGCCGCGACGAGGAAGAAGGTCTGCCCGGCGGCCCCGTACACGGCCTGCTCGCCGGCCACGGACCCGCCGGTGCTCACCAGGACCAGGTAGAGGTCGGCGACGGCGGCGCCCGTGGTGAACGTCTTGGCCCCGCGCAGCACCCAGCCGCCGTCGGAGCGGCGTTCGCCCGTACTGGACAGGTTCTGCTTCGCCGCGCCCGCGCCGAGCTCGCTCCACGACGAAGCGGCCAGCACACTGCCGTCCGCCAGGCGCGGCAGCAGGGCGCGCTTCTGCTCCTCGGTACCCCACTCGGAGATCCGGGCGCTCACCGCGAAGTGCTGGAAGGCGATGATCGCCAGCGACGGATCGGCGGCGGCGATCTCGGCGGTGACCCGGTTGATCTCCGTGGCGTCCCCGCCCTCCCCTCCGTGGGCGCGCGGTACGGCGGTGGCCAGCAGCCCGCTGGCGCGCAGCGCCGCCAGGGCCTCGCGGTCCGGTTCACCCGCCGCCGCGGCCTTCTCGGCGGACGCGTGGAGCAGCTGGTGGAGCTCCGGTCCGAGCCTCGGTTTCATGCGGCTCCCGACAGCGCCAGGCATTGGGCGACCTCCTCGAATTGCAGATGGCTCAGGGGTTCCAGGACGAACGAGCCCTGGAAGGTGACGTGTTTGCGCGCGACGCTCGACCACAGCAGGGCGCCGTCCCCGGATCCGTCCGCGTGCAGCGCGGTCACGGCGGCGACGGCCGTGCGGCCGCCGGGCGTGGTGATGTCCACCAGGCCGTCCGGCGCTCCCTGTTCGCGGGCGATCCGCCAGGGCACGGTGTGAGGGATGCGGACGGCGGTGCCCAGGCACACGGCTCCGGTCAGCGCGATCGTCGGGTGCCAGCCGGGCACGGTGACCGCACGGGCGGAGAGGCCGCCGTCCTCCCCCGGAAGAATCGCGGCGATCTTGGGGAAGGCCCCATCGCGGGGCCATCCCAGCAGGTCGGCGGCGGCGCCCCGGATGAGTTCCAGGCGGGCCAGCAGGCCGTCCCCGGCGCCGAACAGGGCTGCGGTGTCCGCGATCCCGAGGGTGCGGGCGTCGACGAAGGCGTACGTGTTGGCGCTGGCCACCATCGACACCTCGTGGCGCTCCCCGCCGGTGTCGAGCACGGTGCGGGGCAGTCCGGTGGGCAGCAGTTCGGTGAAGGGGACCGGCCGGGGCTGGACGAAGGCGACCGTGAAGCGGACCCCGTCGCGTTCGACCCCGTCGACCTCGCACACCACGCTGTCCCCATTGTTGAGGACGTTCACGCGGATTCGTACGCCCGGCACGAGGCGCTCCAGCATCCCCGAGCGGGCCGCCGCGACGACCGCCGACAGGATCGAGTGGCCGCAGGAGCCGCGCAGGTCGAACTGGTCGGCCGCTCCCGGCAGGGCCTGGACGAACCGGTAGTCCAGGTCGAACATCGGGTGCGCGGACGGTTCGACCAGCGCGATCTTCAGGACGTGCGCGCCGCCCGCGGAGGCGAGGTAGCGGCGGGCCTCGGCCAGGTGCACCAGCAAGGCCGTCTCCTCGCGCGGCAGGCGGGCTGCGTCGAGGACGAAGGTGGGGCAGGGGCTGCCCGCGGCGTAGGCGAGATGGCCGATCACGCCGCCACCGCCACGGATGCGGGCAGGGCGGCGCCGGGGTGGGCCGCAGTGCGGGCCGGGTGGAACTGGTCGCGCCACACCTCGTGCACGAGCAGCGACCACAGGGCCAGGGCCGTGGTGTCGCCGGGGCGTTCGGCCTGCGCGGTGAACAGCGACCGCACGGCCGCGGCGTCGAGCCGGCCGTCGGCGTCGAGCCGGGCGGGCGTGAGCAGGTCCCGGGCCTGTGTCCACATGGGCTGCCCGGGGCGCAGCATCGCGGTGATCGGGAGGGTGAACGGCTGCTTCGGGCGGTCGAGCACGCTGTCGGGCAGCAGGCCGGCGGCGGCCGCGTACAAGGTCCGCTTGACCCCGCCGCCGTGCACCCTCAGCCGGTCGGGCAGCGAGCGGCCGAGGGCGACGACGGAGCTCTGGCAGAACGGCAGGCGCACCTCGATGGACCCGGCCATGCTGAGGTGGTCGACGCGGCGCAGGTGGTAGGCGGGCAGCCGGTGGCCCAGTTCGAAGCGGGTGATGCGCTCCAGGACGGTGCCGGGGCCGTGCAGCAGATCGGCCTCCGCGTCGGACGGCAGCGCCGGTACCTCGCGCAGCCGCTCGCGGAAGGCGTCGGTGTACAGGGAGCTGCGCAGGGCGGCCGGCACGGCCGACAGCGCGTCGAGGTAGCCCGGCGCCCAGGCGGCGCCGGCCGCCGCGACCTCGGAGGCGTGCTGCATCCGCCCGTACCCGCCGAAGACCTCGTCGGCGGCGTCGCCGGTCAGCGCGACGGTGAAGCCGGCCGCGCGCACGGCCTTGAACAGGGCGTACGTGCTGAGGGCGATGGGGTCCGCGTTGGGCTGCCCCAGGTGCCAGACGGTCTCCTCCAGCAGCGCGGGGAAGTCGGCGGGGTCGATCTCCACCTGGTGGTACACGGCCCGCGCGCGCTCGGCGGCCTGCCGGGCGAAGTGCCGTTCGTCGAAGGGCCAGGAGCCCTTGTAGGCGATGTTGAAGGAGTGCACCGGGCCGTGCTCGGCGGCCAGCGAGGTCACCAGGCTGGAGTCGAGCCCGCCGGAGGTGATCAGCGCGACGGGCACGTCGGCGACGAGCAGCCGGCCGACCTCCTCGCGCAGGGCCCGCCGGACCCGTACGGCCGTGGCCGCCGCGTCCCCGGGCCCGGGCTGCGGCAGTTCGGCGGCCGGGCGCCGACTTTTGCGCGGCGCTCCGCCCAGGGCGCACACCATGGTCGTCGCCGGCGCCATCACCTCGATGCCCTCGAACATCGTCTGCGCGCCGAAGGGGGTGCGGGTGGCCAGGTACGCGTCCAGGGACTCCTCGCGCATCCGGGGTACGGCACGGTCGAAGCCGAGCAGCGCCGGGATCTCGGAGGAGAAGTGCAGCGAGCGGGCCGCCGCGTCCCACCGGTAGTAGAGGGGCTTCATGCCCATCTCGTCGGTGGCCAGCAGCAGCCGGGGCACCTCGCCGCGCAGGTCGACCAGCGCGATGGAATACATGCCGTCGAGGTGCTCGGTGAAGTCGTCCCCGTACTCCACGTAGAGGGCGGGGATGACGGCGCCGTCACAGCGGTCATCGAAACGGTGGCCGAGGCCTTCGAGCCGGTGACGCAGCGCTCCGTGGTTGTAGATCTCCCCGTTGAAGACGACCTGGATGCGGCCGCCCAGCCCGTAGGGCTGCGCTCCGCCGTCCAGGTCCACGACGGCGAGCCGGTTGTTGCCCAGCCCCCAGAGCGCCTCCTGGCGGATGCCCGTGGCGTCGGGGCCGCCGTGGCGCTGGAGCGCCGCGACGGTGCGCATCTCGTGCGGCGTCGCCGCCGCGTTGAAATAGCCGTAGATCCGGCACATGTCTGCCTGTCTTTCCGTGAGGAGACGACGGGTCAGCCGCGTGCCGTGGACAGGTAGCGCTCCCCGCTGTCGGGGAAGACGGTGACCACCGTCGCACCCGCCCAGCGCGGATGCGCGGTAACGCTGCGGCTCGCCCAGGCGGCGGCTCCCGAAGAGGTGCCGACCGGCAGGCCGGTGGCACGTACGATCTCGCGGGCAGTGGCGGCCGCGGCCTCGTCCGGCACGGCGACGACCTCGTCGATGAGAGTGAGATCGGTGATGTCGGAGACGTATCCGGCGCCGATTCCGGGGATGCCGTGCGGGCCGGCCTCGCCGCCCGACAGCACGGCGGAGCGGGCCGGTTCGACGGCCACGACGTGGACGTCCCGGCGTTCCTTGAGGTAGCGGGCGGTACCGCTGATGGTGCCGCCGGTGCCGACCCCGCACACGAGCACGTCGACCGCGCCCCCGGTTGCCTCCCAGATCTCGGGTCCGGTGCTTTCGTAGTGGGCCCGAGCGTTGGCCGGGTTGCGGTCCTGGTGCGGTACCCACGATCCGGGTGTGGCCCGCTGGAGTGCCTCGGCATGTGCCCAGGCGGCCATCAGCCCGTCCTGGTGCGGTACGAGGACCACCTCGGCGCCCAGAGCGTGCAGGACGCGGCGGCGTTCCTCGGTCGCGTTGTCGGGCATCACGATGACGCAGCGGTGGCCGCGCCGGGCGCACAGCGCCGCGAGCGAGATGCCCGTGCTGCCGGAAGAGCATTCGATGACGGTGCCGCCGGACGGGGGCAGCAGCTCCGACTCCTCGGCCTCGCGCAGCATCGCGAGCGCCGCCCGGTCCTTGACGCTGAACAGGGGGTTGAACATCTCCAGCTTGGCCAGCAGCCGCACGGAGGGGGCCAGGCCCGCCAGGGCCACCTCCAGCAGTGGCGTGCCGCCGACCAGCTCGTCCAGCGAACGGGCGGGCAGCCGGGCGGCCGAGGCCCTGCCGGCGGACCACGGGACGGTCTGCGTCGTCACTGTTCCCCCAAGGAATGTCATGCGCCGGCGGCGGAGAGATGGGCCGCCGCGGCCTGCTGCAGATGGGTGATGTCGCTGGAGACCGTGGCGAAGGTGAAACCTTCGGTCAGCCGCTTGGCGGCGCTCTCCCCGTCCAGGCAGTGGATGCCGCAGGCGATGCCGGCGCGGCGGGCGGTGGCGGTGATGCGCTCCAGAGCCCCCTCCAGGGCGTCTGCCGCCGAGGGGTCGCCGAACCAGCGGGCGCCGAGGGCGGCGGACAGGTCCGCCGGGCCCACGTAGACCGCGTCGAGACCGGGCACGGCACAGATGGCGTCGAGGTTCTCCAGGGCGGAGGCCGTCTCGATCATCACGATGCAGGCGGTCTCGTCGTCGATGTCGGACGGCACGGAGCCCACCCGCAGTTCGGCGCGGACCGGCCCTGCAAGGCTTCGCGTTCCCGCCGGATGGTGGCGGCAGGCGCGCACCGCCGTCAGGGTCTGCTCGGCGGTGTCGACCATGGGGACGATGACGCCGCGCGCCCCGGTGTCGAGCGCGACACCGATGGTGACCGGGTCCGCGGACGGGACGCGGATGAGGCCGGCGGAGATCTGCCAGGAGTCGACCGCGAGCATCGCGGACTGCCAGCCCGGCTGGTGCATGACGCCGTGCTGGCCGTCCACGCCGATGTAGTCGTAGCCGAGGCTCGCGATGCGTTCGGTGCCCACGGGGTTGTCGCAGGCGATCCAGTAGCCGACGAGCCGCTCGCGCCCGCGCAGTCGCCGGGCGAAGCCGGCCGGGCCCGGAGCGGAAAGGGTGCTCACTCGCCCTCCTTGAGGGCGTAGCTCTGCTTGCCGTCGAGGCCCGTGGCCACCTCGCCGTTGATGGAGACGCGGTGCAGCACGCGCTTGTGGGTGCCGTAGTCGTTGACGGCGTAGTGCTGGGTACTGCGGTTGTCGAAGATCAGGACGTCGCCCGGGCGCCAGCTCCAGCGGGCGGTGTTCTCCGGCCGGCGCACGTAGCTCTGCAGGACGTCGATGATCGGCCGGGACTCACGGACTTCCATGCCCACCAGCCACTGGGCGAAGCCGCCCAGGAACAGGCTCGGCTCGCCGGACTCCGGGTGCACGCGCACGACCGGGTGGGCGGTCTCGAACCGGCGGGCCAGGAACGCCTCGCGGACCTTGTCACCGCGCTCGGTGCCCAGCCTCGGCTGCTCGGCGTGGTTGGTGTGCACGGCCCACATCCGGTCCGCGATCTCGCGCAGCTCGGCCGGCAGGTCCTTGTAACCCGCGGCCGCGTTGGCGACCAGGGTGTCCCCGCCGTACGGCGGCAGGACGACGCTGCGCAGCGTCGTACCCAGGGAGGGGGCGGTGGTGAAGCTGATGTCGGTGTGCCAGTGATCGGCGCGCTGGTCCTCGCCGTCGACCGCGAGCACCTGCGGGGCCCCGTCGACGGTGCGCATCATCGGGTGCTTCTGGGTGAGCGGGCCAAATCGGCCCGCGAATGCCAGCTGCTGATCGTCGGTGATGTCCTGATTCCGGAAGAAGAGCACCTTGTGCTCCAGGAACGCTTCATTGATCTGCCGGAAAACGGAATCGGAAATACCGGCGGAAAGGTCGACGCCCGTCACCTCCGCGCCGATACGGCCGCCGATCTTTCGTATGTCGAACGTGGACACCAGATTCCTTCCGAGCTCGGCAGAGGTCCTGCGCCCCCCCGTGCCGGCGCGCGCCGTTCCCGCCACTGAGCGCAGGCGCTCACCGGTCACGGGAGGGATGGTCGGCAGGTCGGACGGGACCTGCCGGACAGGACGGCGCCGAGCCAACCACGAGGTTGTTGACGGGGCAACAGACCTACGGGGAGCGCGACGACTTCACCAAGTCGCCCAAGTCGCAGCACGCCGTCGCGAATTCTTGTCCGGCGGCTCCACCCGTGCTCCCATCGGTAAGCGTGGAATCACTCTGCCGCAGTCCCGGCAATTCCCTGGAATGGCCCGTGGAGAGAAGAGGAAAGCCGACATGCCGGTGATCACCGTCAACTGGTGGGAGGGCAACGACCGCGCCGCGCGCAGCGAGCTGGTGGCAGGGATCACCGACGTCGTCACGCGCGTGTCCGGCTGCCCGCAGGAATCCGTCACCGTGATCGTCCGGGACGTCGAACCCGGGCACTGGGGCAGCGGCGGCCGCCTGGCCGACGAACGCGCCCCGCGCGGCCCCCGGACTCCGCGATGAACTTCCGCGACCTGCACCCCAACATCCGGCTGAGGATCTGCGTCGGATTCGTCCAGCGCCTGCTGTCCGTGATGCTGATGCCGCTGCTGGTCATCCATCTCGCCGCCCTCTACGGCGCGGCGACGGCCGGAGCGCTGACCCTCGCGGTGGCCGTGGCGGGCATAGCCAGCAACTTCCTCGGCGGCCATCTCGCCGACGTGTACGGCCGGCGGCCACTGCTGGTGGCCGGCGAGTTCGGTGCGACGGTCTGCTTCGCACTGCTCGCGCTCGCCAATTCGCCCTGGTGGTCCTCCGGCGTGGCCACGTTCGTGCTCTTCCTCGCCCACACCTGCGCCGCGCAGCTGGCCACCCCGGCCGCCGACGCGATGATGGTCGACGTCTCGACCCCCGAGAACCGCCCCCTCGTCTACACGATCAACTACTGGTCGATCAACGTCGCCTTCACCGTCGGCGCCCTGATCGGCGGCTTCCTCTACGAAGGCCACTTTACGCAGCTGCTGGCCGGCGCGGCCGTGGCCTGCTCCCTGACCACCGGCGTGATCTGGCGCTGGATCAGCGAGACGGCACCCGCCGGCTCGCGGGACGCCGCGACCGGTCCCGGCGCCATGCTGCGCGGCTACCTCGCCGTCGCCCGCGACCGCCTGTTCCTCAAGCAGCTGACCGCGGCCGCCCTGATCGCCGCCGTCGAGATGCAGATCGGGTACTACATCGCGGTCCGGCTCGCCGACGAGTTCCCGCGCCAGACCCTGGCCACCATCGGATCCTGGGCGCCGGCTGTCGACGGCGTCGTGATCCTCGGCATCCTGAGAGCCGTGAACGCCGCTCTCGTCGTGGCACTGGTGCTGGCCGCGAAGAACCTCCTCGTACGGGCCTCCGAGCGCACCCGGCTCTACGCGGGCATCGCCGTGTTCACCGCCGGGTACATGGTCTGGGCCGTCAGCAACTCCGCGTGGACCCTGATCGCCGCCGCCGTGCTGCTGACCCTCGGCGAGATCGCCAGCATCCCGGTCCGCCAGACACTGCTGGCCGACCTGGTGCCCGCGCACTCCCGTACGAAGTACATGGCCGCCTACGCCCTCAACGCCCGCGCCGGACTGCTCGTCGCGGCCCTGTGCGTGAGCGTCGGCGCCTTCGTCCCCGCCGTCGGCATGAGCCTGCTGTACGGGACCGCGGGCCTGGCAGCGATCCTGCTGTACCGCTCCCTGCTGCGGGCCCGGGAGCTCCAGGCCAAACCCGAGGCGACCGGGCCCGTCCTCAGCCGCAGCTCCTGACCTGCCAAGACCGTACGGGCCGAACCCTTCCGGCCCGATCTGCCCTGCCACCCGAAAGGAACACCTGTGTCCGTCACCGCCGTTCACCCCGCGCCCGCCCTCTTCCTGGAGCCCGTCGCCACCGACCGTGCCCGCCACCGCGTCCAGGAGCTCATGACCGACTTCCGCTCCGGTGCCTGGACGCCCACCCCGCTGGAGCGGCGCGTCGCCGGCCTCCTGATCACCTCGACCGCGGTGGACGGAACGGTCACCGGGGGGCGCGTCCGCACAGCCCTGTGGGAGGGCAACCTGACGATGATCGAGGACAACGGCGGCCGGTTCGCCTCCGTCCTCGCCGATCTCGTGCCGGTGCTGGACGAGCCCGAGCTGACCGCCCTCGACGTGGTCGACGCGGCGGGCGAGCTGGTCACCGCCGTCGCCGGACTCGGCTGACCCGCAGGGGCGTACGTACGCACCACAAGGGCCCGGTACCCGCGCCGCGCGGGTACCGGGCCCTTGTGTCCGCCGGGTCCCTACCAGGGCCCGTAGGCGATGTAGCGCGCGTACCCCTCGGACTCGGCGGCGGACCCGGACCCGGATGCGGCGGATGCGGCCCGGGATACGGATGCGGCAGAGTCGGGCCCGGATGCGGATGCGGATGCGGGATCCGTCTGCCATGACGCGCCGCCGACGTCCGGCAGCGGCATGTCGAAGGTCCGCCATATCCAGGCCCACGCGGCGATGGTGCGAAAGCGCCCGCCGTCCCCGTCGATCGCCTCGCCCACCCCGGCCGAGATGCTCGGGCCTTCCGTCGTCGCGCTCACGGGGCCGATTCCGTGACGCGCCGGTCCGCGTGCCGCCGGCCGGCACTGCGCGCGTAGCGCACCCCGGTCAGCTCCTGCGACAGCTCCCACAGCCGGATCTGCGCGAGCTCGTTCTGCGAGGCCCGGTTCGAGCGCGCGGGGACCGCCCCGCCGCCGCATTCCGCCGACCCTCCCGGGCCGAGGTAACCGCCCCCCGCCAGCAGGAGGTCGGTCGCGGCCCGCAGGGCCGGCAGTGCCGCCTGGTCCGGTGCCTGCCCCAGCAGGCGCAGTCCCGTCGCGGCGACCGGGCGCAGCCAGGCCGGCGCACCGGAGTGCCACAGGCCGGTCGCGGACAGCCCCGGATGCGCGGCCAGCGAGACCGTCTGTGCCCCGGCGCCGGTCAGCCGGCGGTTCAGTTCACGGGCGAACATCAGGTTCGCGAGTTTGGACCGGCCGTACGCCGTCACCGAGCGGTGCCCGCTCGCCGAGCGCGCTTCGTCCGGCCGGGTGGCCCGGGCCGCCGCCCGGTGGGCGAGGCTCGACACCGTGACCACCCGCGAGCCGGGCACCTCGTGCATGAGCCCCAGCAGCAGGCCGGTCAGGGCGAAGTGCCCCAGGTGGTTGACGCCGAAGTGGGCTTCGAAGCCGTCCTCGGTGTGCCGGTACGGCGGGAACATGACGCCCGCGTTGTTGACGAGCAGGTCCAGCCGGTCGACCCGCCGGCGCACTTGTGCGGCCGCCTCCCGTACCGACTCCAGCGAAGCCAGATCACACCGGACCACCTCCGCCATCCCGCCGACGCGGGCCGCCTCGGCGATCCCTCGCTCGGTGTCGCGGCAGGCCAGCAGGACCCGCGCGCCCCGGGACGCGAGCACTCGGGCCGTCTCCAGCCCGAGGCCGCCGGAAGCTCCGGTGACCAGCGCGGTCCTGCCGCGCTGGTCGGGTACATCTGCCGTGGACCACACCACGTCACACCCTCCTTGGTAGGACTGGAACGGACACGGGGCCGCAGACCGGGGCCGGGCGGCGAACGTCAGACAGCGGCGCCGTAACCGTGGGTGACGATCAGCTCGGCCGCGAAGTCGTAGAACGCCGGATCCGAGGGAACCTCGGTCGCCAGGCCGTTCACATAGCGGTTGAACATCGCGAACGCCGCCGCGATCAGCACCGTGTCGTGGATCTCGCCGTCACCGGCACCCGCCGCACGGGCCGCCGCGATCGCCTCGTCGGAGACCGGGCGGGCGGCGGCCTGAACCTCGGCCGCGACCGCCAGGAGTGCCTTGATCAGCGGGGAGACCGGTGCGGACGCCGGGTCGGCGAGGACCGCTGCGACCAGCTCGCGGCCGCCCTCCAGCTGGGCCGCCGCGAAGGCGCTGTGGGAAGCGGAGCAGAACTGCGTGCAGTTGAGTTCGGAGACATACGCGGCGATCAGCTCGCGCTCGCCCCGGGTCAGCGGGGACTCGCCGCTGCGCAGCAGGGTCTCGGCCAGCTGCGACAGCACCGCCCCCGTGTCAGGGCGCTGGACCATCAGGCCACTGATGCCCGGAAGGTCGTTGCTGATCTCGATGTGCGGCACCTGGGCATCCTTCGTTGGGGTGGGGCTCACGGTTGAGCACATCGTCCGCATCCCCGCACACCCCGGCCAACTCCGAGCGTGCGTAGTTCACTTCGCACGCTCGGAGGTGAGCTCCGCATTCCAGGAGACGCGCCCCGGCGCCGCCTATTCCAAGAATGGGGCCGTGGCAAGAGACACCTCGTCCGACGGCGAGACTTCGGCAGCTGACCGATACCTCAAAGGCACCTTCGCGGGTGTCTCAGACCGTCGTCGGCCGGGCCAGTTCCCAACCGGCGAGCCCGGCCGAGCGCGTCAGCGCACGTCCGCACAGCTCCCGGCAGCGCGCGACCGCGCCTGCCGCGTCGGGCGCGAGCAGGAAGGCCACGCCGCGCGCGCCGGAGCGGCCGGTGTGCACCCGCAGGTGCTCCAGTCCGTCGCCGCTCTCGCAGGCCTCCCACAGCGCGCGGAGCACCGCGTCGGCGGCCGCGTCCGGGGCGCCGGACGGCTTGGTGAGGGAGAACTCGACGAGATGCACGCATCGACTATGCCGGATCCGGACCCGCGGACCACACCCGTAACCCCGTCATGTCCGTGCCACGGCACGGACATGACCCCCCGGCCGTCCTCGGCCGACCGACCCTTCCGCACGACTTCGGGGGAGCACTGATGTTGCAGGTACTGGGACTCGATGCCCGGACGGAGTCCGTCTACCGGCTCATGCTGGAGCAGCCGGGACTGGGGGTGGACGCCCTCGCCGACGCGCTGGGCGAGGACCGGGCGGCCGTCCTGACGGCCCTGGACCGGCTCGCGGACCTCGCGCTGCTGCGATCGGGCACTCCCAGCCCCGCCGATGACGCACCCCCCGCCGGAAACACCCTGAACCTGGTCCCACCCCGGGCCGGTCTGCAGGTGCTCCTGGCGCGGCGGGAGGAGGACCTGCGGCGCACTCAGCTCGAAATGGAGGCCGGACGCGCGGCGGTCGCGGACTTGCTCGCCGACTACGCCGCGCTGGGGCGGGAGAGCCCGGCCGGCGCGGTGGAGCGCTTCACCGGGGACGAGGCGGTGCGCCGGTGCCTGGAGGACCTCATCCTCCACGCCGCCACCGGCCTCTGCGTCTTCGCCCCCACCGGTACCGGCGGGAGCACCCCCTGGGACCTCGACGTCCCCCTGTACGAGGAACGGCTCGCCCGGGGCGTCCGCGTCCGCGTGCTCCACCTGGACAGTACGGCCGGCTCTCCCGAACGCCGCCGCGCGATGCGCACGCTGGCACAGGCGGGCGCCGAGATCCGCACGGTGCCCTCGCTGCCGATGCACATGCGCATCGCGGACGGGGACAGCGCCGTCCTGCCGACGGCCGCGCACGAGAGCGTGCGGGGCGCGGTCGTCATCCGCGAGCCGGGCGCCCTGGCCGGGCTGCGCGCCCTGTTCTCCTACCTGTGGGACGAGGGCACACCCCTGGACACGGAGGCGGCCGACGCCGGGGCGGGCACGGACTACTCGGCGCAGGAGCGCGCCCTGCTGCGCTTTCTGGCAGACGGCCTCACCGATGAGGCGGTCGCCCGCAAGCTCGGCATCTCCCTGCGCAGCGAACGCCGCATGATCTCCAGCCTGTCGGAGCGCTTCGGCACGCACAGCCGCTTCCAGCTCGGCCTGCAAGCCGTCCAGCGAGGCCTGCTGTGACCCGCCACATGACACGAATCTGCCATGAGAATTCCCTGCCAGGCGAAAGGCATGACACGCGCCGGGCAGGCCTGACAAGCTCATTCACAGAACGAACCAGAAGCAGCCGAAGGCCGCTGACGGTCGCACTGGAACCCCCTCCGGTACCCCTGGCTTCACCCATCGAAAACCCCTTATCCGCTTTCTGAAAGGAATGATTCACATGGAGAACGAGAAGAACCTGGTCATGGAGATCCTCGAGGACGACAACTTCGACTTCGAGGCCGAGTTCAGCCCGCGCCAGGACGTCGGCCACTGAGGCCCCCTTCCGTCACGCGGCCGGTCGTCTGACAAGACACCGGCCGCGTCGGCCTATTTACCCTGATTTCCCGGACAACGGTGACCGCGATGAGCATCCAGACCAGCCAGACGACCCTCGACGAAAAGAAGTGGAAGACGTTCGTGGCCGCCCAGGCCCCGGACTTCGCCGGCACGGCCTTCATGCCCGCCCTCGTCACCGACCCCGGCCACGTCAGCGGGCTCATCGACGACGCGCTGCGCACCGCCACCCACAGCGCCCCGGGTGACCTGCGACTTCGGGCCTTCAGGCCCGGCGCGTTCGACTACCGGCTGACGAAGCGGTTCATCGACTCGCCCCTGGCCCCCGGGGAGAGCGCGGTCGCATGGCTCGCCCGCACCGCCGACAGCAGCTCGGAGTGCCTGGCCGTCAACGACGTCTCCTCCTGGAGCCTGCCGCTCACCGGATGGATCGCCGCACTCGTACGGGAAATCGTCTCCGAGGGAGTCCACGAACTTCCCTCCGGCACAGATGTCTACACGTTCGTCGCCGACTCCGGTTGGACGCCCTTCGGAATCCACAAGGATTCCGAGCCTTCGCTGATCTTCCACCTCGGGCCTTCCCCCAAGGAAGTGTGGGTCTGGCAGGAAAACCCCTTCGACGCCTCCGGGATCACCCCGAGCCCGTCCTTCGGCCGCATCACCTTCGACATCGAGCAGCACCTTTCCGCGGCGGAACACTTCGTCCTCCAGCCCGGCGATTTCATCTGCATACCGAAGGACACGTATCACGTGTTCCGCAATGCCGGCCCTTCGGCATTCCTCGGTCTCACCCTCTATCCGGTGAAAACCCGTTCGCTCATCGCCGAGGCACTCTGGCGCTCGGCCCCCGAGGACCTCCACCCCACCCTCGCGCCCTACCCCACGGCCCATCAACTCAGCACCCTGACCCACGCCCTGCTGACCATCCCTGCCTCCGCCGCCGCCGAAGCCGCCGAAGCCGCCGATGCCGCCGCCCCCGTCGGCTCCGCAGACGCCCTCACGCTGGCCGACCGGGTCGCGGCCGAAATCGCCCTCGGCCAGCTGCGCCTGCGCACCAGCGGCCACCTCAGCCGCCCGCACCCGGCCGCGCTGCCCGCCGACGGTCCCGCCCACGGCCTCCTGTTGCGCTGGGCCCATCCCGGCGTCGTCGCCGCGGCGCGCACCGCCTCCGGCGCCGTCCTCGTCGTACGCGGCCGCCACCTGCCCGTCTCCGACGGCCTCGACTTCTCCGCGCTGGAGCAGGCGACCCGTTCCACGCAGCCGTTCACCCTCGCCGGGCTCGCCGAACGGCTCCCGGACGGCCTGGACGCGGACCGCCGCTCCGCCCTGGCCCGCCGGCTCTACCTGCTGGGGGCGGTGACGGCGGCATGAGCGGCTTCGAGGTCTTCGCCTACGCCCAGCACCTCCTCGCCGCCCTCGGCGGGCCCGACGCCCTCCCCCCGGCCTCCGGCGTACGTCTGTACTCCCCAGCCGAGTCCCCAGCCGACGGCTCCGCCGGGTCCCCGGCAGCCGGCCCCGCCTCAGCAGGCACCGACGCCCTGCTGGCCGGCGTCTGGTCCGCACTGGCCCGCCCCGGCGCGCTGGCCACCAACTTCCGCCTCGTCGAATCCGGCCGCCAGGTCGACCGCAGCCGCTGGATGCGCTCGCGCGTCGGCGACGGCGAGGTCCTGCACACCACGCTGGTCCCCGCCTACCTGCACAGCGCGATCGAGCGCGGCGCCACCCTCGTCATCAGCCACATCGAGGCCCTCGACGAGCGCGTGATGCTGCTGTGCGAGGCCATCGAGTACCAGCTCCACGCACGCGCCTGGGTCAACTGCTACATCACTGCGGGCGACGCCTCCGCCTTCGACGTCCACTCGGACGACCACGACGCCCTGATCCTGCAGCTCCTCGGCCGCAAGCACTGGCAGGTCGACACCCGTGTCGGCGCCCGCTCCCGCGACCTCGCCCCCGACAGCCTGGACCGGGTCCTGGAACCCGGCATGTGCCTGTCCGTCCCGCGCGACACCGCCCACTGCGTGTCCGGCACCGGCGAGCTCACCGTCCACCTCACCATCGGCTACGAGCCCTTCGCCGATCTGCGCGAGGAGGCCCTGGCCGCCCATGAACTGCTCGGCACCAGCGCCGCCGAGCCGGACCTGGAATGGCTCGCCACCCGCCTGGCCATGCGCCCCGACCGCCGTGCCGGCGCCTCCCTGCGCTCCGCCCTGACCGGCGAGGTCGGCGAATCCACCCGCATCCGCTGGGCGAGCCGCTTCCCGCCGAAGATCCGCCCCACCGACGACGGCCTCGTGGTCATCACCATGGGGCGCCGCATCCGGCTCGACCGCCGTCTGGAAGCCACGATCGGCCTCCTCTCCCGCGGTTCCGCCCTGACCTGGCACGACCTGGCCGCCCAGAGCGACCTGTCCGCCGCCGACCTGCGCGACCTGGTCCGCTTCGGCGCGCGCAACGACTTCCTCATCTGCGAAGGGTGACCGTGTCCACCACTGTCCGGCTCAAGGACAAGACGGCGATTCTGCGGGAACGGCGCTTCGCCACGTTCTTCGCGGGGAACGTCGTCTCCAAGATCGGTGACGCGGCCGTCCCCGTCGCCTTCGCCCTGGCCGCGTACCAGGTCTCCGGCTCCGCCGCGGGCATCACGTGGGTACTGCTCTCCCTGTGGGGCGCCCGGTTCTTCATGGTCGCCACCGGCGGCCGCGTCGCCGACCGGTACGACCGGATCAAGGTAATGATGGGCGCGGACGTGCTGCGCCTCGTCGCCCAGGGCGCCCTGGCCCTGCTGTTCGCCGGACTGCTGCCCGTCCAGAGCTGGCACCTGTGCCTGTCCGCGGCCGTCTACGGCATCGGCACGGCCTTCTACGTTCCCGCCCAGATCGGCCTGACCCCCGAACTCGTCCCCGAGGAACGGCTCCAGGACGCCAACGGCCTGCTGTCCCTCGTCGCCGACGTCGCGTTCCTGCTGGGCCCCGTCCTCGCCGGCGTACTGATGAGCACCGTCGGCTTCACCTGGGTCCTGTGGCTCGACGTCGCGTCCTTCGCCGTCAACCTCGTCCTGCTGCTGCGGCTGTCGCGCCTCCACACCCCGGCGCGCCGGGCCCGGACCGACGCCCCCGCCGATGCCGATGCCGATGCCGATGCCGATGCCGATGCCGAAAACGAGGACACCCGTTTCCGCGCCGGTCTCGCGGTCATGGCCCGGTACCCGTGGTTCGGCTTCGGCATGGCCCTGTGGTTCCTCGTCTCCCTCGGAATCGGCCTGACCGCCGTCGCCGGCCCCGTCATCGCGGTCGACTCCCTCGGCGGCGCCGGCGCCTGGTCGGTCCTCGCGACCTGCCTCGCCGTCGGCTCCCTGCTCGGTTCCCTCACCGTGATCTCGGCGTCGAAGCAGCACCCCTGGAAGGCCGCCGCCGTCGTCGTCACCCTCGGCGCCGTCCTGCAGTTCACCACCCTGACCCTGCGCGACCACCTGCCGACCGCCGTCATCGCCGCCTCGTTCGTGCTGTGCGCCCTGACCACCGCCGCCTGCGGCATCGTCTGGGACACCGCCTACCAGAGCGAGATCCCCGAGCGTTACCTCTCCCGCGTCGGCTCCGTGGACAACTTCGTCAACGCCGTCGGCGTACCCCTCGGCATGCTCGTCGGCGGCCTGTTCACCGACCACTACGACGTGGTCTTCCTCGTCCTCTCCCTCCTCCTCGTGCTGCTCGGCCTCCCGGCCGCCCGCCTGGCCGGCCGGAGAAGGAAGGCAACCCCATGAACCTCGCCACCGTCCTCGACGCGCCCGCGACCGGCCCCGCCGCGCACATCCACTCGCGCGGCGACCGCTTCGTCGTCATCGACGACCTGCTGCCGGGGGCCGACTTCGCCGCGGTGACCGCCGAGTTCACTGCCCTGCGCCTGAAGCCCGTCCTGTCCACCATCGACCCGGTCTACGACGGCTTCGCCTACCGCGCGGGCGAGGACAAGCAGCCGCTCGCCGCCACCACCGCCGACGCCCCGCGCTGGCAGCGCGCCGTCAGGGAACAGGTCACCGCGCACCTGGAGGTCGTAGCCGCCCTCGAGGACGACGACAGCCTCGCCCTCAGCTTCAGCGCCTGGGGCTACCCGGCGGGCTCCCGCCTCAGCTGGCACAACGACGCGGGCGCCGGCCGCGTCGGCGCGTACGTCTACTTCACCCACCCGGACTGGGACGCGAGCTGGGGCGGCGCCCTCGCCCTGATCGACGAGGAGTCCCGCCCCGAGGCCGGCGACGGCGCCGCCCTCGTCCACAGCCCCGTCCACCCCACCCTGATCCTGCCCCGGCCCAACCGCCTCGTCGTCTTCCGCTCCCACACCATGCACGCGGTCCAGCGCGTCGACTCCGCCGCCGGCGACCGGCTGCGCCGGACCTGGACCGGCTTCATCACCGAGGGAAACACTCATGACTGACACGCTCACCGCCCCCGCCGCCCTCGAACGCCTCGGCTGGAACGCCGCCGACGAGGACCGCTGGACCGGGCCGGGCGCCCCCGCCCGCGTGGTCGTCAACCACGGATCGGTGTGCGAGGTCCTGCTCGGCGCGGCCGACGGACGGCTCGTCCAGCACAGCGCGACCACCGCACCCCAGCTGCCCGCCACCCCCGTCGCCGGTGACTGGGTCGGACTCGGCGCCGACGGCCGCATCCGCGCCGTCGCCGCCCGCCGCGCCGTCCTGAGCCGCGCGGGCGCCGCCGGCAGCGGGCCCCAGGTCCTGGCGGCCAACATCGACACCGTCCTGATGGTCGTCCCGCTCGACGGCGGCCTCAACGCCAAGATGGTGGAGCGCCTCTCCGTCATGGGCTGGGAGAGCGGAGCCCAGCCGGTGCTCGTCCTGTCCAAGAGCGACCGGACCCGTGACGAAGGCGCCGAGGACGCGGCCGCCGCCGAACTTCTCAGCCCCGGCGTCCCCGTAGTCCCCGTCAGCGTCCGCACCGGGCAGGGCCTCGACACCCTGCGCACCTGGCTCGGCCCCGGCACCACCGCCGTTATGCTCGGCCCCTCCGGCGCGGGCAAGACCTCGCTGCTCAACGCCCTCGAAGGCACCCACGAGGCGGTCACCGAGGTTGGGCGCGCGGGCGGCCGCCACACCACCACCACCCGCCGCCTGCACCTCCTCGCCTCCGGCGGAGTCCTCCTCGACATCCCCGGCATCCGCTCCCTCGAGGTCGCCGCGAGCCGCGAGTCCGTCGACGACGTCTTCGCCGATCTCGCCGCCTTCGCCCTGGGGTGCCAGTTCGGGGACTGCGGCCACGACGGCGACGGCGGCTGCGCCGTCGAAGAGGCCGTCCGCACCGGTGACCTGCCGTCCGCCCGCCTCGCCAACTGGCGCAAGCTCCAGGGCGAGATCGCCTACCGCGAGCGCCGCGAGGACCCCTCCGCCATGGCCGACATCCGCCGCCAGTGGAAGGCGGTCAGCAAGCAGGCCCGCCGGGGCCGCCGCGGCTGAACCGGACGAAACCGATCGGGCACAGGAGGAGTTGGCGCGAGCGTCCCGCCGCGCCAACGATGGCACCGACCCGCGAGCCACCCTCCAGCAAAGGACGCACCCGGTGCCGCACATCACGATTGTCAGCGACCTGCCCGGCATCAGGGGCCTGATGAGCGACCATCCCGACTCGGCCGCCCCGCTCAACGCCGTCGCCGACACCCTGTTGCGGGGCCCGTCCCCACTGCCGAGCGGCGAGCGCGAGCTGATCGCGACGTACGTCTCGGAACTCAACCGCACCCGCTTCTGCTCCGACACCCATGGCGCGGCGGCCGCCGCCCAGCTCGACGGCGGCGCTGACCTCGTCAAGGCCGTCCAGCACGACGTCGACTCGGCGTCGCTGTCCCCGCTGCTGCGCGCCCTGCTGTGGATCGCGGCCGAGGTCCAGGCCCAGGCCGCGCCCGTCTCCGACGAAGCGATCGCCGCCGCCCGCGCGGAAGGCGCCACCGACGGCCACCTCCACGACACCGTGCTCATCGCCGCGGCCTTCTGCATGTACAACCGGTACGTCAGCTGCCTCGCCACCGCCTTGCCGGCCGAGCCCGGCTACTACGAAGAAGCGGGCCGCCGGATCACCACTCACGGCTACGCCCGCGCGGTCTGAGAGGTACGACGACCATGTCCACAGCGTCCCCCGAGACCCGCGCCACCAAGCGGACCCACCGCCGCGCCGTCACCGCCACCGTCGTCGGCAACTTCGTCGAGTCCTTCGACTGGCTGGGCTACGGCCTCTTCGCCCCGCTCCTCGCCCCCCACTTCTTCCCCTCCAGCGACCCGGTCACCTCCCTGATCGGCGCGTTCGCCGTCCTCGGAGTGGGCGTCCTCGTTCGTCCGCTCGGCGGCATCCTGCTCGGCCGCCTCGCCGACCGGCGCGGCCGGCGCCCCGCCCTGATGCTCGCCATCGGCCTCATGACCGCCGGCTCGTTCCTGATCGGCATCGCCCCGACCTACGGCCTGGTCGGCGTGCTCGCCCCCGTCATCCTGCTGCTCGCCCGCGTGGCCCAGGGCATCTCCTCCGGCGGTGAATGGCCCGCGGCGGCCGCCTACCTCATGGAAGTCGCCCCGCCCAAGCGCAAGTCCCTCTACGGCAGCCTCTTCTCCCTGACCACCGCCGCGGGCGCCTTCACCGCAGCGATGCTCGGAGGCCTCCTGACCGGCGTCCTCGGCGCCGACGCCATGGCCGCCTGGGGCTGGCGCGTCCCCTTCCTCGTCGGCGGAGTCTTCGGCATCGTCCTGCTGCTGCTGCGCCGCGGGCTCGCCGAGACCGAGGTCTTCCGGCGCGAGGCCAGCACCCGGGCCACCCGCGGCTCGCTGCGCCAGGTGCTGGTCACCTACCGGCGCCAGGTGCTGATTTCAGTGCTGTTCATCGCGGGCATGGGCACCATCGGCGGCACCTGGACCTCCGTGATCCCGGCCATGGGACAGCGCCTGAGCGGGCCCGGCACCACGTTCGCGGTCGTCGTCTGCGCGACGGCCATCCTGATCGTGATCAACGTGCCCATCGGCCTGCTCGCCGACAAGGTCGGGCCCCGGCGCTTCCTGCTCGGCGCGACCCTCCTCTTCGCCGTCACCGGCTCGTACAGTTTCCTCACCATCGACGGCACCTTCGCGAGCCTGCTGTTCACCTACCTCAGCGGCACCGTCTACCTCGTCTGCGCCACCACCACGCTCCCCGGCATCCTCTCCGAGCTCTTCCCCGCCGAGAACCGCGCTCTGGGCATGGGCCTGCCCAACGCGGTCACCTCGGCGGTCCTCGGCGGCATCGCTCCGGCACTCGCCACCTACCTCGGCGAACACGGCGCCTCCGGCTGGTTCATCGCCGGCGTCACGGCCATGGTCCTGCTCGCCTGGCCCGCCACCCTCCTCGCCCTGCGCACCCCCGGCCCGTCCGCGCCCGTCCTCGACAAGGCCTCCCTGGTCCTCACCAAGTAGCCGTACGCCGCCGGATCCTCCGGCGTGATCGCCGCAAGACCGTCCACGTACCGGTTGAACATGCAGAACGCGGCCGCGATCAGCACCGTGTCGTGGATCGCCTCGTCGTCCGCCCCGGCGGCCCGAGCCGCCACGACGTCCTCCTCGCCCACCTCGCGCGCATCGCCCTGCACCTTGCCCGCGATCGCCAGCAGCGCCCGCATCCGCTCGCTGACCGGCGCACTCGCCGGATCCCGCTTCACGGCCTCCACCAGCTCGTAGTCACCGCCCAGCGCGTGAGCGGCCGCCGCGGTGTGCGATCCCGTGCAGTAGCGCGTCTGGTTGCGGTAGGACACGAAGGCGGCGATCAGCTCCCGCTCGCCCACGCTCAGCGGTGACTCGCCCCGGAGCAGCTGCTCGGCGAGCTCGCTCATCCGCCGCCCCGAGGCGGGCTTGCTGGCCATCAGACCGCGGATCCCCGGCACCGGGGCCGGGATCTCGATGTGCGGCACGGTACGTACTCCTTCGCCGGTTAGTTGTTGAACCACGGGGTGGTCGTCGAGTCCGTGCTGAACTGGTTGAGGATCAGGTCGGCCACCTTCTGCTGACCGGTCGCACTGGGGTGGACGCGATCGGACACCAGGTCGGTGCACGCCCACTCCAGGCCGTCACTGCGCCCCGGGGTGCCGCCCGCCACGCCGTCCGCACCCAGCCCGTCCGCCCACATGTACGGACCCCAGGACAGCCACGGCGCGACGCCGCCCGCCCCGTAGCTGAGGTTCGAGTCGCCGTTGATCTGGTTCTCGATCAGCTTCTTGACGGCCCAGCCCTGCTGGTAGGCGCCCGCGCTGCGCACCGGGTTGTAGGTGTAGATCCGGCTGGCCACGTAGCCCAGCGCCAGGTTCGGGTAGTTCGCCCGCGCGTTGCGCATGATCGTGCCGAGCGTGTTGGCCAGGGCGTCGGCCCCGGCGGGGAAGGCACCGAGGTTGTCCCCGACGAGCTGCTCCTTCAGCCACACCGCCTGCACCTGCGCGGGGGTCACACCGGCGGCGGAGAGCCGCGAGGCGAGCACGGACCAGGTGGTGTCCGCCGGGTTCGCCCACGCGTTGGCGTCCTTGCTGCCCTGGGCGCCGTCGACGATGACGATCTTCGAGTTCAGGCCGGCGTACCCACCGGCGGTCTGGATGAACTTCTGGAACTCCTGCGTGGTGTTCGACATACCGATGGAGATCAGCACGACCTTGCCGTTGACCAGGTCCACCTGCCCGGCCGCGTTGCGCGGCAGCACATGGTTGTTCGCGATGTTCTCGCCCGCGGTGTTGTGCGCGGCCGGCCGGGTGTTGCTGCCGCCCGGATACAGGCCGCCCGTCCGGCCCTGGTAGGTCCCGGTGCCCAGGTCGTTGAGCGGCACCAGGCCGCTCTTCGTGTACGTGCAGTCGACCGGTGGCGCGGACATCGCGGTCTGCGGCACCATGGCCAGCGCAAAAGCAGTGGCGGTGGCGGTCAGATATGCGGCGGTGCGGCGGATCTTCATGGCTCCTCCAAAAGGCGACGCGTACGGGACGAGCGGCCCGCTCCACGCGATGCTCCGGCCAACCCTGCGCCTGCCGCACCTTTTGCCATGCTCTGAACAAACCGGCCGCAATCCAGCATCCAGAACTTCCCCTGAACCGTTCCGGGTTCGGTAGAGACTCTAGGTCGTGACTGTGACCTGGGGTTTCGTGGTTTCGCGGTAGTAGCTGGCTTCGTATTCGACCGGCGGGATGTGCCCTATCTCACCGTGGAGTCGGCGGTGGCAGTACCAGTCGACCCACTCGGCGGTGGCCAGCTCGACCTGGGACAGTGTCTTCCAGGGCCGCCCGGGTTT
>NZ_JAPNLM010000001.1:589349-809599 GCF_026627255.1 Streptomyces antarcticus | reverse complement strand
GGACGAGGTCGATGCCGGAGACTTCTTCGGTGACGGGGTGTTCGACCTGGAGGCGGGTGTTGACCTCGAGGAAGGAGATGTAGCCGTCGGCGGAGACGAGGAATTCGACGGTGCCGGCGCCGACGTATCCGGCTTCTTTCAGGATGGCTTTGGACGCGGCGTACAGCTCGGCGTTCTGGGCGTCCGTCAGGAACGGGGCGGGGGCTTCCTCGACCAGTTTCTGGTGGCGTCGCTGGAGGGAGCAGTCGCGGGTGGAGACGACGACGACGTTGCCGTGGGTGTCGGCGAGGCACTGGGTTTCGACGTGGCGGGGCTTGTCGAGGTAGCGCTCGACGAAGCATTCGCCGCGGCCGAAGGCGGCGACGGCTTCGCGGACGGCGGAGTCGTAGAGTTCGGGGATTTCTTCGAGGGTGCGGGCGACTTTGAGGCCGCGGCCGCCGCCGCCGAAGGCGGCTTTGATGGCGATGGGGAGGCCGTGTTCCCTGGCGAACGTGACGACTTCGTCGGAGCCGGAGACGGGGTCGGGGGTGCCGGCGACGAGGGGGGCTCCGGCGCGTTGGGCGATGTGGCGGGCGGCGACTTTGTCGCCGAGGTCGCGGATCGCCTGGGGCGGGGGTCCGATCCAGGTGAGGCCGGCGTCCAGGACGGCCTGGGCGAAGTCGGCGTTCTCGGAGAGGAAGCCGTATCCGGGATGGATGGCGTCCGCTCCGGAGTCGGTGGCGGCCTGGAGGACTTTGGTGATGTCCAGGTAGCTGGTGGCCGGGGTGTCACCGCCCAGCGCGAACGCTTCGTCGGCCGCGCGGACGTGCAGGGCGTCCCGGTCCGGATCGGCGTAGACGGCTACGCTCGCGATCCCGGCGTCCCGGCAGGCCCGGGCAACGCGGACAGCGATTTCGCCACGGTTGGCGATGAGCACCTTGCGCACGATGGCTCCCTCCTTGAAAACAAGCTGAGTTTAGGGACAGCCCACACGGCCTTTCGACCCTTCCCCGGTGGTGACCTTGCCCACACGGAATGTGACGCGTGGTCGGATTCACCGGAAAACCCTTGTGGCGCCCCAGGTCAGGGGGATCCCCGACTGCACAGTAACCCTGTCGTGTGGCCGAGGTCTCTGTCCGGCCGGTCAGCGGGCCCGGGTGATTCTTTGTGGGGTCCCTACGAACGGGCCCTGATTTCTTTGCTTGATCGACACGCTCGGGGGTTCCGCCGCAACGAAGCGGGCCCGACCCCTTGTTCCGACGTTTACCCGTTAGTAGCCTCCAACCGTCGAACACGCTTGTGGCGTGTGGTGGGGGGGTGGACGTCGTGCTGCGCAGACTCGTGGCCGGGCTGGCCGCGATCGTGCTGGTCGCGGAAGCGGCGCTGCTCGTGCTGGTCCACGTCGTGCTGGGCCGGACCACGCAGAACCAGTCGATGTCCATCGCGGGCAGCGACCCGGAGCTGATGTCCAAGGCGACGTACGGACTCGGCGCCGGCATGGGCGTCTTCCTCGTGCTGTGCGCCGTGCTCGTCGCCGTCGCCGCCGTGCGCGACCGGGCTCCCGGCCGTTTCGCCCGCATCGTCCTGTTCACCGCCGCCGTCACCCACGGAGTGCTCGGGATCCTCACCGTCGCACTCGTCGGCTGGGCCGCCTTCGTGGCGATGATGCTGATCCTGTGTCTGCTCGTCCTGATCCTGATGCTCTACGCCGCCGAGCCCGCGGGCCGTGCGAAGGCCGGGGACACGCCGCCGTCACCGCCGTTCGGGGAGCTCAGGCCCACAAATCCGTGATGGATACACCCAGTTCGCCGAGCAGGGAGCGCAGCAGCGGCATCGACAGGCCGATCACGTTCCCGGGGTCCCCGTCGATGCCGTCGATGAACGGCGCCGACAGCCCGTCCAGCGTGAACGCGCCCGCCACGTGCAGCGGCTCGCCGCTGGCCACGTACGCCGCGACCTCCGCGTCCGTCGGCTCGCCGAACCGGACCGTCGTGGACGCCGTGGCCGACACCCGGCGGCCGTTCGCCGTGTCGATCACGCAGTGCCCGGTGCGCAGTACGCCCGCCCGCCCGCGCATCGACTTCCAGCGCGCGGTGGCCTCCTCGGCGTCGGCCGGCTTGCCCAGGGCCTCGCCGTCCAGCTCCAGTACGGAGTCGCAGCCGATCACCAGGGCGCCCGCGGCCTCCTCCAGGCCCGCCACGACGCCCGCCTTGGCCTCGGCGAGGGCGAGGGCCAGTTCGGACGGGGAGTCGGCCTGAAGCGCGTCCTCGTCGAAGCCGCTGACGATCACGTGCGGGGCGAGGCCGGCCTGCCGCAGCAGGTTCAGCCGGGCGGGGGAGGCGGAGGCGAGGACGAGCGAGCGCGGTTCGGCAGTCATGGGGGCCATCGTAGGGGCGCGGACGGGGCCCCCGGAGGGCGGTCCGGCCTCGCCGACGGTGACCGGGAGAGCGGCGCGGGACGCGGTCTAGAAGCCGACGCCCAGGACGTAGACCACCACGAGCATCGCGAGCCCCAGCACCAGGGTCAGCCGCCGGATCATCGCCTGGGCGTCGCGCATGTCCTTCGGGGGCTCGTTCTTCGGATCGGACCAGAGCATGCCCCGATCCTGGCCCCCGGGACAGGCGTGGCGCCTGAGTACCCGTACTCAGGCGCCACCCTCCGTTCACACCATCTTTCGCGCGCGGGCTAGCCCGGCCAGTACGTACGGCCCCACGCGGCCGGTCCCGGCTGCGGCAGCCGGTGCGCCGCCACCCGGGACGGTGCGGACCACGCGTCGGGCACCCGTGGCGCGCCCGGGGGCGCCGACGCCAGCGCCGCCGCGCGCGCCTGGACCACCGCCAGTGCGGCGGCCAGCTCCTCCGGGGTCGGATTGCCCTTGACGACCTTGATCACCACTGTGCGCTCCTCGCGGTCTGGGCGGTTTAGAGGGGGATGTTGCCGTGCTTCTTCGGCGGCAGGGACTCCCGCTTGGTGCGCAGCTGGCGCAGCCCCTTCACCACGTGCGCGCGCGTCTCGGACGGCATCACCACCGCGTCGACGTACCCGCGCTCGGCGGCCGTGTACGGGTTGAGCAGTGCGTCCTCGTACTCCGCGATGAGCCGCGCCCGGGTCTCCTCGCCCTCACCGGCGGCCTCCGCCTCGGCGATGGTCCGCCGGTGCAGGATGTTCACCGCGCCCTGCGCGCCCATGACGGCGATCTGGGCGGTCGGCCAGGCCAGGTTGAGGTCGGCGCCGAGGTGCTTGGACCCCATGACGTCGTACGCGCCGCCGAAGGCCTTGCGGGTGATGACGGTGATCAGGGGGACGGTGGCCTCGGCGTACGCGTAGATCAGCTTCGCGCCGCGCCGGATGATCCCGTTGTACTCCTGGTCGGTGCCCGGGAGGAAGCCCGGTACGTCCACGAACGTCAGCACCGGCACGTTGAACGCGTCGCAGGTCCGGACGAAGCGGGCCGCCTTCTCGGAGGCGTCGATGTCCAGACAGCCGGCGAACTGCATCGGCTGGTTGGCGACGATGCCGACCGGGTGGCCCTCGACCCGGCCGAAGCCGGTGAGGATGTTCGGGGCGAACAGGGACTGCGTCTCCAGGAACTCCGCGTCGTCCAGCACGTGCTCGATCACGGTGTGCATGTCGTACGGCTGGTTCGCGCTGTCCGGGATCAGGACGTCGAGCTCGCGGTCGGTGTCCGAGACCTCGGTGTCGGCGTCCTCGGGGAAGGCGGGGGCCTCGGAGAGGTTGTTCGACGGGAGGTAGGAGAGCAGCGACTTGACGTACTCGATCGCGTCCTTCTCGTCCCCGGCCATGTGGTGGGCCACGCCGGAGGTCGCGTTGTGCGTCCGGGCGCCGCCCAGCTCCTCGAAGCCCACGTCCTCGCCGGTGACGGTCTTGATGACGTCCGGGCCGGTGATGAACATGTGCGAGGTCTGGTCGACCATGACCGTGAAGTCGGTGATGGCGGGGGAGTACACGGCGCCGCCCGCGCACGGCCCGACGACGAGGCTGATCTGCGGGATCACCCCGGACGCGTGCACGTTGCGGCGGAAGATCTCGCCGTACATGCCCAGGGCGCTGACGCCCTCCTGGATGCGGGCGCCGCCGGAGTCGTTGATGCCGACGAGCGGACAGCCGGTCTTCAGCGCGAAGTCCATGACCTTCATGATCTTCTGGCCGTAGACCTCGCCGAGGGCCCCGCCGAAGACGGTGAAGTCCTGCGAGAACACGGCGACGGGCCGCCCGTCCACGGTGCCGTATCCGGTGACGACGCCGTCGCCGTACGGGCGGGTCTTCTCCAGCCCGAAGTTCGTGGAGCGGTGCCGGGCGAACTCGTCGAGTTCGACGAAGGACCCTTCGTCCAGCAGCAGGGCTACCCGCTCACGCGCCGTCAGCTTCCCCTTGGCGTGCTGCTTCTCCACGGCCCGTGCGGACCCGGCGTGGGTGGCTTCGTCGACGCGGCGCTGCAGATCCGCGATCTTGCCCGCGGTGGTGTGCATGTCGATCGGCTCTGACGGTTGTGACATCGGGGTCGCGGCTCCCTGCGTGGTGTCAACGGCCTGGTCAATTGATTGACTACTGCTGGCTACTGGTGCGTAGCGTATCGGCGGGCATGGCGCTCGGCAGTGCGGCGTTTGACACACCTACATTGGGTTGCATGACGCCTTCAGATGCATCAGCCGGAGCTTTTGCCGGCCGCTGGTCGAGCCTGGACCGGCCGCCGCTCAACGCCGCGGGCCTGCGGCGGGCCCTCGTCACCGACGGGGGGCTGTGGACCTCCCTGGAGGTGGTCGCCGCCACCGGGTCCACCAACAGCGACCTCGCCGCCCGGGCCGCGGAGCTCCCCGAGGGGGCCGTGCTCGTCGCCGAGGAGCAGACCGCCGGACGCGGGCGCCTCGACCGCAGCTGGGTCGCTCCGCCCCGGTCCGGCCTGTTCTTCTCCGTCCTGCTCAAGCCGGGCGACGCGGTGCCGCAGGAGCGCTGGGGGTGGCTGACCCTGCTGGCGGGGGTGGCCACCGCGACCGGGCTGTCCCGGGCGGCGGGCGTGGACACCGCCCTCAAGTGGCCCAACGACCTGCTGGTCACCGTGGACGGGGAGGAGCGCAAGACCGGCGGGATCCTCGCCGAGCGGGTCGCCGAAGGAGTGGTTCTCGGGATCGGGCTCAACGTCACCCTCACCGAGGACGAGCTGCCGGTGCCCACCGCCGGGTCCCTCGCCCTGGCCAAGGCCGCCGTGACCGACCGTGACCCGCTGCTGCGGGCCGTGCTGCGCTCCCTGGAGCAGTGGTACGGGAACTGGCGCGCGGCCGGCGGCGACCCCGCCGCCAGCGGCCTCCAGGAGACCTACGCGGCGGGCTGTGCCACCCTCGGCCGGCACGTCCGCGCGGACCTCCCGGGCGGGCGCACCCTCACCGGAACGGCCGAAGCGGTGGACGCCGACGGCCGCCTGGTGATCCGTACGGCCGAGGACCGGCACGAGGCGGTCGGTGCGGGCGACGTGATCCACCTGCGTTCCGTCCACTGAGCCGCCGCCCGGGGCCGCCTCCCCGCCCGTTTCCCGCCCCTGCCCGCCGTCCGCGCCGGCCCGGGCGGGTCCCCGCCGGTTTCCCCCGTACGGCCCAGGCGCCCTGGCGGGGAGGGCGCGGGCGGGGGAGTGCTCAAAGAACGAGTAGGGGGAGTGAGCTACGGCACACCTGCCGTATGGTTTAGGCGATCCCAGTGCTCGTGGTGATCAACCGGTTCGGCAGGGCATTGCGCACGGAATGGACAGGAGGCGGCCCTTGACCGTCGACGACCCTTCACCCAGCGCCTCCCCCAACGGGCCCGGGACCGGTCCCGGCACCCCCATCGGGCGGGACCAGCACACCTCCCACCACGAGGTCGACTACACGGCGCAGCCGACCGCGGATCCGCTCGCCATCCGGCTGGAGCAGCTGATCCTCGGCGCCGAGCGCCGCTACACCCCCTTCCAGGCCGCCCGCAGCGCCGGTGTCTCGATGGAGCTGGCCTCGCGCTTCTGGCGGGCCATGGGCTTCGCCGACATCGGTCAGGCCAAGGCGCTGACGGAGGCGGACGTACTGGCGCTGCGCCGCCTCGCGGGCCTGGTGGAGGCCGGGCTGCTGTCCGAGCCGATGGCGGTGCAGGTGGCGCGGTCCACCGGGCAGACCACGGCGAGGCTGGCGGAGTGGCAGATCGACTCGTTCCTGGAGGGGCTGACGGAGCCGCCGGAGCCGGGGATGACCCGTACGGAGGTCACGTACCCGCTGGTCGAGCTGCTGCTGCCGGAGCTGGAGGAGTTCCTCGTCTACGTGTGGCGCCGCCAGCTGGCGGCCGCCACCGGGCGCGTGGTGCAGGTGGCGGACGACGAGGAGATGGTCGACCGGCGCCTCGCGGTGGGCTTCGCGGACCTGGTGGGCTTCACCCGGCTGACGCGGCGGCTGGAGGAGGAGCAGCTCGGCGAGCTGGTCGAGGCCTTCGAGACGACGGCGGCGGACCTGGTGGCCGCGCACGGCGGCCGGCTGATCAAGACGCTGGGCGACGAGGTGCTGTACTGCGCCGACGACGCGGCGACGGCGGCAGAGATCGCGCTGCGGCTCATCGAGACCATGGAGGTGGACCCGCAGATGCCCGAGCTGCGGGTGGGGATCGCCTTCGGCACGGTGACGACCCGGATGGGCGACGTCTTCGGGACCACGGTGAACCTGGCGAGCCGGCTGACGTCGATAGCGCCGAAGGACGCGGTGCTGGTGGACGGCGCGATGGCCGAGGAACTGGGCCGGACCGGGGCCGCACCGGTGTCGGAGAAGGAAGCCGAGTCGGAGGAGGGCGGCGGCGTGTACCGCTTCGCGCTCCAGCCGATGTGGCAGCGGCCCGTCCGCGGGCTCGGGGTCGTGGAGCCGTGGTCGCTGACGCGGCGGAAGCGGGCGGGCTCCGCGTAGGCCGTCCCGGCCGGGCGGGCGAGGGCGGGTGCCGGTGCGGGCCTGGCCGTGCCGGCGGGTGTGGGCCTGGTCCGGGTGCGGGCCTGGTCCGGGTGCGGGCGGGCCCCCTAGGATCCCCCGGTAACGTTCGTTAACCGGGAGGGCCTGTGCCAGTGGAACCGTCGGCTGTCGAGTCGGAATTCGTATCGGTGCGCCGCCACGGCGATGACGGGGTCGTGGAGCTGGTCCTGGACCGCCCCAAGGCCATGAACGCGGTGTCGACCGAGATGGCCCGCGCCATCGGGGCGGCCTGCGCCGGCCTCGCCGCCGATCCTTCCGTACGGGTGGTCGTGGTCTCCTCGGCCGCCGAGCGGGCCTTCTGCGTCGGGGCGGACCTCAAGGAGCGGAACTCCCTCTCGGACGCCGAGCTGGTACGGCAGCGGCCGACCACGCGGGGGGCGTACGGGGGCGTGCTGGAGCTGCCGATGCCCACGATCGCGGCGGTCCACGGCTACGCCCTGGGCGGCGGCTTCGAACTGGCGCTGGCCTGTGACGTGATCGTCGCCGACGAGACGGCGGTGGTCGGCCTGCCCGAGGTGTCCGTGGGCGTCATCCCCGGCGGCGGGGGCACCCAGCTGCTGCCGCGCCGGGTGGGCGCGGCCCGGGCCGCCGAGCTGATCTTCACGGCGCGCCGGGTGGAGGCCGCCGAGGCGCTCGCCCTGGGGCTGGTGGACTCGGTGGTCGCGGCCGGTACGGACACCGCGGAGGCGCTGGCGCTGGCGGGCCGGATGGCGGCGAACTCCCCGGTGGGGCTGCGCGCGGCCAAGCGGGCGTTGCGGCTGGGGCACGGGATGGACCTCCAGGCCGGTCTGGAGATCGAGGACGCGGCCTGGCGCACGGTGGCCTTCTCGGGGGACCGCGCGGAGGGTGTGGCGGCGTTCAACGAGAAGCGCAAGCCGAACTGGCCGGGGCAGTAGCCCCGGCGCGGCCCGGGGCGGTCCGGGCCGGGCCGGCCCGGGGCGGTCCGGCGCGGCGCGACCTGGCGCGGCCCGGCTCGGGCGCCGCTCGGGGCTTCCGGGCGGTGGAACATCGCGCCAAATTGTCACTAAATCAGACAAACCCCCTAACCTGGTGTGATGGGCGTTGACGCACGGCTGCGGGCCGTGGTGGGACTCGCGCAGGCGATGGCCGCGGCGTGCGCGCCGCAGGACAGTGTGCGAGCGGCCGCGCGGGGCGCGCGGGTGGCGATGGGCGGGTCGTTCGCCGCGATCTCCGCGTGGGAGCGGGAGCGGGGCCGGCTGCGGGTGCTCGTGAACGAGGGGGAGCGGCGGGCGGGCGAGGAGGAGTTCCCCGAGGACGAGTCCTACCCGGTGCACGACTTCCCGGAGATCACCGAGTTCCTGCACGAACGCTGGGCCGGCGGCGGCGGACCGCACGCCTGGGTCGAGAGCGCCGTGGACAGCCGCCCCGGACGGCGCGGTCAGGCCCTGCGCCGCCGCGGGCGCGGTACGTGCGTGGTCGCCCCGATCGTGCTCAGCGGGCGGGCCTGGGGCGAGCTGTACGTGGCCCGGGACCAGGGCCTCCCGGACTTCGACGAGGACGACGCGGAGTTCGCGACCGTCCTGGCGGCGGTGGTCGCGGCGGGGCTCGCGCAGAACGAGCGGCTGGCGGAGGCCCGGCGCCTCGCCTTCACCGACCCGCTGACCGGGCTGGCCAACCGGCGGGCCGTGGACATGCGGCTCGACGAGGCGCTGGAGGAGCACCGGCGCACCGGGGCGGTGGTGAGCCTGGCGGTCTGCGACCTCAACGGGCTCAAGAAGGTCAACGACACCCTGGGCCACGCGATGGGCGACCGGCTGCTGGAGCGGTTCGGGTCGGTGCTGAGCCTGTGCGGGGCCATGCTGCCGGGTGCGCTGGTGGCGCGGCTCGGCGGGGACGAGTTCTGCCTGGTGAGCGCGGGTCCGACGGCGGACGAGGTGGTACGGGTCGCCGAGGAGGTGTGCGTCCGGGCCGGCGAGCTGGAGCTGGGCGACGGCGTGGCCTGCGGGGTGGCGTCGACCGGGGATCCGATCGGGCTCGTGAAGTCCTCCCGGCGGCTGTTCCGGCTGGCGGACGCGGCCCAGTACAAGGCGAAGGCCGCGCGCTCCGCGAAGCCGGTGGTCGCGGGCCGGGACACCGCCGTCGTCCGCCTCGCGGACGCCCCGCCCCGGGGTCCGGGCGACCGCCGCCGCTTCCGTGGCCGCGAGTGAGCCCCCGGGCCGGGGCGGGAGCACGGCCCGCCCCGGCTCCCGCCCCGGCTCACGCATCGCGTAAGGGGCCCTCGTCGAAGTCGCTAGTGACATGAAGGGATTCAGTCCGTAGGGTGCTGAATATGGATATGCACACTGTCGTGGTGGGGACGTCCGGGGTCACCGCCGAGGACGTCATCGCCGTCGCCCGCGGCAACGCCCGGATCGAGCTGTCCGGCGAGGCGCTCGACGCGCTCGCCCGCGCCCGCGAGATCGTCGAGGCCCTCGCCGCCAAGCCCGAGCCCGTCTACGGGGTGTCCACCGGGTTCGGCGCCCTCGCCTCCCGGCACATCAGCCCCGAGCTGCGCGCCCAGCTCCAGCGCAACATCGTCCGCTCGCACGCCGCCGGCATGGGTCCGCGCGTCGAGCGGGAGGTCGTCCGCGCCCTGATGTTCCTGCGGCTGAAGACCGTCGCCTCCGGGCACACCGGAGTCCGTCCCTCCGTCGCCCAGACCATGGCCGACGTGCTGAACGCGGGCATCACTCCCGTCGTCCACGAGTACGGCTCCCTCGGCTGCTCCGGCGACCTCGCGCCGCTCTCCCACTGCGCGCTCGCGCTCATGGGCGAGGGCGACGCCGAGGGCCCGGACGGGACCGTCCGCCCGGCCGGCGAGCTGCTCGCCGAGGCCGGCATCGAGCCCGTCGAGCTCCGCGAGAAGGAGGGCCTGGCCCTCCTCAACGGCACCGACGGCATGCTCGGCATGCTGGTCATGGCCCTCGCCGACCTCGGCAAGCTGTACACCTCCGCCGACATCACCGCCGCGCTCACCCTGGAGGCGCTGCTCGGCACCGAGAAGGTCCTCGCGCCCGAGCTGCACGCCATCCGCCCGCACCCGGGCCAGGGCGCCTCCGCCGCCAACATGGCCGCCGTACTGGCGGGCTCCGGACTCACCGGGCACTTCCAGGAGGAGTCCGCCCCGCGCGTCCAGGACGCCTACTCGGTGCGCTGCGCCCCCCAGGTCGCCGGCGCGGGCCGCGACACCATGGCGCACGCCGCCCTCGTCGCCTCCCGCGAGCTGGCCGCGTCCGTCGACAACCCCGTCGTCCTGCCCGACGGGCGCGTCGAGTCCAACGGCAACTTCCACGGCGCCCCGGTCGCCTACGTGCTGGACTTCCTCGCCATCGCCGCCGCCGACCTCGGCTCCATCGCCGAGCGCCGCACCGACCGGCTGCTCGACAAGAACCGCAGCCACGGCCTCCCGCCGTTCCTCGCGGACGACGCCGGCGTGGACTCCGGGCTGATGATCGCCCAGTACACGCAGGCCGCCCTGGTCAGCGAGATGAAGCGGCTCGCGGTCCCGGCCTCCGCCGACTCCATCCCCTCCTCCGCCATGCAGGAGGACCACGTCTCCATGGGGTGGTCGGCGGCGCGCAAGCTCCGTACCGCCATCGACAACCTGACCCGGATCATCGCGATCGAGCTGTACGCGGCCACCCGCGCCATCGAGCTGCGCCACGGGCTCACCCCGGCGCCGGCCAGCCGCGCCGCCATCGCCGCCGCCCGCGCGGCGGGCGTGCAGGGCCCCGGGCCGGATCGTTTCCTCGCCCCTGACCTGGCCGCCGCCGACGAGTTCATCCGTACGGGTGCTCTCCTCGCCGCCGTGGAGCCGGTGACGGGACCGCTGGCCTGACCCGGCCGGTGCGGTGCGGTGCGGCGCAAGGGGCCGCCTCCTGTCGGGGGCGGCCCCTTGCGTCTTCGTTTCCGTTTCCGCCGCCCGCGCGGCGCCCGCCGGCCCCGGGTCAGGGCGTCCGGGAGCGGCGTACCGAGAAGGCCACGAACCCCGCCCCGAGGCCCAGGCAGGCCGTACCGCCCAGCAGGTAGGGGGCGGTGTCCACGGAGCCGGTGTCCGCGAGCAGCAGCGGCGCGGGCTTCCCGGCGGCGTGCGGGACGGTTCCGCCCGCGGCGGTTCCGCGCGTGATGGTTCCGGTCGTCGCCGTGGCGGCGGGACCCGCGCTGTTCGCGGCGTCGGGCGCACCGGAACGGCTCGTGCCGGTACCCGGCGCGGTGGCACCCGCCGAGGGCACGAACCACAGGGCGGCGAGGAGGGTGGTCGCTCCGAGAGCGGTGAGCAGCGGTCGGCGTGCGGACACGGTGCGATCCCCCTTGTGGCAGCAGCGAATTGGCCGTGTGCGGTGATGCTACGGAAAGGGGCGGGTCGTGGGAAAGCCGGGGGTTCCCCGGGCTTACTCTCCGTCGTATGAACCCTTCTGAGACATCACGGTACGTACGACTTCGGGTTGATTTGGTACTGGAGGTGCCCGATCCGGAAGCACTCACCGGAGCGGCCCTCGCGCACATCAAGGACGACGAGTTCATGCCGGACGAGGAGCGCGGCCACGCCGAGACCGCCGTCCGCGAGGACGAGTCGGAGGCCCTCGCGTACCTCGTCGACCCCACTGACCTGGTCGTGGACATCCCGGGGGTGGAACTCGCGCAGGCCTCTTGGAGCAGCGAGCCCGTCGAATACGACCCCGAGTCCATGGAGTGGGACCTGGACGAGGAAGATGGGGACTTCGACCAAGAAACCGACAACGCCTGACCGTGGGGTTGCCCACATCCCAACGGATGATGGAACCGATCTCCAACGTTAACGCGTTGTCAGGGACGAGGCAGGGGGCTCTGCCCCCTGCCCGGCCAACCCCGCGACGGCAGCCGCGGGGTACCCGGCGACGATGGAGTGACGTGTTGAGGACGGACAGCAAGCGGCGGAGAAGGTCCCTGGTGGCCGTATCCGCCGTGCTCGGCGGCGTACTGGTGCTCTCGGCCTGCAGCGGCGAGGGCGGTGACAAGCCGAACGCGAGCGAGACCAGCAAGTCCCAGGCGGACGTCGACGCGGCCGCGGCCAAGGACGCGTCCAAGGCCCGAATAGCCATCACTCCCAAGGACGGCGCCACCAACGTCGGCCTCAACGACGCGACCAACGTGGCCGTCACCGACGGCACCCTGACCAAGGTCGAGCTGAAGAGCGCCGAGGGCGGCGCGGCCGTGGCGGGCAAGATCGCCGCCGACGGCAAGAGCTGGAAGCCCGACGGCGCCCTGAAGCGCTCGACGAAGTACGCGCTGGCGGCGACCGCGAAGGACGCCGACGGGCGCGAGGCGCACGAGAACGCCTCCTTCACCACCGTCTCCCCGGAGAACAGCTTCGTCGGCTCGTTCATCCCGGACGAGGGCCAGACCGTCGGCGTGGGCATGCCGGTCTCGATCACCTTCAACAAGCCGATCAAGGACCAGAAGGCCGTCCAGTCGGCCATCGAGGTGAACTCCAGCAGCGGCCAGGAGGTCGTCGGCCACTGGTTCGGGTCGCAGCGCCTCGACTTCCGCCCGGAGCAGTACTGGCAGGCGAACTCCACCGTCACGCTGAAGCTGGCGCTGGAGGGCGTGCAGGGGGCCCCCGGCGTCCAGGGCGTCCAGAGCAAGACGGTCACCTTCAAGATCGGCCGCAGCCAGGTCTCCACGGTCGACGCGAAGACCAAGCAGATGACGGTCACCCGGGACGGCGCGGTCCTCAAGACCATCCCGATCTCGGCGGGCTCCCCGGAGAACCCGACGTACAACGGTCAGATGGTGATCTCCGAGAAGTTCAAGGAGACCCGGATGAACGGCGCCACCGTCGGCTTCACGGACGACGACGGCAAGGGCGAGTACGACATCAAGGACGTCCCGCACGCGATGCGGCTGTCGAACTCCGGCACCTTCATCCACGGCAACTACTGGGGGTCGGACTCGATCTTCGGCAGCGCCAACACCAGCCACGGCTGTGTCGGCCTGAACGACGCCAAGGGCGCCAACGACCCGAACCAGCCGGGCGCCTGGTTCTTCGACAACTCGCTGATCGGCGACGTGGTCACCGTGGTCAACTCCCCGGACAAGACCATCCAGCCCGACAACGGCCTCAACGGCTGGAACATGAGCTGGGACAAGTGGAAGGCCGGCGCGGCCGCCTGACCTTCCGGCACGCGTGAGAGAACCCCGGCGGACGGCGGGGCCCGACCAGGGCCCCGCCGTCCGCTTCTTCGCGCGCGGCGTGCGCCCGCGCCCCGCGCCCCGTACCCCGGGCCCCGGCCCCCGGCTTACGCCTGGGTGCGGGCCTGCGGCGGGGCGGGAGACGACTCCGCCGCCGCGGACGGTGCGGAGGGCGTTGAGGCCGCGGACGGCGCGGACCACGACGACAGCATCCGCAGGGCGTCGGACGAGGGGGAGCCGGGCGCGGGGTGGAAGACCACCAGCGCCTGCTCCGCGTCGTCGGGCAGCCGCAGGGTCTCGAACGCCAGGCTCAGTTCGCCCACCAGCGGATGCCGCAGCCGCTTCACCCCGTGGGTCTTGTCCGCGGCGACCGTGTGCGCCGCCCACAGCTGCCGGAACTCCTCGTTCTTCACCGACAGCTCACCGACGAGCGCGGAGAGCTGCTCGTCCTCCGGGTGCCGGCCCGCGTACATCCGCAGGTTGCTCACCACCTCGCACGCCCGGCACTCCCAGTCGGCGTACAGCTCGGCCGTCGCCGGGTCGAGGAACACCAGCCGCACGAGGTTGCGCTCCTGCGTGGGCAGCGCCCCGAAGTCCCCGAAGACCGCCGCGGCCAGCCGGTTCCAGGCGATGACGTCCTGCCGGCGCCCCACCAGGTACGCGGGTACGCCGTCCATGGCGTCCATCAGCGTGCGCAGCTCGGGCCGCACCTGCTGGGGGCGGTGCGACCGGCTGCGCTGCTTGCGGGTCCGGGGGCGGGCCAGGTGGGTCAGGTGGGTGTACTCCGTGTCGTCCAGCCGCAGTGCCCGTGCGATCGCGTCCAGGACCTCCGCCGACACGTTGTGCCCGTTGCCCTGCTCCAGCCGCGTGTAGTACGCGACCGAGACCCCCGCCAGCTGGGCCAGCTCCTCGCGGCGCAGCCCGGGGACGCGCCGGTGCCGGCCGTAGTCGGGCAGGCCCACGTCCTCGGGGCGCAGCCGGGCCCGGCGGGAGCGCAGGAACTCGCCCAGTTCGGCTCGCTGATCAAGCTGGTCCATACCGCCAGTATCTCCGGGCGGCGGCCGCGGCGCGGGCCCCATCCTGACCCCGCCAGGGGTAGGTCCGGCAGTCCTAGGCAGGACAGGGGGCTGGGTGGGCGCGGCCGGGCGGGGCAGGCTGGACCGCGTACCGCGGCGCAGACGCCGCCGCGGTCCGGCGAGGCGCCGACACGGCACGTACGGCACGAAACGGCACGTACGGCCGGAGCGGCGCGGCGTCGCACCACACACCCCACCCGCGTCACCGCTGAGGAGCTCCCACCATGTCCGTCACCCAGGTCTCCGCCTACGCGGCCCCCGCCGCGAAGGCCCCGCTGGAGCGCACCACCGTCCCGCGCCGCCCGGTCGGCGAGCACGACGTCCTCATCGACATCAAGTACGCCGGCATCTGCCACTCCGACATCCACCAGGCCCGCGAGGGCTGGGGCGAGGCGATCTTCCCGATGGTCCCCGGCCACGAGATCGCCGGCGTCGTCGCCGAGGTCGGCCCCGGCGTCACGAAGCACGCGGTGGGCGACCGCGTCGGAGTCGGCTGTTTCGTGGATTCCTGCCGTGAGTGCGCGTACTGCCTGCGCGGCCAGGAGCAGTACTGCGTCAAGGGCATGACCGGCACGTACAACGCCCTCGACAAGAACGGCGAGCCCACCTACGGCGGCTACTCCACGCACATCGTCGTGGACGAGAACTACACGCTCCGGATCCCGGAGGGCGTCGCCCTCGACGTCGCCGCCCCGCTGCTGTGCGCCGGCATCACCCTGTACTCGCCGCTGAAGCACTGGGGTGCCGGTCCCGGCAAGAAGGTCGCCATCGTCGGCCTCGGCGGCCTCGGCCACATGGGCGTGAAGATCGCGAACGCGCTCGGCGCCGAGGTCACCGTGCTGTCGCAGTCCCTGCGCAAGCAGGCGGACGGGGTGAAGCTGGGCGCCTCCCACTACTACGCCACGAGTGACGAGACCACCTTCGAGAAGCTGGCCGGCAGCTTCGACCTGATCGTTTCCACCGTGTCGGCCCCCCTGCCGCTGGACGCCTACCTGGCGCTGCTCAAGGTCGACGGGGCGTTCGTGAACGTCGGCGCCCCGGAGGAGCCGGTGTCGCTGAACCTGTTCTCCGTCATCGGCGGCCGCAAGACCCTCGCCGGATCGATGATCGGCGGCATCCCCGAGACGCAGGAGATGCTGGACTTCTGCGCCGAGCACGGGCTGGGGGCGGAGATCGAGCTGATCGGCGCCGACCAGATCAACGAGGCGTACGAACGGGTCGTGGCGAGCGACGTGCGCTACCGCTTCGTGATCGACACGTCGACCATCTGAGCACGGCGGGGCACACGGCGGGCGCGGCGGCAACGGCAGCCACGGGCGGCCACGGCGGGCGCCGCGGGCGCGTGTCACACGCTTTTCACGCCCCGTGCACGGTCTCGGCAGGGCTGCCGCGCGGATGATCTCCTCACCGCCCGCCCGCAGCCCAGAAGTTCGAGATGCCCAGCCGCCGACACTTCCTCGCCGGATCGGCGGCCGCCGCCGGCCTCGCCGCCCTCGCGCAGCTCCCGGCGGCGGCGCCCGCGGCCGCCTCGGCGGGTCCGCCCAACCTGGTGGTGATCCTGGCCGACGACCTGGGCTACGGCGACCTCGGCGCGTACGGCCAGAAGCTGATCGCGACCCCGCGCCTCGACCAACTGGCCGCGCAGGGGCTCCGGTTCACCGACGCCTACGCCGCCGCAGCCGTCTGCGCGCCCTCGCGGGCCGCGCTGCTGACCGGGCTGCACACCGGCCACACCTTCGCGGAGGTGCTCCGGGCGCGGGGCTACCGTACGGGCCTGTTCGGCAAGTGGGGCTTCGGCCCGGAGGCCGGGGACCAGCCGAGCCATCCGGGTGCGCGGGGCTTCGAGGAGTTCTACGGCTACATCGACCACGGGTCGCCAGGCGCTCGACCTCGTCGACCACGTGGGCCGGAATGCCGCCTGCGACACGGGCGTGATCAGGGCTGTACTCCCAGCGCCAGCCGTCGCTCACGGGCGGACGCTGGTGAGCGCGGCGTGCGCCTCGTCCAGGATCCTGCCGATCTCGGAGGCGGCGCGCAGGGCCTGCGCGGCGTCGCCGGTCGTCGCTGCCGCCTCCCAGCGCCGGAGTTCACCGGCCAGGCGCGGCTGGCGCCGGATGTGAACGTACGCCGCCCACTGGGAGGTGAAACGCTGCAGCGGACCGAGGTCCGCCCCCTGCCGGGCCTGATCCGCCGCATGGTCCAGTTCGCGGGTGAACGCGGGCAGAGCCGCGGGGGCGATCTGTGCGACGGCCTGCCGCAGCGCGGTCACGGTGGCCGGTGGCTGCGGGATCAGCGGCTGCCGGCGGCGGAGGTGCTGGTCACGGTTGCTCCCATGAGCGAGATTCTGGGCCCCGGCGCCAGCGTACCCAGCGGAACGGCCGCGCCCCACCCGAACGGGTGAGGCGCGGGAACCGGGGGGCGTCGAGGGGTTACGGGGTGCCCATGACGCCGATCGGGCAGGAGACGCCCGTGCCGCCGGTGCCGCAGTAGCCGCCCGGGTTCTTGTCCAGGTACTGCTGGTGGCCCGCCTCCGCCGGCCAGAAGGGGCGCTCGGAGGCGGGGAGGACCGCCGTGGAGATCTGGCCGTGTCCTGAGGCCGTCAGGACCTGCTGGTAGGCCGTGCGGGAGGCCTCGGCCGCCGCCTGGTGGGCGGGGGAGTGGGTGTAGACGGCGGAGCGGTACTGGGTGCCGACGTCGTTGCCCTGGCGGAAGCCCTGGGTCGGGTCGTGGGACTCCCAGAACAGCTTCAGCAGGGTCTCGTAGGAGACGGCCGACGGGTCGAAGACCACCCGGACGACCTCGGTGTGCCCGGTACGGCCCGAGCACACCTCCTCGTACGTCGGGTTCTCCGTGAAACCGCCCTGGTATCCGGCGAGCGTCGTCCACACCCCCGGGGTCTGCCAGAACTTGCGCTCCGCGCCCCAGAAGCAGCCCAGCCCGAAGTCGGCGACCTCCAGACCGGCGGGGTAGGGCCCGGAGAGCGGGTTGCCGAGGACGGTGTGGCGGCCGGGGACGGCGAACAGCGGCTCCGGGCGGCCCGTGAGGGCCTCCTCGCGGGTGGGGAGCTCGGGCGTGCGGCGGTACGAGAACATGGATTCCCTCCTTGTTGCAATGTCAACGGGCGAGGGCGGGCCGGGATTCCCGACACCCGCCCCCGCCCGGCCCGCGTCAGTGCGGCCCACGTCAGTGCGGCAGGGTCGCCGGGGAGCCGCCGTTCGCCTCGTAGCCCGCCACGGCCAGGGCGCGGTGCACCGCGTACGACGCCGCCGGGTCCGGCGTCGCCGACCACGGCAGGGCGCCCACGTACCCGTCCACGTGCCGCACCTGCTCCATCGCCTCCGCCCAGCGCTCCATGCTGACCAGGAACGACAGCAGCAGGTGCCGTACGTGCGCCAGCATCGGGTCGTCCTGCCGCGCCGTGTGCACCGCGTACAGTGCGCCCTCCACCGCCCGCGTCACGACCGCGCTCTGCCAGAAGCTCCCGACCAGGACCACGTCCGGCAGGTTCTCGTACAGCGCGAACAGCGGCAGCGCCGCCAGCAGCGAGCCCTTCGGGGCGCGGGCCGCGGCCGCGTGCGAGAACGCGTCGGCCTTCTCCCGCGAGCCGTGCCACTTCTCGCCCCAGTAGTGCAGCGCCGCGATGTGCGCGCCCATGTGGTCCGGCGCGCGGTCGATGACGTTCGCCCACAGCGCGTCGAACTCCGCCTCCGGATAGGCCAGACCGCGCGCGATCGCCAGCTCCGTGATGTACGGGACCGGGTCGCCCGGCGCCAGCAGCGCCGCCTTGCGGCAGGCCTCCCGCGCCTCCTCCAGGATGATGCGGTGGTCGTCGGAACCGACCCCGCCCGAGTGCCGCCACGCCTGCTGCACCAGCAGCTCGGCGTGCACCTGCGCGCCGCCCGCGTCCTTCTCCGCCTCCAGCCGCCAGGCCTTCAGCCACTGCGCGCCCGCCCCCGGCTGCTGTACGAGCTCCAGCGCCGCCGCGCCGCCGAAGGCCTGCACGCGCTGCCAGCGCCGCTCGCCCTCCTTCGGGGTGCCGGCCAGCAGCCCCGACGCCGCCTGCCACGTTCCGCTGCGCTGCACGTTGCCGAGGGCGTCCATCAGGTCCTGGTCGGGCCCGGGGACGCGGATGTCGAGCTGCTCCTGCCGCGCGAACCCGTAGTTCTCGGGGTCCGCGGCGTCGGGGCTGCCGGGCGCGGCCAGCCGGATGCCGCCGCGCTTGCGCCGTATGTACGGGCCGACGATGGCCACGAGCAGGCCGATCGAGAACAGCAACCACAAAATCTCCATGTCCCAAGCGAACCAGACCGGGGGGTGCACAGGCCAATAGAGGGGGTGCCCCCGGGCGGGGCATAGCATCGGACCATGAGCGACCACAGCCACGAGCACCAGAGCTTCGAGACCCGCGCCATCCATGCGGGCAATACGGCGGACCCCCGGACCGGTGCGGTCGTGCCCCCGATCTACCAGGTATCCACGTACAAGCAGGACGGCGTCGGCGGACTGCGCGACGGATACGAGTACAGCCGCAGCGGCAACCCGACCCGCACCGCGCTGGAGGAGAACCTCGCGGCGCTCGAGGGCGGCCGGCGCGGCCTCGCCTTCGCGTCCGGGCTCGCCGCCGAGGACTGCCTGCTCCGTACGCTGCTCTCCCCGGGCGACCACGTGGTCATCCCGAACGACGCGTACGGCGGAACCTTCCGCCTCTTCGCGAAGGTCGTCTCCCGCTGGGGCGTGGAGTGGTCGGTGGCCGACACCTCCGACCCGGACTCGGTGCGGGCGGCGCTGACCCCGAAGACGAAGGTCATCTGGGTCGAGACCCCCTCCAACCCGCTCCTCGGCATCACCGACATCGCCGTGGTCGCGGACATCGCGCGCACGGCCGGCGCCAAGCTGGTCGTCGACAACACCTTCGCCTCGCCCTACCTCCAGCAGCCGCTGGCCCTGGGCGCCGACGTCGTCGTGCACTCGCTGACCAAGTACATGGGCGGGCACTCCGACGTGGTCGGCGGCGCCCTGGTCACCGCCGACGCGGCGCTCGGCGAGGAGCTGTTCTACCACCAGAACGCCATGGGCGCGGTGGCCGGCCCCTTCGACTCGTGGATCGTGCTGCGCGGCATCAAGACGCTGGCCGTCCGCATGGACCGGCACGCGGAGAACGCGGGCAAGGTCGTCGAGATGCTGGCCCGCCACCCGAAGGTCACCCAGGTCCTGTACCCGGGCCTGCCCGAGCACCCGGGCCACGAGGTCGCCGCCAAGCAGATGCGGAACTTCGGCGGGATGATCTCCTTCCGGGTCGCCGGCGGCGAGGAGGAGGCCGTCGCGGTGTGCGGCCGCACCGAGATCTTCACGCTGGCCGAGTCCCTGGGCGGCGTCGAGTCCCTGATCGAGCACCCGGGCCGCATGACGCACGCGTCGGTGGCCGGCTCGGCCCTGGAGGTCCCGGCGGACCTGATCCGCCTGTCGGTGGGCATCGAGAACGCCGATGACCTGGTGGCGGACCTGGTGCGGGCGCTGGGCTAGCCGTGCCGTGCCCCTGGCGGGGGGCTTGCCGGTCGCTGCCGGTGCCCTCCGCCTCCCGCCTCCCGCTGGGCGGGGCCCGTGTCCGTGCGTGCCGCGCCGCTCCCGGGGCTCCGCCCCGGACCCCGCGCCTCAAACGCCGGCGGGGCTGATTTTTGCCGGTAGGGATGGATGTTTTCCGGCGGGGCCGGGGCTGTGGGCTACCAGCCTTCCAGGGGTGGGGAGATGCCGCTTGGGGGGACTGACCAGGGGCGGGTCAGGGAGGCCCAGACCGTGAAGGCCGTCGCCGCCGCGAGGAGCAGGGCCCAGCCGAGGCGTCGCAGGGCCCGGCGCCGCCGCATGATGCGGGCGCCACGGGCCGCCGCCCCCGCCGCCAGGCCGGGCGGGATCACCGGGTACGGGGCCTCCAGCGCCTGCCTGACCTCCGTTTCCTTCCGGTCCGGGAACCCGCTCACGCCGCCTCCCGGGACCGCATCGCGGCCACCGCCCGGTTGCACAGCACCCGGACCCGTTCCACCGGCAGCCCCAGCTGCGCCGCCGCGACCTCGTCGGCGACCCCCTCGTACACCCGCAGCACCAGCACGAGCCGCTCCAGCGGGCTCAGCCGGGCCAGCAGGCCCGTGCCGCCGTGGTGGCGCCAGCCCGTGCGCGCGAAGGCGGCGCACAGCTCCTGGCGGGTGAAGTCGTACGGGTCGTCCCCGCGCAGCCGCCGCCAGTCCGCGTACGTACGGGCCAGTGCTCCCGCCAGCAGCCGCCGGGCCGACTCGGCGTCGCCGGTCAGCAGGATCGCGACGTGCAGGAGCCGCCCCGCCGCGCCAGCGACGAAGGCCTCGAACTCCGCGTAGGGGCCTGCCCGGTGGTCCACCGCCCGCATAGCGACATAGTGCGGGCACCGGGACCGCCCCGGTCAAGAGGTGGGACGCAGCGAGCCGTTCAGGACGCCGGACCGGCGTCGGACACGGCCGCCATCAGCTCCGACAGCGACAGGTTGAACCGGGTCAGCAGCCCGGTGAAGGACTCGCGCTCGTCCTCGCTCCAGCCGTCCGTCACGCGCGCCATCAGTTCGCGCCGCGAGGAGCGGACCTCCTCCAGCCGCGTCAGCCCGCGCGCGGACAGCGCCAGCACCACGGCCCGCCCGTCCTCCGGGTGCGAGGTCCGCTTGACCAGGCCGCTGTCGACCAGCGGCGCGACCTGCCGGGTGACGGTCGAGGAGTCGATGCCCATGCCGCCGGCGAGCGCCTTGACGCCCATCGGGCCCTCCAGGTCGAGCCGGTTCAGCAGCAGGTACGCGGCGCGGTCCATCGAGTTGCGCGCCTGGCCGACGCCGCCCAGGCGGGTCTGCTCGGCGCGGCGCGCGAAGACCGCCACCTGGTGCTGGAGCGCGTCGAGGAGACCGCCTCCGGCGGGCGCTTCGGCCGCCGCGGGCAGCTCGGAATTGGCCGGGGTGGAAGGCATGGCCGTGGGCTCTCTTCGCGTGGTCCGACAAGGATGGGGGACAGAGTACGCGGCCGTACGGCGGCCTGTACGCCTCGTACGAGAACTCGTGCGGCCCGTGCGCGTGCCCGCTCCGGGCCCGTCCCGGATGGCGGGATATCGCCTCTCGCGGCGGTCCGACCCCGGGCCCGCCCCGGCCGCCGTCTCAGGGGCCGGCGGCCCGAGCCGGGCCGGGCGGGGACTGCGAGACTGGCGGCATGAACTACCGCGTGCCCCAGCCCGTTCCCCAGGTCATCCTCGACGACGTGCGGGGGGCGCAGAAGATGCTGTCCGGCGTCTCGCGGGTCACCGCGATGGAAGGCAGCCGGCACCTCTCCTCGCTCACCGGGTCCCCGGTCCACTTCAAGTGCGAGAACCTCCAGCGGACCGGCTCCTTCAAGCTGCGCGGGGCGTACGTGCGCATCGCGGGCCTGCGCCCCGAGCAGCGCGCGGCCGGCGTCGTGGCGGCCAGCGCGGGCAACCACGCGCAGGGCGTCGCGCTGGCCTCCTCCCTGCTCGGGGTGCGCTCGACGGTGTTCATGCCGGTCGGGGCGCCGCTGCCGAAGGTGGCCGCGACCCAGGAGTACGGCGCCGAGGTGCGCATGTACGGCGAGGTGGTGGACGAGACGCTGGCCGCCGCCCAGGAGTACGCGGACCGCACCGGGGCGGTGTTCATCCACCCCTTCGACCACCGCGACATCATCGCGGGCCAGGGCACGGTGGGCCTGGAGATCCTGGAGCAGTGCCCCGAGGTGCGCACGATCCTCGTCGGGATCGGCGGCGGCGGCCTCGCCGCCGGGATCGCGGTCGCGGTGAAGGCGCTGCGGCCGGACGTACGGGTCATCGGGGTGCAGGCGGCCGGCGCGGCCGCGTACCCGCCCTCGCTCAAGGTGGGGCACCCGGTGTCGATCGACCACCCCAGCACGATGGCGGACGGCATCAAGGTCGGCCGCCCCGGCGACGTCCCCTTCAAAATCATCGGGGAGCTCCTCGACGACGTGCGGACGGTCTCCGAGGACGCGCTCTCCAGCGCCCTGCTGCTGTGCCTGGAGCGGGCCAAGCTCGTGGTGGAGCCGGCCGGGTGCAGCCCGGTCGCCGCCCTGCTGAGCGAGCCCGAGCGGTACGGCGACGGCCCGGTGGTGGCCGTGCTGTCCGGCGGCAACGTGGACCCGCTGCTGCTGCAGCGGATCCTGCGCCACGGCATGGCGGCGGCGGGCCGCTACCTGTCGCTGCGGCTGCGCGTGACGGACCGGCCGGGCGCCCTGGCCGGACTGCTGGGCGTGCTGTCGGGCTCCGACGCGAACGTGCTGGACGTGAGTCACGTGCGGACCGACCCGCGGCTGGGGCTCACCGAGGTGGAGGTGGAGCTGCACCTGGAGACGAAGGGCCCCGAGCACTGCGCGGAGGTCGCGCGGTCCCTGCACGGCGCGGGGTACAAGGTGACGGGCTGACCCGGGCTGACCCCGACCCGAAAGGAACGCGGGGAAACAGGTGGGGACCAGGTGGGGATCAGGTGGGGACCAAGTGGGGAAAAGGCGTGGCCGTACGCGATATGACGCGATAGTGTCCGCCCGGGCGGGTGCGGCCCCGGCCGCATCCGGATCCCCCGAACTGCTGGGCGGGGCACGCCCGGCACCCCTAGGATTTGCCTAGGAAACACCCGATTCGAACACCCGATTCGCACTGGGAGAATCCGTATGCCAGGCGCCATATACGCCGAAGGGCTGGTCAAGACCTTCGGTGACGTGCGGGCTCTGGACGGCGTGGACCTCGATGTCCCGGAAGGCACCGTACTGGGCCTGCTCGGCCCCAACGGCGCGGGCAAGACCACGGCCGTGCGCGTCCTGACCACCCTCCTGCAGCCCGACAGCGGCAAGGCCGTCGTTGCCGGGATCGACGTGCTCAAGCACCCCAACGAGGTCCGGCGGGCGATCGGCCTCTCCGGCCAGTTCGCCGCCGTCGACGAGTACCTCACCGGCCGCGAGAACCTCCAGATGGTCGGGCAGCTCTACCAGATGAAAGCCCGGGCGGCGAAGGCCCGGGCCGCCGAACTGCTGGAGCGCTTCAACCTCGCCGACGCCGCCGACCGCACCGCCAAGACGTACTCCGGAGGCATGCGCAGGCGCCTCGACCTCGCGGCCGCCCTCGTCGTCAGCCCGCCCGTGATGTTCATGGACGAGCCGACCACCGGACTCGACCCGCGCAACCGCCAGCAGCTGTGGGGGATCATCCAGGAGCTGGTCGCCGGCGGCACCACCCTCCTGCTCACCACCCAGTACCTGGAGGAGGCCGACCACCTCGCCCACGACATCTGTGTGGTCGACCACGGCAAGGTCATCGCCCGCGGCACCTCCGACGAGCTCAAGGCACGCACCGGCGGCGAGCGCGTGGAGGTCGTCGTCCACGAGCGGCACCACATCGGCACGGCCCGCGAGGTCCTCGCCGGATTCGGCAAGGGCGAGACCACCGTCGAGGAGCACACCCGCAAGCTGACCGTGCCGGTCTCCGGCGGCGCCAAGCTGCTCGCCGAGGTCATCCGCGAACTGGACGGCAGGGGCATCGAGATCGACGACATCGGGCTGCGCCGCCCCACCCTCGACGACGTGTTCATCTCCCTGACCGGCCACGCGGCGGAACGGGACACCGGGGAGAACGGCGGCCCCGCGGGTACGCCCGACGCGCCGGGCGCCAAGGGCCGCGCGGCGGCCAGGAAGGAGACGGCGAAGTGACCCTCACCTCCCCGACCCCCGGCACCTCCCCGAGCAGGGAGCTCGCGGCGCCCCGCCCCCGCGGCGGCCTCGTCCAGAGCGTCAACGACTCCCTCGTGATCGCCAAGCGGAACCTCATCCGGATGTCCCGCATCCCCGAGATGGTCATCTTCGGGCTGATCCAGCCGATCATGTTCGTCGTGCTCTTCAGCTACGTGTTCGGCGGATCGATGATGATCGGCGGCTCGACCAGCGCCGTCGACTACCGGAACTTCCTGATGGCCGGCATCTTCGCGCAGACCGTCACCTTCGCCACGGCCGGCGCGGGCGCGGGCATCGCGGACGACATGCACAAGGGCCTCATCGACCGCTTCCGCTCGCTGCCGATGGCCCGCGGCGCCGTTCTCACCGGACGCACCCTCGCCGACCTCGTACAGACCGCGCTGACCCTGGTGGTCCTGGCGATCGTGGCCCTGCTCGTCGGCTGGCGCATCCACGAGGGCATCCCCAAGGCCCTCGCCGGATTCGCCCTGCTCCTCCTGCTGGGGTACGCGTTCTCGTGGATCGGGGCGCTGATCGGCCTGTCGGTGCGGACCCCGGAGGCAGCCACGTCGGGCGGCCTGATCTGGCTCTTCCCCGTCACGTTCATCTCCAACGCCTTCGTCCCCACCGAGAACATGGCGAGCTGGCTGCAGCCCATCGCCGAGTGGAACCCGTTCAGCGCCACCGTGCAGGCCTGCCGCGAACTCTTCGGCAATCCCGGCGTGTCCACGTCCGAGGCCTGGCCGATGGTCCACCCGGTCTGGGCCTCGCTGATCTGGTCGGTGCTGATCGTCGTGGTCTTCCGGACCCTCGCGGTCCGCAAGTACCGCTCGGCGAGCGTCTAGCGTCTAGCGTCCGGCGCATGGCGCCTTGCGTGACGATGCCCGGCCGGGAGGACCCGGCCGGGCATCGTCGCGTACGAAGGGGGTGGGCGGTCAGCCGGTGAAGGGCTTGACGTCCAGGATCTTGACCGAGGCCTTCTTGCCGTTCGGCAGCTCGTACTCGGCGTCGTCGCCGATCGCCTTGCCCATCACGCCGGTGCCCAGCGGGGACTGCGGGGAGTACGTCTCGAAGTCCGAGGAGGCGTACTCGCGCGAGGCGAGCAGGAACTCCGTGGTGTCGTCCTCGTCGCCGTCGAAGGCGATCTTGACGAGCGTGCCGGGAGCGACGACGCCGTCCGAGGCGGGCGCCGTGCCGACCTTGGCGTTCTCCAGGAGCTGCGTGAGCTGGCGCACGCGGAGCTCCTGCTTGCCCTGCTCCTCCTTGGCGGCGTGGTAGCCGCCGTTCTCGCGCAGGTCGCCCTCCTCGCGGGCGGCTGCGATCTTCGTCGCGATCTCCGTGCGGGCGGGACCAGAGAGGTAGTCCAGCTCCGCCTTCAGCTGGTCGTACGCCGCCTGGGTCAGCCAGGTGACGCTTTCGCTCGTCTGGGTCACGGGGTGCTCCTCGTCGGTACAGGGGACTACAAAGCCGCCAGCGGCGGACGAAACCACGAGCCTAACAATTCGGGAAGAAAAGGGGGAGGACCCAGGGGGTTCATTGCCCTCCCGGGAAGCCCGCGACACCGCCCGCGCAGGAGTGCGAATCCTGCCGCCCGGAGCCCGCCGTGCCGCGTCCCGCAAGCCCTCCGGCGGGTTCCGCGCCGTTCCCGGGGGCCTCCGCAGACCTCCGGTGCCGCCGGGCGCGGCGGCCGGGTCAGCGCGTGGAGCCGCCGGCCGCCGGCCGGCAGGCGACCAGCTCGATCATCGTGGCCCGGCCGGTGGTCTTCAGCGAGACCACCTCGTCCACGCGCGCGTCCGGCTGGGCGAAGGTGAAGTCGGCCCGGCCCACCTCGCCGTGCCCCTCGTCCTGGGAGCTCAGGGTGCAGACACCGGTCACCGAGGCCTCCTTGCGCACCTCGAGGTGGACCTTCACCTCGGTATCGGACACCACCTGGAACTTGATCACCTCGGCGCTGACGCTCTTGCCCGCGACGTAGCCCCAGCCGATCCAGCCGACCACGCCCAGCAGGGCCACGCCCAGCACCGACCCGATGATCTTGAGCTTCCGGTCGGCACGCTCGTCCGCCGACCGGCCGTACCGGCCCTCGGGCAGCTCCTGGCGCACCGTGCTCATCGATCGTCCCTTCAGCGAGGCCCGCAGGCCCGGCCCCCGCGGGCCACCCCCCGGAATTTTCCATCCCCCGATTCAGTCACTATAGAGACGTCGTCATCACCGAATTGCAGAGGATCCCGTCTTGACCGAGCAGCTTCGACTGATGGCCGTGCACGCCCACCCCGACGACGAGTCGAGCAAGGGCGCGGCCACCATGGCCAAGTACGTGTCCGAGGGGGTGCCCGTCCTGGTCGTGACCTGCACCGGCGGCGAGCGGGGCTCGGTCCTGAACCCCAAGCTCCAGGGCGACAAGTACATCGAGGAGAACATCCACGAGGTGCGCGCCAAGGAGATGGACGAGGCGCGCGAGATCCTCGGGATCGAGCAGGAGTGGCTCGGCTACGTCGACTCCGGGCTCCCCGAGGGCGACCCGCTGCCCCCGCTCCCCGAGGGCTGCTTCGCCCTGGCGGACGTCGACGAGGCGGCCGGGCGCCTGGTGAGGAAGATCCGCGCCTTCAAGCCGCAGGTCGTCACCACGTACGACGAGAACGGCGGCTACCCGCACCCCGACCACATCATGACCCACAAGATCACGATGGTGGCCTTCGACGGCGCGACCGACACCGTGAAGTACCCCGAGGCCGAGTTCGGCCCCGCCTACCAGCCGCGGAAGCTCTACTACAACCAGGGCTTCAACAAGCCGCGCACCGTCGCCCTCCACGAGGCCCTCCTCGCGCGCGGCATGGAGTCCCCGTACGGGGAGTGGCTGGAGCGCTGGAAGGAGTTCGAGCGCACGGAGCGGACCCTGACCACCCACGTCCCCTGCGCCGACTTCTTCGAGATCCGCGACAAGGCCCTCATCGCGCACGCCACGCAGATCGACCCCGACGGCGGCTGGTTCCGCGTCCCGATGGACGTCCAGAAGGAGGTCTGGCCGACGGAGGAGTACGAACTGGCGAAGTCCCTCGTCGACACTTCCCTCCCCGAGTCCGACCTCTTCGCGGGCATCCGGGAGAATGCGTAGCTATGAGCGCTACGCAGGCAGCACTGAACGAGCTCCTTCCGCTGGCCGGGGACACCTTCGACAAGAACAAGGTGACCCCCGGGATCCTCGGATTCCTCGTGTTCGCGGCCCTCGCCCTCGGCGTGTGGGGCCTGATGAAGTCGATGAGCCGCCACATGGGCCGGGTCGACTTCCAGGAGGCGCCCGAGCAGGCCGCCCCGAAACCCGCCGCCGAAGGCACCCGGGCCCCGTAGACACCGGTCCCGGGCCCGGTCCGGCCCCCCCGGGTCAGGCCGGGGGGACCGGGACGCCCATGATCTCCCGCGCGTGCAGGTTCGGGACCAGGCCCAGGCGCCACGCCTGCCAGCCCTCCGCCGGGTCCACCCCGCGGCCCAGGATCACCCCGTACGTCTCCAGGCAGTCCTCGAGGCGCCGGTCCCGCGCCGGGTGCGGGGCCGCCGACAGCCGGGCCAGCTCCGTCCGCGCCTCCTCCGGGGCGCCCGGCACCGCGTACGGCAGCAGCGTGCACCGCAGGAAGCGGGCCCAGTCCTCCCCGCGCCGGTCCCCGTACGAGACGAACAGCCGCACCGCCTCCTCGCACAGCCCCAGCGCCTGCGAGACCCGCCCGTTCCCCGCGTCCACCACCGCCAGCTCCAGGCAGGTCCACGCCTCCCCGTGGGCCAGACCGATCCGCCGGAAGTCCGCCCGCGCGTCCACCAGCAGCTGGCGGGCGAAGCCGGAGTTCTTCAGGTTGCCCGTCTGCGCCGCCCGCTGGTCCCGCGTCACGCGCCCCGAGTGGTGGCGGGCGTGCGCCAGCCCGTACACGTCCCGCATCCGCGAGAACATCGTCCGGGCCCGCTCCAGCTCGCGCACCGCCCGGTCGCGCTCCCCGCCCTCCTCCAGCGCCTGCCCCAGGTAGTACAGCGTCCAGGCCTCGCCGCGCGCGTCCTCCGCGTCCCGGTGCCGGGCCAGCGCCTCGGTCAGCCGCTCCACCGCCGGCCCCGGATCGCCGTCCACCACCCGGGCCCGGCCCAGCTGGGTCAGCGCCCACGCCTCGCCGCGGTCGTCGCGCGTGCGCCCGTACAGGTCCAGGGCCACGCGCAGCTCCGCCTCCGCCCGCGGCACGTCACCGAGCCGCAGGTGCACCTGGCCCAGCTGGAAGTGCGCCCAGGCCTCACCGTGCACGCTCTCGTTCTCCCGGTGCAGGACCAGCGACCGCTCCAGCAGCGACAGCGCCTCGCCCAGGTGGGCCAGGTCGCGCTCGACGGCCGCCAGGGCGTGCAGCCCCCACGCCCGGTCGCCCGCCAGCTCCGCCGGCTCCTGGAGCACGAGGGCCTCGCGGATCCGGGCCGCCGCCTCCGGCAGGTTCCCCTGGTGGTGCAGGGTGATCCCGAGCGAGACCAGCGCCATCGCGGCGCCCGCCTCCTGGTGCGCCTCCATGTACTGGTCCACCACCGAGGTCAGCGTGGTCCGCGCCTTGTCCAGCTCGCCCAGCTGGCGCGCGGCGATGCCCGTACGCCACTGCACCGACCGGACCAGCCGCCCGGGCTGCCCGCCGGGACCACCGGGGTGGCCCGCGGCCACCGCCCGCGTCAGCTCGTCGATCTCCCCCAGCCGGTACAGGTCCCCGCGCAGCAGGCAGAAGTCGCACAGCGCGCCCAGCAGGTCCAGCACCGCCTGCTGGTCCACGCCCTCCGTGTGCCGCAGCGCCGCCGTGATCACGCTCGACTCGTCGTCCAGCCAGCGCAGCGCCGCGTCCAGCGAGGCGAAACCGTGCCCGCCGAAGTGGTTCGCCCGCGTCGACATCTTCCCGTCGACCATCCGGATCACCGAGTCCGCGAGCTGCGCGTAGTTGCGGATCAGCCGCTCGTGGGCCGCCGAGGCCCGCGCCCGCTGCTCGTCCGAGGCCGGCCGGGCCGCCGCGTACGCCCGTACCGCGTCGTGCATCCGGAACCGCTGGCCGCGCACCCGCTCGATCAGCCCCGCCTCCCACAGCTCCTCCAGCGTGCGCAGCGCCGCCTGCTCCGTTACGTCCGCCAGCGCGGCGGCCGCCGCCCCGCCCAGGGAGGCCCGCCCGGCCAGCGGCAGCAGCCGCAGCAACTGCCGGGCGGGCTCGGCCAGGCGCGCGTCGGCGGCCCGCAGCGCGCGCTCCACCGGATGCCCGCCGTCCGGCGCGCCCGAGCCCTCGGCGGCCGGCACCCGGCCGGCGCGGGCCAGCGGGGCCAGCATCCGCAGGGCCAGCGGGAGCCCGCCGCCCAGCCGCACCGCGGCCGCGGCCGCCTCGGGGTCGACGGCGGGGGCGGAGGCGGGCGTGCTGCCGGGGCTCGGCGTACCGGATCCCGTCGTGCCGCCGGGGCTGGTCGAGTCGCCGGGGCCGCTTGGGCGGCCGTTGGCCCGGCCGGGCTCCGGGGAGCGTGCCGGCCGCGCGGGCCCCGACTCCGCGGCCGCGGACCGGACCAGCTCCTGCGCCTCCGCCTCCGCCAGCCGCTCCACCGGCAGCCGGTGCACCCACGCCGGCAGGTCCGCCGGCAGCTCCAGCGGCTCCCGCGCCGTCACCAGCACCAGGCTCTCCGACCGCTCCGGCACCAGCAGCCGCACCTGCTCCGCGTCCACCGCGTCGTCCAGCACCACCGTCACCGGCAGCCCCCGCAGGTACTGGTGGTACAGCTCGGCGAGCCGCCGCACCTGCTGCTCCGCCGAAGCGCCCTCGCGGAACAGCAGCTGCTCCCGGGGCGCGCCCAGCCGGTTCAGCAGGTGCAGCAGCGCCTCCCGCGTCGACAGCGGAGCCTCCGAGCCGCCGCCCCGCAGGTCCACCACGCACGCGCCCCGGAACTGGTCCCGCAGCGCGTGCGCCGCCCGCAGCGCCAGCGCCGTACGCCCCACCCCCGGCTCGCCGTGCAGCACCACGACCACCGGCCGGGTCTCCGTACTGGCCCGCGCCGCCCGCACCCACTGCGCGACGCGCGTCAGCTCCGCCCGCCGCCCCGCGAACAGACCCGCCGGCTCCGGGAGCTGCCCGAACGACTGCTCCAGCACACTGCGCCGCCGGGCCTCCGCGCTGCGGTCCGTCCCGCGCAGCGGGGTCGGCGCCTGGCGCGGGACCTTCCGGGGCGCCCGCGCCGCCGCGGTCACCGCGCGCTGCTGCTCCAGGAACGGCCGTATCCCGCGCACCTCCAGTGCCGTCAGCCACTGCAGCCGCAGCTGTTCGGCCCCGCCCGGCCGGCCCAGCTCCCCGGCCCGCCGGTTCGCGGCCGGCACGTGCAGCGCCGTCACCCGGGCCACCGTGGCCGCCGCCCCGGCGACGCCCACGACGGCCCCCGCCGTCAGGGACGCGCCGGCCGCGACCCCGAGCGCGAGATCGGTCCCGACCGCGGCGGCCGCGGCGACGGCCACCGCCAGCAGCGCCGTCGACGCGTTGCCCCGCCGGAAGGCCTGCCCCAGGGACTCGTCCCCGGCCGCCGCCTCGTCCAGTGCCCGTACGTACGCCTCGTACTCCGGCGCCGCGCTCGCGGACAACGCGTCCAGCGCCTCCCTGCCGCGGGCCAGCAGCGCTGTCCTGTCGACCGGCGCGCCCGCGGCCCCCGAACCCCGCCGGACCTCCTCGTCCACGGCCCGCCCCAACAGCAGCTCGGCCTCACCGCGATGGGTGTCCCGCATCGGCGTCCCCTCCGAGAGTTCCGGTCGACTCGATTCCCAAGTGTCGTGGGTGAGGAACGCCAAGGCGAGGGAATCTGAGCGAGTTCAGAGTTAACCGATGTGTGCGCGAACGAAATTGACGGACTGTCGCTCGTCCCGGCGGCCTACCCTGACCCCATGAGCCGACGGTGGGGGACCCTGGCGCTGTGCGCGGCCGCGCTGCTGCCGATGGCGGCCGGAGCCGGATGCGCCGGCCCGGAGCCGCAACCCGCGACGACGGGATTCACCCTGCGCTACGAGGAACCGGCCGCCGCCGACCGCGCGCACCACCTCTTCCTCCGGGACCGGCGGATCGTCGAACCGGTCCTCGCCACCCTCAACGCCCACCTCGGCCTGCCCCACGAGGTCGCCGTCGTCGCCCGTTCCTGCGACGGCGAGGGCAGCGGCTACGACCCGCCGACCCACCGCATCGAGCTCTGCTACGACGACCTGCCCGAGGAACGCGCCCTGTTCGCGGCCGCCGCCGCCCCACCGGGCTCCCCGCGGCCGGACGGGGATCCGGACGCGGAACTCGCCCAGGTCGTCCGCGAGACCGTCCACCACGAAGCCGGCCACGCCCTCCTTGACGCCCTGCACCTCCCCGCCGAAGGGGACCGCGCCGAGGAGGACGCCGCCGACCGCTTCGCCCGCCTGATGCTGCTCCGCGGCGGCCGGGCGGGCGCGGCCACCCTCCTGACGGCGGCCCGCGCCTACGACCTCGCCGCCGCGGCCGACCCCGCCCCCGACCCGGACGACGAGCACGCCCCGCCCGCCGAGCGCGCGGAGTCCCACCGCTGCGCCGTCTACGCCGAGGCCCCCGCCCGGCACCCCGACCTCGCGACCCCGGCCCGCGCGACGTGCCCCACGACCTGGCCCCAGGCCCGCGAGACCTGGACCCACGCCCTGACCCCGCTGCTGCGCCGCTGACCGGGCGCCCCTCGAGGGGCTTCCGACGCGGTCAGACGGTTCCCAGGTCCACGGTGACGGAGAAGGGCACGGCGGTCTTGATCGCGCCGGTGAACATCTCGCCGTCCCGGTACGCCTTGGTGGCGGGGTCGAGGACGTAGGTGTAAACGATGGGGACACCGGTGGCGGCCTGCTCGACGCGCCAGTAGAAAGGGATGCCGGCCTTGGCGTACTGGTCCACCTTCACGATCCGGTCCGTGGTCTCCGAGCCGGGTGACACGACCTCGACGACCAGGAGTACGTGTTCGGGGCGGGTGGGCGTGAGGTCGATGGTCTCCGCCCGGTAGACGATGACGTCCGGACGGCGGTTGGTGAGCGGAACGTCCTGCAGGCGGACGTCGAAGTCCGTGTCGGCGTTCCAGTCCGGGCCGGCCGCGGCGTCCAGCTCGTTGGCCAGGATTCGCGCCAGCCGGTTGTGCCGCTTGGAGGCGCTCGGGCTCACGACGACCATCCCGTCCACGATCTCGATGCCGGCGCACTGCTCCTCGGACCAGGAGTCGTACTGCTCCGCGCTGATCTGGGTGTGCATCCACGCGGGCGCCACCATCTCGGCGGTCATGGTGTGCCTCCTTCGAGGAGCCTCAACAGTTCCAGCGCTGCCGGACTCAGCCTACTGTCCCGCGCTGCCGGGGCGCCCGATTTCGGCCGGGCGAGGCAGGGCCCGTGCGGGCCTCGCCGACGGCGCCGGGCCCGGTGGGAGGCTGGGCCGCATGAACCGGTCGGCTGGAGTGACCTCGCCTCGTCTGCTCCACGTGCCACCGGTGTCGGTGAACACCCCTCCTGTCTACCGAGGATGCGGAGAACGGCCTGTTCAGGGGCTGCCCCGCCGCCCCTCTTCCTGACGGCCGTGCCGCGGACAGCTCCCGTCGCCCGCGTGAGCGAGGATGGGCCCATGTCGAACCGCCTTGCTGACGAGACGTCCCCCTACCTCCTCCAGCACGCCGACAATCCGGTTGACTGGTGGCCCTGGTCCCCCGAGGCCTTCGCGGAGGCACGCGAGCGTGGGGTGCCCGTGCTGCTGAGCGTCGGATATTCGAGCTGTCACTGGTGCCATGTCATGGCCCACGAGTCCTTCGAGGACGAGTTGACGGCCGCCTACATGAACGAGCACTTCGTCAACGTCAAGGTGGACCGCGAGGAGCGGCCCGATGTCGACGCCGTCTACATGGAGGCCGTCCAGGCCGCCACCGGGCAGGGCGGCTGGCCCATGACCGTGTTCCTGAACGCCGACGCCGAGCCGTTCTACTTCGGGACCTACTTCCCGCCCGAGTCCCGGCACGGGATGCCCTCCTTCACGCAGGTCCTCGAAGGCGTGCGTTCCGCCTGGGTGGGGCGGCCCGAGGAGGTCACGGAGGTCGCGCGGCGGATCGTACGGGACCTGGCCGGGCGGCAGTTGGACTACGGCAAGGCCGGGACCCCGGGGGCCGGGGAGCTGGCGCAGGCGCTGCTCGGGCTGACGCGGGAGTACGACTCCGTGCGCGGCGGATTCGGCGGGGCGCCGAAGTTCCCGCCGTCCATGGTGCTGGAGTTCCTGCTCCGCCACCACGCGCGCACCGGGGCCGAGGGCGCGTTGCAGATGGCCGCCGACACGTGCGAGGCGATGGCCCGGGGCGGCATCTACGACCAGCTCGGCGGCGGGTTCGCGCGGTACGCGGTGGACCGGGAGTGGATCGTCCCGCACTTCGAGAAAGTAGCGGTCTAAGGTCCATCATTTCCGTACCCTTTCCCTGAGAGCAGAGGGGGTTGTGGTGCGCGAGGATCACGCGACGCTGGTCGGGTTGGGGCTCAGCCCCGAGGAACTGGAAGCCCTGGGACTGGGCAAGCCCATGACGGCGGAGCCGTCCGGACTCATGGACGCCTACCTGCGACGAAGCAACAAGAAGGAAGACCTGGCCACGCTGCGGGGACACTTGCGGGACGTGGCGCGCTGGGCGCAGGCGAACGGACTTCAGATTCGACACGTCTGGTTCGAGCAGCTCTCGGCATCCAAGACGCACGTGCGGCGACGGGAGTTCGAGAAGGCCACGCAAGCGGTCATGGACGGCAGGTCCAAGACGCTCGGTGTGTGGAAGACCGACCGCTTCGACCGGCGCGGCATGGGGGCGGTAGGCCGGATGCTCGACGAGTTCGACCGCCGGCAATCGCGGCTCGTCTCTGTTTCCGAAGGACTGGACTCGTCACAGGGCGGTCGCATGGTCTTCGCGATCCTGAGCGAGCGTGCCAGGGAAGAAGCGAGGGACATTGCGAAGCGCGTGAAGATCGGCCACGACTCGCACAAGGCGGAAGGTAGAAGGGGAACGGGCAGACCCCCGTTCGGTCTCTACAGTGCGCCCGGAAGCGGCAAGGTCGTACGCCATCCCGACGAGTACGGCACAGCCCGCAGGCTGGCGGACCTCTTGCTCGACAAGAAGACGACGAAGGACACGGCCCATCAACTCAATGAGGAGGGCTACCGGACCCGGAGCGGTGCTACCTGGTCGCCCACGGCGGTGAGCAAGCTGGCTCAGTCCCCGCTCTTCGCGGGCATGGTCCCGGTCCGGCGGCGCAAGACGGACGAGCACGGCAACCCCTTGGACGTCTGGGAGGGGTACGGCGAGCCTCTGCGCAACGAGAAGGGCGAAGCCATCTTGTGCGGCACGGGCGTCGTGACGCCGGGCGAGTGGTTCAAGATAAAGGCGCTCATCGCCGAGCGGACCGATGAACGATGGGCGAAGGGAAAGCCGGAAGCGAAGTACCTGGGCACCGGGAGCTACCGGTGCGGACGGCTGCGGGACAAGAAGGGCACGGGGGAGCTCGAATCGTGTGGGGGCTCGATGAGCCACCGGGGCGGACGCTACCGGTGTGAGGTCCGCCAGACGCGGGGCAAGTCCATCTGTGAGGGTGTGGTGACCCTTGCCGACCGCATCGACCACGCGGTTGGACAGGCTTGGGTCCACCACATCACGGCCCTTGAACCAGGTGACCCGGTGGTCATCGAGATAGCCCGCCGGTGGCTGGCCTTCGCGGACCCTGAAACGCAGGCGAAGAAGGACGAGGCCCAGAAAGCCCTTGAGGCAGCCCTGCGGCGTGTGAAGAAGCTCGAAGACGACTTCTACGTGTACGGGAAGATGGACGAAGAGCGCTTCGAGGAGCTGAGCGAGGGGCAGCGCGCCGTTATCGAGAGCACCACCGCGACCCTTGAGGCGCTGGACTCAGAGGCAGACCTCTCGCCCCTCACGCAGATCGACAGCCTGCGTGAGGCGTGGGAAGCGGCGGACATGGCAGACAAGCGGATGCTTTTGAAGTGCGCGCTTGGGAAGAAGGGCATCATGGTCAGGCCCGCCGCGCGACAGGGGGACCACACCCCGATCTTGGAACGACTTGAGTTCGGCTGGCTGTCGAAGAAGGACACCACCACCGAGAAGTGAGTTCGAAGCGGAAGGCCAGGCCTTAGCGCCCGGCGGACGGGACCCCTGCCTCTCGACGTGGTGACGAAGTGACGGAATGACGGGTTGCCGCTGTTCTATGTGTAGAACTAAAACACCATCTATAAGAGGTAACCAGCATTCAGGGTCACTTCATCACTTCGTCACTGCTCGCGCCTCCCGCCGTTCTCTCGCCGAGTGGGGGCGGCCCGGAAATTGGTGTCAACGTGTCCCGAAGAAGGACCCGAGACCAACGACCTGGCGTCATGGCTGTCGTTCAGCCCAGGGCTGCCAGTGCACTTGCGATGAGGGAACGCGTCGCCGCGCTCCGAGTCGCGCCGTGCGAGAGCCGATCGAAAGCTCGTGTGTATAGCTCGACTTGGCTCGGCTGGGTGAGCGTGGAGGCAGCGTCCAGAGAGTCGGCGTGAACCCTGGTGTCGTCGAAGATCGTGAAGGTTGGCATGGGCCACACGGTCCGTTGCGCCGAGAACCCGATGATGCCCACTGCGACGTTCGGAAGGTCCATGGCTCCGAGCAAGTGGCCAAGCTGTGCCGCCATGGTCTCGGCGCTGCACAGTCGGTAGCGCAACACCGACTCCTCCAGCACGAAGGAGAATTGGTGAGCACTGTTGCTCACCACCTCGTTGCGCCGCATGCGCGCCGCTACGGCATCACTCACATCGTCCGGGGTGCCCCGGAAGTCCGCGATGGAGGACAGTAGCGCGGTGGCGTATCCGGGTGTCTGGAGAAAGCCGGGGATCACGTCCGAGACGTAGACCCGGAACATGCGGGTCTGCCGGTACAGGTCCTCCGTGGACTCTTGCAGGCGGCGGAGCCCACTCCGCTGGAGTCGCTTCCACTGGACGTGAGCGTCGTCAGACTGCCTGTTCGCCGCGATCAAGTCGGAGATTTGATCGTCACCGCCGCAGGCTAGGCACCACGCCCGGATGTCCGCGTCCGAGGGCGGCGTCTTGGCGTGCTCGATCCGGGAGGACTTCGATTCCGACCAGCCGCACCGGACGGCCAGCTCCCGCCCGGTGATCCCCGCGTCCTTCCGGATCTCGCGCAGACGACCCGCCAGATCCTCGCGGGCCTTCTGAACGTTCGAAGATGGATGTGGGGGCAAGGAGCCGGCCTTCGTCAGATTTCGTACAGGTGGTGCGGGACGGCATGCTCCCAGACCGCCTCGAAGGCGGCGGAGCACAGCTTCACTGTCATTGCGTCGTCCGTGATCTCATCCTCGACCACCATGCCATCACCGGAAAAGTGGTGGACGCGAAGCAACGTGCCGTCGAAGAGCCAGAAGTCATTCCCCGGTAGAGGGATGCCCGTAGCGCGTCGTCGTGGCAGCCACCGCACCTCTTCACCCGCTGTGATGTTGGCGTGAGTGACGTAGTGCTCCCACCGGATGTACTCGGACACGGGTTCGGAGACGATGCGGGCCCTGCGGATCGACACGCCCCGAGCTACGGTGTCCGTGATCAATTGATCGTAGGGGTGCCACCAGGATGCGCGGTCTTCCCATCTGACCCGCTCGCCACGCTTCCACGCCTCGAACCTGTCTGTCGGCGCGTAGGAGTCGCGCAACTCCAGGTGGATGGCGGATCGTTCGCACCGGCCAAGCAGCTCAGCGAAGCTGGGCACGCTCGACGGCATCGCACGCCTCCCTGACCACCGGGATCATCCGGGCGGGAATCCTGACGATGGCTTCACTCTCCGGTACAGAGCCGTTCGCCGGGCTGCTTTCCTCGCACTCGGTCTGAGTCTCGGGACTCGGCTTCCACCCCTGCAAAAGGATCTCCTGAGCTTCCGTGTCGGCCCATACGGTGGGGCAGTGATCCCGGTCGGTGTTGGGGTCGATTCCCACGAACTCTACGGCCATGGTCGGCTCCCTGGTCTAGGTTCTTGCTCGGGCTTGCATAAGCTTGGCTGACCTGTGAGAACAGCGTCAAGACCTGTACAGGCAAAGCGAATTGGTGTGCAAGCTCATGCAAGTTCCTTGAGTGTGTGGGATCAATCTCACTAGCGTGTTCGGCATCGGACCACGTGAGGCGACGGTTCCATGACTGCTGCTGGTACGGCCTTTGCCCAGCGATTCAGTGCGACCGCGCGGGGTGCCCGCCTCGCCCGGCAACTTGCGCTGATCGAGTTGGCCGACTGGGGCATTCTCCTTGGCTCTAACGCCTCGGATACGGCTGGGCTGGTCATTGCGGAACTGGCGTCGAACGCCGTGCGGCACGGGCACGTTTCCGGGCGGGACTTCGAGCTGTGCATGGCCATGTCCGGTGACGTTCTCCGTCTGGCGGTAACGGACGCGCGGGGCGAGAGACTTCCGTGTATCCAGTCGTCCGGCGCCGGGGAGAGCGGCTACGGGCTGCAGCTCATCACGGCACTCGCCACTGATTGGGGAGTGGCCGACCGGGTCGTCGGCAAGACGGTTTGGGTTGAGCTTGTGGTGGAGCGAATGTGAGCACTGTCCCGGAGTGGGGCCCCAAGGAGCGCGCGTTCCTGAATGAGGGACTCACGCGCATTCTGGCCCGCCGGTTCGGCCCTGCCTTGGAACTCAGCCAGACGGCCGGCGCACGAGCGGACGACGAACTGATCGCTGCTGTCATCCAGGCACTTCCGGGCTTGCTGACGGCGGTGGTGGCAAGCCTTGACCCGTCAGCGGAGGCGCTGACGAATGACCAGGCTCAGTGCGCGCGAGGCGCGGGAAGCGCGGCAGTACATCGGGAGCCATGAACTGAAGCTCCGGCAGCGCTTGGCGGACGGTGAGACGCATGAGGAGATCGCCTTACGGGTCGGTGTCAGCGTCCGGACGCTTCGGCACATGCTCGAAGTAGTGCTACCGGGTACGGGAGTCCCGAAGTGCCAGTACCCCTCGTTGTCCGCCGGACAAAACGAACCCACTGCGGAGCCTGGGCGCTCCTGGGCATCGGACACATCGGGGCGCTAAGGCGCGGCCTCCGGGGTGAGTCCAGGGGGCCTGCCGACGCGTCCCCCTCCAGAGCCCCGCCCACGTGCTGCCCCCGTGGCGCTTGGGCGGGGCGGAGGCGGGTGCGCAAGGATGGGGGGATGTCCAACCGACTTGCGCAGGCCACGTCCCCGTACCTCCTCCAGCACGCGGACAACCCCGTCGACTGGCGGCCCTGGGAGGCTGAGGCGTTCGAAGAAGCCCGGCGGCGCGGGGTACCCGTGTTCCTGAGCGTTGGCTATAGCTCTTGCCACTGGTGTCATGTCATGGCCCACGAGTCCTTCGAGGACGAGTTGACGGCCGCCTACATGAACGAGCACTTCGTGAACATCAAGGTGGACCGGGAGGAGCGGCCGGACGTCGACGCCGTCTACATGGAGGCGGTTCAGGCGGCGACAGGGCAAGGGGGCTGGCCGATGTCCGTCTTCATGACGGCCGAGGGGGAGCCCTTCTACTTCGGTACCTATTTCCCGCCCGAGCCCCGACACGGGATGGGCTCGTTCATGCAGGTGCTCGAAGGTGTACGGACCGCGTGGGTCGGCCGACGTGAGGAGGTGGCCGAGGTCGCGCAGAAGATCACCCGTGACCTCGCCGGCCGTGCACTCGGAGCAGGGGGCGAGGGCCTGCCGACCGCCGAGTCCCAGGGCAACGCCCTCCTCCAGCTGACCCGGGACTATGACCCGGCGAGCGGGTGGTTCGGCGGAGGCGATACGAAGTTCCCGCCGAGCATGGTCGTCGAGTTCCTCCTCCGCCACCATGCCCGGACCGGTTCCGAAGGTGCCAGGGAGATGGCGGAAGGTGCCTGCGAGGCCATGGTGCGGTCGAGCCTGTTCGACCAGGTGGGAGGCGGGTTCCACCGCTACGTGCTGCGCGCCAAACCAGATGGGTCTTTGGTACCGCACTTCGAGAAGATGCTGTACGACAACGCGCTGCTCTGCCGGGTGTACGCGCACCTGTGGCGGGCCACCGGGTCCGACCTCGCGCGGCGGGTCGCCCTGGAGACCGCCGACTTCATGGTCCGGGAGCTGCGTACCGAGCACGGCGGTTTCGCCTCCGCGCTCGACGCCGACAGCGCGGACCCGCTGACCGGCGCGCACGTCGAGGGGGCGTACTACGCGTGGACCCCGGCCCAGTTGCGGGACGTGCTGGGGGAGGACGACGGGGACCTGGCCGCCGCGTACTTCGGGGTGACCGAGGAGGGCACCTTCGAGCACGGCGCCTCCGTGCTCCAGCTGCCCCAGGACGGTCCGGCGGCGGAGGCCGGGCGGATCGCCTCGATCCGGGAGCGGCTGCTCGCCGCGCGGGCGGCGCGGCCGGCGCCCGGGCGGGACGACAAGGTCGTGGCGGCCTGGAACGGGCTGGCCGTCGCCGCGCTCGCCGAGTGCGGGGCCTACTTCGACCGGCCCGACCTGGTGGAACGGGCGACGGAGGCCGCCGACCTGCTGGTACGGGTCCACTTCGACGTGCCCTCGGGCCGGGCCCGGCTGGCGCGGACCAGCAAGGACGGCCGCGTCGGCGTGAACGCGGGGGTGCTGGAGGACTACGGCGACGTCGCGGAGGGGTTCCTCGCGCTGGCCTCGGTGACCGGTGAGGGGGTGTGGCTGGAGTTCGCCGGCTTCCTCGTCGACCTGGTGCTGGACCTGTTCGCCGCAGAGGACGGGTCGCTGTACGACACCGCGCACGACGCGGAGCAGCTGATCAGGCGGCCGCAGGACCCCACCGACACGGCGGCGCCGTCCGGCTGGACGGCCGCCGCCGGGGCGTTGCTCTCGTACGCCGCGCACACCGGTTCGCAGGCGCACCGGACCGCGGCCGAGAGGGCGCTCGGTGTGGTGCACGCGCTCGGTCCGCGCGCCCCGCGCTTCATCGGGCACGGGCTGGCGGTGGCCGAGGCGCTGCTCGACGGGCCGCGCGAGGTGGCGGTGGTCGGCCGCCCGGAGGACCCGGCGCTGGCGGAGCTGCACCGGGTCGCGTTGCTGGGGACGGCTCCCGGGGCGGTCGTCGCGACGGGCATGCCGCGCGCGGCGGACGGCAGCGGCGGGGAGTTCCCCCTCCTGGCAGAGCGCACGCTCGTGGGGGGCCTGCCCACCGCGTACGTGTGCCGGCACTTCGTCTGCGCGCGGCCCACGACGGATCCGGACGAACTCGCCGGGCAGGTGGGGGCGGAGGCCTCCCGGGGCGTGTGACGGCACCGCGCCCGCCGGCGCCGCGCCCACCCGTACCGCGCCCGCCGTACGGGAACGGCTCCGCCCCCGGCACGGGTGCCGGGGGCGGAGCCGGGAACCGCCGCTGTCGCAGGAGCGGCCTTCAGTGCTGGTAGGCGGCCATCGAGATGCCGACGTAGTGGGCCACGAAGGCCGCCAGCGTCAGCGAGTGGAAGACCTCGTGGAAGCCGAAGAAGCGGGGGGAGGGGTTGGGGCGCTTCATGCCGTAGATGACCCCGCCCACGCTGTACAGCAGGCCGCCGACGATCACCAGGACGAGCACGGCGATGCCGCCGGTGCGCATGAAGTCGGGCAGGAAGAAGACGGCCGCCCAGCCCATCGCGATGTAGCAGGGGGTGTAGAGCCAGCGCGGGGCGCCGACCCAGAAGACCCGGAAGGCGATGCCGGCGGCGGCCGCGATCCACACCGCCCACAACAAAATCCGCCCGCTGGAGGGTGGGAGCAGCAGGACGGTCAGCGGGGTGTAGGTGCCCGCGATGATCAGGAAGATGTTGGCGTGGTCGAGGCGCCGCAGGATGGCCTCGCCGCGCGGCCCCCACGTACCGCGGTGGTAGACGGCGCTGACGCCGAAGAGCAGGCAGGCGGTGAGGACGTAGACGCCGCAGGCCACGCGCGCCTCGGTCGAGTCGGTGAACGCCATCAGCACCAGACCGGCGATCACCACGGCGGGGAACATCCCGGTGTGCAGCCAGCCGCGCATGAGCGGCTTCGCCTCCAGGGCGGCTTCGGCGGTCTCCAGGGCCTGGACGATCGGGGAGGGCTCGGCGGCCTGGGGGGAGGGCTCGGCGGCCCGGGAGGCCTCGGTGGCCTGGACGGCCTCGGCGGCCGGTCCGGCGGCGGCGTCAGAAGTCATGGCCCACATGCTACCTACGGGTCCGTAGGTTTCCGTCAGTCCTCTTTACGGAAGATTGACGGACGTGGCGATGCTCACGTGAGAGGCCCTCTGGACATATGCGCACATCCACCGGATGATCAGATGAGTGCGGTCGGCACCGGATGAGCGGAGCGCGAAGCGTCCGGGTCGCAGCCCCCACGGGGCAAACACCAAACAAACCCCTCAACAAGGAGCAATCGTGGCGCGCGACAACGCGGCTCCCACCATCCCGACGACCCACCAAGGACTGATCTCCTGGGTGGACGAGATCGCTGCCCTCACCCAGCCGGACCGCGTCGTCTGGTGCGACGGCTCCGAGGCCGAGTACGAGCGCCTGTGCGGGGAGCTCGTCGCCCAGGGCACGTTCAAGAAGCTCGACGAGACGAAGCGCCCGAACTCCTACTACGCCGCCTCCGACCCCTCCGACGTCGCGCGCGTCGAGGACCGGACCTTCATCTGCTCCGAGAAGGAGGAGGACGCGGGCCCCACGAACCACTGGAAGGCCCCGGCCGAGATGAAGGCCATCTTTACCGGGGAAGGAAACAGTTCCGCCGGCGAGAAGGGGATCTTCCGCGGCTCCATGAAGGGTCGGACGCTGTACGTCGTCCCCTTCTGCATGGGCCCCCTCGGCTCCGAGCTGTCCGCGATCGGCGTCGAGATCACCGACTCCGCCTACGTCGCGGTCGCCATGCGCACCATGACCCGCATGGGCAAGGCCGTCCTGGACGAGCTCGGCACCGACGGCTTCTTCGTCAGGGCCGTGCACACCCTGGGCGCTCCGCTCGCCGAGGGCCAGGCCGACGTCCCGTGGCCGTGCAACACGACCAAGTACATCTCGCACTTCCCGGAGACCCGCGAGATCTGGTCCTACGGATCCGGTTACGGCGGCAACGCCCTGCTCGGCAAGAAGTGCTACGCCCTGCGCATCGCGTCCGTGATGGCCCGCGACGAGGGCTGGCTCGCCGAGCACATGCTCATCCTCAAGCTGACCCCGCCGCAGGGCGAAGCGAAGTACATCGCCGCCGCCTTCCCCTCCGCCTGCGGCAAGACCAACCTCGCCATGCTGGAGCCCACGATCCCCGGCTGGACCGTCGAGACGGTCGGTGACGACATCGCCTGGATGCGCTTCGGCGAGGACGGCCGCCTCTACGCGATCAACCCCGAGGCCGGCTTCTTCGGCGTCGCCCCCGGCACCGGCGAGCACACCAACGCCAACGCCATGAAGACGATGTACGCGAACACCGTCTTCACCAACGTCGCGCTCACCCCGGACGGCTCCGACGTCTGGTGGGAGGGCATGACCGAGGAGGCCCCGGCCGAGCTCATCGACTGGAAGGGCAACCGCTGGACCCCGGAGTCCGAGACCCCGGCGGCCCACCCGAACGCCCGTTTCGCCGTCCCGGCGTCCCAGTGCCCGACGATCGCCCCCGAGTGGGAGGACCCCAAGGGCGTCCCGATCTCCGCGATCCTCTTCGGCGGCCGCCGCGCCTCCGCCGTCCCGCTGGTCACCGAGTCCTTCGACTGGAACCACGGCGTCTTCATCGGCTCGAACATCGCCTCCGAGAAGACCGCCGCCGCCGAGGGCAAGGTCGGCGAGCTGCGCCGCGACCCCTTCGCCATGCTGCCGTTCTGCGGCTACAACATGGGCGACTACATGGGGCACTGGGTCAAGGTCGGCGCTGACAAGGACCAGTCCAAGCTCCCGAAGATCTACTACGTGAACTGGTTCCGCAAGAACGAGGCGGGCACGTTCGTGTGGCCCGGCTTCGGCGAGAACAGCCGCGTCCTGAAGTGGATCGTCGAGCGCCTCGACGGCACCGCCGAGGGCGTCGAGACCCCCATCGGCGTCCTGCCGACGGTCGCGTCCCTCGACACCGACGGCCTGGACCTGCCCGCCGCCGACCTGGAGTTCCTCCTCACGGTCGACAAGGAGATCTGGCGCGACGAGGCCGCCCTGGTCCCCGAGCACCTCAACACCTACGGCGACCACACTCCCAAGGAGCTGTGGGACCAGTACCACGCGCTCGTCGAGCGCCTGGGCTGACCCGCCCGCCCCGCACCCGGGGCCATGAACGTGGGAACCCCCGACCAAGCGGTTCCCGCCGCCGCACCCGCCGATCAGGAGCGACCCCGGTCCTCCAGGTAGGTCGTGTGCGTTTGCTGACGGCGGACCTCCATCTCGTGGAGGTCCGCCGTTACGCGTTCCGCCTCCGCGACGAGCACCGCCAGCTGCCGCTCCAGGTGCCGTTCGGGGGACTCGCCGCCCGGCGACAGCCGCGTCCACCACCGCGTCCGGTGGTAGGTGTCCACGCACTCCGGGACGTCCGTGCGGACCGCCCGCGACAGCGCGTGCACCGCCTCCGGATCGGCGGCCAGCACCTCGGCCGCCCACCGCGGGTCGAGCAGCGCCGCGTACAGCTCCAGCAGCCCGGCCAGCGCCTCGCCCGCCGCCCGCGGCAGCTCCACCTCCGCCAGGTACTCCCGCAGGCGCCCGAGGTCCTCCCGTACGACGCCCAGCCGCTCGGCCGGGTCCGGGACCGCCGGCGGGGCGACCCGCTCGGGCGGGGCGATCAGCGCGCCCGCCCCGTACAGCCCGGCGACGACCAGCGGCCAGTACGCGCCGGCCGCGCCGGCCAGGGCGAGGCCCACCCCGGCGACCCCGCAGGCCGAGCCCGCCAGGTTCTTCCCCGACTCCAGGTAGCGGAGCGCCCTACTGGTAGCCACGGATCTCCTCGAAGGCGCCGTCCAGCGAGCCGTTGCCGTCGGTGGCGTCGAAGAGCCGCCCGCCCGTCAGCTCGGTGATGTGGGCCAGCTCCGCGCGGTCCGAGTCGCCGAACAGCACCGCGAAGACCGGCGTCCGCTTCCCGGCCTCGGGCAGCGCGGCGTAGAAGGCGTCGAAGTCCTTCGCCTTGTCCCCGCTGCGCCCGTCCGTCATCAGCACGATCGAGGTGAACGCGTCCGCGTCTTCCCGCCCCAGGTGCTGGTAGGCCGCCTTCAGGCTGCCGTACACGGCCGTGCCCCCCGCCGGCTGCAGCGCCCGTACGTCCGCCCTGATCGCGTCCAGGGAAGCCCCCGGATCACCCGGCTCCACGACGTGCGTCAGCACCTTCTTCACCTTGTCGCCGAACGGCAGCAGCGTCACCTCCTCACGGTCCCGGAACCGCTGTCCGGGCCCCGAACTCCCGCTGCCCGTCAGCTCCGTGAGCGCCGCCTTCAGCCGCCCGATCCGGTCCTCCTCGGCCATCGAACCCGAGGTGTCGAGGACGTACACCGTCCGCGAGGGCCGCCGCAGCTCGTTCTCGTAGCTCGCCAGCAGCCCGTCGGCCACCGACCGCGACCCGGGGAACGGCAGCTCCCGCCGCTTCTCCGCGTCCAGACCGGCCGCCGGAGCCACCCCGGCCGCGACCGGCCGCCGCAACGTCCGCTCGGTGATCGCCTGCTGCGCCTCGGGGCCGCGCAGCCACTCGGTCAGCGCCCGCCCCGACTCGCGGGCGCCGGCGGGGGCCGCGGTCAGCAGCGTCAGCGGGTAGTGGGCGGTGACCACTCCGTCGCGCGGCCGGACCACCGTCAGACCGGCCTGCGCGTCACGGTTCGCGGACAGCAGCACCGACTCGTAGTTGACCAGCGCGTCCACGTCCCCGCGCTTCGCGTAGGCCGTGGCGAGCCAGCCGGAGGAGCCCGAGGTCAGCTTCTGCCCGGCGAAGAACTCCTTCAGCCGCGGCGCGGCCGCCTTCACGTCCGCGTCGGTCAGCGCGGACTGCGCCCCCGACAGACCGGAGGCCACCGACACCAGCGCGGAGAAACCGGAGTTGGAGCGCACCGGGTCGGTCATCCCGTATGTCAGCTTCCCCGCGGCCACCGCCTCGTGGACCGCCGACCACGTGACGTCGCCGGGCTGCCAGCCGAGCCGGGCCAGCGCCTGCGGCTTCACGCCGAGGGCGACGGGCGAGGACATCACCGGGGTCTCGTTGGCGAGCTTTCCGGCCGCCTCCGGGCGCAGCCGCAGGTAGTCGTTGGAGGAGAGCCAGATCGCGTCGTACGCCCCGTCCGCCTTCCCCGAGGCGACCTGCTCGGCCGCGTCGAGCGTCCCCGACCAGGTCAGCTTCACCGTGACCCCGGTGGCCTTCTTCGCCCGGTCCAGCACCGGCTGCATGTCGGCCAGCTCGCTGGAGGCCAGGACCCGCAGGGTGCCCTCCTTGTACGCGGTGGGCTTCGACCCGCCGGGCCCTTCGGAGCCGCCGGGCCCGGCGGGGGAGGAGGAGGTGCAGGCGCTCGCCGCCACGAGGGCGACCAGCGCGAGGACGCGGGCGAGCGGGGCCCGCCGGAGCCGGCCGCCCGGCCGGGACGGGCTCATCGGGCACCGCCGTCGAGGACGCCCGCGGTGCGGGTGCGCGCCAGGTGGGCGGAGGCCTGCCGCAGTTCGTCCGCCAGGGACTCCACGGTGGCCGCCATGTTCTCCGTGGCCTGCGCCTTGAAGGAGTCGATCGCGTCGAGCGTCCGGTAGATCTGGGCGAAGGCCGTGCGCAGTGTCTCCGCGCCCACCGCCGGGTCGGCCGCGATCCGCTGGATCTCGCCGCTCTGCGTCGACAGCATCTCGGCATTGCCCCGGATCAGGTTCTCGGTGGTGCCCTTCAGTGCGTTGACCTGGTCGATCACCTGCCGCTGGTGCTCCAGCGCCGAGGCCAGCATCACCGCGGTCCGCAGCGCGGACACGGTGGTGGTCGCGGCCCGGTCGACGCCCTTGACCAGTTCGTCGTTGTTGCGGCGGACGACGTCCATCGCGAGGTAGCCCTGCGCGCAGACCGCCAGCTGCGTCAGCAGGTCCTGGTGCTTCTGCCGGACCGGGAAGAGCACGTCCGCGCGGAGCGTGTCGGCCTGGGCGGGGTCGGCCGCCTCCGCCGCGGCGATCCGCTGGACGACGGCCGCGTCCAGGGCCTCGGTGAGGACCGCGTGCTCCTGGAGCCGGCCCATGGTCTCCCACAGGCGGGTCCGTTCGGTGTGCAGGGCGGCGTTGTCGCGGCGCAGTTCGTCCTGGCCGCCGCGGAGCGCGCCCACGATCCTGTCGAGGGTGGCCTGTGCCGAGGCGTACGCGGCCACGTGGTCGCGGAACCGGTTGCCGCCCGGCAGCTTCGCGAGGAGCCCCCGCACCCCGGTGGCGGGCGCGTCCCGCGGGCCGAGGTCCTCGACGGTGCGCCGCAGTTCGACGAGGGATCCGGCCACCCGGGCCTGGGCGTCGCCGCCGCCCGCTCCGGAGGAGCCGAGGGAGCGTACGGCGCGCTCCAGCATCCGGTTGGACTGCTGGGCGGCGGAGCGGACGTCGGCGGAGCCGAGCCCGGCGATCTCGCCGATCCGCTGCGCGAACTCGGGGGAGCGGGCGTCGAGCCCGGCGAGCGAGCCGACGTACTCCCCGGCCCTGCGGGCCATCTCCTCGCGGACGCCGTCCTGGAGCGGGACGAGGCCGGCGGCCTGCTCCCGGCGGACGGGGGCGACGGGGTCGGGTGCGGTGAGGACCAGCGGGGCGTCCTCGGGCGGTGTCAGTGTCATGGTGTGTCCCCCTGGCCCTTGGCGCGCGCGGCCAGCGCCATCAGGTTCTTGACGGTCGGGGTGCCGACCTGGCGGATGCCGGTCAGCCCCGGGTTGAGGTAGTCGGTGTGCTGTGCGGTGGCCGCGGTGAACGCGGGTACGCCGTCCTGCGGGCGGAACCCGTGGCGCAGGGCCAGGTCGCGCAGGCCGGGATCGGTGGCGAGGAGGGTGCCGAGGTCCCGGGCGGCGTCGCTGATCGGCACGAAGGTGTGCGCGGTGTTGACCGTGGTGTCCGGGTACAGCACGTCCATGTCCTGGGGCTGCTGGCCTTGCAGGAGCATGGCCGCGACCTGGGACTCGTACACGAGGATGAGCGGTTCGCCGCTGCCGCTGATGAAGGCCCGGAACGGGGCGTCGGTGCTGGGCTCCAGGGCGCCCTGGACGGAGATCAGCTTGTGCATCAGGGGCGCGGTGCGGTCGATGGCGGCGTCGTCGGCGACGAGGTTGCCGCCGTTGGCCACGGTGGAGGCGGCGGCGAGGAAGAGCGCGCCGGAGTTGGAGGTGGCCGGGTCGGTGGTCTTGACGAACACCGTGCCGGTCAGTTCGGCGTGGGCGGCGGAGCCGGTCAGCTGCTGCCAGGTGCGGTCCTCGCCGGCGGCCTTGAGGAAGGGGCCCATGAGGAGGGTCCCGGAGTTCTTGCCGGTCCGCTTCGCGAGGCCGTTGCCGACGAGGACCTCGGCGGCGTTGCCGCGGGCGATGACGACGAGCGGGGAGTAGAAGGGCTTCGTCTCCTGGGCGCCCTTCACGCCGGCCGCGGCCGCGATCTCCTTGGCCGGCTCACTGCTGCTGGGGAAGGCGAAGTCGTAGTCCTTGAGGGCGAGTTGGTCCATCGCCCAGGAGCCCGAGGTTTCGGCCTTCACGGTGTAGCCCTGTGCGGCAAGGGCTTTGACGACGCCGGGGTCGCGGAAGAACTCGGACTTCTCCGACCCGATGACGCCGCGCACGGTCTTCGTTGCCGTGGGTTCCGGGCTCTGCCCCCTGGCGAGGACGACGGCTGCGACGCCGCCGATCAGGAGGAGGCCCAGGAGGATTCCTAGGATGCGTCTCACGAGTGCAGCGTGCTCGCGGAAACCCACATTCCACGGCGGGTTAAATGAACGTCAGGTGTCCAGGCGGTCCCACTTCGAAATGCTGTGTGGGCCCGTGGGTGCTGGTGGGAGGGGCGGCGGCCCGGGAAGATCGTCGCATGAGCGTGAGCGCGTTGAAGTGGCAGGGCTGGCTGGTCGGGCTGGTGACGCTGGCCGGGCTGCTGGTGTTCGCCCCGCTGGCGCTGTACGTGTGGGCCAGCGGTGGCGGACCGAGCGGGGCGGCGGCGCCGCGGGCCGCCCTGGAGGACGTACGGGTCACCGGGTGCCGAATCGATCCGGCAAGCCGGCGGGTGGTGGCCGCGGTGGAGGCGGCGGGCCGGCCCGAGGGGCTGGGCGCGTACGTGGTGACGGTGGAGTTCCGCGACTCCGCGCAGGCCCGGCCGGGTGGGCGCACGGCCCGCTCCCTGGTCCGGATCCCGGGAGTGGCACCGGCGGCGACGGAACACGCCGAGGCCCTGGGCCCGGTCTGGCCCCCGGAGTCGGTCCCGTGGTGCGGCGCGGCGGAGGCGACGTTCACCCCGGATGCGGGGGCGGACGGGAGGGTCACGCCGGGTACGGCGGTCACCCCGGACGCCCCCTGAGCGAAGGGGGCGATCCCGCAGGGGTATGGCGCCCGGTCCGGAGCCTCCGCGGCCCCGGACCGGGGCCGTCAGTGGGCGCCGGCCAGGTCCAGGGACTCCAGGGCGGCGGCGTGGGCGTCCATGCGCTCGGCGGCGAGGATCGCAGCCGTGGTGTCGGCGCGGGACGCGGCGACGAGCAGGGCGCGGGCGGCGAGGTCGTGGGCGCGCTGGTGCAGGGCGGCGGCGGTGTCCGGGGCTCCGCGGAGGGCGGCGCGGGCCGGCGCGGTTCCGCGCAGGCGCTCCACCTGGCCGGCAATGCGGGCGGCGGCCTCGTCGAGACCGAGCTCGTCGGTCACGGCCAGCAGGGCGGAGAGGTGGCCGGCGAGCTGGATGTCCAGGGCCTCGTTACGGCTGCTCCGCGGGTATCCGGCCCGGTTGCCGCCCATGCGGACGACCGACTTCGTGCGACTCGGTTCGTACATGGAGGCCTCCTGCGTGGGTCAGGGGACCATCCTACATTGGAATGCGTCTAAAGTTGAGTTCGATCCTGACATGTGGGCACGCCCCCGCGGGGGACCGGCCGGGCCCCGGCCCCGCCCCGCCGGGTCGCCCTACGTCTGGCTGTAGCCGGCCAGGAAGTTCCCGATCCGCGTCACGGCGTCCGCCAGGTCCTTCGCGTTCGGCAGCGTCACGATCCGGAAGTGGTCCGGGTCGGGCCAGTTGAAGCCCGTACCGTGCACGACCATGATCTTCTCGGCCCGCAGCAGGTCCAGGACCATCTGCCGGTCGTCCTTGATCTTGTAGACGGACGGGTCCAGGCGCGGGAACGCGTACAGCGCGCCCTTCGGCTTCACGCAGGTGACGCCGGGGATCTGGGTCAGCAGGTCGTAGGCGACATTGCGCTGTTCCAGGATGCGGCCGCCCGGCAGGACCAGGTCCTCGATCGACTGCCGGCCGCCCAGTGCGGTGGCCACGGCGTGCTGCGACGGCATGTTCGCGCACAGTCGCATGTTGGCCAGGATCGTGAGGCCCTCGATGTACGAGGCCGCGTGCTTCTTGGGGCCGCAGACCGCCATCCAGCCGGACCGGAACCCGGCGACGCGGTAGTTCTTCGAGAGCCCGTTGAAGGTGAGCGTCAGCAGGTCGGGCGCGATGGCGGCCGTGTTCGTGTGGGTGGTGCCGTCGTAGAGGATCCGGTCGTAGATCTCGTCCGAACAGACGATCAGGTTGTGGCGGCGCGCGATGTCCGTGAGCCCGCGCAGCATCTCGTCGTCGTAGACGGCGCCGGTCGGGTTGTTCGGGTTGATGATCACGATGGCGCGGGTGCGGTCGGTGATCTTGCGCTCGATGTCGGCGAGGTCCGGCATCCAGTCGGACTGCTCGTCGCAGCGGTAGTGCACGGCCGTGCCGCCCGCGAGGGAGACCGAGGCCGTCCACAGCGGGTAGTCCGGCGCCGGGACCAGCACCTCGTCGCCGTCGTCGAGCAGGGCCTGCATCGACATCTGGATCAGCTCGGAGACGCCGTTGCCGAGGTAGACGTCCTCGACGTCCAGTGCGATGCCCTTGGTCTGGTAGTGCTGCATGACCGCGCGGCGCGCGGAGAGCAGCCCCTTCGCGTCCCCGTACCCGTGGGCGGTGCCCAGGTTGCGGAGCATGTCCTCAAGGATCTCCGGCGGGCACTCGAAGCCGAAGGCCGCGGGGTTGCCGGTGTTGAGCTTGAGGATGCGATGACCTGCTGCTTCGAGCCGCATCGCCTCTTCGAGGACGGGTCCGCGGATCTCGTAGCAGACATTGGCGAGTTTCGTTGACTGGATCACCTGCATGACGGGAGCTTACGGGCCCCCGGTGCGGCCTGTCCCCGTCATTCCGAGGGAAGGCCGGAGGGGGATATGTCCCGTTTCGGGCAATGGGTGGGTCGGGGTGAGGTCCACCCTTGGAATCCGGGGTCGGCCCCGCGCCCCGGCCTGCGGAATGGGTGGGGCCGGGCGGCACGCCGCGGAACGTGTTGCGCTCGTCACCTCCGGGCGCCCGCACACCCTCCGGAGTGGTGGCCCTACGGTTCGCGGCGCCCCGCGCCGTCGGGGCGGGCCGACGGCGCGGCACGGCGGCGCCCCTCAGGAGACGTCAGCCGCCGGTCGGTACCGGCGTGGTCGCGGACCAGAAGCCGTCGTGCACGTCCGGCCGCTGCGGGTAGGGGGTGGTGCGCTTCGGGGTGTTCGGAGTGGTGGTGGGCTCCTGGACGCCGGTGTCGTCCAGGCAGGGTGTGGCGGCTTCCAGAAAGAACTGCCCCTCACCGGCGACTTCGACGGACAGGCTGTAGCCGCCGGGGGTACTGGCGAAGATGGCGGGGAAGGTCGGGCTCGTGTTCACGTTGGTGATCTTGTAGCCGTGTTCCTTCCAGGCCCGTTCGATGATGCCCAGCAGGGAGCCCCGGCGCTGCTCGGAGACGATCGTCAGGATGAGGATGGTCCGGTTGGCGGATGCCGTCCCCGTGTTCCCTCCCGATGCTGTCGTGCAACCGGCATTGGAGGACGAGCCGTGGTTCCACTTCAGTTCCGGCTGTACGGCGGCCAGGGTCTCCTGGAGGATGGCGTCGGCGCGATCGGCGTCCTGCTGCAGCGGCAGGGTGTTTTTCCTCTTCGCGGATCCGTCGTCGGCGCCCAGCCCGCAGCCGGCAAGAGTCACCAGGGTGAGCAGTGCGACCGCGCTGCGGGGTGGCTTCATCGGTGTTCCTCGGTGGTGATGTCCTGGGCGTGGCCTGAGATGATCCGTGGGATGTTGGACGCGGAGTCCTTGTCCTTGTTGGGGTTGAAGTAGTTTGAGTGGGCGTCCATGGGGCCGCCACCCTCGATGAGGGGCACTGGTCCGTCGTCGACGAGGAAGCGGTTGGCGCCGAAGTCGCCGTGTGCCGGATCCGTGCCGAAGTAGATCTGACTGTCGTCGCTGACCGCGTCGGCCACGACGAAACCGTGCACACCGCCCCCGACGCCTCCGATGACGGCCCCGCCCACGGTACCGAGGGGACCGAGGGCCGACCCCACCACACCCCCGGCCACGGCGCCCGCTCCCGCACCACCCAGCATCACGCCTGACTCATGCCCGCCGGTTCGCCGAACAGCGCCTGCCAGCGCGTGGGCAGTGCCGCCTCTGTGCTCATGTGGTGTGCCGCCCCTCCCGTGGCGCCTCCGGCGCCGCCTGCCCTGTACGTAACCAAGCGACGGGTCTCGAACGCAAACTCGGGTGGCGAACATCCGGGGGGAGAACCCCTGTTGGATTGTGGTTTGCACGTGGATGGGCAAGGGCCTGGTGGTCGGTTCCAGCGAGGCGTTTCAGCGAACGCCGGGAAGGGCGGCAGTCTCGGCCGCATGCGCTACCGACACGCCACCGAAGCCGACGCGCCCGCCATGGCCGCGCTCTTCGCCGCCAACCACCACGACGCCCTGACGGAGGAGCAGCGCCGCGCCCAGGGCTTCGTACAGGGCGTGTTCGGCGAGGAGGCGCTGCGCGCCATGGCCAGGGCCGGGGAACTGCTGGTGGCGGACGACGCGGGCCGGGTGGCCGGGCTCCTCGCCTCTCGGCGGCGGCCGACCTCCCGGACCCGCCCCCGCCGGTGCGCACCCTCCTCGACGCCCAGGACGTGCTGCGCTGGCAGGGCCGCCCGCTCCGCAAGGTGCACTGGCTGCTGTACGGCCCCGTGGTGGTCGACGCGGCCTTCCGGGGCCGGGGCGTGGCCCGCGGCCTGTTCACGATGGCCGTCGCGGTAGCGGCGCAGGCGCGCGCCGAGGCCGTCGTCGCGTTCATCGAGGCGGGCAACGCGCCGTCCTGGCGGGTCCATGTCGACGGCTTCGGCATGACCGTTCCTACTCAGTGAGCAGGAGTGAGTCTTGAACCCATTCCTGATCAGATGGGACATCCCGAACGGTTTTGGGTGTCCTGGTCGCCCGCGTTCTCGTTGTCCCCGTTCGGTCTTCCAGCTTGGTGCTGGGGTCCGTGGCGGGGTGGCGGGTTTCCTCGCGTCCTCGGGTTTCCGGTCCGGCCTGGACGGTCCGATGCCCACGACGATCGCTCTGGTCGTCGTGGGGCGGTGCCGTCCGTCGCCGGATCGGATGCCCGAGGGCACGTCGTCCGATCGCGATGCCGGCGGCATCGTGACGGGACATCTTGCGGCGCGGGGTGAGCAGCGGCTTGCGCCAGTGCTCGGCTCCCCACATGGAGGTGTAGGCGGGGTCCACGGCGATGATCGCCAGGCCCTGCTCGGCGGCCATCGACACCAGGCGGGTGCGGAGTTTCCCGGTGGGGATCCCGGAGATCAGCTGACGGAACTTCTTCCGCCGGCCGTGCTTCTCGCGGGTCTTCTCCGCCCCGAAGTCGAGGTTCTCGATCGCGATCGCCTTGGCGCCGCACTTCTTCGCCCAGTGCAGGACTTGGGTGATGGCGTGGCGGACCTGGGCATCACGGTTGCCGGCGCTGCCGGACAGGTCGTAGAAGAACTGGTGGGGGTCGCCGATCGGGTTGCCGTGGACGTCGAGCCGGTAGGCGGCGAAGTGATCGGCGTTCGTGTCGACGCCGACCATCCCCGCGGCGCGGGCGGTCTCCAGCGGGACCGTCTGGACGACGGGCTTCTGCCACGAGGCGGTCAGGTACCAGCGGCCCCGGGCGACATCGAGGTGGATGCGGTAGGCGACCGCCCGGTTGCCCTCCACCCGGTCACGCCACTCCGCGCCACGGTGCGGGAACGCGACCTTCGAGGCGAGGACGTACCGGCCGCGGGGTGCGTTCGCCAGGTGGGCAAGCGGCGCGGGAAGGTTGACGGAGACCTCGCCGTCGGGGCTGACGCGGATCGTGTCGTTGCCGTAGCGCTTCCCGGACTCGCCGTCTGCCGACAGGAACCAGCGCTCGGCCTCCCACCGCTCCCGCCACTGGGGTTCGGTGAGCTTGGCTGCGGCCAGGTTGTTCCGGGTGTTCAGCAGCTTCCGGCCGCCCCGCACGACGCGGACGACACCGGCTTCCCGCTCGGCGCGGGCAACATCGAGGCGGTGCTCCAGCACGGCCAGGCGGCGGGTCTTGTGGAACCACTCACTCTTCGACCGGTAGCCGCCCGCCGCCCGCTTGGTGCCCTTCTCCCCGAGAGGCTGCGACAGGCGGTGCATCAGCGTACGGACACCAGCCTCCAGGCTCTGAATGTGGGCGAGTTGGCAGCGGCGGGAGAGCGCCCACTGGTCGTGGGTGGCCTTCGTGATCGACCCGGCCCACCGCGACGACGACTCCGCCGTCAGGTCCCGCTTACGGACCGCCCACGACTCGGAAGAGTGCTCCTGGCCCTGGGCGCAGCGCACGGCCAGGTCACGGGATGCGAGCCGGCCGAGGTGCTCGCCGACCAGGCGCAGTACCTTCTCGTCGCCGGGCGTCAGGTGCTTGAGCCGGTCGCGTATCGCGACGCCGGACGGGCCGAGTGCGACGAACGGGGCGTCGATGGTGCGGAGTTTCTTCTTCTCACTCACCTTCGGCCGCCGCTTCCAGCGCCTTGCGGGCCCGGTTCTTCGCCGACCGGCGGCCGTACAGGCGGGCGCAGAACGACGTCAGTACCTCGACCATGTCGCGGACCAGGTCGTCCTCGACCTCTCCTTCGTCCAGGACCACCAGGCGGCGGCCGTGCGCCGACAGAGCGGCCTCGACGAGCTCCACGTTTATCCGGCCGAGGCGATCCTTGTGCTCGACCACGACCGTGGTCACCTTCGGATCGGCCAGCAGCCGGCGCACCTTGGACCGGGCTCCGTTCGTTCCGGACCCGACCTCGGACTCCACCCGCACGACACGGTGACCGGCCTTCGCCGCCCACGTCGCGAGCCGGGCGGTCTGCCGCTCAAGGTCCTGCTTCTGATCGTGCGACGAGACCCGGGCGTACAGGCCCACACCATCAGACCCGACAGGCGGCGCGGAGTTCGCTTCCACGTTCACCAGGATCGTGCGCGGCCCCACACGCGTCGCCGGAACCGGCAACGTGCCCTCGCGGAACCAGCGATAAGCGGTATGCGGATGCACACCGTTCGCCTTCGCCCACTCCTTGAGGTTCATACGGAGATCATAACGCCAACTTAAAGGCAGTCATGCACACTAGAGTTGACTACACCGCGAGCAGTTCAAACCTCGCTCGGCGACTACGAGGCCGGGGGCCGCACCTACAGCGCCGTCGCGGCCCCCGCCGGGGACGCGACGGCCTGAGCGCACACGTCGAAATGGCTGACCCGGCAGGTGTCCGAGGGGATCGCCCGGCCGAGGTTGAGGGCGGTGCCGTCGCCCGCGATGCGCCAGCGCTTGCCCTCCGGTACGAGGTGGCAGGGCGCCTCGCCGGGCTGGATCAGAATCCACCGGCCGTGGACCGTCCGGTGCCAGTACGCGGCCTCGCCGCACCGCCGGCACACCGCCTGCCGCCCCTCGCGCGCATCGGGCTGCCGCTGCCGGCCGATGGTCACGAGGGTGTCCGCCAGTACCTGCGCGAGCAGGAACGGCCCGTTCTCACTGCGCCGGACCCGGTCCCGCTCGTGGGTGTTTGTGTTCAACTGTCCCCCTTCCCCGCTCTGTTGATAGCGGTTCAGGGGGCTGTCAGGCCACCGTTACGGTGATCAATCCCCCGAACGGGTGGCGACCCCGCCGAGGAACACGCCCCAGGCGTCCGCAGGCACGGAGAACCGGGGCCCGGCCGCGCCGAGCTTGGTGTCCCGGACGTGGACGGTGTGGGGGCAGGCGGCGACCTCGACGCAGTTGCTGCCCTGGTCGTCGCTGTACGTGGACTTGTGCCAGTCGAGGGCGACTTCGACGCAGTTGCCGCCCTGGCCGTCGCTGTAACTGGACTTGAACCACGTCAGATCGTTGCTCATAGCTCCTCCGCGAGTCTCTTGATGAACTCCGCCGACTCCGCAGCGCTGAGGGCGTTGGTTCGGATCATGCCATGGGCCTGTGTGAGCGCGCTGACCTTGTCCCGGTGGGAGTACATGGCGCTGGTCTCCTGGCCGTCCGCCCAGGCCCAAAGCTGATGTTCCGGCGTTTCCAGCAGGATGATCGGACCTACGAGCGCGACACCGGGGCACTTGCTCTTCGGCAGTACTTGGATGGATACGTTTCGCAGGTCGGAGAGCTTCAGCAGGTGCGCGAGCTGCCGTCGCATGGCGTCCGGGCCGCCGACCCCCGTGAGCAGGGCCGACTCGTTGACGATGAAGCTGTAGACGGTCCTGATCCGCCGCACCATCGCGTGTTGGCGTTCAATGCGCGCACGGACCCGTTCGTCCACGGTCTCATCGTCCAGGAGTGGGCTGCTGGAGCTGATCAGGAGGTGTGCGTGCTCTTCGGTTTGAAGCAGGCCCGGGATCAGCAGCGGCTCGTAGTTGTTGAAGGCAAAGCACTCCGCCTCCGCTGCCATGAACTCCTCCGACCGTTTCGGGAACGGCTCCGGTTTCATGTACTCGGCGACCGCCACCAACTTGCCGCCCGCCCCGAACAGCTGGTCCGCCGTCCGGAGCAGCTGCATCGTCGGGCGCCTGCGGCCCAGTTCCATCGACTTGACGGTCTCAGGGTCGTAGTTCGCCTCGGCCGCCAGTTCCTCCCGGCTCTTGCCCGCCTCCGTGCGCCACAGTTTGACCTGGTTGCCGCCGTACCGCCATGCCTCGGTCATTGGTCCGTCCGCCCCTCCTGCCACCGGTACCGCGCGTGTACAAACGACCCCCGTCTACGCGCCGTTGCTCGCCCGGCCCCTACCCCGGCCGCCACCGTATGGACCATGGATCACCCCATCGAGTGGCGCTACCCCCGCGCGCCCATCAGCGTCCCCCGCGCCCGTGCCTGTCTCGCCGCCCAGGCCCGGGAGTGGAAGTTGCCGGACGAGACCGCCGAGACGGCCGTCCTGCTGCTCAGCGAACTGATGGCCAACGCCTGCTGGCACGCCCGCGTCCCCGGCCGGGAGATCTGGGTGCGGTGCCTGTACGACGGGGAGCGGCTGCGGGTGGAGGTGCTCGACGCCGGGCGGGAGCTGCCCGTCCCGCGGGAGCCCCGGCCGCTGGCGGAGTCCGGGCGGGGGCTGGGGATCGTGGCGGCGCTGGCGGAGGGCTGGGGGGCGTACCCGAGGGAGTGCGGGATCGGGAAGGCGGTGTGGTTCGAGCTCGCCACGCCGCCGGACGGGACGTGAGCCCCCCTAGGACCGGCCCCGGCCGGCCGGGCGGCACCAGGCCGTTCCCGCCGCAGAGGCCGCGAAGGCCGGCAGCAGGACCGTGATCAGCACGGGCAGCCAGCCGGGGACCAGGCCCCGCGTGCCGAGCGGGCCCGTGCAGGTCGTCTGCGGCGGGAACGCCGTCCGTCCGGCGGTCTCGGCGGGCCGGCACGACAGGACCGGCGGGGAGGCCAGCGCGTACGCGACCACCAGCAGCGCCCCCGAGACGGCGGTCAGGACGCCGAAGCGCCGCCGCGACCCCGGGCGGCGCAGGTGGGCGAACTCCAGGGCGAACGCGCCGAGCAGCAGCAGGAGCAGGACGGCCTGGAAGAACCACCACACGTACGCCAGGGCGCCGATCGCCGACAGCTCCGTACCGTCCGGGTACACGCAGGTGTCGTCGTACGGGAAGACCGTGCCCTCCACGCGGAAGGCGCCGCCGGGGCCGATCATGCCGTGCGAGCAGCGCTCGACGTGCTCCGAGACCTCGGTGACCAGGACCGTCAGCAGCCACAGCGGGACCATGACCGCGAGGACCGTGGCGAAGGCGAGCCACGCCCCGCTGGGGGACGGGAGCGCGGTCCAGGCCCGTATGCGGTCGCGGGCCGTTTCGGTGGCGTACATGCCAGGAGCCTAGGGGGCTGCGGCCCGCACCGGTCAGAAGGGTTCCAGGACGACCAGGGGGATCTCCCGGTCCGTGGCCACCTGGTCCTCCTCGTACGCGGGCCACAGGCCGGTCATCAGGTGCCAGTACGTCTCCCGCTCCGCCCGGCCGGCCGTGTGGGCCGTGGCCCGGCGCAGGGTCGCGCCGGCCTGGAAGCGGACCTCGGGGTGCGCGGTGAGGTTGCGGTACCAGGCGGGGTGGTGCGGGGCGCCGTAGCCCGAGGCCACCAGGATGATGCGGCCCGCGTCCTCGCCGTAGATCAGCGGGGTGCGGACGGCGCGGCCGGTGGCGCGGCCGGCCGTGGTGAGGAGCAGGGTGTGGACGCCGTGCCAGAGGTGGCCGTCGGCGCCGACGGAGGCCACGTAGGCGCGTACGTGGTCGAGCTGCGGGCCTGGTCGCGGGTCCACGGGGTGGTCCCAGTCGACGTCGAGTGCGTGCATTCACCTGTCCTTTGGGTCGTGGCCCCCGGGCGGCTAACGAGCATTCACCGATTCTGGATGCGGCCGACCCGTAGCGCCCGCCCACTGGTCTGAACCAAGCTCGTGACATGGACCTGGAGCTGAGGCACCTCAAGATCGTCAGGGCCGTGGCGGACGCCGGCAGCCTGACGCGGGCCGCCACCGCGCTGGGGATCGCGCAGCCCGCGCTCAGCACACAGCTGAAGCGGATCGAACGGGTGCTGGGCGGGGCGCTGTTCGTACGCGGACGGGAGGGCGTACGGGCCACCCCGCTCGGGGAGCTGGTGCTGGACCGGGCCCGCGTCGTGCTGCCCGCCGTGTGCGAACTCCAGGAGGAGGCGGTGCGGTTCGCCCGGCAGGGCGCGGACGGCTACCGGCTCGGCGGGACGCACGGGCCGCTGCTCGGCGGGCTCGTGGACCGGCTGGCCCGCGAGGAGCCCGGGGTACCCGTGACCACGTACACCTCCTGGTCCGAGAAGGACGTCGCCGGCAGCGTCGCCGACGGGCGCCTGGACTTCGCGCTGGTCGGGGTCTGCGGGGAGAGCGCGCCGCCCGAGCCGGGGCGCCTCGCGTGGATGGAGGTGGCGCGGGACGCGGTGTACGTGATGCTCGCCGAGGACCATCCGCTGGCCGCCCGGCGGGAGATCGACCTGGCGGAACTGGCCGCCGAGGCCTGGACGGACGTGCCGGGCGACGGGTGCTTCGGGGACTGTTTCGCGGCGGCGTGCGTACGGGCCGGGTTCACGCCCGCCTGCGTCTACGAGACCGACACCGCCTCCTGCGTGCACCTCGTGCAGGTCGGGCGGGCGGTCGGGCTGTGCCGGGCCACCTTCCCGGTCACCCCGGGGGTGGTGGCCCGGCCGCTGGCCGGGACCCCGCTGGTGTGGCGGCACCTGCTGGGGTGGCACCCGGCGGCGCGGTCGGCGGGCCGGGCCGCCGACGTACTGGAGCACGCCCGGGCCGCGCACGCGCAGGCCCTCGCCGGCTCGGCCGGGGCGGCGGACGGCGTCGGGGGCCCGGTCGCGGCCGGACCCGGCGACGGGCTGGCGGCCGCGGCGGCCACCCCGGCGGCCCGGCCCGCCCGGTGACGGCCGGGCGGTGACGGCCCGCCCCGTGACGGACCTCCTGGCTGCGCGCTGACCGGCCGGCCGGCCGTGCGCTGACCCGGCCGTGCGCTGACCGGCCGGCCGGCCGTTCGCCGCCCGCCGGGGTCGGCCCCGGCGGGCGTACGCGAAGGCCCCGGGCCGGGGGCGACCCGGGCCGGGGCTGTTCGCGGCATCCGCGTCGAGCGCTACGGCAGGTAGCGCTCGATGACCTGCGGACCCTCCTTCTCGATCATCTGGCGTGCCTTCTCGAGCCGCTCCGGAGTCGGCTCCATCCCGCGCACCATCACGAGGTCTTCCGGGTCGTACGGCCGCTCGCCGCCCGAGAAGAGCCGGTCGGGCCGCTGAGGCTGCTGATCCGCTGCACTGTCCATCGCGTACCTCCTCCGATGCCCCCTGGGGCCATCCTGCGGCGGCCGCCCCATGAACGCACCCCGGGGCGGGTCCGGCCCGGCGGCCCGCCCCGGGCATACCGCCGGGGGAGGGGCCAACCGACAGCTCCCGTACGGTGGTTCGGGTTTCTACGGTTTCGGTTACCCCCACCGAACCGAGGAGATCCCCCATGCTCAAGCGACACGCCCGCGCGGCGTGTACCGCCCTGGCCGCCGCCGGGCTGCTGCTGGCCGCGGCGGGCGGTGCCACCGCCGGCCCCGCCCCTGAGACCGCCGCCCCGGCCGCTTCCGCCGCGGCCACCCTCCGGACCGCCGAAGCGCCCTCCGAGCTGCTCGCCGCCCTGCAGCGGGACCTCGGCCTGACCCCCACGCAGGCCAAGGCCCGACTCGCCCACGAGGCCGAGGCGGGCGCCACCGCCGCCCGGCTCCGGGACCGGCTCGGCGCCGCCTTCGCCGGGGCCTGGGTGGACGGCGCCGACTCCGCCACCCTCACCGTGGCCACCACCCGGGCCGCCGACACCGCCGCGATACGGGCCGCCGGGGCCCGGGCCGCCGTCGTCACCCGGACCCTGGCCGACCTGGACGCCGCCAAGGCCGTACTGGACCGGGCCGCCGACGCCGGAACCCCGGTCCGGTACGCCGACCCGCGCACCAACCGCCTGGTCGTCGAGGAGACCCGGGCGGGCGCGGCCGCCCGGCTGCTGGCCGCCACCGGCACCGACGCGGCCCTGGTCACCGTGGTCCGTACGGCCGAGGCCCCCCGCCCGCTGTACGACCTGCGCGGCGGAGACGCCTACTACATGAACGGCAGCGGGCGCTGCTCCGTCGGCTTCCCGGTCACCAAGGGCACGGTGAACGGCTTCGCCACCGCCGGGCACTGCGGCCGCGCCGGCACCACCACCACCGGCTTCAACCAGGTCGCCCAGGGGTCCTTCCAGGCCTCCGTCTTCCCCGGCAACGACATGGCCTGGGTCGCCGCGAACGCCCAGTGGACCGCCACCCCGTACGTCAAGGGCAGCGGCGGCGCGAACGTGCAGGTCACCGGCTCGGTGCTGCAACCCGTCGGGTCCTCCGTCTGCCGCTCCGGCTCGACCACCGGCTGGCACTGCGGAACCGTCCAGCAGCACAACACCAGCGTCACCTACCCCGAGGGCACCATCTCGGGCGTGACCCGTACGACGGTCTGCGCCGAGCCCGGCGACTCCGGCGGCTCCTACATCTCCGGCAGCCAGGCCCAGGGCGTCACCTCCGGCGGCTCCGGGAACTGCTCCAGCGGCGGCACCACCTTCTTCCAGCCGCTGAACCCGATCCTGTCCGCGTACGGCCTCACCCTCAAGACCACGGGCAGCGGCCCGGGACCCGGCCCCGGCGACCCCGAGCCGGGCGGCACCTGGAAGGCGGGCACGGTCTACGCGACCGGCGCCTCCGTCACCTACGGCGGCGCGACCTACCGCTGCCTCCAGGGGCACCAGGCCCAGACGGGCTGGGAGCCGCCGGCCGTCCCCGCGCTCTGGCAGCGCGTCTGACCGGCGCGCCCCGCCCGGGGACAGGGGGCGCCGTGGCTGCCAAGGGGGGAGTCACGGCGCCCCCGCGCACGTCCCGGCCCGGCCCCCGGGGAACGCTCACGTACATCCTCACTGTCAGGCGGCGAACGTCGCCGCCATCCCGGCCGCCACCAGCAGCCCGCAGATCCCCAGGTTCACCGTCCGGTGCTCCCAGAACACCGCGACGAACTCGCGCAGGGTGGCGCTCGGCCAGAAGTACCGGGCCGTCGGCGAGCCCACCACCTGGCCGTTGACCCCGGCCTTGCGGGCCATCATCGCGGCCCGGAAGGCGTGGAAGTTGTTGGTGACCACCACGCACCGGTAGCCGGGGTCGTCCGCGCGCATCAGCTCCCGGCTGAACTGCATGTTCTCCTCGGTCGTCGTCGACCGCTCCTCCAGCGCGACGTGCTCCGCCGGGACGCCCTCAGCGATCAGCCAGTCCGCCATCGCCCGCGCCTCGGACACCTTCTCGTCCGTCCCCTTGCCCCCCGAGACCAGCAGCACCGGCGGGCGGCCGCCGCGGGCCAGCTGGGCCGCGTAGATCTGCCGGCCCTTGCGCAGCCGCGAGGCCAGCAGCGGCGGGACCTGGTCACCGCAGACCAGGCCCGAGCCGAGCATGACCACGTGGTCGACGTCGCCGCGGACCTTGATCCGGCCGTAGAGGTAGGCGTAGCCGAGGAAGCACATGAAGATGAAGGAGACGTAGGCGGCGACCGCGCTGACGACCGCCGCGACACCGGTCACCGCCGTCGAGTCGAAGGCCCCCGCGGCCGCCACCAGCGCGATCACCGCGAAGATGCCCAGCCCCGCCAGCATCGACAGCAGGTTGGGCAGGTAGGCGCCCTCCTTGCGGACCATGGTCACCCCGTTGGCGACGAGGAACACGCCCAGCGCCAGGATGCCGAGGGCGGGCAGGCCGAACACCACCAGCAGCACGACCACCCCCGCCCAGCCGGGCAGCTTGTCCACCTGGAGGAGCAGGCCGGACGACAGGGTGAGGAACGTCAGGCCCAGCAGGACGGCGTTGCGGAACCTGCGGCGGTCGTTGCGGGCACTGACGCAGAAGGAGAGGAAGAAGAGCGTGGCGAGGGCGAAGGCGACCATGCCGTTCATCGTATGGGGCGGCGGGGGGCCGGCGCGGGGCCGCCCCGTACCGACCGACCTGCGAGGACGTCCGTCCGACGGCCCTCGTGGATCACCGGCCTGCCGTCGATGAACACGTACGGGATCCCGGTCGGCAGGACGCGCGGACGCTCGTACGTGGACCCGGCCGCGACCGTGGCCGGGTCGAAGAGGACGAGGTCGGCCCGGAAGCCCTCCCGGACCAGGCCCCGGTCGGGCAGCCGCAGCCGGGCCGCCGGGCGGCCGGCGAGGTGCGCGACGCACTCCTCCAGCGAGAGCACCCCCAGGTCGCGGACGTAGTGGCCCAGGTAGTGCGGGAAGGTGCCGTAGGCGCGCGGGTGCGGCTTCGCGCCCTGGAGGATGCCGTCGGAGCCGCCCGTGTGGACCCGGTGGCGCATGATCGCCCGGACGTTCTCCTCGTGGCCGACGTGCTGGAGGATCGTCGGCGCGAGCCGGTCGTCCAGCAGCAGCCGCCGGGCCGTGTCCCAGCCGTCGACGCGCCGGCCGACGTGCGCGGCGGCGAGGGCCGGGTCGCCGACGCCCGAGATCTCGATCGTCGACCAGTCGACGGGCACCCCGTGACAGCCGTCGGCCCCCTCGACCTCCAGGGCGTGGCGGATCCGGGCGGCCACGGCGTCGTCGCGCAGCCGGGCCAGCACCGCCTCGGGGCCGCCCTCGTTCGCCCAGCTGGGCAGCAGGGCGACCAGGGTGGTACAGCCCGGGGTGTACGGGTAACTGTCGAGGGTGATGTCGCAGCCCTCGGCCAGGGCCGCGTCGAGGAGCGCGAGGAGTTCGGGGGCCCGGCCCTCGTTCTCACCGAAGTTCATGGTGGCGTGCGCGAGGTGCAGCGCGCAGCCGGCCTCCCGGGTCAGCTCGATCATCTCGGCGTACGCGTCGAGCGCGCGGTGGCCGTAACTGCGGTGGTGTGGGCAGTAGTAGCCGCCGTGCCGCGCCACCACCCGGCACAGTTCGGTCAGTTCGGCGCCGTCGGCGTACATGCCGGGGGTGTAGGTGAGACCCGAGGACATGCCGACCGCGCCCTGGGCCAGGCCCTCGTCGACGAGCTCCCGCATCCGGTCCAGCTCGGCGGCGGTCGCGGGCCGGTCGTCCCAGCCGACGGCGTACGCGCGGACCGTGCCCTGGGGGACGAGGTAGGCGGCGTTCACGGCGATGCCGCGGCCGCCGTGGGCGTGGTCGAGGCGGTCCAGGTACCCGCCGACGGTGCGCCAGTCGAAGTCGACGTCGTCGCCGGGGCCGTTCCAGCCCGCGATGGCCGTGCGGACACCGGCGAGGGTGCGGTCGTCGGCGGGCGCGTACGACAGGCCGTCCTGGCCCAGGACTTCGAGGGTGACGCCCTGGGCGGCCTTCGCACTGTGGTCCGGGTCGCGGAGCAGGGCCAGGTCGCTGTGGGCGTGCATGTCGACGAAGCCGGGGGCGAGGGCGAGGCCGTGCGCGTCGAGCGTGCGCCGCCCGCCGCCCGGGATCCGGCCGATCGCGGCGATCCGGCCCCCGTGCACGCCGACGTCGGCCGTGTACGAGGGCCCGCCCGTGCCGTCGACGACGCGGGCCCCGCGGATGACGAGGTCCATGCGGCCGCGGCCTAGAAGAAGGTGCGGACGTAGTCGGTGACCGTGCCGTCGGCCTCCACGACCGGGATCAGCGGCCACTTCTCGAAGATCGTGCATGGGTGGGACATGCCGAGCGCCACCCAGTCGCCGACGTCCAGGTCCCCGGCGGAGTCGGTCTCCAGCCAGGTGTGCTGGTCGGAGAGCTTCACCACGCGGACCCCGGTCGCGGGCCGCTCGGTCCCGTCGAGCGCGTCGCGGACGAGTTCGGCCTCCGGCAGGCCCAGGTCGTAGGCGATGTCGCGCTTGCCGGCGTTGACGAACGCCTGCGTGGGGGAGGGGCGGGAGACCACCTGCGTCCACAGGCGGAACGCGGGGCGCAGCCCGCCCTCCTCCGGGATCCGGTTGAAGGGCGTCAGGCGGGTGTACCAGCCGTGGTCGTGGGAGACGTACGCGCCGGAGCGCAGCAGCTTCAGGACCGGGCGGGACAGCTCCGGGATCCCGGCGAAGACGTCGGCGACGGCGTCGAACCAGGCGGAGCCGCCGGCGCTGACGACGATCTCGTCCAGGTCCGCGGCGAACCGCCCGGCCTTGTCGAACTCGGCGGCGAGCGAGGTCAGACGGCGCAGGTAGGCGTGGACGTTGTCCTCGTCGGCGCCGGGGACCTCGGCCTCGTACCCGGCGACGCCGACGAGGCGCAGGGTGTCCGTGGCGGCGACGGCGTCGGCGACGGCGCGGCAGTCCTCGTCGGTACGGGCGCCGGTACGGGCCCCCTCGCCGGCGCCGAGCTCCACGACCACGTCCAGGACGGCCGGCTGCCCCTGGAGGGCGCGGTCCATGAGCCGTACCCCGCGCACGGAGTCGACGTAGCAGACGAAGCGGAAGCCGGGATCGGCGGCGAGCTCGGCGGCGACCCAGCGCAGGGCGGCGGGATCGACGAGCTCGTTGGCGAGGAAGATCCGCTGGATGCCGAAGGCGCGGTAGACGCGGGCCTGGTGGGGGACGGCGGCGGTGATGCCCCAGGCGCCGTGGTCCAGCTGGCGGCGGAAGAGCTGGGGGGACATGCACGTCTTGCCGTGGGGCGCGAAGGCCAGCGCGTGCCGGGCGGCGTAGGTGCCCAGCGCGGTGAGGTTGTGCTCCAGCGCGTCGGCGTCGAGGGTCAGCACGGGGGTGGTGAACCCGCCGGTGTACAGCCCGCGGCGCTGCGCGGCGAGCCCGCCCACGGTGAGGCCGGCGGCCTGGGCGTCCGGGGGGAGGCCCTTGAACCGGTGGTCCACCGGCTCGTCGGCGAGGTCCTTGACGGGGTCGCTGGCGGGGTCGCTGGCGCTGGCCATGCGGGTGCCTCCCGGGGGTGTGTTGCGATATGCGCAACGGTCGTTGCGGATCGTGCTGCATGTTGTCTAACATCCCGCATGACGACGGGTCAACGTCCCGGGGCTCCGCCCCGGACCCCGCGCCTCAAGCGCCGGCGGGGCTGAGATCGGGGAAGGGATCGGATGAGTCAGTCGGTGGAGAGGGCGCTCGGCATCCTGCCGTTGCTCGCGCGGGGGCCCGCCGGGCTCGGGGCGGTGGCCGACGCGCTCGGCGTGCACAAGAGCACCGCGCTGCGGCTGCTGCGGACCCTGGACGCCCACGGCCTGGCCTACCGCCAGCCCGACGGCCGCTACCGCCTCGGCGCGAGCCTCTTCGCGCTGGCCGCCGAGGCCATCGAGAACCTCGACGTCCGCGAGATCGCCCACCCCCACCTCGTGGAGCTGAACCGGGCCACCGGACACACCGTGCACCTCGCCCTGCACCAGGACGACGAGGTCGTCTACATCGACAAGGTCGACAGCCGCTACCCGGTCCGCATGTACTCCCGGATCGGCAAGCCCGTCCCCCTCACGGTCGCCGCCGTCGCCAAACTGCTGCTGGCCGACCTCCCCGAGGCGGAGCGGCGGGCCCTCGCGGCCCGGATCGAGTACCCCCGCTACACCTCCCGCTCCACTCCCGACGCGCAGGCCTTCCTGCGCGAGCTGGACCTCGTACGGGAACAGGGCTGGGCCACCGACCTCGGGGGCCACGAGGAGTCCATCAACTGCCTGGGCGCGCCCGTGTACGGGCCGGACGGGCGGGTCGTCGCCGCGCTGTCCGTGTCCGCGCCCGGCGTGGTGGTCGCCGCCGAGGCGCTCCTCGAACTGCGGCCCCTGGTCCTGCGTACGGCCGACACCATCAGCCAGGAGTACTCCGGCTCCGGCTCCGGCTCCGATCCGAACAAGGACTCCGCATGAGCGACACGGCCGCCAAGACCGCGATCACCCCCGACACGCACACCACGCCGCCGGCGAAGTTCTCGCACGGCGTGCGCAAGGGCAACATCCTCCAGGTCGCCGGGCAGGTCGGCTTCCTCCCGCACGTCGACGGGCAGCCGCCGACCCCCGCGGGGCCGAGGCTGCGCGAGCAGACCCTCCAGACGCTGGAGAACGTCCGCTCGGTCCTGGAGGCCGGCGGCGCGGACTGGGACGACGTGATGATGATCCGCGTCTACCTCACCGACACGGACCACTTCGCCGAGATGAACGGCATCTACAACACCTACTTCGAGGAGCAGGGCCTGAAGGAGGCGCCGGCCGCCCGCACCACGGTCTACGTGGGCCTGCCGGCCGGGCTGCTCGTCGAGATCGACGCCCTCGCCGTCCTGGGCTGAGCGGACGCGCCCGGGGCAGCGGCCGGGGGGCCGGGAAGGGGCCGGGAGGGGCGCCCCGCGCGGCGCGCGGGGAGGGGCGCCCCCCTGGCGGTGAGGCGCCCCGGTCACGTGGCGGTCAGGCCGCGCGGCGGTCAGGCCGCGGTCAGGCGCAGTACTGCGCCTCCTTGCCGATCGAGCGGTACATGCAGTCGGCGTTCTCCAGCAGCTGGAGGACGGCCTCCTTGTTGCGCGACGTCTCGCGGTCGATGACCTCGTCGGGCGGGTAGAAGCCGCCGCCGCCCGCGCTCGACGGGTACAGCTCGAAGGTGTAGGCGAAGATCTTCTGGCTGCCCCACAGCCAGTCGTCGATCGTCCCGTCCGTGATGTACAGGTCGCTCGACTGCTCCGGCGTGTAGCCGTTGCTCGCCGCCATGCCCGTACCGATCTTCTTGAAGACGGCGAGGTCGTCGGCGGTGAGGCCGGGCGCGGTGTCGTTGTACGTCCAGCCGAAGGGCCAGAGCACCAGCTGGCTGTAGGTGTGGAAGTCGATCGAGGCCTTGATCTGCTGCTTGCCGCCGATCACCCGGCTGCGGACGAAGTCGGAGACGACCTTCACCTCGGGCGCCGACTCGGCGGCCGCGCCGCGGTAGGTCTCGGAGCTCTTGCTGCTGCTGGAGCCGCCGCAGCAGCCCCACTTGTAGTTCCAGTTCCGGTTCTGGTCGGTGCCGACGTAGGAGGAGCCGGAGTTGGGCTGGCGGTTCTTGCGCCAGGAGCGGTAGGAGCCGGTGGCGATGTCGTACTCGCCGCCGTCCGGGTTGAGGTCAGGGATGATCCAGATCTCGCGGCCGTTGACGGCGTTGGTGACCCGGGACTCGCTGCCGTACTTGGAGCCCAGCTCCTTGAGGAGGTACAGGGCCATTTCCACGGTCAGGTGCTCGCGGGCGTGCTGGTGCGCGGTGAACATCACCTCGGGCTCGGCCTCGTCGGTCGCGACGTTGTCGCTGATCTTGATGGCGACGAGGTCGCGGCCCTGGTACGACTTCCCGATGACCCGCTTGCTCATGATCGAGGGGTACTGGGCGATGCGCTGGTCGATCTCCGCGCTGGCCTCGGCGTAGTTGTGGTAGCGGGAGTCCGCCGAGGGGAAGTCCATCGTGCCCGACGCGATCCCGGGCAGCGAGCGGTCGGGCGGCCCGGGGAGGGCCGTGAGCTGGTAGCCGAGCTTGCGCAGGCTCTTGGCCTGCATGGTGTCGGCGCTGACGACGACGGTGTGGTCGTCCACCTCGTCGATCGACACCCCGGTACGGAGCAGGGCCGTGCGGTCGGTGACCGTGGAGGGCCCGTGGATCCGGTACTGGACGATCGCCTCGTCCTGGGTGGCGGTGGACGGGGAGGCCGGTGGCGAGGCCGTGGCGCTCATCCCGTACGCGGGCGCGCCGAGGGCGAGCGCCAGCAGGGCGGCCGTGACGGCAGCCCTCCGGCGGGTGTGGAGCCGCATGCGTTCTCCTGGGTGGGGAGTGTGGGGGTAGCCGTGCGGACGCGCACAGCGTGCTCTTGTGGCATGTCCTGGTCAATAGCTCGTCGTGTCCGCCGAACCGATCCGGCCACCCCCACACCTACCGCCTACGGGAGGGCGTGGACCTTCGGACCCACCGCGTTGGACCAGGCGCTACCCGCCTTGGCGTCCCAGTTGGTCGACCAGGTCATCGCGCCGCGGAGCCCCGGGTAGGTCTTGGAGGGCTTGAAGGTTCCGCAGTTCGTGCCCCGGGCCAGGCAGTCCAGGGCGTTGTTGACGATGGCCGGGGAGACGTAGCCGCTGCCCGCGCCGCTCGGCGAGGCCGGGACGCCGATCCCCACCTGGGAGGGGGCCAGGCCGCCTTCCAGCTGGATGCAGGCGAGCGCGGTGAGGAAGTCCACCGTGCCCTGGGAGTAGACCTTGCCGTCGCAGCCGTTCATCGAGCCGCTGTTGTAGTACTGCATGTTGACGACGGTGAGGATGTCCTTGATGTTCAGCGCCGTCTTGAAGTAGCCGCCCGCCGTCGACTGCATGTCGATGGTCTGCGGGGCCATGGTGATGACCAGCGAGGGACCGGCCTTCTGCGACAGCGCGCGCAGCGCCTGCGTCATGTAGGTCGGATTGATGCCGTTCTCCAGGTCGATGTCGATCCCGGTGAACCCGTACTCCCGCATCAGCGCCCAGGCCGAGTTCGCGAGGTTGTTCGCGGAGGCCGAGTCGTTGACCGTGATCGTGCCCTTCTCCCCGCCGACGGAGAGGATGACGGACTTGCCCGCCGTCTTCTTCGCGGCGATGTCGGCCTTGAACTGGGCGACGGTGTAGCCGTTCAGCCCGGCCGAGTCGAGGTTGAAGGTGATGGCGCCCGGCGTGGTCGTGGCGTCGGCGAAGGAGACGGCGATGATGTCGTACTGCGCCGAGACGTCGGAGATCTTCTGGACGGTGGCGCCGTTGTTGAAGTTCTGCCAGTAGCCGGTCAGCGCGTGCTTGGGCACCGACGGGTTCGGGTCGGGGTCGCCGCCGCCCCCGGTGGTCGTGCCGGTCACCGCCGCGGACTTGGGGCCCTCGCCCGCCGCGTTGTGGGCGCTCACCTGGAAGGAGTACGAGGTCGAGGCGGCAAGCCCGGTGATCTGGGCGGAGGCCGAGGTGACGGACTGGACGCGGACGCCGTCCTGGTACACGTGGTAGCCGGCCGCCCCGCTCACGGCGTTCCACGAAAGGGTGAGGCCGCTCGCGCTCTGGCCGGAAACGGCGGTCCCGGCCGGGGAGCCGGGGATGCCCGGGCCGGGGTCGGTCCCGCCGCCGCCGTCCGGGCCGAAGACGCTGAACTCGTCGGCGAAGTAGGCGGGCTGGCCGTACCAGCCGTGGGTGTAGACGGTGACCTGGGTGGTGTTCGGGCCGGTGGAGAAGGCCGTGGAGAGCTTCTGCCAGCCGCCGCCGGAGCCCGGGGTCCAGGTGGACACGTCCTGGGTGCCGGTGCCGGTCGCGCCGAGGTAGACGTAGCTGCCCTGGACCTGGGTGCTCAGCGTGTACGTCGAGTTCGGCTTGACCGTGACGGTCTGGCTGCAGCGGGCGTTGTCGGACCCGGCCGGGGTGGCCTTGAGGGCGCCGGTCCCGGCGTGCACCGGGGAGGAGACGGCGGCGCCGCTCCCGCCGGAACACGACCAGTTGGCGAGGCCGGACTCGAAGCCCCCGTTGCGGGCGACGTTGATGTCCGCGGCTTGCGCGGTGCCGGCGGTGAGGGCGGTCAGGCCGCCGGCGGTGAGCGTGGCGGCGCCCAGCAGGGCGAGGGAGCGTATGCGGTTCACGTGGGCTCCGGTGGGGGGAGGAAAGGGGTGGGGAGGGTGCGGGCCGGGTGGGGGAGGGCGGTTGAAGGCCTGCGGTGCCAAGTTGGTCCAGACCAATCCTCGTGTCAAGAGTCTTTGCTATCTGGCTTGAAATGGTCGGCATGCCGATCCCTGTTGTCCGGGTTTCCGGCCACCTGTGACACGTGCCCGCAGTACGGGAATCGGCAAGGCCCTGCCCTGCCAGGGGCGACGCGGATATGGTGCTTGGGCAAGGGGGAAGCGCGTCGATCGTTTGCGGTCGCGCAGGGTTTACGCGTACGCGACGAGCGGGATTCGCGTGCGGGAGACGGGCGTGGAAGCGCCCGCAGGGGCACCGCCCAGCGGTAGCTGGGGGCGTACGGGGTGAACAGGGGGACTCGCGTGCCGACCGCCATCGCTGTCACCAGCGCGGACCTGGTACTGCCGGCCCCCGACCGGCACACGCCGGGCGCCGCCGTACTGGACCCGCCCGAGCGCCTCGACCTCGACGCCGCGCTCACCGGTACGGCCGCCCTGCTGGAGCGCCACGGCCACCTGGTCGCCGTCGTGCCGTCCTGGCTGCCCCGCGCCACCGTCCAGCGGCTGCACACCGTACGGGCCATCCTGGAAACCGACCGGATAGCGCTCCTCGACATCGACCTCCCGCCGCTGGGCACCGCCCTGCTGGTCCGTCAGCTGCGCCAGCTCAGCGTCTTCGACTTCAGCCCCGGAGTCATAGCCTCCGCGGCCCGGCTGCTGTCCCACTACATCTACGCGGGCGCCCTGCTGGGCTCCGTGGCCAAGCTCGACCGGATCCCCGTCGGCCTCAAGGCCCACGCCCGGTCCTGGTCGCCGAGCGCCCAGTTCGCCGTACTCGCCCATCCGGCCCCGCACCTGGCCCGCCTGTCCGGCGCCGGAGCGGGCCGCACCGGCGGGAGCCACGGCGCGGGCCGCGCTGCGGGCCGCGCGAAGGGCTCCGGCGGGGAGGCGGCCGCCGGACTGCCGCCCGGGCCCGAGTTCGCCACGCACCTCACCTTCGCCCGCGGCCAGCTCGCCTCCGACTGGGTCGCCGCCGAACTGGCCCCCGCCTGGCAGGTGCAGGGCGTCATGGAGAACCCGCTCCCGGCCGACTCCGCCGGCTGGTGGGGCACCCCCAAGCTGGTCGAGTTCGCCGCCGGCATCCCGGACCCCGCCGTCCTCTACCAACTGGTCGCCTCGGTCCGCCGCGAGGAGTGCCGCTGGTGCGGCCTCGAACTCATCGGCGACCGATGCGGCTTCTGCGCCGCACCCCTCACGGCACCGCCCCCGCCGGCCGGGCCGTCGAGCACCGCCCGCTCCAGACGCTGACCGGCCCGACCACACGAACGAACGAAGAACGGCGAGGTAGTACGGCTCATGAACTCACGCCAGCGCCGCGGCGTCATCCTGCTGCTCCTGTCGGTCCTCTGCACACTGGGAGCCTTCGCCGGAGTCCTCGTGGTGATCGGCGACGTCAACTCCAAGGTCGGGGCCGAGGTCGTCGCCTACCGCGCCAAGGGGGACATCGCACCGTACAGCCCGCTCGCGGCGGGCCAGTTCGAGGAAGTCACCATCCCCAGGCGCTGGCTGTCCCAGACGGCCGTCACCGACCTCGGCGCGCTCGACAACAAGATCGCGCTCACCACCCTGAAGAAGGGCTCGCTGCTCCAGGCCGACATGTTCGTCGACCGCCCGCAGCTCCAGCCCGGCGAGCAGGAGATCGCCATCATGATCGACGCGGCCACGGGCGTGGCCGGAAAGATCACCTCCGGGGCCAAGGTCAACATCATCGCCACCTTCAAGGGCGCCAAGGACACCGACCCCGCGCGCTCGGTGATCATCGTCGCCAACGCCCGTGTCCTGGGCGTCGGCAAACTCACCGCCCTGGAGAAGAACGCCGACCGCACCGGACCGGCCGAGGCCGTGCCGATCACCTTCGCCCTGAACACCAAGGACACCCAGCGCGTCGCGTACGCCGAGTCCTTCGCGGAGCACGTACGCCTGGCCCTGGTCGCCCCCGGAACCGACTCGGCGCCCAGCCCGGGCGACCGTACGTACACCCTCGACGGGGACAAGTGAGGCCCGGCCCGGGCGAAAGGAGAGCGCAATGACCACCCGAATCCTCCCCGCGGTCGGCGACCCGGACGCGGCCCGCGCCATCGCCACCCTCCTCAGCCAGCTCCCCGCCGCCGAGCCCGCCGCCCCCGTGCCCGACTCCACCTCGCTCCTCGACACGCTGGCCCGGATGGCCTCCGAGTCGATCGACGAGCTCCCCGAAGTCGTCCTGGTCCATGAGCGGATCGGCCCGGCCCCGGCCCTGGAGCTCATCCGGGAAGTCGCCCTGCGCTTCCCGGCGGTGGGCGTCATCCTGGTCTCCTCCGACGCCGGCCCGGGCCTCTTCTCCGCCGCCATGGACTCCGGCGCGCGCGGCCTGATCGGGCTGCCGCTGTCCTACGAGGAACTCGCCGCCCGCGTCCAGGCCGCCGCCCAGTGGTCCGTGGGCGTACGCCGCCACCTGGGCCGCAGCCCCGAGGCGCTCACCGGCCCGGGCGGCCGGGTCGTCACCGTCACCGGCGCCAAGGGCGGGGTCGGCGCCACCTTCACCGCCGTCCAGTTCGCGCTGGCCGCGGCCGCCTCGGGGCGGCGTACGGCGCTGGTCGACCTGGACCTCCAGGCCGGGGACGTGGGCTCGTACCTCGACGTGCAGTTCCGCCGCTCCATCGCCGACCTGGCCGGCATCCAGGACATCTCCCCGCGCGTGCTCCAGGACGCGGTCTACGACGACCGCACCGGCCTGGCCCTGCTGCTGGCCCCCGCGGACGGCGAACGGGGCGAGGAGGTCGACGACCGGGCCGCCCGGCACGTCATCGCCGCCCTGCGCGGCCGCTACGAGCTCGTCGTCATCGACTGTGGCACCCAGATGACGGGCGCGAACGCCGCCGCCGTGGAGATGGCGGACGTCGCCGTGCTGGTCACCACCCCGGACGTGGTCGCCGTACGGGCGGCGAAGCGGATGGTGCGGATGTGGGAGCGGCTCCAGGTGCGCAAGGCGGAGGACACCGCGTTGGTCGTCAACCGATGGAGCAAGCACACCGAGATCCAGCCCGCCCTGATCGAGAAGATCACCAAGACCCGCGCCACCCGGACCCCGGTCCCGGCCGCCTTCAAGGAACTCCAGGCGGTGGTCGACGCGGGCCGCGTCCAGGACCTCGACAACCGCTCCACGGTCAAGCAGGCCCTGTGGACCCTCGCCGGCGAACTCGGCCTCCTCTCCACCCCGGAGGACCCGGCGCAGCCCCCGGGCGGCGCACTGGCGGTCCGCGCGGCGGGCCCGGTGGCGCGGCTGCGCCGCGGCCGGGAGGGCTGAACGGTGGCCGCCCGGAGAGGAACGCGCGCGAGCGGCCGCGGCCGTAACCGTGACCGTGACCGCGGCCGCGGCCGTGACCGCGGTCAGGTGGCCGTGGAGTTCGTCGGCATGGTCCCGCTGATCCTGCTGCTCGTGGCGGCGGTGTGGGAGTGCGTACTGATCGGGTACGCGTTCTCCCTGGCGGGCAACGCGGCGGACGAGGCGGCGCGGGCGGGGGCGGTGACGGGCGACGCGGCGTGCGTGGCGGCGGCCAGGGAGCACATCTCCGCCGCCTGGAACATGCCTGACCCCCAGTGCGGGAAGTCGGGGAACATCTACAAGGCGACGGTCACCCTGGAGATCCCCGTGCTCTTCCCCGGACTCAGCTTCGACGGCATCACCGGCACCGCCGGAGCGGCCATGGAGAGGGAGGACTGACGTGGACAGGCGACGCGTGCGCTCCGACCGGGGCCAAGTGGCTCTGGAGTACATCGGTTTCGTGCCGATCCTGCTGTTCGTCGCGCTCTGCGGCATCCAGCTCGGCTGGGTCGCCTACGTCCACGAGCAGGCCGGCACGGCCGCCCGTACGGCGGCCCGCGTCGAGGCCCGCAACGGCAGCGGCGGCGCGGCCGCCGGTGCGGCGGCCGTCAAGACGAGCCTCGCCCCGGTCGTCGTGGTGACCAAGGGCGCCGACGCCGTCACCGCCGAGGTGACCATAAAGATCAACTCGCTGGTGCCCGGACTCGACGTCCCCGACGCCAAGGCCACCGCCGTCATGCCCAACGACGACCCGACGCTCCCGAAGGGCCCCTGACCATGAGCCTGCGTTCCCGGGTCAACACCCCGGACGACCGCCACGGCCCCCGCGAGGACGGCCGGCTCGTCTCCTCCTACCGCGCCAAGCTGCTGGAGGAGATCGACCTCGCCGAGATGTCGGCGCTCGCGCCGGCCGAGCGCCGGGCACGGCTGGAACGCGTACTGGGCCACATCATCAGCCGCGAGGGCCCGGTCCTCTCCACCGTCGAGCGCGCCCAGCTGATCCGGCGCGTCGTCGACGAGGCCCTCGGGCTCGGCGTGCTCGAACCGCTGCTGGAGGACGCCTCCATCTCCGAGATCATGGTCAACGGCCCCGACCAGATCTTCGTCGAGCGGGGCGGCCGCGTCGAACAGCTCCCGCTGCGCTTCGCCTCGCACGAGCAGCTGATGCAGACCATCGAGCGCATCGTCTCCACCGTCAACCGCCGCGTGGACGAGGCCAATCCGATGGTCGACGCCCGCCTGCCCAGCGGCGAGCGCGTCAACGTCATCATCCCGCCGCTCTCCCTGACCGGCGCCACCCTCACCATCCGCCGCTTCCCGCGCGCCTTCACCCTGCACGAGATGATCGGCCTCGGCTCCCTCGACGAGCAGATGCTCCTGCTGCTGTCCGGGCTGGTCCAGGCGAAGATGAACCTGATCGTCTCGGGCGCCACCGGCACCGGCAAGACCACCCTCCTCAACGCCCTCTCCGGGCTGATCCCGGAGGGCGAGCGCGTCATCACCATCGAGGACTCCGCCGAGCTCCAGCTCCAGCAGGCCCACGTCATCCGGCTCGAATCCCGGCCGGCGAACGTCGAGGGCAAGGGCCAGATCACCATCCGCGACCTGGTCCGCAACTCCCTGCGCATGCGCCCCGACCGCATCATCGTCGGCGAGGTCCGCGGCGGCGAGACCCTCGACATGCTCCAGGCCATGTCCACCGGCCACGACGGCTCGCTCGCCACCGTCCACGCGAACAGCGCCGAGGACGCGCTGATGCGCCTGCAGACCCTCGCGTCGATGTCCGAGGTCGAAGTGCCCTTCGAGGCGCTCCAGGACCAGATCAACAGCGCCGTGAACGTCGTCGTCCAGCTCACCCGTTTCGGCGACGGATCGCGCCGCATCACGGAGATCGCCATCCTCGACTCGCACGGCCGCGAACCCTTCCGGATCACCACCGTCTGCCGTTACGTCGCCCAGCCCATGGGGGCCGACGCGCGCGTCCACGGCCGCTTCGAGTACTACCCGCTGCCGCGCCGGATCGCGGACCGCCTCTACATGAACAACCAGCCGATCCCGCAGGCCTTCGGGGTCGCGCTGTCCGACGACCCGCTCACCGCCCGCATCACCCGGACCGCCCTGTGAACCCAACTGTCCTGATCACCCTCGGCGCCACCCTGCTGGCCTGCCTGTTCGTCATCCTCGGCGTGCACGCGTACGCCGCCGGCCGTGCCCAGCGCGCCGCCCTCGTCGAACGCCTCACGTCGGCGGGCGCGCCGCCCCCGACGGGCCGGCGCCGCCGCTTCCCCGGAGTCGACCGGCGGCTGCGCCGGACCAAGCTCGGCCGCCGCATCGAGGTCAGGCTGGCGACGACGGGCCTGGACATGACGCCGGGCGAGTTCTTCGTCTACATGCTGCTGGGCGTCGGCGGGGTCTGGCTGATCGCGGCCGCGCTGCTGGCCCCGTTCTTCGGGCCGGTGGCCGGCCTGATCGGGCTCTGGTCGGCGAACGCCTTCCTCACCTGGCAGCGCTCCCGCCGCACCGAGCGTTTCATCAACCAGCTCCCGGAACTCGCCCGGATCCTGGCCAACGCCACCCAGGCCGGTCTGGCCCTGCGTACGGCCATCGGGATCGCCGCCGACGAACTGGAGGCCCCGGCGGGCGAGGAGCTGGGGCGGGTCGCCGACCGGCTCGCGCTCGGCCACTCCATCGAGGAGTCCCTCGGCGAGCTCGCGGAACGCCTCCCGTCGCGGGAACTGGTCGTGCTCGTCTCCACGCTCGTCCTGTCCGCCCGCGCGGGCGGCACGATCGTCGAGAGCCTGCGCAACCTCACCGTGACGCTGGAGCAGCGCAAGGAGACCCGCCGCGAGATCCGTACGCAGCTCTCCCAGGTGACGGTGACCGCGTACCTCGTGCCGGCCATCGGGCTCGGCTCGCTGCTGCTGGTGGACATGATGATGCCGGGCGCGCTGGACCGGATGACGGGGGCCTTCATCGGGCAGACCGCGGTCCTGGCCGCGCTCGGCCTCTTCACCCTCGGCTTCGTCCTCATCCGCCGCCTGTCCAAGATCGACGTGTGAGGGGGCCGACATGATCACCGTTCTCCTGGCCCTGCTCGTGGCGGTGTCCGTCCTCGGCGTCTTCCACGGCATCCGGCTCTACCGGGCCGACGTGAAACTCCCGACCGACCTCGCGCTGGCCCTGGAGGTCGGCGCCACGCGCACCACGGCGGTCGGCTCGCTGGTGGACCGGATGGGCATCCGCTGGGCGCCGCTGGTCCTGCGCCTGATGGGCCCGAACCGGGTCGCGCGCAAACGCCGCCAGATCGACATGGCGGGCAACCCGGCCGGCCTCACCATCGACCGGTACGCGGCGCGCCGCGCCGTCTACGGCCTGCTGGGCGGGCTCGGCGCCTTCTCGATGCTGATCAACGGGCAGTTGGTGGCGGCCCTGCTGATGGTCGCCTTCGGCCTGTTCTGGATCGAGGCCGGCCTCTGGTCGGCCATCCGCGTCCGCCGCGACCACATCGAGCGCACCCTGCCGGACTTCCTGGACGTGCTCGCGGTCGTGGTCAGCGCGGGCCTCGGCTTCCGGCAGGCACTGGAGCGCGTGGCGCACAAGTACGAGGGCCCGTGGGCGGACGAGATCCGGATCACCCTCCAGCAGATGGACATGGGCGTCGGCCGCCGTCAGGCCTTCGACGAACTGCGCCGGCGCAACGACTCCGAGCAGGTCGCACAGTTCGTCACCGCCCTCCAGCAGGGCGAGGAGCTGGGCTCCCCGATCGTGGAGACCCTCATCGCCATCGCCGACGACATGCGCCGTACGGACGCCCAGAACGCCCGCCGGCGCGCGGCCCGTGCCGTCCCGAAGGCCACGTTCGCCGTCACGATGTTCATGCTGCCCGGCACGCTGATCCTGCTCGTCTGCGGCTTCGTTTACGGGGCGAACGTCGACTTCGGCGCGCTCCTCGGGGGCGGGTGAACCATGACGGCACTGGACATCGCGGCGAACCTCGTACCGGGCGCGGCGGGCGCGCCGCTGGGCGGCGTACGGGCGGGGCGGCTCGGGGCGGCGACGCGGTGGGCGCGGGCGGCCCGGTGGGCGCGGCCTGCGCGGGAGGCGGCGCGGCCTGTGCGGGAGGCGGGGCGGCCTGTGCGGGAGGCGGCCCGTTCGGGGGGTGGTCCGTCGTTCGCGCTCCAGGCCAACGCCCTCCAGGCGCTGTGCCGGCAGGTCTTCGCGTTCCGGCTGGTGATGATCGCGCTGGGCGCGCCGCTGGCGCTGGGCCGGACCGCCCCCGGCGGGCCGACGTACCTGGTGGGCGCGGCCGTACTGGTCACCTTCATGCTCTCGTACGCCCTCTTCCGCGACTGGGAGCGCTTCGGCCCGCTGCTGCTGCGGCACCGCTGGCTGCTCGTACCGGACATGGCGTTCAGCGGGCTGCTGCTGGTCACGGCGACGCCGGAGTCCCCGCTCGGGCTGGTCGCCGTCTGCACCCCGCTGCTGGCCGGTCTGGTCTACGGCTGGCGCGGATCGGCGCTCTACGCGGCCGTCCAGGCCGTCGCCGTCGCCGCCCTCGCGCAGGGGCCGGTCCTGCCGGCCCTGTGCCTCCTCGCGGGCGCGGCGGGGGTGTGCCTGCGCGACCTCCTGTTCCGCTTCGGCGCGGCCGGCCGGGACCTGACCGAGACCCGCGCCCGGCTGGCGGCCGCCGAGGCGGTCCGGGCCGAACGGGAGCACCTGGCACGGGAGATGCACGACTCGGTGGCCAAGACCCTGTACGGGCTGGCCCTGACCGCGGACGCCCTCGCCCGGACCACCGACCCGGCGGCGGTCCGCCGCCAGGCCGACCTGCTCGCGGACGCGGCCCGCCGCGCGGCGGCGGAGTCCCGGGAGCTCCTCTCGGACCTGCGCCGGGACGCGGACGCGCGCACGGCGGGTCCGGGAGCGGCACCGGGCGCCCCGATCGTGTCCGCGCTCCGCACGCTGCTGCGGTCCGCGACGGAGGCGGGCACGGGCGAACTGAGGGTCACGGGCGCGACGCCGTCCGTCCCGCCCCCGGTGGCCCGGCACCTCGTATCGGTGGCGTCGGAGGCGCTGGAGAACGTACGCCGCCACGCGGACGCGGCCCGCGTGGTGGTGGAGCTGGCGACCGGCGGCGCCGAACTCACCCTCACCGTCACCGACGACGGCCGCGGCCTGCCGGGCGGCGGCGCCGACCTCACCGCCCTGCGCGGCGAGGGCCACTTCGGCCTGCTCGGCATGGTGGAACGCGCGACGGCGATCGGAGCCCGCCTCCGGCTCGGCCCGGTCCCGGACGGCCCCGGCACCCGGGTCCGCCTAACCCTCCCCCTGGCCGCCCTGACCCCGGAGGGGCGCCCGTGACCCCGACCCGCGTCCTGATCGCCGACGACAACCCGGTCGTCCGGGCGGGCCTGGCCGCGCTCCTGGCCACGACGCAGGACCTGGAGGTCGTCGCCGAGGCGGTGGACGGCCGCGAAGCCCTGGTCCTGACCCGCCGCCACACCCCCGACGTGGTCCTGCTGGACGTACGGATGCCCGGGGTCGACGGCATCTCGGCCCTGCCGCACCTGGTCCGGCTGGCGCCGGTGCTGATGCTGACGTACAGCCAGGAGACGGACATCGTCCGGGAAGCGCTGCTCCTGGGCGCGGGCGGCTACCTGATCCACGGCGAGTTCACATCGGACGACCTGGTCCGCGCGGTCCGCGACGTCCGCGGGGGCCGCGCCCACTTCACGCCGACGGCCGCGAACGCGTTGGTCGCCGAACTCCGGTCCTCTTCGCAACAGCAACGAACTGTGGCACAGTCTTCTGAGCGGATCCACAACTCCGTTGTATTCGGCTTGAGTTCCCGGGAGGTGGAGATCATGGACCTGATCGCGTCCGGGATGAATAACCAGCGGATCGCGGCCGCGTGCTTCATCAGCGAGAAGACCGTCAAGAACCACATCAACCGCATCTTCGCGAAGCTCCAGAGCACCACCCGCAGCGAGGCGATAGCCCGCTGGCTGGGAACCGCCCGTCCAGGAGTGACCGGCCATGGGTAGACAGAGTGCGCAGTGGGTCCGTAATTGGGCCCCGGGACCCTTGGTAACGACCGGTGACTCGCCGTACCGTCCGCAAACCAACAGCGGTACCGGCCCGGGAGGGAACCCCCATGTCACACAGCACGCTGCTGAAGGCGACCGTCGGTGCGAAGATCCGCCTGACCACCTGGTCGGACACGACGATCACCCGAATCCGCCAACGCCACGCGAACCTCGACCGAGGCCAGACCGCGTTCGAATACTTGGGCATCATCCTGGTGGTCGTGGTGATCATCGGAGCGATCGTCGGGTCGGGCATCGGTACGGAGATCACCTCGAAGATCAAGAAGGCCGTGCTGGACATCAAAGCCGGCTAGTGCCCGAGCGCGGGAAGTACAGGGGCGACCGGGGGCAGGCCTTTCCCATCTATGTCGTGATGGTGGCGGGTCTGCTCTTCGCTGCGTTCGCCTTCTTCGTGGTGGGCCAGGCCTCGGTCACCCGCAGCGACGCGCAGGGTGCCGCCGACGCGGCCGCGCTGGCGGCCGCCAGGGAAGCCAGGGACGGGGCGCTGGTCGGGCTTGACCTCGGCGCACTGAAGCCGGCGGACTGGCAAGAACTCCTGCGCGGAAGGCTCATCACCGCCGGGGGTGCTTGCGGCGCGGCTGCCGATTTCGCGGGCAAGAACGGTGCCACGGTCACGTGCAGGCCATCGATTCCGCAGGTCTCGGTGACGGTGGAAACCGAACGGACAGTGGGCAGTTCGGTCATCCCGGGGACCGACGGAATGCACGGAACGGCAGACGCGACCGCCGTGATCGAATCCCTTTGCGTGTTGGGGTCGGCACCCCCTCCCAGCGCCACGCCCACCCCAGGCGGCGGGACACCGTCCCCTACCTCCACGCCGACACCACCTGCTTCTCCCGACCCCGTCAGGGCGAACTGCAAGGACGGCAAGCTCGTGGAGATCGACCCGCTCAAACCCGGATCCCTGCGCGCGCTGTCGAGGAACCTGTTCAGCGTGCGACTGCTCCACTGACAGTGAACGAGAGACAAGGAAGCGGCGTACATGAGCATTCGGCACTTGGTGAAGGCCCGTGGGGGAGCGGCCGCAGTGGTTGCGGTCGTCTTCGCCGTGACGTTGGCCGGGTGTGGGGGAGAGGGCAAGCAGAAGCAGCCGCAGCAGTCCGCGACGCCGCAGTCGAAGGATTCGGGTAGCCCGGCCCCGGCGCCGAGTGCGGAGAAGAGTTCCGAACCCGCGAAGATCCTCGCCACAGCGGAAGGAGCGAGCGGCATGGCCTTGGTGATCAATTCAATGCAACGGGATCCCGGCGGATTCCTCACCGTCAACGGACAGATCAAGAACACCGGTAGCGAGTCCTTCACGAGTACCTCGGCATGGCGCGGCATCGAGTTGAAGGGCGCCGGCGAATCCGTGGCGGGCGCGACCTTGGTCGACAAGGTGGGCAAGAAGCGCTACTACGTGCTCCGTGACACGGAGGCCAGGTGCCTGTGCACGACAGGAATCTCAAGCGTCGGTCCCGGCCAGGTGATCCCCTTCTTCGCCCAGTTCCCCGCACCGCCCGTCTCCACCAGCGAGGTGGAGTTCAGCCTCCCCACCTTCGCTACGGCCACCGTCAAAATCTCCGGGTGACCTCATGAAAACTAGCCATCGCGCAGCAGCAGCCACGGCGATCTCCGCTCTCGTCATCGGAGCAGCCCACCTGATCGGCGCCACCGCCGCCCACGCGGACGACGTCCAGCCGTCCGTGCCCCCCGGCACCGAGCCCTCCGCGTCCGCCCCCGTCGCCATCGACTCCAACGCCCCCGGGCTGAAGATCCCGCAGGGCGGGACCCTCGCGCCCGTCAAGGTGCTGGACATTGCCGAGGTCGTCGAGGACCTCGGCGGCGAGCAGCGGCGGCAGGAGACCAACCAGACCGTCATGATGGCGCTCCAGTCCGAGGTGCTGTTCCCCGAGAACAGCGCGGTCTTCAACGCGCAGGCCGCCGCCCGGATCCAGGCCATCGCCAACGAGATCAACCAGCAGAAGGCGACCCGCATCCGCGTCTTCGGCTTCACCGACGACCAGGGCAGCTACGAGCACGGCCAGGTGCTGTCCAAGCAGCGGGCCGACGCCGTGCAGTCGGAGCTGTCCAAGACCGTGACCGCCCCCGGCGTCGTCTACGACGTCCGCGGGTACAGCGAGGACTATCCGGTGGCCGACAACAGCACCGAGGAAGGCCAGAAGAAGAACCGCCGCGTGGAGATCACCTTCCCGCGCAGCGAGAAGTAGCCGCCGGGAAGTAGCCGTAGCCGTCAGGAGCGCCGCCGTCCCGGTGGGCCCGGCCGGGACCCGGCGTCACCCGTGCCCGCCCGACCCGGCGTCGGGTAGCAGAGGGGGACTGGCCGGAGCGGGCTGGACCGGAGCGGGCTGGACCGGAGCCGGCTGGGCCGGGGCCCCGGCCGGGCCGGAGCCCGGCCGCCCCCGCCGCCCCGCCCCCCCCCGCTACGCGTCGTGGTGGGCCTGGGTGATGAGGTCCGTCGCGACCTCCAGGGCCGCCTGCCGGGTCTCCTCCGGGTCGCCCTCCACGTGCTGGAGGAACATCATCCCCGCGTGCAGCGTGAACAGCGCGCTCACGCAGCGGACCTGGTCCGTCAGCGGCCCGTCCTCCGCCCGCAGCAGCTCCACCAGCCGGAACAGCCGCTTCTTCACCGTATCGCCGATGCTCAGCTCGCGCGTCGTCGCCTGGTTCTCCTGCATGAAGCGGTACAGCGAGGCGCCGTCGGCCATGGCCCGGCTGTAGCGCCGCAGCACCTCCCGCTTGGTCTCCAGGGTGCGCGGCTGCTCCTCCGCCCAGGCGATCAGCTCGTCGATCGGCCGCGTGACGTCCTCGAACAGGCTGATGATGATGTCTTCCTTGGTCTTGAAGTGGTAGTACAGCGCCGCCTTCGTGACCTCGAGCCGCTCCGCGATCTCGCGGAGCGACGTCTTCTCGTACCCCTGTTCCGCGAAGAGCTCCAGCGCGACGTCCTGGATGCGCTGACGCGTGTTGCCGCGTCGCTGCTGCGGACCCCTGCTGGGACTGGTGGTCATTGCTCTCCTCGAAAAATTACTTACTTGACGCCCGGCTAGTTACGGGACTACCTTCCCCCAGTGTAGTGAACTAGCCGGGCGGCAAGTAAGTTCCGGCGGGGTGGAAAGTGCCAGGGGAGTGGACATGGGCGAGACAGTCAAGACGGCGGACACCTCGAAGGAGGTGAAGCCGCGCAGCGTGCGGGTCGTCCTGATGGCGCTCATGATCGCGATGCTGCTGGCCATGCTCGACAACATGATCATCGGCACCGCGATGCCGACGATCGTCGGCGAGCTGGGCGGCCTGGAGCACCTCTCCTGGGTGGTCACGGCCTACACCCTCGCCACCGCGGCCTCCACCCCCATCTGGGGCAAGATCGGCGACCTGTACGGGCGCAAGGGCTCCTTCCTCGCCTCGATCGTCATCTTCCTCATCGGCTCCGTGCTCAGCGGCATGGCCCAGGACATGGGCCAGCTGATCGGCTTCCGCGCGGTCCAGGGCCTCGGCGCCGGCGGTCTGATGGTCGGCGTCATGGCGATCATCGGCGACCTGATCCCGCCCCGCGAGCGCGGCAAGTACCAGGGCATGATGGCCGGCGTGATGGCCCTCGCCATGATCGGCGGCCCGCTGGTCGGCGGCACCATCACCGACCACATGGGCTGGCGCTGGTCCTTCTACATCAACCTCCCGCTCGGCGCCGTCGCCCTCGCGATGGTCTCGGCCGTGCTGCACCTGCCGAAGAAGACCGGACAGGCCCGCCCGAAGATCGACTATCTCGGCGCGGCGCTCCTGACCATCGCCATCACCTCCACCGTGCTCGTCACGACCTGGGGCGGCACCGAGTACGCCTGGGGCTCCGCCGAGGTCATCGGCCTGATCGCCGTCGGCGTGTCGTCCACCGCGGCGTTCCTCTACGTCGAGACCAAGGCCGCCGAGCCGGTCATGCCGCTGCACATCTTCCGCAGCCGCAACTTCACCCTCATGTCGGTGATCGGTTTCCTCGTCGGCTTCGCGATGTTCGGCGGCGTGCTCTACCTCCCGCTGTTCCAGCAGTCGGTACAGGGCGCCTCCGCCACCAACTCCGGCCTGCTGCTCCTGCCGATGCTGCTCTCGATGATGCTCGTCTCGCTGATCGCGGGCCGCGTCACCACCAACAGCGGCAAGTACAAGATCTTCCCGATCATCGGCGGCGCACTCATGGTCGTCGGGCTCTTCCTGCTCGCGACGATGGACACCGACACCACCCGGCTGATGTCGGGGGTGTACATGGCCGTCCTCGGTGCCGGACTCGGCTTCCTGATGCAGATCACCATGCTCGTCGCGCAGAACAGCGTCGAGATGAAGGACATGGGCGTCGCGTCCTCCTCGGCGACCCTCTTCCGTACGCTCGGCGGCTCCTTCGGCGTGGCCCTGATGGGCTCGCTGTTCACCACCCAGGTCACCGACACCATGCGGGACCGCCTCGGCCCCGAGGCCGCCGCAGCCGCCGGCTCCGCCCAGCTGGACGCGGCGAGCCTGGCCAAGCTGCCCGAGGCCGTACGCGACGCCTACCAGCAAGCGGTCGCCGCCGGTACGCACTCGGCGTTCCTGCTCGGCGCGGCCATCGCCGTACTGGGCTTCGCGGCAGCCTGGTTCGTCAAGGAGGTCCCCCTGCGCGGCGGCGGCCCCGCGGTCCCGGCAGCCGACCCGGACGACGAGCAGCCGGCCCCCGCGCCGCAGGCGACCGCGACCCCGGTCCACTAGGGCGTCTCGGCGGCGGCCCCGGCCCCGGCCGCCGTTACCCGGTCCGGCCCCGGTGGAGTACGTATCCACCGGGGCCGGACCGTTTCGGCGTACCCGCGCCCGGTCGGCCCGGTCGGACCACCAGCCCGCCGGACCAACGGCCCGACAGGGTAGGAGATCTCACCGTTTCGCTCGGTTTCGTCTGGGCAGGAATTCGGGACGATCAAGGACCAACGTCCCATTACCCGGAATTTAAGGGGCAATCGGCTGGAACCCCTCGATGGAGACGCACGTCCTGATCCACAGAACGCTCACAAGGCGGATGGGGAGTGGACGGCTCATGGGTTTCAAGGCGCGCATCACCGAGCGGGGCACCCGGGCGCGAACGGCCGTCGCGGCCACCGCGATGGCCGTGGCGGCGACGGTCTGGGGGGTGTCGGCCCTCGTCGAACCCGGACACACCTCCGCGCACGACGTCGCGGGGGGCCACGGCCCCGCCCGGCCGGGCGGCTCCGGCTCCGGCCCCGGAGGCACACCGGCGAAGGGGATACCCGAGGGCATAGCCCACGCGTCGGAGAGCGGCGCGAACGCCGTCAACATCACCATCGACGACGGACCCGACCCCCGCTGGACGCCGAAGGTGCTCGACCTACTGGCGGAGCAAGACGTGAAGGCGACGTTCTGCATGATCGGCCCGCAGGCCAAGGCCCACCCCGACCTGGTCAAGCGGGTCGTCGCGGCCGGCCACCGCCTCTGCGATCACACCATGAACCACGACACCGCCATGGACAAGAAGCCGGTCGCCTACCAGGAACAGCAGATCCTGGACGCGAAGAAGCTCATCGAAGAGGCCGCGGGCGGCGCGAAGGTGGAGTACTACCGGGCCCCCGGCGGCGCGTTCACCCCCGACAGCCGGCGCATCGCCGCGGCGAACGGGATGCGCCCGCTCGGCTGGAACGTCGACACGAAGGACTTCGGCAAGCCGGGCGCGGCCGCCATCGTCGACGCCGTGAAGCGCGAGATCGGCAACGGCCCCACGGTCCTCTTCCACGACGGCGGCGGCAACCGCGCCCAGACCGTCGAGGCGCTCGACGGGGTGCTCGCCTGGCTGAAGCAGCAGGGCCGGCCCACCGGCTTCCCGATCCGCACCGCGCCCGAAGCGGCGGAGGCCGCCGAGGCCCCGGACGCCGCCGACGTCCCGGAGCCTGGCCGGAACCACGCCTCCTGACACCCCGTCCGTCCGCCTGACACCCCGCCCAGCCTCCTGACACCCCGCCCAGCGGCCTGACACGCCGTCCGGCGGCGAACGGGTGACGGTCGGCGCCCCGGCCCGCCCGCCGGTGTTCCCTGGGTCGCGCGGAACCGACCCGCCGACCGTCAGCCGACCCAGGAGGCCCCCGTGATCGACCCCAGCCAGCTCTCCGACCCCGTCGTCCGCGCCTTCGTCACCGCAGTCAACGCGGGTGACCAGGCGGCCTTCCAAGCCGTTCTGACCCCCGACGCCACCATGTCCGACGACGGTTCCGACCGCGATCTCACCCAGTGGGCGGAGAAGGAGATCTTCTCCTGCAACGGCCACATGTCCGTCGTCTCCGAGTCCGACGGGGGCCGCGCCCTGGTCGTCGACTACCGCAACGACACGTGGGGCGAGATGCGCACCGCCTGGCGCTTCACGGTCACCGGCGACGGCCGGGTCGGCCGCTTCGAGACCGGCCAGGCCTGACCGCCGCCCCGCAGTGGCCGAAGGCCCCGGGTCCACCGCTGCCCGGAGCCCGAAGCTCGAAGCCCCGCGCGAAGTGGTCCGGCTCCGGGGTGACGAGGCCGGGTCCCGGCGCCGGCCTCGTCGCCGTGCGGCGGCAGGCTCCCGTACGGGTGAAAGCACGCCCGGCGTCGTTCCGGCCCGCCGCGGAGGCCCGTTGGGCCCGGCATGAAGCGCACCCGCATCGCCGCTCTCGCCCTCGCCGCAGCCGCCGCGGCCCTCGCCCCCGCCCTCGGCCAGGCGGCCACCGCCGCGGAGGGGACGGCGTTCCTCCAGGACCCCGCAGGCGGGGAGAAGTCCATGAAGTCGATGTGGACCAAAGACGAGATGCACAAGGTGGAGGGGCAGTTCCGATTCCACCAGGGGGTCCAGTACAAGACGACCACCAAGCCCGGCCCGTCAGGCGCGCCCGAATGGGAGCGGAAGGTCGCCGACCCCAAGACCCTCGCGTGGCAGCCCTCGTACGAGTTCGCCTGGTCGGTGTCGGACTCGACGCTGGTCAAGAAGGCGCTGACCACCAAGGAGGGTAAGCACCCGATCGTCGTGCACGCCGTACTGCGCACCGCGAAGCGGGCCGTGGCGGGGGAGGTCCGCGAGGAGCTGACGGGCAGCGCCGCGACGGGCCGCAAGAAGATCGCGGGAAGCAGGCGGATCGCCTGTGACACCGGTGAGTACACGGTGGAGTGGTCGGTCACGCGCTCGGGCTACGGGACGCTGACGGGCACCCTGCGCTGGGACTCCAGCTGCGAGGAGTACCGCACCGCGTTCTCGGCCGACCACGGCAAGCAGGGCTGAGCGGAGCCCGCACGGGGCCGGTGCGGCGGGGGCCGGCCGCCCCGCGCACCTTGTGGGTGCTCGGCGGGCGACTGGGCCGACGGCCTCGGATCGAGTGCCGTACTGGCCATCGTGCCGCACGGGGTGGGGGGCGGCACGGGGCGAACGTCCCTTCTCAAGGGGGCCCTTCAGCGCTTCTTGACGGCCTCGTTCGCCTGGGCGGCGATGTCGTCGAGCACGGCCTTCGGGTCGCCGGCCGGCTCCACGGCCCGCCCGATGTTGCGCTTGATGGTGTCGCTGACCTTCACCCAGGACGGGTCGTTCACCGGGTAGAGTTGGGCGCCGCGCAACGCCGTCAGGAACAGCTGGTCGTTCGTGGCGAGGCCGCCGCCGGCCGGGGTGCGCGAGGCGGAGACGGTGGACGGCAGCAGGTGGTAGCGGTCCGCGAAGTCCGACAGGTTCTTGTCCTGGTACACGAAGTCCAGGAACGTGCCGATCTCCGCGCGATTGCCGTTCTGCTTGAACGCCATCATCCAGTCGGCCACGCCCACGGCCGGCGTGCTCTCGCCGGCGCCGAGCGTGTCCGAGACCGGCATGTCGACGGTGCCGACGGTGATGCCCTTGCCGCGCGCCTCGTGGGCGAGGGAGGGGTAGCCGTTCAGCATGCCGGCCTCGCCGCGCAGGAACGCGGCGAAGGCGTCGGCGCGGTTGAGCTGCGCGGGCGGGGTGGGGCCGACCAGTCCCGGCGCGACCAGGTTGTCCTTGACCCACTGCCAGGTCTCGATGTTCCGGTCGGAGGCCAGGCTGTAGTTGCCGCTGCTGTCGGCGTAGCCGCCGCCGTTGCTCAGCTCCCAGATCATCGCCTCCGCGTGCGCCTCCTCGGGGCCCAGGGGCAGGGCGAACGGGTACTTCACGCCCTTGTCCTTGAGCGCCTTGGCGGCGGCCTTGAGGTCGGACCAGGTCTTGGGCGCGGTGACGCCGGCCTTGGTGAAGAGCGCCTCGTTGTAGAACAGCAGGCGGCTGCTCGCCACGAAGGGCAGGCCGTAGAGGGTGTTTCCGACGGAACCGGCCTCGGCGAGGGGCTGGAGGAAGTTCGCCTCGGCGGTGACCGAGAGGAGCTCGTCCGCGGAATAGAGCTTGCCCTGCGCCGCGAAGTCCGAGTATCCGCCCATGAGGGCCAGGTCGGGCGCGTTGCCGGCCTTGACCATGCGGGAGACCTCGCGGTCGATGTCGGTCCACGGCAGGAGCTTCACCTCGACCTTGATGCCGGGGTTGGCGGCGGTGAAATCCTCCGTCACCTTGTCCCAGAAGGCCTTGGAACTCGTGGCCGGAGTGTCGCCGTACTCGGCGGCCACCAGGCGCAGCGTTCCGCCGTCACCGTCGCCGTCGTCGGACAGTCCGCATCCGGCCATGGGTATCAGCAGACCGAGCACGACCGTGGTGGCGGCCGCGCCGAAGATTTTTCGTCGCACGGGTGTATTCCCCTGGTTTTCTTTTGGATCGCGTTACTACTTATGAGTTACTCCGGGTCGAGGTGTCCCTCCGTGGCCCGTTGGCCGGAATTCTCTCCTGAGGGAGGGGTGGTTGATTCCATTGGGGGCGTCTTTGTGGTCAATGCTCCAAGTGGGGCTTTTCCGGCTGGTGTTTTCCGATATGTGATCAACAATTCGGACGCGCGTAGACATGCCGAAAAGCCCGTTTTCGGTCACGGAACGGGCTCGGTGGGCGCAGTGAGCGCGGTGGCGCGGTGGCGCGGTGGCGCGGTGGCGCGGTGGCGCGAGGGTTCGCCTCGGCGCCGGTCAGTCGGCGAACTCGCCCGCGTACGGGTCGGGCTCGCCGGTCTCCGGGTTGCGGCCCTCCTGCCACCGGCGCTGCGCCTTGCGCCAGTGCACGAAGCTGAGGTGCCCGCCGTCCCAGAAGGTGATGCTGACGGGGCTCACGTCGAACTCGTCCGAGCAGAGCCGGTAGAGGAATTCGGCCATGCCGTACGGGTACACCGCGAAGGAGTCGGCCGTGTGCCGCCCACACACCAGGACCGGCCACTGGTTCGGGTCGGGGTCGGACGTGAGCCAGCACAGGATGTCGGACCCGCCCGTGACGCCCCAGGCGACGATCGCCTCCGGGTCCACGTCGAAGGCGGACCGGCCGCCCTCAGCCTCCCAGACCTGCCGGGCGTTGTCGGTCTCCTCGGCCATCTGGGCCGTATCCCATTGGAGTCCGGGCTTGGGCAGCGGCAGCAGGATGCTGGCCTCGCCGTTGATGGAGCCCGCGCCGAAGCGGCCCATGAAGGCGATGAAGTCCGCCGGGAACCGGGTACCCCACACCGCCTCGGCCGCCGGCCAGTCGATGTCCTCGTCGGCGCCGTGCGTCGCCGGCATGATCTGCTCCAGCGCCTTGATGCGCGCGTTCTCCGTCATGCCGCTCCCCTGCCACCCCAGCTCAACCGCCCCAACCTACCGCCGCGGGAGTGCACCGCCTAGCCGGGCGTGAGACGCCCGGGTACGTCCACGTTCACGGTGGTACCGGCCGTCAGCCCCCAGCCCGCCATCGCGCCCGCCGCCGCCTCCAGGACGTGCCGGGAGCGGAGCCGGGGCAGCCCGAGGCGGCCGGGGCGCATCGTGACGACGGCGAGCACGCGCAGCTTCCGGTCGAGGTGGGCCACGTCGATCGGGAACCGCATCCGGAACGTGTGCACGCTCGCCGCCGGAGTCAGCAGCAGGGCCCCCTCGATGCCGTCCCGCCCGAGCAGGCCGCGGGTGCGGGCCCGGTAGGAGGCGGCGATCTCCAGGGGGACCACCACGTCTGCGACCCGGAGGGTGGCCGGGCCGTCGTACCAAGTCGCCATGGCGGCACCCTAAGCGGTCGCGGTCCCGTTCGGTGGTGCGGTCCCGTACGCGGGTGCGGGTGCGGGTGCGGGTGCGGGGCCGTTGCCGGGGCTCCGCCCCGGACCCCGCGCCTCAAACGCCGGCGGGGCTGGAGGTGGGCCGCCGGGGCTGGAGACGTGCCGCCGGGGCCGGGTGAGGTGCCCCCTGGCGGGGGTGGGGCGGGCGGGCCTACCGTTCGGCGGATGGGTGTGGTCGTGATCGTGCTTGCCGCCGCGTACGGGCTGGTCGCCGGGCTGCTGCTGCCGCGCGCCGCGTACCGGTTGTCCGTCGCGCCGGGGGAGCCCTGGCGGGACCGCTGCCCGGAGGGGCACCCGCTGGCCGGCTGGCTCGGCCCGGCCCGCTGCGCCCCGCGCCGCCGCCGGGCCGGAGAACCGGCGGGGACGTCGGCGGCACCCGCGGCGCCCGGGCCGGGAGCCGCCGTCCCGCCCGGCTACGGCCTCCCGCCCGGGCCGGGAGCCGCCGTCCCGCCCGGCTACGGCCTCCCGCCCGGGCCGGGAGCCGCCGTCCCGCCCGGGCCCGGTTCCGCCGTCCCGTCCGGGGAGGCGCCGTCCGTCCTGCCCGGGGTCGGGGTCGGGGCCGCAGTCGCCGTACCGCACCGGTACGGGCGGCGGGGGGTTGCGCTCGGGGTGCTGGGCGGGGTCGTGTGCGCCGTGGTGGGGGCCGCCGTCGGGTGGCGGCCCGAGGCGTGGGCGTTCGTCGGGCTCGCGCCCGCCGTCCTGCTGCTCGCCCTGGTCGACCGGGCCGTGCACCGGCTGCCCGACGTACTGACCCTGCCGCTCGCCGCCGCCGCCGCGGCCCTGCTCGGGGCGGCCGCCGCGCTGCCCGGCGCCGCGGGCTCCTGGCGGCTCGCGCTGCTGGGCGGGGCCGCGCTCGCGGGGGCGTACCTCGTGCTCTTCCTGATCAACCCCGCCGGCATGGGCTTCGGCGACGTCAAGCTGGCGCTCTCCCTGGGGGTCGCTCTTGGGTGGTACGGGTGGGGGGTATGGGCCGCCGGGGCCTTCCTGGGCTTCCTCTACGGGGCCCTGTACGGCCTCGCCCTTGTCCTGCGGGGCTCCGCGACCCGCAAGCAGGGTTTCGCGTTCGGGCCCTTCATGGCGGCCGGAGCTCTCACCGGATTGCTGCTGGGTGGTTTCGGAGCGTAGTCACGGCGCGGTGATGCACGCATCACGCTTTACGAAGGGTTATGGTGGAACCCCCCCCTCGGGCCGGTCCGTATCCCCCCCCACGGACCGGCCCGTTTTTTGTTCTCCGCGCCCCAGGGCCCGGCCGCCGGCGAAAACGCAGGTCAGCCGCGCTGGGCCCAGATGTTGGCGCCGGGGGTGGACACCGCGAAGGAATCGATCTCCTTGAGCTCCGCGTCCGAGAGCGGGGCCCCGGCCAGTGCGGCCACGTTCTCCTCCAGCTGCCGCACGCTCGAAGCCCCGATCAGGGCCGAGGTCATGCGCTCGTCGCGGAGCACCCACGTCAGCGCCAGCTGCGCCAGCGACTGGCCGCGCCGCGCCGCGATGTCGTTCAGGCCGTTCAGCCGGCGCACCACGTCGTCGGAGAGCAGGTCCGGGTTGAGGGACTTGCCCTGCGTGGCCCGCGAGCCCTCCGGGATGTCCTTCAGGTACTTGCCGGTCAGCAGCCCCTGCGCGAGCGGCGCGAAGGAGATGCAGCCCATGCCGGCCTCCTCCAGGGTGTCCAGCAGCCCGTCCTCCTCCGTCCAGCGGTTGATCATGGAGTACGAGGGCTGGTGGATCAGCGGCCGCACGCCCATGTCGCGCAGGATCCGGGCCGCCTCGGCCGTCTGCTCCGCGGTGTACGAGGACACGCCGACGTACAGCGCCTTGCCCTGCCGGACCGCGGACGCCAGGGCGCCCATGGTCTCTTCGAGGGGGGTCTCCGGGTCGAAGCGGTGCGAGTAGAAGACGTCCACGTAGTCGACGCCCATCCGCTTCAGCGAGGCGTCGAGCGAGCCGAGCAGGTACTTGCGGCTGCCCCACTCGCCGTACGGGCCGGCGTGCATCAGGTAGCCGGCCTTGGTCGACAGCACCAGCTCCTCGCGGAGGGACGCGAAGTCCTGCGCGAAGATCTTGCCGAAGTTCAGCTCGGCCGAGCCGGGCGGCGGGCCGTAGTTGTTCGCCAGGTCGAAGTGGGTGACGCCGAGGTCGAAGGCCCGGCGCAGGATCGCCCGCTGGGACTCCAGGGACTTGTCGTCACCGAAGTTGTGCCAGAGGCCGAGGGAGATCGCGGGGAGCTTGAGGCCGCTGTGGCCGGTGCGCCGGTACTCCATGGAGTCGTAGCGAGAGGGCTCTGCCCGATAGGGATTGGTATCAGTCACGTTGTCCTCCCTATCACGGAGTTGTGACAGGCCGAGTTGGGTACCCCTCCCCACCTCGCAGTAATGTGGCGCACTCGGGGGACCGCAATTCGCACGGGGGCATTGCACGGAGGGGCTGGAAGATCGTGAAGCTGCGCGACCTGGTGTACAGGCTCTACGCACGCCGGGTGGAAGGCCGACTCGACCATGACGCGGCGCCCAAGCACATCGGCGTCATCCTGGACGGGAACAGGCGCTGGGCGAAGGCGTCCGGAGGCACGACGGAGCAGGGCCACCAGGCCGGAGCCGACAAGATCTCCGAGATGCTCGGCTGGTGCACGGAGACGGACGTCGAGGTCGTCACCCTGTGGATGCTCTCCACGGACAACCTGGACCGGCCGGAGGTCGAGCTCCGCCCGCTGCTCAACATCATCGAGAACACCGTGCGGGGCCTCGCCGCGGACGGCCGCTGGCGCGTCCACCACGTCGGCAACCTGGACATCCTGCCCGGCCAGACCCAGACGGTCCTCAAGGAGGCCGAGCAGGCCACCCACGACGTCAACGGCATAACGGTCAACGTCGCCGTCGGCTACGGCGGCCGCCAGGAGATCGCCGACGCGGTCCGCTCGCTGCTCCTGGAGCACGCGCAGAAGGGCACCTCCTTCGAGCAGCTCGCCGAGATCCTGGACATCGACCACATCGCCGAGCACCTCTACACGCGCGGCCAGCCCGACCCGGACCTCGTGATCCGCACCAGCGGCGAGCAGCGGCTGTCCGGATTCATGCTCTGGCAGAGCGCGCATTCGGAGTACTACTTCTGCGAGGTCTTCTGGCCGGCCTTCCGCAAGGTCGACTTCCTCCGGGCCCTGCGCGACTACGCCGCCCGTCACCGGCGGTACGGGACCTGATGTAACCGGGATGGCCGACACCCCCTCGGCGCATTCCCGGCCCCGACACGCCCTTCCCGCGAAGCCTTCACCAGGGATTCACCGAGCGTCCGTCATATGCCATGGCATGGCCTGGCTTGTTCGGGGAATATCCCTTCCAGGTCGATGCCCGATCCACGGGTGTCGAGTCTCAGCGGACGGCATGGGGTCGTCCGCCCGGGAGGCCCTTTGCACCAGGACGCGCGTGCGGTTCGCACGGTCGGACGGGAGGGCCGGAAATCGGCCCTGGCATGGGTGCCGATGACCGGTCCGGTCTTCATGGCCCGACCTCTTCCGAGGGGGTACGTCCTTCCGTGGTGACCAGCACGAAGCGCCGCCTGCCCGACAGGCGCACCTATGTCCTCGACACCAGCGTCCTGCTGGCAGACCCCAACGCGATCTCCCGCTTCGACGAGCACGAGGTCGTGCTCCCGATCGTGGTGATCACCGAGCTGGAGGCAAAGAGGCACCATCCCGAACTCGGCTACTTCGCGCGCCAGGCCCTCCGCCTGCTCGACGACTTCCGGGTCCGGTACGGACGTCTCGACGCTCCCATCCCGCTGGGCGATCTGGGCGGCACCCTGCGTGTCGAGCTCAACCACTCCGACCCGAGCGTCCTGCCCGCCGGCTTCCGGTTGGGGGACAACGACTCGCGGATCCTCGCCGTCGCCCGCAACCTCCAGGCCGAGGGGTTCGACGTCACGGTCGTGTCGAAGGATCTCCCGCTGCGCATCAAGGCCTCCTCGGTGGGGCTGATCGCCGAGGAGTACCGCGCGGAGCTCGCGATCACCGATGCCGGCTGGACGGGGATGAGCGAGCTCGCCCTGTCCGGGGAGCAGGTGGACCTCCTCTTCTCGGAGGAGCGGCTCTACGTCCCCGAGGCGGCGGACATGCCCGTGCACACGGGGCTGGTCCTCCAGTCCGAGCGCGGCAAGGCGCTGGGCCGCGTCACGGCGGACGGGAACGTGAAGCTCGTACGGGGCGACCGCGAGGCCTTCGGGCTGCACGGCCGCAGCGCCGAGCAGCGGATCGCGCTCGACCTGCTCCTCGACCCGGAGATCGGGATCCTCTCGATGGGCGGCCGGGCCGGCACCGGCAAGTCGGCACTGGCGCTGTGCGCGGGCCTGGAGGCCGTGCTGGAACGGAGGCAGCATCAGAAGGTGATGGTCTTCCGGCCGCTGTACGCGGTCGGCGGGCAGGAGCTCGGCTACCTGCCCGGGGACGCGTCCGAGAAGATGAGCCCCTGGGCCCAGGCGGTCTTCGACACCCTCTCGGCCGTGGCCGGGCGCGAGGTCATCGAGGAGGTGCTGAACCGGGGGATGCTGGAGGTCCTGCCGCTCACGCACATCCGCGGCCGCTCGCTGCACGACGCGTTCGTGATCGTGGACGAGGCGCAGTCGCTGGAGCGCAACGTCCTGCTGACCGTCCTGTCCCGGATCGGGGCCAATTCGCGGGTGGTTCTGACCCACGACGTGGCCCAGCGGGACAACCTCAGGGTCGGCCGGTACGACGGAGTGGTCGCCGTGGTCGAGAAGCTGAAGGGGCATCCGCTCTTCGCGCACATCACGCTGACTCGTTCCGAGCGGTCCCCGATCGCTGCGCTGGTCACCGAGATGCTCGAGACCCTCTGACCCCGGAGGGCGACCGAAAGGGTCAAAAACCCCATAGCGGGAAGGCGAGTTGACGCCGCCCGGCAAAGGCCGAGGAGCCTAGCCGGGCGGCGTCGCGCTGCACAGCCCTTTGGCCAAAACAACGGTGACATGCCAGGTGTGACCTTTCCCACGCAGTGGAGAATTGCCCTGCGCCGCCGCGGTCCGGCAGAGTCTGGTTTCCGTCAGGCCCCGCATACGGCACACCTGTATCTCCCGTGAGGTACGCGCAGCACCACAACTCCACATTCGATGCCGTATGCCGCCCGGATCCACATGGCAGCCCCCGCAGGGGAGTTGCCCACGGGCCAGCGTCTCCAGCGACCGATGCACCACGGAGGCCAGTGTCGAGGGGCACTCTTGCGCCCGCCCGGTCCTGCGGACGCTGCTGGAAGGACATCATGTGAGTCGGATCTCGGTCCGGGGGTTCGCAGTGGCTTCGGCCACCGCGGTCACCACCGTGGGCGCAGTCGTGGGAGTTGCCGCAGGCGACCCCACCACGAACGATCTCGAGACGACCGCGTCGGGCGCGACTCTCCTCACAGACATCCCGGTCGGCGACCAGGCACAGGTCCAGAGCGCGTCCCTGACGCAGCAGGCCGACGCCATCGTCCACGCCGCCGACACCGACGCCAAGCGCTCGGCCGAGGAATCGGCGCGGATCCAGGCCGCCGAGACCGCCAAGACCAAGAAGGCGGAAGCGGAGAAGGCCGAGGCGGAGAAGGCGGCGAAGGCGAAGGCCGAAGCCGAGGCCAGGGAGAAGAAGGAACGCGAGGAGAAGGAGCAGGTCGCCAGCCGCTCCGCCGCCCGCGACGCCGGCGACTTCGCGCCGCAGAGCTCGTACACGGTCGCCCAGGTCAAGGCCATCGCGCAGCAGATGGTCCCGGCGAACCAGTTCCAGTGCTTCTCGAAGATCATCAACCAGGAATCCACCTGGAACTACAAGGCCGTCAACTCGTCCTCGGGCGCCTACGGTCTGGTCCAGGCGCTCCCGGGCTCGAAGATGGCCTCGGCCGGTGCCGACTGGCGCACCAACCCCGCCACGCAGATCAAGTGGGGCCTGAACTACATGGAGGACCGCTACGGCGGCCCCTGCCAGGCCTGGACCTTCCACCAGGCGAACGGCTGGTACTAGGCGCGGCCACCGAGCCCCACCCAGTCCCGGGAAGCCCCGCACCGTCCGACGGTGCGGGGCTTCCCGCGTGTACGGTCGGATGTCTGTGACCAGTGGGGCGGGGAGAGGAACGACATGTCGAAGTGGGCAGGCTGGCTCGGCCGGCTCGGGAACAGGCTGAACCGGATGGAGGCGGCGCTCGACGAGCGGCGCGCCGAGGTGGAGGCCGAAACCCGGGGCGACCTGCCGCGCTCCGCCGCGTCCGCCCCGCCCCGGACCGAGGCGCACGGGCACGCCGTCACGCGGTCCGCCCCCGAACGCCCCGACCCGGTGACCGTGGTCCCGTGGGGCGTACGGGTCGCCGCCGAGGTCAGCTGGCGGCTGCTGCTCCTCGCCGGGATGCTCTGGGTGCTGATGAAGGTGATCAGCGAAGTCCGGCTGGTCGTCCTGGCCTTCGCCGCGGCCCTCCTCGTCACGGCGATGCTCCAGCCCTTCGTGGTCCGGCTGCGCCGCCTCGGCCTGCCCCGGGGCCTGGCCACCGCCGTCACCGCGATCCTCGGCTTCGTCGTCATCGGGCTCGTCGGCTGGTTCGTGGTCTGGCAGGTGATGGACAACCTCGACGACCTCTCCGACCGGGTCCGCGACGGCATCAACGAACTCAAGCTCTGGGCACTGGACAGTCCGTTCCACGTGACCGAGAAGCAGATCAACGACATCGCGAAGAACCTCAGCGAGACCATCGGCACCAACACCGAGGAGATCACCACCGCCGGGCTGCAGGGCGTGACGGTGCTCGTCGAGGTCCTGACCGGCATGCTGCTCGCGATGTTCTCGACGCTCTTCCTGCTCTACGACGGCAAGCGGATCTGGACCTGGGCGCTGGGCCTCGTCCCCGCTCCGGCCCGCCCCGGTGTGGCCGGCGCCGGCCCGCGCGCCTGGCGCACGCTGACCGCGTACGTCCGCGGCACCGTCCTCGTCGCGCTCATCGACGCCATCTTCATCGGCCTCGGGCTGTACTTCCTCGACGTGACGATGGCCGTACCGCTCGCCGTCTTCATCTTCCTGTTCGCCTTCATCCCGCTCGTCGGCGCGGTCATCTCCGGCGCCCTCGCGGTGGTCGTGGCGCTGGTGACCCAGGGGCCGTTCATCGCGGCCATGGTCCTCCTCGTGGTCCTGGCGGTGCAGCAGATCGAGGGCCACGTGCTCCAGCCCTTCATCCTCGGCCGTGCCGTACGGGTGCACCCCCTCGCGGTGGTGCTCTCGGTCGCGGCCGGCGGGCTGATCGCGGGCATCGGCGGGGCCGTGGTCGCCGTACCGCTGGTCGCCGTCACCAACACGGCGGTCGGGTACCTGAGGGCGTACTCGCGCGAACAGCAGCTGGGCGGCGCGGCGCCCGTGGGGCCCGCGCCGCACGGGGCGACGGCCGTGGAGCGGGAACCGGACGACCCGGCGGATGCCCGGGCCTAGGCCGTCTCCGAAAGAGACGGCCCAGCAGGAGCAGGGGGGCGGGGAATGATCAGCGAGCCCGAGCTCGACGGGGAATGGGAGTCCGCGCGACCGGCCGAGGTGGCGGAACCGGCCCCGCCGCCCGGACGGGGGCCGGGGCGGCCGTGGCGGTGGGTCGCGGCGACCGCGGTGGCCACCTCCGTGCTGTGGACGGCCGGCCTCTACGCCTTCGGGGACCGGCTGACCCGGCCCGAGATCGGCTACCGCGCCCCGGACAACCTGTGCGAGCGGTTCGCGGCGGACGCCCTGAAACCGGTCCTGCCCGACCAGCCGAGCTCGACGGGCCCGCACGGGGAGAGCCGCCACGAGGCCGTCGACTGGGCGTGGTGCACCCTCTCCGACAACAACTCCAGCGATTCGGACGGCTATTTCCTGGAAGCCGAGGTCGAGCTCCACAAGAAGACCGACCCGGCCGCCGAGTTCGAGGTCGGCGGCCGGTTTGACCTGATGCTCGACTCCCAGGAAGGGGAGGCGGGCTGGGAGCCGGTGCGCGGCCTCGGGGAACAGGCGCTGATAGCCGGCAGCCGCGAGGGGTCCGACGACCTCTACCTGAGGGTCCGCGACGGGGGCGCCGTCTTCAACCTCCGGCTGGCCTGGATCCGCACCGGGCCGGACCCGGACGCCCCGCAGGCCGGTGAGGCCGGTGAGGGCGGTGAGGCCGGCCGGGCGAGGAGCGGCCCGCGGCCCGAACGGAAGGTCCTTGAGGCGGCGATGATCAAAGACATGCGGGCGCTGATGGCGGCGCTGCGCACATGACGACCGCGGGCGGAGACCGGTGATATCGGAGCCGGAGATCGACACAGAGTGGGATGGCGGCGGCGGCCGCGGGCCGGGCGCGGCCGGGTCGGCCGCCGCCGGACCGGACGAGGGCGCCGCGGCCGGGTCCGTAAGGGGCCGGCCGTGGTGGTGGGCGCTGGGCGGGGCGGTGGCCGCCTCGGCGGTGTGGGGCGGTGTCCTCGTGGGCCTGGAGGACCGTGACGGCGAGGAGCCACCGCCGACGGCGTACTGCATCAGCCAAGACCTGTGCCGGGAGGCGCCGTTGTCCGCCCTGGCGCGGACCGCAGGCCGTATCGGACCGACGTCGCCGAGTCTGGGCGAGAGCCCCGCGGCCGACTGGGCGTACTGCTCCTACGTGTCCTCCGCGGCGGACTCCGCCGCCGAGGAGTTGGTCTACGGGGCCGAGCTCCTCGTGGAGCTGCACAAGAAGGCCGACCCCGAAGCGGAGTTCGCCGCCGGACCGGGGCTCACCCCGCACCTGCGGCGCGGGGCCGTGCGGCACGAGGAGGTGGCGGGACTCGGCGAGCGGGCCCTGATCACCGACTCCGTCGGGGACCAGGAGCCACAGCTCCACGTACTGGACGGCGGGGCCGTGTTCACCCTCTCGGTGCAGTGGTCGACCGGGCCGGACGACGCCCCGCCGGACGAGGACGCGATCAAGGCGGCCGTGATCGAGGACGTCCGGGCGCTGATGGCCGTACTGAAGGACTGACGGCCGCGCCGGAGGGGCGAACACGCGCGAAGGGGCGAACACGCGCGGAGGGCCCCGCTGCCGGGATCGGCGGCGGGGCCCTCACGTGGTGCGGGACCGCGTGGTGCGGGCCTACTCGGCGGTGGCGGCGGCCAGCGCCGCCTCCCCGTCGAGGGTGACCGCGACGGCCTGGATCACCGAGGCGATCTTGAAGGCCTCCTGGACCGTCTCGCGGTCGACGCCGGCCTTGCGCAGGACCTGCTCGTGCGAGTCCAGGCACTGGCCGCAGCCGTTGATCGCGGAGACGGCGAGCGACCACAGCTCGAAGTCGACCTTCTCCACGCCCGGGTTGCCGATGACGTTCATCCGCAGGCCCGCCCGCAGCGTGCCGTACTCCGGGTCGGAGAGCAGGTGGCGGGTGCGGTAGAAGACGTTGTTCATCGCCATGATCGCGGCGGCGGACTTGGCGGCGGTGTACGCCTCCGGCGACAGGTTCGCCTTCGCCTCCGGCTCCAGCTCACGCAGGACCCGCGGGGAGCGGGCGGCGATCGCGCAGGCCAGGACCGTGCCCCACAGCTGCTGGGCGGGGAGGCCGCTGTTGCCGATGACCGAACCGAGGTTCAGCTTCAGGTCCTTGGCGAAGTCCGGTACGGCGGACTTGAGGGCGTCGAGGGACATCCGTCACTCACCGGCCAGCAGCGAGCCGGCGTCGAGGGTGCCCTCGCCCTTGTTCCAGTTGCAGGGGCACAGCTCGTCGGTCTGCAGGGCGTCGAGGACCCGCAGGACCTCCTTGGGGTTACGGCCCACGGAACCGGCGGTCACCATCGTGAACTGGATCTCGTTGTTCTGGTCGACGATGAAGACGGCGCGCTGGGCGAAGCCGTCCTCGCCCTGGACGCCACAGGCCTGCATGAGCTCGTGCTTGGAGTCGGCCAGCATCGGGAAGGGCAGGTCACGCAGGTCGGCGTGGTCCTTGCGCCAGGCGTGGTGGACGAACTCGGAGTCGCCGGAGACGCCGAGGACCTGGGCGTCGCGGTCGAGGAACTCCTCGTTCAGCTTGCCGAAGGCGGCGATCTCGGTCGGGCAGACGAAGGTGAAGTCCTTCGGCCAGAAGAACACCACGCGCCACTTGCCCTCATAGGTCTTGTGGTCGATCTGGGCGAACTCGCTGCCGGCCTCGAGCGAGACGCAAGCGGTCAGATCGTAGGTGGGGAACTTGTCGCCGACAGTGAGCACGTGCTCTCCTTGCGCATCGGGAAGTGACCCATTTTGGGGGCATTCCCAGGGGGTTGGACGGATCTCACATGCTGACACAGCTGCATTGATTACGGAAATTGCTACTCTTGTGTTGAGTGATCGGAGGTGCCTATCAGTGGCTATCGGTAACAGGGGAGTGAAACAGCCGACTTTGGCGCAACTGCGCGCCTTCGCGGCGGTCGCCGAGCACCTGCACTTCCGGGACGCGGCCGCGGCCATCGGAATGAGCCAGCCCGCGCTCTCCGGATCCGTCTCCGCGCTGGAGGAGACCCTCGGGGTGCAGCTGCTGGAGCGGACCACCCGCAAGGTGCTGCTGTCCCCGGCCGGCGAGCGGATCGCCGCCCGGGCCCGCGTCGTGCTCGACGCCGTGGGCGGGCTGCTGGAGGAGGCCGAGGCCGTACGGGCCCCCTTCACCGGGGTGCTGCGGCTCGGGGTGATCCCCACGGTCGCGCCGTACCTGCTGCCCACCGTGCTCGGGCTGTTCCACCGGCGCTACCCGCGGATGGACCTCCAGGTGCACGAGGAGCAGACCGCCACGCTGCTGGAGGGGCTGGCCGGCGGACGCCTCGACCTGCTGCTGCTGGCGGTCCCGCTCGGGGTGCCCGGAGTCACCGAACTGCCGCTGTTCGACGAGGACTTCGTCCTCCTCGCGCCCCGGGAGCACCCGCTGGCCGGGCGCCGGGACATCCCGCGCGAGGAACTGCGGGGACTCCAGCTGCTGTTGCTCGACGAAGGGCACTGCCTGCGGGACCAGGCCCTGGACATCTGCCGCGAGGCGGGGCGCACGGCGGGCGCGGACGTCACGACCACCGCGGCCGGACTGTCCACGCTCGTACAACTGGTCGCCGGGGGACTGGGCGTGACGCTGCTGCCGCGGACAGCGCTGCGGCTGGAGACCGCCCGCAACGAGTACCTGGCCACCGGCTGCTTCGCCGAGCCGGCCCCCTCACGGCGGATCGCGCTGGCCATGCGCACCGGCACCGCGCGGCAGGAGGAGTTCCGGGCCATCGCCGCCGCACTGCGCGAAGCCGTACGCCCGCTCCCCGTCTGGCCCACCGACGGGTAGCGGCCCCCGGGGCGGGGGGACCGGCCCGGCCCCCCGGGGCTCACTCCGTCCGGAGGCCGTCCGGGCGCATCAGGCGCAGCAGCGGCGGCAGGCTGAGCAGGGTCACCAGGACGACCACGCCCGCGCCGGCGCCGGTCATGCCAGCCACCGAGGCCCAGTCCACCTGGACGGGCCGGCCCGCCATCCGCACCAGCACCGCGCCGAGGCCGATGCCCACCACCGCCGCCAGGCCGAGGCCGAGCCCGACCGGCAGGGCCGTCTGCCAGAGCACCGACAGGCTCAGGGTGGAGCGCTTGGTGCCGAAGGCGACGAGGGAGGACAGCAGCTTGCGGCGCTCGCGCAATTGCTCCAGCTGCGAGACCAGCAGGCTCGCGCCGATCAGGACGAGCACCCCGACCGCGCCGAAGAACAGCCCGACGCGGATCGTGGAGTACGGACCGGCCTGCCGGGTCGACTTCAGGGTCATCGCGGTGGCGAACGGGTCCGCCTTGAACGCGGCCGTGCGGACCTGGTCCAGGGCGTCCGGCACGGAGTCGTCGAGCTGGACGAAGATCTGCGCGGACTGGGCCGCCTGCACGCCCTTCGGCGCCGCGGCCGGGGTCACCAGCAGGCCCGTGCGCAGCTGGCCGGCGGGGTCCTCACGGCTGGCGACGGTGCGGGCGGCGGCTGGGAGGGTCCACGTGACGGCCTTCTCGGCGTCCGGGGTCCCGTCGTCGTAGCCCAGGACGTTGCCGGCGTAGAGCCGGTCGCCCGGCTTGGCCGTGGTCCCGTACGCGCCGGTGTCCCGGGAGGGCGAGCCGGTCAGGACGAACGCGTCGCCGTCCGCGCAGGAGTCGAGCACCGCCACCTCGTGCAGCGCCTCGCAGGTACCGGCCGTGACGGGGATCCGCCGGTCCGCCGCGGGGATCTGATGCGCGGCGTCGAAGGTGGTCAGCGGCACGGTCTTGGAGATGCCCCGCGTACCGGAGATCTCCTGGGCGAGGGCGTTCGCCCGGGACTCGGTGCCGCTGTGCATCAGGATCGAGACCGAGGCCCGGGCCGGGTCCTCGCCGGTGTCCTTCGTGTAGGTGCCCTCGACGCCGCTGAACAGCATCTGGAGGGCGATGGCTCCGGCGACGGCGACCGCGATGCCGTTGACCAGGCGGGCGGCGGCCCCGCTGCCCACCTGGAGGTGGCGTACGGCCAGCTGCCAGGAGACCGGGCCGCCGGACAGCCGCCCGACGAACCGTTCCAGCAGCAGGGGCAGCAGGGCGGTGACCCCGACGAGGAGCAGCACGACCCCGCCGGTGACCTGCCACTCGTTGAAGTAGCCGCTCCCGTTGCCGCGGCCCATCAGCGGGACGAGCAGGGCCAGTCCGCCGAGGGGCAGCAGCAGCCGCCACCAGACGCGCCGCTTGCGCGGCTTGGCGGTCCGGACCACGCCGAGGGGCTCGATGACGACGCCGCGCAGGGCGAACAGGGTCACGGCGACGGCCGCGGCGGGCACCGCCACGGCGACCAGTGCGGCCAGCCACAGTGTCGGGTCGAGGTCGGCCGGGAAGACGCTGCGCTGTTCGACGGTGAGCGTTCCGACCAGCCGGCGGCCGACCACGAAGAAGCCGGCCCCGAGCACCAGCCCGAGCAGGGAACCGGCCAGAGCCTCGCCGGCGGCGATCCGGCGGACCATGGGGCCGTCGGCGCCCACGAGCCGCAGCGCGGCGAGCCGCCGGTCGCGCCGCTCCCCGCCGAAGCGGACGGCGGCGGCGATGAACACGGCGACGGGCGTGAGGAGGGCGACGAACGTCAGCACGATCAGCAGCATCTGCACCGGGTCGAGCTTCGGCGCCTGCATGGTGTTGGCGAAGCCGGTGACCCGCTGGACGCGGTGGTCGGCGGGGTCGGTCTTCGCCAGCTTGTCGCTGCCCAGGTAGAAGACGAGCTCGCCCGGGCCGACCAGGCCGGCGTCGGCGATGACCTGGGTGATCCTGCCGTCGAGGCGCTCGCGCAGCAGCTTGCCGTCCGCCGAGCGCATCAGTGCGTCCAGGGCGGGGGAGACGGCCAGTTCGCCGACGCCGGGGATCCGCTCCAGGCCCGGCGGGACCGGTGCCTGCGGCCCCTCGGCGAGGACCAGGGAGCCGCCGATGTCCAGGCCGCGGTACGTCGTGTCGCCGTTCGCGACGAGCAGGCTGTCGGTGCGCGGCCCGTCGGCGGTGGGCGCGGTCAGCGTGGAGCGGGCGTCGCCGCGCTCGTTGCGGGCGGCGAGCGCCCCGGGCAGCGCGGTGGTCAGGAGCAGCAGTGCGACGCCGAGGCCGACGCCCGTACCGGTGAGGGTGGTGCGGGTCCAGCCCTCGCGGCCGCCGCCGAACGCGAAGCGGACGCCGAGGGCGAGGTCGCGGGCCCAGGTGCGGAGCGTGTTCATACGATCCGCTCCATGTCGCGGGACTTGCCGTCGCGTACGACGATCTCGCGGTCGGAGTAGGCGGCCACACGGGTCTCGTGCGTGACGAGGACGACGGCGGCGTTGGCGGAGCGGGCGGCCTCGGTCAGCAGTTGCATGACGAGCTCGCCGTTGAGGGAGTCCAGGGCGCCGGTGGGCTCGTCGGCGAAGATCACCCGGGGCCGGGTGACCAGGGCGCGGGCCACGGCGACGCGCTGGCCCTGGCCGCCGGAGACCTCGCCGGGGCGCTTGGCCCCGACGTCCTCGACCTGGAGCCGCTCCATCCAGTGCAGGGCGGCGGACTCGGCCTCCTTGCGCTTGACGCCGGCCAGGCGGAGCGGGAGGGCGACGTTCTCGACGCAGGTGAGCTCCGGTACGAGCTGGCCGAACTGGAACACGAAGCCGAACTCACTGCGGCGCAGGGCGCTGCGCCGGCCGTCGCTCATGGCGGACAGCTCGTGGCCCGCGTACGTGATGGAGCCGGAGTCGGGTGTGACGATGCCGGCGAGGCAGTGCAGCAGGGTCGACTTGCCCGAGCCCGAGGGGCCCATGACGGCGACGACCTCGCCGGGGTGGATGGAGAACTCGGCGCCGTCGAGAGCGGCGGTGGGCCCGTACGCCTTCCGCAGGTCCGTGGCGGCGAGGAGCGAGCCGGCCGGGGTCATCGGCGTACCTCCCGGGAGAGCTGGTCCAGGCGGGCGGCGGTGAGTTCCAGCCACCGCAGGTCCGCTTCGAGGTGGAACAGGGCGTGGTCGCAGACCAGCTGATCGGCGAGGTCGCCCTTGCGCTTGCGCTGGGTGAGGATGCGCATCAGGCGCAGGTGTTCCGCGCGCTGGGTGTCCAGAAGCCCGGCGGCGCTGCGGCCGGTGAGCAGGGCGAGGACGACCTTGGTGTAGAGGGTCGAGTGGAGGTACGGCTCGGGCTTCTCGGGCTGGGCGAGCCAGGCCTCGACGTCGGTGACTCCGGCGCCGGTGATGGCGTACCGCTTGCGGTCGGGACCGCCGCCGCTCTCTATCCCGTCGACCTCGACGAGGCCGTTCTTCAGGAGGCGGGACATGGTCGAGTAGACCTGCCCGTAGGCGAGGGGGCGGTCGTGGCCGAACTTTTCGTCGAAGGCGCGCTTGAGGTCGTAGCCGTGGCGCGGGCCGGCCTCCAGGAGGCCGAGCAAGGTGTGACCGATGGACATGCCGAGGACTATACACGGGGTGTATACCTTCGATGTATACGCGGGGTGTATAGCTGGCCGGAAATGGCCCTCCCTCGCAGTTCAGGGTGTTCGTCACGATCCGGTACGGGGCGCCGACACCCGTCCGGGGTTACGTACGCATCCCCGGACGCGGGCCACCTCGCACGTACGCCCCTCAGCCGCCGGCCGGGCCGGAGCCGGACTTCGGCGGGCGGCCGCGGCGGGGGAGGGGGCCCGGGCCCGGCGGGAGGCGGCCGGCCTCGGTGAGGGCGCGGCGCAGGAGGAACTCGATCTGGGCGTTCGCGCTGCGCAGCTCGTCGCCCGCCCAGCGGGCCAGCGCGTCGTACACCTGCGGGTCGAGGCGCAGCAGCACCTGCTTGCGCGCCTGCCGGCCCGCGGGCGGCCGCCCGGGCCCCGGCCCAGGCCCCACCCCGGGCAGCGGGTCGTCGGACGGCGGTGGCGTGCTGCCGGGCGGGTTCACTGGTAGAGGGTGCCCGCGTTGATCACGGGCTGGGCGGCGCGGTCCCCACAGAGGATCACCATCAGGTTGGAGACCATGGCGGCCTTGCGCTCCGCGTCCAGTTCCACGATGTCCTCCTCCTGCAGCCGGGTCAGGGCCAGTTCGACCATGCCCACCGCCCCTTCCACGATCTGCTTGCGGGCCGCCACGACCGCGCCGGCCTGCTGGCGCTGGAGCATCGCGGAGGCGATCTCGGGGGCGTACGCGAGGTGCGTGAAGCGGGACTCGATGATGTGCACGCCGGCCGCCTCCACGCGGGCGTGCAGCTCGATCGCCAGCTTCTCGGTGATCTCCTCGGCGTTCCCGCGCAGCGACAGGCCGTCCTCGTCGTGGGCGTCGTAGGGGTACTCGATCGCGATGTGCCGGACGGCGGCCTCGGTCTGGGTCTCGACGAACTCGGTGAAGTCCTCCACCTCGAAGACGGCCCGCGCGGTGTCCTCGACCCGCCACACCACGACCGCCGCGAGCTCGATCGGGTTGCCGTACGCGTCATTGACCTTCAGGACGGGCGTCTCGTGGTTGCGGGCCCGCGTGGAGATCATCCTGCGCGAGGTGAGCGGGTTGACCCAGCGCAGCCCGTCCGTGCGGATCGTGCCCCGGTAGCGGCCGAACAGCTGGACCACGCGGGCCTGGCCGGGCGAGATGGTGTTCAGGCCCGTCATCGCGATGAACGAGGCGAGGATCAGCAGGATGCCGCCCGTTATGAGCGCCGCCTTGGCGGCGGCGGCCGCCGCCAAGGCGCCGCCCACGATCATTCCCGCCCCCGCGATCAGGCCCGCCAGGCTCAGCAGCAGAGCCAGTCCGCCGCCGACGCTGTGTGCGGTGAACTCCCGTGCGCCTTCCGGTGTGGCAGTCGTGTTCATTATGCTTTGCCCCGTTTCACCTGATGGTCGCCCCGTGGGCTGCCTAGCAAAGTGATATCACTTTTCTGCCGTACGGCAACCCTTGGGGTCCCGTGTGCGTCGGTTCCACTGGTGTGGGTGCTGATTCTCACGTCCGAATTAGCCGGTATTGACCAAAGTTGACCATCCTTTGTCACAGCCTGCGGTGTTAGCTTCGTGAGCTGACGTCGGGGGGGTAATCGAGCGGAGCGGGAGCGATGGGCCGAGCAGAAGTGCGTAAGGCGCAGCAGCAGCGCGGTGCGCGGCGCGCGCCGAGCGGACACGGCGAGGGCAAGGGGAGCGCCGGCGAGCGCAGTGGCATACGCCGGTTCTTCACCTGGAAGACGGTCCTCGGGACGGTCTTCGGGGGGATCCTGCTCCTGATGGCCGCGTTGACCGTCCTCTACTTCTCGGTGGACGAGCCCTCCGACCCGAACAAGCTGGCCATCCAGCAGAGCAACACCTACAAGTGGTCCGACGGAACGGTCATGGCCCGCGTCGGCGAGACGAACCGCTCGATCGTGCCGATCGACAAGATCCCCGAAGACGTCCGGACCGCGTTCATCGCCATCGAGAACAAGTCCTTCTACAAGGACCGCGGCATCGACGTGATGGGTCTGGCCCGCGGCCTGTTCAACACCGCCACGGGCAAGGGCAAGGCCGGCGGCTCGACGATCACCCAGCAGTACGTCAAGAACTACTACCTGACTCAGGACCAGTCGGCGACCCGCAAGCTGCGGGAGCTCGTGATCTCCCTCAAGGTCGACCAGCGGCTCGAGAAGAACGACATCCTCGCCGGTTACCTGAACACCAACTTCTACGGCCGCAACGCCTACGGCATCCAGGCCGCCGCCCAGGCCTACTACGGCGTCGACGCCGACAAACTGACGCTGGAGCAGGGCGCCTACCTCGCCGCCGTCATCCAGGCCCCCAGCCAGTACGACTGGGCGACCGCCGGACCGAACGGCAAGAAGCTGGTCATGATCCGCTTCAACGCCGTCCTCGACAACATGGTCGAAATGGGCAAGCTGGACGAGGCCAAGCGCAAGACCGTGGTATTCCAGGAGCCCGTCAAGCCCAGGCCCACCCCGGGCATGGACGGCCAGAAGGGCTACCTGGTCCAGGCCGCCGAGGTCGAGCTGAACCGGCAGGACATCACCGACGCCGAAATCGCGGCCGGCGGCTGGGAGATCACGCTCACCATCGACAAGAAGAAGCAGGACGCGCTGGAGAAGGCGGTCCAGGAGGAGCTGGAGTCCAAGCTCGACCGCAAGGACACCAAGAACCGCCCCCAGGACCAGAGCGTCCAGGCCGGCGCCACCTCCGTGGACCCCAAGACCGGAGCGATCGTCGCGATGTACGGCGGCACGGGCCTGGCGGACAAGGACCGGAGCAACGCCCTGCGTGAGGACTACCAGCCGGGGTCGACCTTCAAGCCGGTCGTGCTGGCCTCCGCGCTGGAGATCGGCGCGACCACCCAGGGCGGCAAGCCGATCACCCCGAACACCCTCTACGACGGCACCAGCAAGCGCCCGGTCGTCGGCAGCAAGATCCCGTTCAACCCGCAGAACCAGGACGACAAGGACTTCGGCAAGGAGATCACCGTCCAGGAGGCCACCAACTACTCGGTGAACTCCGTCTACGCGCAGATGATCGTCGACGTGAAGCCCGTCAACGTGAAGAAGACGGCCCTCGCCCTCGGCATGCGGGCCCGCGAGGGCTGGCCCGAGGACAAGCCGGCCATGTCGCTCGGCACGATGAGCGCGAACACCGTCGAGATGGCCGCCGTCTATGCCACCCTCGACAACCACGGCAAGAAGGTCACGCCGACCATCATCAAGACCGCCGCGCACAAGGACCGCGAGTACAAGCCCGCGGCGCCCATCGGCAGCCAGGCCGTCAGCCGCGAGACCGCCGACACCGTCACCAAGGTGCTCACCGGCGTCGTCAACGAGGGATCCGGCAGCAAGGTCAAGAGCAGCGCCTACGAGGCGGCCGGCAAGACCGGCACCACCGAGTCCAACGTGGCCGGCTGGTTCACCGGCTACACCCCGGAACTCGTCACCGTCGTCGCGATGTTCGGCGAGGAGCCGGGCACCCACAAGCAGGTCACCCTGACCGGCACCGCCGGCGGCGGCCGCGCGGGCGGCTCCAGCTTCCCCGCCGAGATCTGGAAGACGTACACGCTGGCCGCCCTCAAGGGCGCCAAGACCGGCGAGTTCGACCTGTCGGAGGCGGAGATGGGTGCCCCCCAGGCGCCGTCCCGCACCTTCTCCCCGTCGCCCACGCCGAGCCCGTCCCCCACCCCGACGCCCTCGCCCAGCAGCAGCAGCCCGCCGGCGAGCAGCCCGACCCCGACGAAGAGCGCCACCAAGTCGCCGGACCCGACGAAGAGCGCCACCAAGTCGCCCGACCCGACGAAGAGCGCCACCAAGTCGCCCGACCCGACGGTCAAGCCCCCGGACCCGCCGCTGTTCCCGCAGAACCCCGAACGCTGACAGCACACCGCCCCGCGGCCTCCAAGGCCGCGGGGCGGTGCCGTTCTCAGGCGCGGTACCCCGGTCCGGGCGCGTCAGCCGCCCGAGACGGCGGCCGCGACCCACGGGCGGGCGACGGCCGCGGCCCCGAAGCGCGTCGCGCCGTCCATGGCGTACGAGGGGACCAGCGGGCGCGCCCGGTTCGGCCGCCCCCTCGCCCGCCCGGTCAACGCCGCTCAGGCGCTCCCGGCAACGCGAGCTCGAACCAGACCACCTTTCCGCTGCTCAGCCGCGTGGCACCCCACCGGCGGGCCACCCGGTTGACCAGGAACAGGCCGCGGCCGCCCTCGTCGGTGTCCCGGGCCCGGCGCTGGCGCGGCAGCTGCGGGGAGTCGTCGCCTACCTCGCAGCGCAGTACGTCCGTACGCAGCAGGCGCAGCGTCACGGGCCGCTCGGCGTACCGGACGGCGTTGGTGACCACCTCGCTGACCAGCAGCTCCAGCGAGTCGCTCAGCTCCTCCAGGCCCCACCGCGTCAGCGCCCGCCGGGCGAACCGCCGCGCCCGGCCCGGAGCGGTCTCCTCCGGGTCCAGGAACCAGTACGCGACGTCGCTGGGCGCGATCCCCTCGAAGCGCGCCGCCAGCAGGGCGATGTCGTCGTCCCGGTCACCCGGGCCGAGCATGTCCAGCACGTCGTCGCAGAGGGCCTCCAGCGGCGGCGGATGGTCCAGACCCGTCAGCTGGGCGGTCGTCGCCAGCCGCTCCCGCAGCTGCTCGATGCCGGTCCACACGTCGCGCAGCCGCGACTCCACCAGTCCGTCGGTGTACAGCAGCAGGGTGGCCCCGGCCGGCGCGTCCAGCTCCACGGCCTCGAAGTCCACGCCGCCTACGCCGATCGGGGCACCGGGCGGCACCCGCAGCACCTCGGCGCGGCCGCCCAGGTGCAGCAGCACGGGCGGCGGGTGGCCGGCGTTGGCGATGGTGATCCGGTGCGAGACGGGGTCGTAGACCGCGTACAGGCAGGTGGCCATCCGGTCCGAGCCGAGCCGCTGGGCCTGCTCGTCCAGGTGGTGCAGCACCTCGGCCGGCGGCAGGTCCAGCTGCGCCAGGGTCTGGGCGGTGGTGCGCAACTGGCCCATGATCGCGGCGGAGGTCATGGAGTGGCCCATGACGTCGCCGACGACGAGCGCGACCCGGCTGCCGGGCAGCGGTATGGCGTCGTACCAGTCGCCGCCGACCCGGGCCGTCTCGGCGGCCGGCAGGTAGCGCGAGGCGAGCCGTACCCCGGTGGGCTGCGGCAGGCTGTCGGGCAGCATCGTGCGCTGGAGCTCGTCGGCGATGTAGGCCTCCCGGCCGTACAGCACCGCCTTGTCGATGCCGAGCGCCGTGTGCGTGGCGAGCTGGGCGGCGACCAGGAGGTCGTTCTGCTCGAACGCGGGCCGCTCCGGGCTGCGCAGGAACACGGCCGCGCCGATCACCCGGCGGCGGCCGCGCAGCGGCGCGAGGACGGCCCGGTTGCCGCGCGGCAGCGGGTGGTCCACGCCCAGCAGCTCGGGCAGCGCGGCCTTGGCGGCGGCGGAGGACCCGAAGACGGGCCGTACGCCGCGCAGCACCTCCGCGAGGGCCCCGCCGGGGCGGATCTCGCACAGCTCGGCGGCCGGCAGGTCACCCTGGAGGCCCAGCAGCGGCAGCTGGCTGAAGTCGAGCTCGCCGGTGGCCCCCGCGGCCCCGGCGAGGTCCGTCCCCGCGCCGATCGTGCCGCCGATGTCCGTGAGGTCGTCGATCGGCCGCAGCCGGTCGGTGCGCCGGAGCCTTAAAACGACCGGTCCGACGGGACGTTCGTCCCCCACCGGGAGCGGGTCGCGCAGGTACACCAGGATGGCGTCGGAGAACGTCGGCACGGTGGCCCGGCACAGGCCGAGCACGATCTCGTCGAGGTCGATGCCGCGCGCGATGCGTCGGGTGGCCGCCCCGACGAAACGCAGCCGGTCCCCCTCGCGGCGGGTCGCGGTATCTCCCGTCTGGCCGCCCGGTACGCCGGTGCCGCCGCCGTGCCGCCCGTCGCCCCCCAACCCCTCCAGGGCGCTCCCGGGGGCCGCCGCGACGCCCTGCGCCGCCTGCGCGTCCACGCCCTGGCCGCGCGGTACGGGCCCGGCGGAGTCCGCCGCGTGGTGCGCGCCGCCGGCCGGTGCCCCGTCCGCCGCCGCGGGAGTGCCCCCGCGGCCGGGGGCGGGGGCGGCGGCGGCCGTCGGGTGCGAACCCGGCGCTCCCGGGCCGCCGGAGGCGGCCGCCAGGCCGCGCGCGGCCTCGCCGTCGCGGCCGCGGGCCGCGGGGATCCCGGGCCGGGTGGCCTCCACGGCCGGGACCGCCGCCTTGCCGTGGCCGGGCTCGTCGCTGCCGGCGCCGCCCGGGGCGGCGGACGCCGCCGGGGCGCGCCCGGATCCGCCGCGGGCCGGGCCGGAGGCGCCGGAGCCCGGCGCGGGAGCGGCCGACGCGCCGGAGGCGAAGGGCACGGCGGAGCCGCCCGGGACCGGTGTCGCGGTGGCCGCGGCAGGCTGCGGGCCCTCCTGAGAGGTGGGGTACTCCGTCACGCGTGGAATTCCGTCCGTTTGCGCTCGATGTGCGCTGCACTCAACTCGGTCAGTCGCGGTATACCCGCTCAGCGCCCGGGACACCACCGCCCCGGACATCCTCCCCCAGACTTCGTCCGGGGACCCCCGCCGAACTTCGCCCGGTGGACCCCGCCCCTCGTCAGTCAGTCCTGTCGGCCTCCGGTCAAGTCCCGTGTACGACAAGCCACTTGCGGATGTCCGGCCCGACCGGCACCGTCCCGCGCGCGCGACCTCGCGGAGGACGATCCTACGTTTCGAACCTGGGGGCGCATCAAGGGTCTCATGACGACATGTGCGCCGGAGTGCGGTCCCAGTCCTCCGGCAGGGCCGGGACCGTCCAGGCCGGGTCCGGCCGCCAGTCCTGCCAGCCTTCGGAGAAGGGCGGCCCCCAGGAGCCGATCAGCTCCACCGCGGCCCGCCCCGCGTCCCGGACCCGCCGCGCCTGCGCCCGGTCCATCAGCCCGGCCCGCTGCGCCTGCGCGAACTCGTCCTCGTCCAGCCACGTCCAGCTGCGGTCCGGGTGCACGGCGATGTCCAGGAAGTGGTCCTCGGAGTCGACCCCGCCCGCCCAGCGGGTCCGGGGCTCCTCCAGGTTCACGTACCAGTTCTTGAACCGCCAGCCGCGCTCCCAGAACAGCCATACGGAGAACGGGTCCCCGGGCCGCGCCAGCTTCAGCACGCCGGTGCCGAACCAACGGGAGCGCACCGTCGTCCGCGGCGCGGTGTAGCGGGTGGCGAGCGGTTCGGCGTGCACGGGCGTGCCGTCGGCCAGGACCGGCTTGACGCACTCGGTGCCCGGGGCCATCCACACGGCCAGCAGCTCGTCGGTGTCCCGTACGACGGTCACCGGGCGGCAGATGTGCACCCCGCCGCGGAGGCCCGGGGCGTTGTCGCGGTAGCGCCAGAGGATCTGCTCCCCGGGCGCCCAGCGCGCGGCCCGCGCGGCGCCCCGCTCCGCGCCGCCCGCGGGCCGGAAAGTACCTGTCATGCGCAGATCTTAGGGCGGCACCCCGCGCCCCCGCTGCGGTGCAGGTCACGGAGGGGTTCGGCGACGGGATTCGACCGGATCCGGACCCTGCGCGGGGGGGCGGGGACGGTGCGTCAGGGGCGGGTCATCCGCAGCACGTCGAGGGCCTCGTCCAGCTGCTCGAGGGTGAGCGCGCCCCGGTCCACGTAGCCGGACTCCAGGACGACCTCCCGGATCGTCTTGCGTTCGGCGAGTGCCTTCTTTGCGACCTTGGCGGCCTCCTCGTAGCCGATGTAGCGGTTCAGCGGGGTCACCACGGAGGGCGAGGATTCGGCGTACTCCCTGGCCCGTGCGGTGTTGGCGGTGATTCCGTCGACCGTGCGGTCGGCCAGCAGGCGGCTGGCGCTGCCGAGCAGCCGGATCGATTCGAGGAGGTTCCTGGCCATCACGGGGAGCATCACGTTCAGCTCGAAGTTGCCGGCGGCGCCCGCGACGGCGACCGCGGCGTCGTTCCCCATCACCTGGGCGGCGACCATCAGAACAGCCTCGGGGATGACCGGATTGACCTTCCCGGGCATGATCGACGAGCCCGGCTGGAGATCCGGGAGATTGATTTCGGCCAATCCGGTGCGCGGTCCGGAAGCCATCCAGCGCAGATCGTTGGAGATCTTGGTCAGCGAGACGGCGACCGTACGGAGCATGCCCGAGGTCTCCACCAGCGCGTCCCGGGCGCCCTGGGCCTCGAAGTGGTTGCGGGCCTCGGTCAGCGGCAGCCCGGTGGCGGCGGCCACCTCGGCGATCACGGCGGCCGAGAAGCCGGGCGGGGTGTTGATCCCGGTGCCCACGGCGGTGCCGCCCAGCGGCAGTTCGGCCAGCCGGGGGAGGGCCGCGCGCAGCCGTTCGACGCCGTAGCGGATCTGGACCGCGTACCCGCCGAACTCCTGGCCCAGGGTGACCGGGGTGGCGTCCATCAGGTGCGTCCGGCCGGCCTTGACGACGTCGGCGAACTCCTCGGCCTTGCGCTCCATGGAGACGGCGAGGTGCTCCAAAGCCGGGATCAGCGCGCCGGTGACGGCGGCGGTGGCGGCGATGTGGATGGAGGACGGGAAGACGTCGTTTGAGCTCTGGGAGGCGTTGACGTGGTCGTTGGGGTGGACCTCGCGGCCGAGCCGCTCGGCGGCCAGGGTCGCGATCACCTCGTTGGCGTTCATGTTGGACGAGGTTCCCGAGCCCGTCTGGAAGACGTCCACCGGGAACTGGTCGTCCCAGCGGCCGTCAGCGACCTCCTCCGCGGCCGAGCGGATCGCCTCGGCGATGTCCGGGTCCACGACGCCGAGGCGCGCGTTCACCACCGCGGCCGCGGCCTTGATGCGGGCGAGCGCCGCGATGTGGGCGTGTTCCAACCGCTGTCCCGAGACGGGGAAGTTCTCCACCGCACGCTGGGTCTGGGCGCGCCATTTGGCGTGCACGGGCACCTGTACGTCGCCCATGGAGTCGTGCTCGGTCCGGAACGCTTCGGCCTGCTGGTCCTCGGTCATGTCCGTTGTCTCCTCTAAAAGTTGAGCAATTGTCTTGTTCGAAGTGTTCCCAACTCCCCTACCGGCCAGTAAATACCGTGGGTAACACTGACATCCGGGGAGGCGTTCATGGCACGTGCCGTAACGAAGTCCAGGCTCAGATCTACCGTCGTCGCGGTCGCGGCGTTCGCGGCCGCCCTCGGGGGCGTCACCGCCGTCACCCCCATGGCCCAGGCGGCCGTCCCCGCGGCACCCGCGCCGGCACCCGCCGCCGCGGTCACCCCCCTCCCGCCCGAACTGGAGGCGATCCGCGCAGCCGAGGCGGTCCGCATCTACGGCGACGCGGCCGTGCGGCCGCTGAACCAGCGCAAGACCGGCCTGATCTCACTGGGCGACAGCGAGATCTCGGGCGAGGGCGTCGGGAACTACGACCCCGCCACGAACACGCCGAACAACCAGTGCCACCGCTCGCCCGACTCGGCGATCCACCGCACCGGCATCCCGGCCGACCTCACCTTCAACGTCGCCTGCTCCGGCGGGTACACCGGCAACATCAGGATCGGCGGCTCCAAGCAGTACGCCGACGAGCTGGTGCAGAGCGACAGCCTGGCCATCAAAGCACGCAACACGAAGATCAAGATGGTCCTGCTCGTCGCCGGGGCCAACGACGACCTGCAGTTCGGCCCGGTCATGACCGACTGCGTCACCCGCTGGGTGCTCATCCAGGGCGCCTGCGAGCCCAAGTACGCCCCCGGCTGGCAGGCGCGCGTCGACGGCCTCAAGCCCAAGGTGGAGTCCACCGTCGCCGACCTCAAGACGGTCATGCGCGACGCGGGCTACGCCGACACCGACTACAAACTGGTCGTCATGGGCTACCCCAGCCCCATCGGCCCCGACTTCCACGACAACCCCAACTTCCCCGGCAAGCTCCCCGGAGGCTGCGCCGGATACGACTCCGACGCCACCTGGGGCCGCAACTACGCGGTGCCCGTCTTCGAGAAGGGCATGCGCGCCGCCGCCCTCGCCTCCGGTGCGACCTACCTGGACAACTCCCGTCTCTTCCACGGCCACGAGGTCTGCATGGAGGACCCCTGGGCCCGCGGCCTCTACCTCGACCTCGCGGACCACTTCCCGTGGGACGAGAACACCGCCCGCCAGTCCTTCCACCCCAACTACCGCGGCCACGGCGCGTTCGCGTCCTGCCTGACCCAGCTCTACGCCTCCGGCCTGCGCGAGGCCTCCTGCGCCGACCCGGCGAGCACCGGAACCCCGGTCCTGCAGGGGGGCGCCTGGGACGACCTCTACAAGCCCCTGAGGAACGAGGGGACGGCCAACTGCCTCGACGCCTTCGGCGGCTCCAGCGCCAACGGCACCAAGGTCGTGGGCTGGGACTGCCACGGCGGCCGCAACCAGACCTGGTGGTACGACGCGGCCCGCGGGTCCGTCCACCTCGGACTGACCCAGGACCGCTGCCTGGACGCCCCCGGAGCCGCCTACGGCGCCGGCACCGGCCTCGTCCTCTGGGACTGCCACGGCGGCGCCAACCAGCGCTACGTCCGCGACGGCGCCACCATCCGCCCCGCCGCCGCCCAAGGCATGTGCCTGACCGTGGCCGCCGGCCACGACCCGCTGCGCCTGCAGACCTGCAACGGATCGGCGAACCAGCGCTTCGCATAACCCGCCCCGCACCACCCGCCCCGCAACAGCACCCCGCACCACCCGCCCCGCACCACCCGCCCCCACGCCCGGCCGGCGCACCCCGGCCGGGTGTCACAGGTCCCGCAGCAGCTTGCGCACCTCCCGCGGCCGGTTGGTGATCAGGGTGTCCACGCCGAGCCGCACGCACAGCTCCACGTCCTCCGGCTCGTCCACGGTCCACACCCGCACGGCCAGCCCCCGGGCCTTCAGCCGGCCCACCAGAGCCGGGTCGCGGCGTACGAGCTCGATGCCCGGGCCCGCGTGGGTCGCGTACGGCGGGCGCACCGGGCGCAGCCGCCGCTCCATCAGGTACACGGCGGGCAGGCCGGGCGCGAGCCGGTGCAGCCGGTTCAGGGCGGAGCGCGAGAAGCTCATCACCTCGACGCGGCCCGAGCCCCCGTCGGCCAGCCCGTACTCCTTCAGCACCCGTACCAGCTCGGCCTCCAGCAGGCCGCCCGTGCGCGCCGGGTGCTTGGTCTCGACCGCGAGGCCGACCGGCCGGGGCGCGGACAGGGCCACCCGGAGCAGGTCCTCGAACAGCAGCACCCGGGCCCCGGCGTGCCCGTCGCCCTTCCAGGCCCCGAAATCCAGCGCGGAGAGCTCCCCGTACGTCATCGCGGAGACCGCGCCCCGCCCGTCGGAGGTCCGCTCCACGCGCCGGTCGTGCACGCAGACGAGCCGGCGGTCGGCGGTGAGCCGCACATCGCACTCCAGCGCGTCCGCGCCGTCCTCGACGGCCTGCCGGTAGGCGGCGAGGGTGTGCTCGGGGTGCTCGTGGGAGGCCCCGCGGTGGGCGATCACCCGGACGGTGGCGGCGAGGCGGGCGATGCGGGCGGGACGGATCGCGGTCATACGGAAATCCTTGCAAACCGGGGTGAACGGGCAGCGGCGACGCCGTGTCCCCGACGTTAACCCGGTGCGGTCCGCCTCCCGGCGCGGGCACAGTGGTGTCATGCCGAGATTCCCTCCCCCCGCCTCCTTGAAGATGCCCGATGGGATTCGGATCAGGTCGGCTTTAAGCTCACTCTGCGAGTTGCCGGTGTAGCCCTTGGCGAGGCCACTTCTGCGCAGATCATAAAGGCCGCTGTAAGCTAGGTCGGCTGCAAGTGAAATCCCCCGCACCTTTTTGGGTGCGGGGGATTCTCTGCATTTCAGCTCATGGGTCGCGGTTAGGCGTTGTAATGCGTGGGGCGCTCCGCCACCTGGTCCGGGGTGAGCCCTTCGGCAGTCAGGTTTCCCGTCCAGAGATGGTCACGGTTGGCGTACGTCGCATCGAACCCGACACGCTTTCCGCCCGGCTCCAACTTCCAGCCCTGGTCTTGGAATTGTGCGATGCGGTCGCTGCCGCACACGAACGCCCGGGTGGCCTGAGTGAGCACCCATTGAGCTAGCTCGGTCTCGTCGGCCGTCGGCCGTCCGCAGTTGCGGGCCATCTGCCACAGACGCGCCCACTCGACCCCGGGGGTCAGCGGGCCGACGATGGCCACGTCTCCGATTCGCCGCTCGTCCAAGTGGTGCGTGGCGTAACCGAAGACCACGCCGAACATGGCGAATACGGTGACTCTGCTGCTCCCGGTCAGACCCTCGCCAGATGCCATGGACGGTACCTTTGCTCAGGGTAGGACCCGGACACCTGTGACGTGTCCGGGTCCTACTTCGTTCGAGCGGATCACGCCGTGATCCGCGTGTTGGGAGTGAGTCAGCAGCCGTCGCCGTCGCCACAGCAGGCCGGCTGATTGCAGTCGGCTGCGGTGCCCCACAGTCGGGCGTCGACGTCGAACCCGGCGGCCGCGATGCGGTCGGCCACCGACACCATCAGTGGGCGCGTCCGTACCCTGGCGTTCGGGGAGTGGTGGACGAAGTGGCCGAACTGCTCCTGACACCAGGCGGCGTACTCCTGCGTGTGGAGCATGAACGAGTGCCAACCGGGATCCACTCGCTCGCTGGGTGCCATGTCGTACGCCTTCTGACTGCCCAGGACGTACACGGATGCGAGGGCCTGATCCATCACGCGGTCGGCCACGACCCGCTCAAGGCCGTATTCGTCCGCGCAGAACGCGGCCAGCCGCTCGAACAGGTCGGGGCTGACAAGGTCCCGCCCGCGCCGTAAGGCGATGGGGCTTTCGATCATGGTGGTCATCGTGTGACTCCTTCTGTCGTTGGGCGTCCTGTTGCCCGCCCTGGCGGGGCGGGGGTCTGTGTCAGAGCGTCTCGACCCGATGAACAAGGGCGATGTCCTCGAACCCTCGGAGAAAGCGGCCATGGCCGGTGTTCAGGCCCGTGTGAGTCATGCACTGTCGATCCACCTCGGCCACGTCGGGGCCGGGAACGGCGGCCCACCCGCAACCCTCGTAGAGGCAGCTCGCAACCACGGTGGGCGTGCACTCGGGGTCTCTGATGATTCGGTGGTCGGCGTATCGGATGACTGAGTGCGTCATCGGCGCGTCCCGTCCGCATTGACGCAGCGGGTGTGCCAGTAGGCGACTTTCGGCGGGCCGTCCTTCTGGCCGAGCATTCCCCGCCGGGCAAGGTGGTGGAAGGGGATGGGCATGTTGCACGACGGGCACGTCTCGCGCTTCTCCGTGTACGTCGCGTACTCGAAGCCGTCCATCCTGGTTGCCATTGCGCACCCCTCGCCACTTCGGGAATCGACACCCAATCGTGTCGGGGTGCGGGGCCGGGTTCTAGCCGGTTTCCTGTTCGCGCAAAAGCTCGTCTCGGATGCCTTCGAGCGTGGCACGCATGGCATCTCCGGATAGCGCTATCGAGGCGAACCCCTCGAACTTGTGCACATACAGCGAAACGTCTCTAGGGTCCGTCACGACAATTTCCGCGTGAACAGTTTCGACAGTGACCGTCCTGTCGTCTCGGATGACAAACGCATGATTGGCCACATCCTGCTGTCGCCCCGACAAGGGTACGATGCGAATATCAATATTGGGCAGCCGCGAAAGTGAGACAATCCTGTCGATTTGTTCTGCCATCCTGGCGGCTGACACGATGCGCCACCGCAATACGGGCTCAGTCAGGATGAAATGAAGCTGCTTGGTCGAGTCATAGAGAGCCTGTTGGCGTTCTATCCGGACACTGATGGTCCGGGTTAGAACATCCTCGCCGAGGTCATGCCGAGACAGAATCGCTCGAATGTATTCAGGGGTCTGTAGCAGGCCATGGATCAGAGCCGGCTGGAATAGCCGCAGCAATGTCATTTGAGCCTCTAGGGCCCTCGTCTGCTGCTGCGCCTTATGAACTCCCATGCGGCGGATGAGACGCCAGGCTGTGGCCTCTGTTGCTGCCGCTCTGACGGCCTCTAGGTACTCATCCTTGACTTCATCTGAAACGCCGATGGCTGTGAGGATGCGCTCAACGTCCACCACGGACGGAGCAACCTTGGCCGTTTCAATTTTACTCAGCTTGCTGGCAGACATGACGGCACTGCGGGCGACGGCTTTTGCTTCCTTCCCGGATGCCTGCCTAAGCGCCCGCAGTGCGGCCCCTAGCTGTCCCCTGTTCACTCCCCGTACTTCGCCCACCATTCGGAGAATGGCTCGGCGTGCCTCATGGCCGTGTCTCGGTAGGCGCGGAATTCCTCCGCGCGATCACCGGCCAGGACGTGAGTGCCGAGAAATGCCCCATCGGCCGAATAGCTCATCACTGCTGGCGTCAAGCTATCCATCTGCCAGAAATCTGGAACCCCTTCCAGGGGGTTTGGTCGTTCAGTAGTGTCGAGAATGAAGAACTCCTCGCCGCCCGTGGCATTCTTGCGGTAGCCCCAACCCAGCTCGAAGCGTAGATACGGTGTGAGGGGGCGCGAGAGAATGTGCACTCGGTATATGCGCTTGCCATTGCTGATGTGAGAACGGAGTTCCGACACCCACTCTTCGTTGTAGTCGGCTGGCTGAGGGGCACCGGCGAGGAATGCTCGATAGGCCTCCACGTTTCCCGACTTGCTGTAATCGTCCAGCGTCTCTAGGCGGAACGCTTCCCGCTGGAAGGTGTCGAACAGTTCGCCCAGAGTCTTAGAAGCCACGAAGGCCCTTCCGGATGAGATCGAAGATCAGCTGCTCCGGGATCTCGACCACGGTTTCGTGCGCGGGAATGTCGAGCCCGTGATCTGCGGGTGTCTCGCCTTGGACCAGCAGCGTGCCCCTGTCGGTCGCGTAGATGGTCGGGCAGTCCTTGAGGTCACAGGTGCTGACGAGCTTGGTTACCTTCACAGGCCCCTCCTGCCGTGCTGCGTGGTGTCTTCCTCGATGCTTCCGATCAACTGGTCTGAGGCGCAAGGGGTTCGAGTTTCCGGAACGAGAAACCGGCGGCCGTGAGGCCGCTCGGCCCCGCCTCGCTGTCCCGACGGGCAGCCCGTGGGCCCCGCTGCGGGCAGAGAGGGGGCAGGTACGGCAAGAGCCCCCGGCGGTTGGCGCCAGGGGCTCTCTGGGGGTTGGGGAGTGCTGTGCTACGCCAGGCCGGGGCCGCGCACCGGGATATGGGTGAACGTCGGCTCCGGGGCCGGGTTCGTGAAGAAGTCGTTGCCCTTGTCGTCCACGACGATGAAGGCCGGGAAGTCCTCGACCTCGATCCGCCAGACCGCCTCCATGCCGAGCTCCTCGTACTCCAGGACCTCGACCTTCTTGATGCAGTCCTGCGCGAGCCGCGCCGCCGGGCCGCCGATCGAGCCGAGGTAGAAGCCGCCGTGCGTGCCGCACGCGTCGGTCACCTGCTGGGAGCGGTTGCCCTTGGCCAGCATGACCTTGGAGCCGCCCGCCGCCTGGAACTGCTCCACGTACGAGTCCATGCGGCCGGCCGTCGTCGGACCGAAGGAGCCCGACGCGTAGCCCTCGGGGGTCTTCGCGGGGCCCGCGTAGTAGACCGGGTGGTCCTTCAGGTACTGCGGCATCTCCGCGCCCGAGTCCAGCAGCTCCTTGATCTTGGCGTGCGCGATGTCGCGCGCCACGACCAGCGGGCCGGTCAGCGACAGCCGGGTCTTGACCGGGTGCTGCGTCAGGGTCGCCAGGATCTCGTCCATCGGCCGGTTCAGGTCGATGGAGACGACGTCCGCCGCCTCGCTGAGGTGCTCGTCCGTGGTCTCCGGCAGGAAGCGCGCCGGGTCCGTCTCCAGCTGCTCCAGGAAGACGCCCTCGGCGGTGATCTTCGCGGTGGCCTGGCGGTCCGCCGAGCAGGACACGGCGATGGCGACGGGCAGCGAGGCGCCGTGCCGGGGCAGGCGCACCACGCGGACGTCGTGGCAGAAGTACTTGCCGCCGAACTGCGCGCCGATGCCGATCCTCTGGGTCAGCTCGAAGACCTGCTGCTCCAGGGCCTCGTCGCGGAAGCCGTGGCCGAGCGGCGAGCCCTCGCGGGGCAGCTCGTCCAGGTAGTGCGCGGAGGCGTACTTGGCGGTCTTGAGCGCGTGCTCGGCGGAGGTGCCGCCGACCACGATCGCCAGGTGGTAGGGCGGGCAGGCCGCCGTACCGAGCGAGCGGATCTTCTCCTCCAGGAACTTCATCATGGAGGCCTCGTTGAGGACCGCCTTGGTCTCCTGGTAGAGGAAGGACTTGTTCGCGGAGCCGCCGCCCTTGGCCATGAAGAGGAACTTGTACGCGCCGCCGTCGGTCGCGTACAGCTCGATCTGCGCGGGCAGGTTCGAGCCGGTGTTCTTCTCCTCCCACATGGTGAGGGGGGCCATCTGCGAGTAGCGCAGGTTCAGGCGGGTGTACGCGTCGAAGACGCCGCGGGAGAGCGCCGCCTCGTCGCCTCCTGAAGTCAGCACGTTCTGGCCGCGCTTGCCCATCACGATGGCCGTGCCCGTGTCCTGGCACATCGGCAGGACGCCGGCCGCCGCGATGTTCGCGTTCTTCAGCAGGTCCAGGGCGACGAACTTGTCGTTCGCGCTCGCCTCCGGGTCGTCGATGATGCGGCGCAGCTGCGCGAGGTGCGCGGGGCGCAGGAAGTGCTGGATGTCGTGGATCGCCTCTTCGGCGAGCTTGCGCAGCGCCTCCGGCTCCACCTTGAGGAACGTACGTCCGTCCGCCTCGAAGGTGGACACGCCCTCGGCGGTCACCAGCCGGTAGGGGGTGTTGTCCTCGCCCAGGGGCAGCAGGTCGGTGTACGCGAACTCCGGCATTGGGGCCATTCCTCACTCGGCAGACAGCACTGACGACCAATTGGCAGCGCAGTCCACCAGCGTAGGACCTCCCGGTCGGGCGGTGCTTGTGAGGTAGGGCTCACTCGGCAGTATCGCGATCTATCGTGTCTCGCTATGCTGGGCGGCGTGGACCTGGAAAAGCACCCCGCCGCCCCCGAGCCTGCCCCCGCACCCGAGCCCGCCCCGGCCCCGGTGCCCGCCTCCGCGCCGGCGCCCGGTCCGGCTCCGGCTCCGGTGCCGGCCTCCGCGCCCGGCCCGGGCGGGCTGCGCGCCTCCGACGCCGACCGGGACCGGATCGCCCAGATCCTCGGCGACGCCGTGGCCGAGGGCCGGCTGACCCCCGAGGAGCACTCCGAGCGCCTCGACGTGCTCTACGCCGTCAAGACGGTGGGGGAGCTGGACGTGCTCGTACGCGACCTGCCCGCGCCCGGCGGCGCCCACGCCGCGCCCACGAGCCCGCTCGGGTCGTCCGGCGCGTCGGCGGGCCCGGTGGAGACGGTCGTCGCGGTGTGCAGCAGCTCCGCCCGCAAGGGCCGCTGGCGGCCGGGGGCCCACACCCGCGCCGTCTCGGTGATGGGCGACATCAGTATCGACCTCACGGAGGCGGTCTTCGAGCAGCAGGTCACCGAGATCAACGTGACGTGCGTGCTCGGCAACGTCGACGTCGTGGTCCCGGAGAACGTCACCCTGCGCGGCTACGGCAGCGGCGTCCTCGGCAACTTCGAGGTGCGCGGCGAGGCCCGCGGGGAGACGGATCCGCAGGCGCCCGTGGTGATCGTCCGCGGCTTCGCGCTCCTGGGCAACATCGAGGCACGTCCGAAGCCGGGCTCCCGCCTGGTCGACCTGGCCCACAAACTCCGCAAGCGCCGCACGGACTGACCTTGCCACCGCCGGGCGGACTGACCCCGCTGCCGCCGCCGGGCGGTCCGGCCGCCGCGGGGCGTCCCGGCCGGCGCGGGGCGGTCCCGCCGCTGCCCCCCGGCCGAGGGTCCGTCGGGGCGTGGTCCGGTGGCTCCCGGTACGGCGAGTTCCGGCCTTGGCGTCCCGGCGGTGTCCGTAGGCCCGCAGGGGTCCGCCCGGGCCGCGGCGGCGCCGTCGGTCTGCCGTTACCCCGCCGCCGCTTCCGGCCTCCGCCCGCGGGGGCGCGCGTACGGCCGCCCGCGCGACCGCACCGCCCCCGCCGCCGCCGCGCGCCACGACCGGCCGGGTAGCGTCCCGGCGCCCGCTCCACCGCGCGGGGCGCCGGCGCCCCCGCCCGGGGCCCGAGCGGCGCCCGCGGCCCGGCGCCGCGGGCCGTCCCGGCCGCCGCGCGCGCGGGATCGCGTTTCGGACGAACCCGCCGCGCGCGGCGGCGCGCCGTGCATAGGGGAGCCCCCAGCGGGTAGGGACAGGTGCATCGTCTCTCGCTCGCGTATACGTCGTCAGGAGTAGACCGTGCCGCATCCGCCGCATCAGTCCCTGCAGGTAGCCGCCGTCCAGGGTCTCCACGGGCGCCCGGCCGCCGTGCCGAAGCCGCGGGTGCCGGCCGCCAGGGCCGGGGACGGCCCCTGGCACGCGGACGCGGTCTGCCGCCGCGACGAGGCGGGGCTGTTCTTCGCTCCGTCCAAGGAGCCGACCGCGTCCCGGCTTTCCCGCGAGGATGCCGCCAAGCGCGTCTGTGCCCGCTGCCCCGTGATGGTCGCCTGCCGCGAGCACGCCCTGCTCCAGCCCGAGCCGTACGGGGTCTGGGGCGGCCTCACCGCCGCCGAGCGCCGCGTGGTGCTGGCCCGGATGCGCCGCAGGTCCGCCGAGCTGCGCCAGGCCCAGGGATCCGGTCCGATCGCCGCGGCGGGCTGACCCACCGTCCCCGCACGCCCCCGCACGCCCCAGCCCCCCGCCCGGACACCGCCGGGCGCGCGGGGCACCGTACCGACTCCCGTACGCCGTCCCGTACCGACTTCCGGCGCCGACGTCCCGTACCGACGTCCCGTACCGACTCCCCGCATCGACTTCCGTGCCCACGCCAGAGGGGCGGTCACCGCCGCACGCGGTGACCGCCCCTCTCGCCGTGCCGCTTCCGCCGGGTCTACTGGGCCCGGTCGAAGTCGATCGCGCTGTACGCGCGCAGCTTGGACAGCCGGTGCGTCGAGTCGATCTGCCGGATCGTGCCCGACTTCGAGCGCATGACCAGCGAGGACGTCGTCGCGGTCTCCGAGCGGTAGTGGACGCCGCGCAGCAGCTCGCCGTCCGTGATGCCGGTGGCGACGAAGAAGACGTTCTCGCCTGACACCAGGTCGGTCGTGTGCAGGACCCGGTCCAGGTCGTGGCCCGCGTCGATCGCCTTCTGGCGCTCGGCCTCGTCCTTGGGCCACAGCTTGCCCTGGATCGTGCCGCCGAGGCACTTTATGGCGCACGCCGAGATGATGCCCTCGGGCGTGCCGCCGATGCCGAGGAGCAGGTCGACGCCGGTGCCCTCGCGCACCGCCATGACCGAACCCGCGACGTCGCCGTCCGAGATGAACTTGATGCGGGCGCCGGTCTCGCGGATCTCCTTGACGATGCCCTCGTGGCGCGGGCGGTCCAGGATGACCACGGTGACGTCCTCGACGGCCATGTTCTTGGCCTTCGCGACGCGCCGGATGTTGACCGAGGCGGGGGCGTTGATGTCGACGAAGTCGGCGGCCTCGGGGCCCGTGACCAGCTTCTCCATGTAGAAGACGGCCGACGGGTCGAACATGGTGCCGCGGTCGGCGGCGGCCAGGACGGCGATCGCGTTCGGCATGCCCTTGGCGTTCAGGGTGGTGCCGTCGATGGGGTCCACGGCGATGTCGACCTCGGCGCCGGTGCCGTCGCCGACCCGCTCGCCGTTGAAGAGCATCGGCGCTTCGTCCTTCTCGCCCTCGCCGATGACGACGACGCCGTTCATCGACACGGTGGAGATCAGGGTCCGCATGGCGTTGACCGCGGCGCCGTCCGCGCCGAGCTTGTCACCGCGGCCGACCCACCGGCCCGCGGCCATGGCGGCGGCCTCGGTGACCCGGACCAGTTCCAGGGCGAGGTTGCGGTCGGGGGCTTCGGGAGAAACTTCGAGCTGGGGCGGCAGGTTGTGCTCGGTCATCGGAGCGCACCTTTCTGTACGACGACGGCCGGGATGTGAGGGTGCTCGAACTCTATCGGTACGTCGACATATTGAGCAGGCCGGGTCACGTATGAGCGGCATACCGGTCAGCCGATTGGCCTGAGCGGACGTCTTGCGGCCTGCTCCCGGCCCCCGCCGCGCCGCCGCGCGGCCGCTCGGGGCCACCCCGGCGCTGATCGCCGCCGGCGATGCGGGACGATGGTCCCGTGGCAGGTATGAAAGGCAAGCAGACGATCTGGGACATGGTCCGGTCGCTGGGGGTGATCGGCCTCGTCGTCGCTGGGATCTATCTCTTCATCCCGCACGACGAGAAGGCCGATCCGACGCGCACGGTCGACTACCGGGTGGAGACGATCACGGCCCGCCGTGCGGCGCCGTACCCCTTGGCGGTCCCCGTCGGGCTCCCGGCCGAGTGGCGCGCGACATCGGTGACGTACGAGCGCAAGAACGCCAGCGCCTGGCATCTGGGCTTCCTGGACCCGAAGCAGGAGTACGTGGCGCTGGAGCAGTCCACCGACGTCTCCGGGAAGTACCTGGGCCGGGTCACCCAGCAGGCGAAGGCCACCGGGCAGACGCAGCAGGTCGGCGACGCGGCCTGGGAGCGCTGGGAGGGCGAGAAGTACGACGCCCTCGTCAAGCAGGACCAGGGCTACGTCACGGTGGTGACCGGAACGGCCTCCTTCGAGCAGCTCGGCGCGATGGCGGCGGCCCTGGAGTTCAAGCAGGGCGCCACGGCGGGCGGATAGCACCGGGGCCCGTCCGGGTCGGCGGCCCGTGTCGGTCCGCGGCCTGTCTCGGTCCGCGGCCCGTCCCAGGCTGCGGTTCGCCCCCGCACGCGGCCGTCTCCGTACGCGGTCGTCCCCGCCCGCGGCCGTCCCCGTACGCGACGTCTACGCGAAGAGGCCGCGCCCCCCGGAATCCCGGGGGGCGCGGCCTCTTCGCGTACGGCGGCGGCGGGCGCCGTACGCACTCAGACGGTGGTGATGACCTGGTCGAACTCCAGGCGCGGGGAGCGCGGGAACGCGACGGCGTCCTCGCCCGGCTTGCCGATGTTGACGATCATCAGCGGGGTGTGGTCGGCGTCCAGGAACTCCTTCTGGACCCCGGCGAAGTCGGCGCCGGTCATCGGACCCGCGGCCAGACCGGCGGCGCGGACGCCGACGATGAAGTACGCGGCCTGCAGCGCGGCGTTCAGCAGCGCGGACTGCTCGCGGACCGGACGCTCGGCGAAGAAGAGGTCCTTGGCCTGCGGGAAGTGCGGGAGCAGCTGCGGAAGCTCCTCGTGGAACTCGTTGTCCGCCGAAAGGATCGCGACGAGCGGCGCGGCGGCGGTCTTGGCCTGGTTGCCCTCGGAGAGGTGCTTCACGAGGCGCTCGCGGGCCTCGGGGGAGCGGACCAGCATGATGCGCAGCGGGGTCTGGTTGAAGGCGGTGGGGCCGAACTTCACCAGGTCGTAGATCGCCTGGACCTGCTCCTCGGTGACCGGCTCGTCGGAGAACGAGTTGGCCGTGCGGGCCTTGCGGAACAGCAGGTCCTGCGCGGCGGGGTCGAGAACGAGAGACATCGGAAAGCCTTCTTCCATACGGAACAGAGGTGAAGCGATGCCCCGACTCTACGGCGGAAGTAGGTGAAGTTTCAACTAAACCGCCGCGGCGGTGACCGGAATCACTCTCCGTCGGCCGCCTCCCGGGTCGCGAGCGCCGAGTCCAGACGGGCCCTGGCCCCCTCCAGCCAGTGCCGGCAGACCTTGGCCAGCTCCTCGCCGCGCTCCCAGAGCGCGAGCGAGTCCTCCAGCGAGGTGCCGCCCGCCTCCAGCTTGCGGACGACCTCGATCAGCTCGTCGCGGGCCTGCTCGTACCCCAGTGCCGTTTCGGCCTCTGCCATTACCGTTTCCACCCTAGGTTCGTAGTCCGACGCGTTCGTTGCGGCGGTGTGTCGTTATTCGGAAGCCGGCGCGGCGGCCGGTGCGGCGGCCGGTGCGGCGGCCGGTGTCGCGGCCGGGCCGGGGCCCGGTGCGGCGGCCGATACGGTGCCCGGCGTCGCGGCCGGGCCGGCGGCCGGTTCGCAGACCCGTACGGAGAAGGCGCCCTCCGCCACCCGCGCGTGCAGCAGCTCGTCCCCCGAGACCTCCCCGGGCGAGCGCACCACGTGCCCGTCGGCCCGCTGGAGCACGGCGTAGCCGCGCTCCAGGGTCGCGGCCGGGGACAGCGCCACCACCCGGGCCAGGGTGTGCGAGAGCTCCGAGTCGGCCCGGTCCAGCAGGTGCCCGAGCGTGCGGCGGCCGCGCGCCAGCAGCGCGTCCACCTCGTCCTCCCGGGTCTCCACCATCCGCTGCGGGTGGACGAAGACCGGCCGGGCCAGGGCGTGCGCGAGCCCCCGCTCCTCCCGGTCGAGCAGGCCCCGTACGGCCCGCAGCCCCCGGTCCTGGAGCTGGCGCACCCGCTCCAGCTCCTCGCCCACGTCCGGGACCACCTTCTTCGCCGCGTCCGTGGGCGTGGAGGCCCGCAGGTCCGCGACCAGGTCCAGCAGCGGGGAGTCCGGCTCGTGGCCGATGGCCGAGACGACCGGCGTACGGGCGGCGGCGACGGTCCGTACAACCTCCTCGTCGGAGAACGGCAGCAGGTCCTCCACGCTGCCGCCGCCGCGCGCCACGATGATCACGTCCACCTCGTCCAGGGCGTCGAGCTCCCGGACCGCCTGGATCACCTGGGGCACCGCGTGCACCCCCTGGACGGCCACGTTGCGCACCTCGAAGCGGACGGCCGGCCAGCGGCGCCGCGCGTTCTCCAGTACGTCGCGCTCGGCCGCCGACGCCCGCCCGACCACCAGCCCGATCAGCTGGGGCAGGAAGGGCAGCGGCTTCTTGCGGTCCAGCGCGAACAGCCCCTCGGAGGCGAGGGACCGCTTGAGCCGCTCCAGGCGGGCCAGCAGCTCACCGATGCCGACGGGCCGTATCTCGGTCGCCCGAAGGGACAGCTGCCCGCGCGGGGCGTACCACTCCGGCTTGGCGAGTACGACGACCCGCGCGCCCTCCGAGACGGCGTCCGCGACCTCGTCGTAGACCTGGCGGAAGCAGGTCACGCTGACCGAGATGTCGTGCGAGGGGTCGCGCAGCGTCAGGAAGACCACCCCCGCCCCCGGCCTCCGCGAGAGCTGCGTGATCTGCCCCTCCACCCACACCTGGCCGAGCTTGTCGATCCAGCCCCCGATGAGCCGGGACACCTGGCCTACCGGCAGCGGCGCCTCGGCCGACGTATTCAGAGCCATGCACGCAGGCTATCCGGCCCGGCTGACAGCGTCTCAGGGCCCGGCCCGGATGTCGCCACCGCGCCGCCTGCGGGGGCCGCCCGGAGACGGCTGCCGGGCACGCAGCTGCGGCTACGCGGCTCCGGCGGCCGGGCCCGTCCTGGGACCGCCACCGGCTACGCGTCCGCCGGCGGCTACGCGGCTCCCGCTGCCGGGCCGCCGCCTACACCGCCCCGGCCGCCGGCTACACCGCCCCGGCCGCCGGGCCCGTCCCGGGACCCGTACCGCCGGGGGACTCCCCCTCGGCCGCGTAGGGAACCGCACCCGGGCTCCCGCCCCGGCCCCCGCCCGGGCCGCGCCGGCCGCGCTGGGCGAACAGCACGCACAGTCCCGCCGCCAGCCACACCGCCCCCACGAGCTGCGCCGTCCACGAGGCCTCCACGATCACCGTGACGGTCACCGCCGCGCCCAGCACCGGGACCACCAGGTGCCGGAGCCAGTTCGGCGGCCCCTCCCGCCGCTGCACCACGAACCAGCCCACCACCGAGGCGTGCAGCAGGGTGAACGCGACCAGCGCCCCGACGTCCACCACCGACACCAGGTGGTCCAGCCCGTCGTCGCGCCGCGCCGCCCACACCGCCGCGACCAGGGTGACCGTGGCCGCCACCAGCAGCGCCGGGCGCGGGGTGCCGCCGTACGTCCGCGCCAGCGCACCCGGCAGACGGCGCTCCCGGGCCATCGCGAACAGCAGCCGCCCGGCCGCCGCCTGCCCGGCCAGCGCCGCGAAGGCCGCCCCGATCGCCTTGCTGACCGCGACCAGGTCGTGCAGCCAGGGCCCGACCGCCGACTCCACCGTGTTGTAGAAGGCCGGCCCCTGCTCCACCGGCCGCGCCGCCAGCTCCGCCGCCGTCAGCGGCGACAGCAGTGCCGCCAGGTACGTCTGCGCGACGAACAGCACCCCCGTCAGCGCCAGACAGAACAGCACCGCCCGCGCCACCTTCGCGCTGCCGCCCGTCACCTCCTCGGCGAAGGAGGCGATCGCGTCGAAGCCCAGGTACGACAGCACCGCGACCGACACCGCGCCGAGCACGGCCGCGAACGAGAACGCCAGCGAGCCGTCGCCCGTCAGCGGCGACAGCCAGCCGCGCTGCGCCCCGCCCCGCGCCAGCGCCGTCACCGCGGCGACCAGGAAGACCAGCAGGACCACGATCTCCAGGGCCAGCACCGCGAAGCCCACGCGCGCGGCCGCCCGTACGCCCCACAGGTTCAGCAGCGTCGTCACCACCACGGCCAACGCCGTCCACACCCACCGCGACACCTCCGGGACCAGCGCGTTCATCGCGATCCCCGAGAACAGGTACGCGACCGCCGGGATCAACAGGTAGTCGAGCATCGCCATCCACCCGGCGATCAGCCCCGGCCCCTCGCCCAGGCCCTTGCGGGCGTACGTGAAGACCGAGCCGGCCTGCGGGGCCACCCGCACCATCTGCGCGTAGCTGAACGCCGTGAACGCCATCGCGACCGTCGCGACGAGGTAGACGAGCGCGATGGCGCCGTGCGACTTGGCGTCCAGGGTGCCGAAGACGCCGACCGGGGCCATGGGGGCGATGAAGAGGAGCCCGTAGACGACGAGGTCCCGGAAGCCGAGGGTCCGCCGCAGCGCGGCGGGCGCCGCCTTACTGGAATCCGTCACGGACGCCATCCGTCCTCCGGGCGATAGGCGGGACACGCTTTCGACCAAGTTTCTGCCGAACGGGGGACGTCCGGCCTCTCAGGGACCCCCGTACGATGGACCACATGACTGCTCCCGCCCCTGCTCCCGCTTCCCGCCGCGTCCTGCTCGCCGCCCCCCGCGGTTACTGCGCGGGCGTGGACCGAGCCGTGATCGCCGTCGAGAAAGCCCTCGAGCAGTACGGTGCGCCGGTCTACGTCCGCCACGAGATCGTCCACAACAAGTACGTGGTCCAGACCCTGGAGAAGAAGGGGGCCGTCTTCGTCGAGCGGACGGAGGAGGTGCCCGAGGGCTCCATCGTCATGTTCTCCGCGCACGGAGTGGCGCCGGTGGTGCACGAAGAGGCCGCCCGCGGCAAGCTCGCCACGATCGACGCGACCTGCCCGCTGGTCACCAAGGTGCACAAGGAAGCCATCCGGTACGCGAACGAGGACTTCGACATCCTCCTCATCGGCCACGAGGGCCACGAGGAGGTCATCGGCACCTCCGGCGAGGCCCCGGACCACATCACCATCGTGGACGGGCCCGAGGACGTCGCGAACGTCCAGGTGCGCGATGAGTCGAAGGTCGTCTGGCTGTCCCAGACCACGCTGTCGGTCGACGAGACGATGGAGACGGTCGACGCGCTGAAGACGAAGTTCCCGCTGCTCATCTCGCCGCCCAGCGACGACATCTGCTACGCCACCTCGAACCGGCAGGCGGCCGTCAAGGTCATGGGCGCCGACTCGGACCTGGTCATCGTCGTCGGATCGAAGAACTCCTCGAACTCGATCCGCCTCGTCGAGGTCGCGCTCGACGCGGGCGCCCGCGCCGCGTACCTCGTCGACTTCGCGAGCGAGATCGACGAGGCCTGGCTGGAGGGCGTCACCACGGTCGGCCTGACCTCGGGCGCCTCGGTGCCGGAGGTATTGGTCGAGGAAGTGCTGGATTACCTCACGAAGCGCGGGTATGCGGACGTGGAGATCGTCAAGACGGCCGAGGAGTCGATCGTCTTCTCGCTGCCGAAGGAGCTGCGCCGCGACCTGCGTGCGGAAGCTGCCGAACTGGTCGCCGACAGGTAAGTCTTTTCGTACGGTATGTCCATGCAGATCATGGGTGTGGACATCGGCGGTTCGGGGATCAAGGGCGCCCCCGTGGACCTGGACCGCGGCGATCTGGCGCAAGAGCGCCACAAAGTACTGACACCGCAGCCGGCCACCCCCGAGGGGGTGGCCGGCTGCGTCGCGGAGGTGGTCCGCGCGTTCTCCTGGACGGGCCCGGTCGGGGTGACCTTCCCGGGGGTCGTCACGGGTGGCGTCACCCGTTCGGCGGCCAACGTGGACAAGAGCTGGGTCGGCGTCGACGCGGCGGCCCTCTTCTCGCGGGAGCTGGACGGCCTGCCCGTCACGGTCCTCAACGACGCGGACGCGGCGGGCGTCGCGGAAATGACGTACGGCGCCGGTCGCGGCCGGGGCGGCACCGTCATCCTGCTCACGCTGGGCACGGGCATCGGGAGCGCCCTGTTCACCGACGGGCGCCTGGTCCCGAACACGGAGCTGGGCCACCTGGAGCTGAAGGGACACGACGCGGAGAAGCGGGCGTCGGTCAAGGCGAAGGAGGACGGGGACCTCAGCTGGGAGCACTGGGCCCAACGCCTGCAGAAGTACCTGGAGCACGTGGAGATGCTGTTCTCCCCGGACCTGTTCATCCTCGGCGGCGGCGTCAGCCGCAAGCCGGAGAAGTTCCTGCCCTTCATCGAGGGCGTCCGGGCGGAGATCGTCCCGGCGAAGCTCCAGAACAACGCGGGCATCGTCGGCGCGGCGATGGCGGCGAAACAGTAACGGCGGGGCCGTCCGGGGCGGGGCGTCTCCGAACGAGACGGCTAGGCGGCGGGGCGGCGGGGCATCCGGCGCCTGCCGATCAGCACGGCCTTGCGTACGACGGCGATGAGCGCCGCCACCAGCGTGCCCGCGTACAGCCAGCCGGCGTGCAGGGACAGCGCGGACACCAGCCCCATCAGATGACCGCCGAAGCCGCCGGAGCCGCCCGCGACGGGCCACACTCCGGCGGCGAAGGCGATGGGCGCGGTGATCGGCGCGGTGATCAGGTCGGCGGGCCGCACCCAGAGCGCGGTGGCGGCCGCGACGGGCAGGAAGAGCAGCCCGTAGACGAAGAGCGAGGAGTCGAAGAGCAGCCAGGAGAACCCCGCGACCAGCACCATGGCGGCGCTCGAGAAGAGCCCGCCGCCGAGCCCGGTCAGCCGCGGCCTGGGCAGCCGGCGCGCGAGCACGAGCCGCGGCGCGCCGCCCTGTACGGGGGGCGCGGCGGCACGCGGCCGCCGGCGCTGGGCCGGGGGTCGCTGGGGGTGAGGGGCCGGTCGCGTCCTGTATCGCTCCACGTCACCAAAGTAGGCGGGCGGCCCCCCGGATCGGGCCGCGGACACGCGTACATCCACCCCCGCTCATCGGAAAGTAAACTGCTCCATGGCCCGCACCCGGGCCGCCGCCCCTCCACTACGGGAAGTCGCCAACGTGTCGCTCACGATCGGAATCGTCGGCCTGCCGAATGTCGGCAAGTCGACCCTGTTCAACGCCCTGACCAAGAACGACGTGCTGGCGGCCAACTACCCGTTCGCCACGATCGAGCCGAACGTCGGCGTCGTCGGCGTCCCGGACAAGCGCCTGGCCGTCCTGGCCGGCATCTTCGGCTCGCAGAAGGTCATCCCCGCGACCGTCGACTTCGTCGACATCGCGGGCATCGTCCGCGGCGCCTCGGAGGGCGAGGGCCTGGGCAACAAGTTCCTCGCGAACATCCGCGAGTCGGACGCGATCTGCCAGGTCATCCGCGCCTTCGTAGACGAGAACGTCGTCCACGTCGACGGCAAGGTCTCGCCGAAGGACGACATCGAGACGATCAACACCGAGCTGATCCTCGCGGACCTCCAGTCCATCGAGAAGGCGGAGCCGCGCCTGGCGAAGGAGTCCCGTCTCCAGAAGGAGAAGGTCGCGGTCCTCGCGGCCGTCGTCGAGGCCAAGAAGATCCTCGAGGCGGGCGACACCCTCTTCTCGAAGGGCATCACGAAGGGCACGGAGCGGGGCGACCTCCTCCACGAGCTGCACCTGCTGACGACGAAGCCCTTCCTCTACGTGTTCAACGTGGACGAGGACGAGCTGACGGACGACGCCTTCAAGGCGGAGCAGAGCGCGCTGGTCGCCCCGGCGGAGGCGATCTTCCTGAACGCCAAGCTGGAGGCGGAGCTCGTCGAGCTCGAGGACGACGAGGCCCTCGAGCTCCTCCAGTCGGTGGGCCAGGACGAGCCGGGCATGGCCACGCTGGGCCGCGTCGGCTTCACCACCCTGGGCCTGCAGACGTACCTGACGGCGGGCCCGAAGGAGACCCGCGCCTGGACGATCAAGCAGGGCGCGACGGCCCCGGAGGCGGCGGGCGTCATCCACACGGACTTCCAGCGCGGCTTCATCAAGGCGGAGGTCATCTCCTTCGCCGACCTGGTCGAATGCGGCTCGGTCGCGGAAGCCCGAGCGAAGGGCAAGGCCCGCATGGAGGGCAAGGAGTACGTCATGCAGGACGGCGACGTGGTGGAGTTCCGCTTCAACGTGTAGTCGTCTCGTTACTGCATGTGAGATGATTTCGTCAAATGTGCAGGTCAGGAGGGGTCGGACTCGGGCGAGTCCGGCCCCTTCTGTATTCCCGTGCTGACTTGGTGCTGACTTGGAATCGCGGTGTCAGCCCGACTGGCCGGGTCCTAGCTTGTCGAGATCAAGGCTGATCTCGAACGGCAGGGGCCGTTGGAGGGTATGGCGGAAAATCCCTGCCGGTGCGTACGAGCCGGTAGGCTCGTCGAGCTCGTAAACGTGCACGACGGGGATGGTGTCCTCGTCTTCGATGCACCAGTAGTGCCGGATGCCGGCCTCGGCGTACTTGCGCAGCTTGACGGTTCGGTCACGGTGGGCGGATTCCGGTGAGACGACCTCGATGACGAGCTGGACGTCTTCGGGAGCGAACCAGGTGCAGTCAGGGTCGTACGCGGCTGTGGTCACCGCGAGGTCCGGCTCCAGGCGGTTACGGGCATCGAGGCGGATGGTCATCTCTCGGCCGACCTTGAATCCTGCCGGGGCCTGTGCCCTGAGGGCGAGCGTGAGGTCGGTGACGACTTCTCCGTGCCACCAGCGCTGGGGCGACATCATGAATACGAGGGCTCCGTCAATCAGCTCGGTGTGGCGAGGCGCTTCCGGGAGGCGGTCCAAGTCCTCCGCGAACCAGCCTTCCGCGCGCGGCGGGCGCATCCAGTCGGGCAGTGCGGTCATGGCTTCACGGTAGCGGCTACAGCCACCTCAGGTGAGGTGCTCTTGGGTGTCCCGATCCTCACGCGTTGCCAGGCATCGCAAAAGCCGCTGACGTGAGGCTGGAGCTGCGACTACGTTCGCGTCATGGACGCTGTTGAGCAGGCGAGGCGTGAAGAGTTCTCGCGTCGCGAGAAGGCGAGTTCGGCTGCCTACGACGAGATGGTCGCGGTGGTGGGGAAGGTGGCGCAGGCGAGTGCCCTGGTTGAGGTGCAGCTTCGCCAACTCATGCAGACACTGTTGGATTCGAAGTACGCCAAGCTAGTTGCGGCCGGTCTTGCAACTGGAGACCTGATCGATACCTGCACGGCTCTGCTCAAGGTCAACAGGGAGATTGGCGAGGACCAGCGAGGCGAGGGGCTGGAGCTCTTGGGGGGCCTCAAGGATGTCCTCAACGTACGCAACAACCTCGTTCACGGCCTCATCGCGGTCCTCCGGGCCTGGTCTCCACGACCTGGAGGTCGTGAGGCCGGTGGTTGAGACGATCGCAATAGTGAGCAAGAGGCGGAAGCCCGAGGCGTTCGTCACCGTAACGATGGATGAGCCGAGAGCGCGATCGAAGAACTTCACCGGCGCGCTGACGGTCTCCTTCATTGGGCTGCTACACACCTTCCGGGCCACCTTCATCGAGACCAGGTCACCTTCTAACTGGGTACCTGGCTGGGTTTCCCGTGCTGATTCTGTGCTGACTTGAAGCCCTCAGAACCATGTTTCCTCAGGTGGGAGCGTTATTGTGCACGTTCCGCATCAACGTGTAGTCGTATCGTTACTGTATGTTAACTAGATTCGTCAAACGTGCAGGTCGGAAGGGGTCGGACTCTGATGAGTCCGACCCCTTCGTCGTCACCGTGCTGGATGGGTGCTGGATGTTCTGACGTGGGGTCAGCGGCAATCAGGTCTCGTGAACAGCGGACCGGTGCCCCACGTGAACGACCCAGACCACCAGCTCCCCGTTGTCGATCGTGTAGACGACGCGGTAGTCACCGACGCGCAGGCGGCGACGTTCGGGCTGGGACACCAGCGCAGTGGAGTTGAAGCCGAGGGGGTCGGTCTCCAGCTCGGTCAGCTTGGCCAGGATGCGCAGCGCCATGTCACGAGGGATCTTCCGAAGCTCGGCCTGCGCCTCAGGGCGGAAGACGGTTCGGTACTCACTCACCGCGCGCCAGCGTCTCCCTCATGATGTCCTCGATCGGGATGCCGGGAGACGGGTTGGCCATGCGCTCGTCGATGATCCGGTTGATCTCGCGCTCTTCCCATTCCTGGTACTTGCGCAGCACCTCGATGGAGACCACGGCGGCGACTTCCTTGCCTCGCCGCGTGATCACTGTGGGCACGTCGTCGCGGTCTGCGCGCTCCACGACCTCCGCCAGGTGTGCACGCACGTCGCGGATGGACTCTATGGGCAGCGGCTGCATCATGAGCTCAAGGGTACCGAGCGTCCCATGTGTACACAATGGATGCCCTGATGGTGGACAGGCGGATTCGCCGCGGGGCGCGTGCTGGATGAATCTGCACCGTGCTGGATCGGTGCTGGATATGGGCTTCGGAAACGGCGTCCGTGCAGGTGGGAGCCCCATGCCGAACGTTCCGCTTCAACGTGTAGTCGATCTACGGAAAGGCCGTCTGACCTGCGGCGGAGCGGGTTGGGTGGCCTTTGCTGTCCGCACGTTGTCCGCAGCAGGCCCATTCCTGGACCTCCACGAGGTGGGTCGCCTGAAGGCCGGCGTACGGGTCCGGCTGGACGAGAAGCGTGGGGTAGCCGCGGACGGTCCGTTCGGCAGCCCACGCGTGGTCGAGGGCGCTGAAGTCGTCATCGATCCAGACGACCGGTGCTCTGCCGAGCCAGGGGCCGACGTGGTCGCGCTTCCAGAGGTATCCGTCGGGATGGCTGGTGGTGATCTGCGGGCGGGGGAGGTCGAGGTAGGGGAAGTCCGGCAGCCCCAGGAGCGGCCCGATGATGGTTGTGGCGTCCTTGCGCCAGCTCGTGCACCACATGGGAGTGACGAGGCTGCTGGCCAGGAGGGCGGTGAGCAGTCGGCCATGGCTGGGGTCGAGCCAGATGGGGGAGTGTATGAATAACGTCTGATCGGATGACGTGACACCGCGTCGCCGATCTGGCAAACATGCAGGTCAGAAGAGGTCGGGCTCTGTTGAGTACGGCCCTTTCGTTGTTACCGTGCTGAAGGGGTGCTGGATGTTCTGACGTGGGGTCAGCGGCGATCAGGTCTCGTGAACAGGGGACCGGTGTCCCGCGTGAACGACCCAGATCACCAGCTCCCCGTTGTCGATCGTGGTAGCGGCTGCGGCCGCCACAGGTACGGCGCTCTCGGGCGTCCCGATGCTCAGGCGTTGCCGGCCGCCGCGGGAGCCGCCGAGCGTGCGATGCCCGCCGCCCCGGCCGGCGGCGGGGTCGCGGTGGCAGGATGCGGGGACGGGACGCGAGGGGGCGGGGCGGGATGGGGCGCAGTGAGAAGCAGGCGGTTGCCGCGGGCGGGCAGCTGTACGAGGCGGCGCGGGCGGTGGTCGGTGACCACGGGCGGGCTGTCGAGGCGGTACGGGCGGCGCTGAAGCCGATCTGCGACGCGGCGGCGGAAGAGGCGCTGGACGCCATCCCGGTGGCCCGGTTGAAGGAGGTCACCGAGGGGCGGGTGAGGCTCGGGGAAGTCGAGAGGAGCGGGCTGCGGTCGGTCCGGCAGGTACTCGATGCCGGGTCCTACCGGCTGAGGCAGATTCCCGGCGTGGGGCAGCGGACCGCCGATCAGGTCATCGCGGCGGCGCGTCAGATCTCCGACGCGGTTCGGGAGACCATCGCCGTCCACATCGACGTGGACCGGCCGGAGCCGCGAACCACCTCGCTCCTCATGGCCCTGCACGTGCTGGTGGAAGCGGGCCCCGACGCGCGGCGTGCCGTCGACGCGGCCGTGGCCCTCTCGGAGCGGCTCGGTCCGCTGCTGGCCGAGGCCAGGCCGGCCGCCGGGCGGCTGCGGATGCTGCTGGCGGGGCAGGGTGGACGGGCTCGGGCGCTGGAGGCCGTCGCGGAGGTCCGCGGGCTGACCGGGGAGGCCGTACGGGACGGTGTGCCGGAGCTGCTCGCGCAGGCGTCGGTGGATCTGCTGCGCGGTACCTCGACCGAGGTCGCGGCCTGGGTCGACTTCGAGCTGCGGTCCGCCGAGTACTACAGCCTGCTCGCGGAGATCTCCGGCAGCGGCCCCGACTCGGCCGCCGCCGAGGGGTTCCTGCCCGACGAGGTCGCCGAGCGGGTCCGCGACCAGGTGCTCGACGACACGCACCGGCGGGTCTCGTTGCGCGGCTACCAGGCCTTCGGGGCGCGCTTCGCCCTGGCGCAGCGCAAGGTGCTCCTCGGCGACGAGATGGGGCTCGGCAAGACCATCCAGGCCATCGCCGCCCTGGCTCATCTCGCCGCCGGGGGGCAGAGCCACTTCATGGTCGTCTGCCCGGCCAGCGTCCTGATCAACTGGACGCGCGAGGTCGAGGCCCGCAGCACGCTGCGCGTGACCGCTCTGCACGGCCCCGACAAGCGGGAGGCGTACGCCGACTGGAAGGGCCGGGGCGGCGTGGGGGTGACCACCTTCGACGCCCTGCGCGGCTTCCCGGCCCCCGGAGCCGGTGAGCTGGGCATGCTCGTGGTGGACGAGGCGCACTACGTGAAGAATCCGAAGACGCGTCGCTCGCAGGCCGTGACCGAGTGGTCCGGGCGCTGCGAGCACGTGCTCTTCATGACGGGCACGCCCATGGAGAACAGGGTCGCCGAGTTCCGCAGCCTCGTGCAGATCCTCCAGCCGCATCTGGCGGAAGCCGTCGGTGACCGTGACGCAGTGGCCGGGTCCACGGCGTTCCGGAAGGCCGTCGCCCCGGTCTACCTGCGGCGCAACCAGCAGGACGTGCTGAGCGAACTGCCCGCGCTCCAGCAGACGGACGAGTGGGAGGAGCTGAGCGCGTCGGACGAGGACGCCTACCGCGAGGCCGTCCGTGCCGGCAACTTCATGGCGATGCGCAGAGCGGCGTACGCGCGCCCCGAGAAGTCGGCCAAGCTGAACCGGCTGCGCGAGATCGTCGAGGACGCCGCCGAGAACGGGCTGAAGGTGGTGGTGTTCTCCAACTTCAAGGACGTCCTCGGAGCGGTGGAGGACATGCTGGACGGTGTGCGGAGCGGTGGCGGCGGCGGCCAGGTGTTCGGTCCGATCGCCGGAAGCGTGCCGCCCGCGCGCCGTCAGCGGCTGGTGGACGAGTTCGCCGCCGTACCGGGGCATGCGGTGCTGCTGGCGCAGATCGAGGCGGCGGGGGTGGGGCTCAACATGCAGGCCGCGTCCGTCGTGATCATCTGTGAGCCCCAGGTCAAACCGACCATCGAGCACCAGGCGGTGGCGCGGGCCCACCGCATGGGGCAGGTGCGGCCGGTCCGGGTGCACCGGCTGCTCACCACGCGGGGGGTGGACGAGCGGATGGTGGAGATGCTGAAGAACAAGACCCGCCTGTTCGACGCGTACGCACGCCGCAGCGCGGTCGCCGAGTCGACGCCGGACGCGGTCGACGTCTCCGACACGGCGATGGCCCGCCAGATCGTCGAGGAGGAGCAGGCGCGGCTGGGAGCGGTCAGCGAAGTCACCGCGGGACACCCGTGAGCGCCCTCCGGGAGCCCCGCGCACGACAACCGGGGCGCCCGGTACGGCCGGTGGCCGTGGCCGGGGCGGGCCCGGGGTGACGGTGCCGTCCGCGTACGAGCCGACGTGGACCGTGTGCGTACGGGGGGCCGATGTGTGGGTGGAGGGGGCGCTCGCCGCCGCGTGCAGCGGGGAGGGGTGCGAGCCGCTCATCCGGCTGCTGGGGTGGTGCGCCGAGGCGCTCGATGCCCGGCGCCGAGCCCGTGGTCGGCCCGTGGTTGGCCTGAGGTCGGCCTGTGCCGGGCTTCTGACGGACCCTTGAGATCCGCGTCATGTTTTTGCTCGGATTTGGAACTTCGCGGGGGATCCGCGCATCAGTACCAAGGGATCCCCAGCCGTTCCTGCCCTCGGGCAGACATGACCGTTCGGAGCGAAGTTCGTGCACGAGTACCCGCAGCGCCCGCGGCCGGACGGCCGGCCTTCGTACGAGGACCAACCGGCCCGCGGCGGGCACGGGTACCAGGACCAGCGGGACCGCCCGGAGCGGCAGGGCCACCCGGGCCGCGACGGCCATCCGGGCCGCGACGGCGACCCCGGCCACTGGGATCACCAGGAGTCCCCGGACCCCCGCGAGCCCCAGGGGCAGCACCCCGCCGCCCGGGGGTATCCGCCGCCGTACGGGCAGCCCCGGCAGCCCTACCGTCAGGAGCACCCGGCGTACCCGGCCCAAGCGGCCCACCCGGCGTACCCCGAGTTCCCCGACGGCCCCGCGTACCCCGGGTTCCCCGGCCGCCCGGCCCCCGGGCCGGCCCCGGAGCCCCCCGCCCCGCCGGCGCCCAAGCGCTCCCGGCGCGCGATATGGATCAGCGCGGTGGTCGCCCTCGCGCTCCTGCTCGGCGGTGGCGGCTTCGCCGCCTGGAAGCTCGAATGGTTCTCCGGCAACGGCGAGGCCGTGAGCTTCGGCAAGAACGCCCCGGCCCCCGCCGAGGAGAAGAAGGCCTCCGGCGCGCCGACGCCCGCCAAACCGTCCGGCGACCCGGACGTGCTCATGCCGTCCGGGCCGAAGTCCGACTTCAAGCAGACCGCCAAACTGGACGACGGCACGATCATCGCCAAGACCCGGGTCGCGGGCGCGAAGTCCGGTTTCGAGGGCGACGTGTGGGTGTGGGCGCCCAAGGAGTACGACGACCCGAAGTACGCCAAGAGCGGCTTCCCGGTGCTCATCGCGCTCCCCGGCGGCAACGGCTTCCCGGCCAACTACTGGTCCGACCGCAGCCTCGGCCTCCAGAAGGCCATCAGTGACGGCGTCAAGGCCGGCACCAGCCTGCCGTTCGTCGTGATCATGCCGGTGCTCAACCCGGACAACAAGTTCTACTACGACGGCGCCGACATCCCCGGCCAGGCCAAGATGGGCACCTGGATCGCCGAGGACGTCCCGGACTTCGCCAAGGCCAACTTCCGTACCTACAAGTCCCGTGACGGCTGGGCCTACATGGGCTCCTCCTCCGGTGCCTTCGTCGGCATGAAGACGGTCCTCCAGCACCCGGACAAGTTCAAGGCCGTCATCGCCAGCGGCGGCGAGATCGTCCCCGACTCCCCGCTCTGGAAGGGCCACCAGGCGGAGATGGACGCGAACAACCCCGAGAAGCTCGCCCAGAAGCTGATCGACGGCAAGGGACCCGAGGTCCACATCAACTTCCAGGTCGGCACCAAGGAGAGCGGGAAGGACAAGATGCTCGCCTTCCAGCAGAAGTACGGCAAGGGGCCGGTCAAGACGACCATCCGCGACATCCAGGACGGCGAGCACAACGGCTGGCACTACGTCCGGGGCATGAAGGAGGGCTCCCTGGAGTGGATCAGCAAGGTGCTCAAGGCCCCCCAGCCCGCCCCCGCCGGCTGACCTCCCCCGGGCCCGGTCCCCGGTCCGGTACCCGCCGCGGCGACGCCCGCGGAGCGGCCGTAGCGCCCGCGGCGCCGCCCGGTCCCGTACCCGCCGCGGCTCCGCCCGGTCCGTGGCGCTCGCCACGTGGCGCCCGTCCCAGGCAACCCATCCCGTCGTTCACACCTCTGTAAAGGGTGTAAGGGGGACCGATCGGTCCGACCCGCGCCCTGACCGGGCGCCGGAGAAGGAACGGGACAAATCCGTGCAGCATGACCAGCAAGGCGACGGCGGCCCCACGACCGGGGGAAGCCGTCGTCCCAAGCGCCCGCGCTTGCTCCTGATCAGCGGTGGGCTCGCGCTCACCCTCGTCGCCGGCGGTGCGGCGGCGTACAAGTACGGCCTCTTCTCGGACGTGGGGGAGCCGGTCTCCTTCGGGAAGGTCCACGAGAAGACGGCCGCGGCGTCCACCGCCTCGGACGCCGTCGAAGACCCCGGCGTCCGGCCGGGCGTACGGATGCCCACCGGGCCGCCGGCCGGCTTCACCCGCACCAGCCGGCTGCCGGACGGCACCCAGATCGGCATGGCCACCCTCACCGGCGCGAAGTCGGGCTTCACGGGCGACGTGTGGGTGTGGGTGCCGAAGGAGTACGACGACCCGAGGTACGCCAAGAGCGCCTTCCCGGTCCTGATCTCCCTGCCCGGCGGCCGTGGCTACCCCACGAACTACTGGGGCACGGGCCCCGGCCTCGGCCTCCAGAAGGCCGTGAGCGACGGGGTGGCGGCCGGCACCAGCCTGCCCTTCGTCCTCGTGATGCCGGTGATCAACGCCGACACCAAGCACCACTTCGACGGCTCGGACATCCCCGGAGAGCCCCGGATGGGCACCTGGATGGCCGATGACGTCCCGGATTTCGCCAAGGCCAATTTCCGCACCTTCACCTCCCGCGACGGGTGGGCCTTCATGGGTTCCTCCTCGGGCGGTTTCGGTGCGCTCAAGCACGTCCTGAAGCACCCCGACCGCTTCAAGGCGGCCATCGCCAGCGGGGTCGACATCGTCCCCGACTCCCCGCTGTGGAAGGGGAACAGGCGGGCGATGGACGAGAACAACCCGGAGAAGCTCGCCGCGAAGCTGCTCCAGGCGGGCGGCCCGGACGTGTACGTGAACTTCCAGATCGGCACCGCCGAGACCGGCCGCGACAAGGCCGAGAAGTTCATGAAGGAGTACGGCAAGGGCCCCGTGCACACCCGGCTCCAGGTGATCCAGGATGGTGAGCACAACGGAAAGTCGTACGTACGCGGCATGAGGGAGGGCTCCCTGGCGTGGATCAGCAAGGTGATGGCGGCGCCGACACCCGACCCCGCCGTGCGATGAGCACGGTGGTGAAGGGGGCGTCGGCCGCCGCGGCCGCGGGGATCGTGGCGGTGTTCGCCGTCGCCTTCGTCGAGGCGCCGGGAGAGCGGCCGGTGCACCCCTTCCCCACCGTCGGCGTGCTGATGGCCAACGGGGAGCACTGGTGCACGGCGAGCGTCGTCGACAGCCCCGAGGGCAACGTCGTCGCCACCGCCGCGCACTGCGTGGCCCCGGCGGGCGAGGACGGGGAGGCGGGCGAGGTCGCCCACGACGGCCTGGCCATCGGCGAGCTCGCCTTCGCCCCCGCCTTCTCCGGGGAGGGATCCGGCACCCAGCCGCTCGGCGTCTGGAAGGTCCGCTCGATCCACGTGGACGAGCGCTGGACGAAGTGGGGCGAGGACACCGCCGACTTCGCCTTCCTCACCATCGCCCCGGACGAGGACGGGCGCAGCGTCCAGGAGGCGGTGGGAGGGCGCGGCGAGGCCCCGGTCCCCGACTGGACCTCCGGGTACGACCGGGACGTGACCGTCGTCGGCTACCCGGAGTCGGAGCACAATCCGCAGAACAAGCCGGTCTCCTGCACCACCCAGACCCGCCACGACGAGGAGGACCCCGACATGCTGTACATCAGCTGCGCCGGGTTCTGGACGGGCACCAGCGGCAGCCCCTGGTTCGCCGACCGGGGCGGACCGGGGCAGCCGGGGCGGCTCATCGGCGTGCTGAGCGGCGGGGACACGGACGTGGACTCCACGGCCGCGGTCTTCGACGAGCACGCCAGGGCCCTGTACGAGCGGGCCGCGCGGGGCTGAGCGGGGGCGGGGCGGGCGGCGCCGGGCGCGGGCCCGAGGGGGCCGAGCGGGCCCGAGTGGCCCGGAGAGAGCGGGCCCGAGTGGGCGCCGGGCCGGGTGGGCCCGGGCGCCCCGTACGGCGGCTACGTGCGGCGGCCCCGACGGCGGCTGCGTACGGGGCGGCTACGTGCGCCGCTCCGTGCTGACGATCACGCCCACCGCCGCCACGACGACCGCGCCGCCGAGCAGGATCGGCCAGGTCAGGGCCTCGTCGAGGATGAGCGCGCCGAGGGCCACGGCCACCACCGGGTTGACGTACGCGTACGTGCCGACGAGTGACAGCGGCGCCGCCTGGAGCAGCCACGCGTACGCCGTGAAGGCGATGAGCGAGCCGAACAGGACCAGGTAGCCGAGGGCCAGCCAGGAGGCCGTCGAGAAGGCGGCCGGGTCCAGGCCGCGGTGCTCGCCGCGCAGCAGGCCGACGATCACCCCGCCGACCCCGCCCGCGGCCATCTGGTACGCGCTGCCCGTGAAGGGGTTGCCCGGCAGGCTCAGCTTCGACGCGGAGAACGAGCCCAGTGACCACAGCACCGAGGCGGCCAGCACCAGCAGGACCCCCGTCAGCCGCACCTCGCCGCTGAACCCCGGAGCCGTCAGCACGGTCAGCCCGGCGAAGCCGAGCAGCACCCCGGCCAGGGTGCGCGGCGGGGGCCGGTCCCCGCTGCCCGCCCGCAGCACCACCAGCCACATCGGTACCGCCGCCACCAGCAGCGCGGCGAGGCCGGAAGGCACGTCGGTCTCGGCGAGGACGACGAGGCCGTTGCCGCCGAGGACCAGCAGCAGCCCCACGACGACGGCCGAGCCGAGCTGGGTGCGGGTGACCCTGAGCGCGGCCGGTCCGTACCGCCAGGCGACGAGGGCGGCCAGCAGCAGCCCGGCCGTGATGAAGCGGGCGCCCGCGGAGAGGAACGGGGGCATCGTCCCGACGACGATCCGGATGCCGAGGTAGGTCGAGCCCCACAGGACGTAGACGAGGGTCAGCGCGGTCCAGACGGCACCGGTGTTCTGCCGCGGCGGGGCGCCCTCGGGCGCGTTCCGCGGCGGCGATGTGGTGGGCATGACCGGATCCTAAAGTCGTTGGCTCCCGCGGGCTTCCGGGTTTCTCAGCCCTTGAGCAGGCCGTTCAGCTCGCCGTACGGGAGGGAGTGCGCGAGCGTGCCGTAGGTGCCGCCGGAGACCAGCTCCTCGGCGGCGCGGCGGACGACGGCGTACGCGGCCTCGGCGACCCAGGAGCCGAGGCTGACGCGGGAGACGCCGAGCGCGCCGAGGGCGGCGACGGCCGGGGCGCCGGGGCCGACGAGGACGTTGAGCGGGGCGTCGATACCCCGGGCGAGCTCGGCGACCACGGACGGGTCGGTCACGCCGGGCACGAAGATGCCGGAGGCGCCCGCCCGGAGGTAGGCGGCGGCGCGGGCGAGGGTCTCGTCGAGGCGGGTGGCGGGGTCGCCGAGGCCGAACAGGAACGTGTCGATGCGGGCGTTGACGAACAGCGGGACCCCGGCGGCGTCGGCGGCGGCGCGGGCGGCGGCCAGGCGCTCGGCGTGCTCGGCGGGGGAGCGGTTGCCGTCCTCGATGTTGACGCCGACCGCGCCGGCGTCCAGGACCCCGGTGACGGTCTCGCCGACGGCGGCGGCGTCGGCGCCGAAGCCGCCCTCGATGTCGGCGGTGACGGGCACGGCGACGGCGGCGGCCACGCGGGCGATCAGGCGGAGGGCGCGGTCGCGGGACAGGGCGTCGCCGTCGGGGGAGCCGAGGGACCAGGCGACCCCGGCGCTCGTGGTGGCGACGGCGGGCGCTCCGGCGGCCTCGACGAGACGGGCGCTCGCCACGTCCCATGCGTTGGCGAGGGCGAGGGGCGCGGCGGGGGTGTGCAGGCGCGCGAAGGCGGTGGCCTGGGCGGCGAGGGCCGTGTTCGTGGTCATGGGGGCAGTCCACCAGACGGGCCGGGGCGGCGCTCGCGAGTTTCCGACATCTGGTCCGGCGGCCCGTCCCGCCCCGCCGACCGGCGGCCGTACGGGCGGCCCGCCCACCGGCACCCGGGGCCCCGGCGGTCCTGCCGGCCCCGGCGGACCGGCCGGCCCGCCTGACGGTCCTGTCGGTCCCGCCGACCCCGTACGGTGGCTGGCCGACCCGGCTGAACCCACCGGTCCCGCCGAATCCGTACGGCGGCCGGCAGGCCCGAACGCCTCAGGCCCGAACGTCTCCGGCCGAACGCGGCTGGCCCCTACGCGGCCGGCCCCTACACCTCCGGCCCGTCCGGCGGCGGGCCCCTACACCTCCGGCCCGTACGGCGGCGGGCCCCTACACCTCCGGCCCGTACGGCGGCGGGCCCGTAAGCCCCCAGCCCGTACGGCCTCCGGCCCCTACGCCTCCGTACCGCCGGCGCGTCCTACGCGGCCAGGCCCGTCTTCGCGCCCGCGCCGCACAGGGGGACCACCGCCGTGCGGCCCCGCAGGGGGTCGCCGGGGGCCGACGGGCCCACGGCCGCCCAGCAGGCCGCCGCCGTCGGCTCCACGAAGAGGCCGCGGCGGGCCAGGTCCCGCTGGGCTTCCCGCAGCCGGTCCTCCGGGACGGTCAGGAAGGTGCCGCCGGAGGCGCGTACGGCGGCCAGGATCTGGCGGGCCCTCGGCGGCGCCGGGATCGCGATGCCCTCGGCCAGGGTGGGCCGCTGGGGCACCGGGCCGGCGTCCTCGGAGCTGGCCGCGAAGGCCGCCGCCAGCGGGGCCACCGCCTCCGCCTGGACGGCGATCAGCGCCGGCGGCCGGACCCCGCGCCGGGACAGCTCCGCCACCGCGAGCGCGGCGCCGAGCAGCAGGGTCCCGTTCCCCACGGGGACGACCAGGACCTCCGGCAGACGGCCGCCGAGTTCCTCCCACACCTCGTACACGTACGTCTTCGTGCCGTGCAGGAAGTACGGGTTGAAGACGTGGCTCGCGTAGAAGACCCCCGGCCCGTCGGCGGCCTCCCGGGCCGCGGCCGCGGCGGCCTCGCGTCCGCCGGGGACCAGCCGTACGGCCGCCCCGTGCGCCCGCATCTGACCGGTCTTCTTCTCCGAGGTGCCCTCGGGCACGAAAACTTCACAATCGAGTCCGGCCCGCGCGCAATAGGCCGCCACCGAGGTCCCCGCGTTGCCGCTGCTGTCCGCCACGACCCGCTCCGGAGCCAGCCGCCGGGCCACCTCGGCGAGCATCACCGCGCCCCGGTCCTTGAACGACAGGGTCGGCATCAGGAAGTCGAGCTTGGCGTGAATCCGCTCGGCCAGCGGCACCAGCGGAGTGTGGCCCTCCGCCAGGGACACGGAGAACGCCCCCGGCAGCGGCAGCGCCGGCGCGTACCGCCACAGCGAGTTGGGGCCGGAGGCCGGATCCAGCACGGCCGCCGGATCCGGCGTGAAATCGAGGTCCCACGGGCCCGAGCAGACCGGACAGCACCAGGGGGCGGTGCGGACGTCCGCGCGGGTGCCGTCCTCGGCGCAGACGTAACCGGGGAGTGCGTGCGTCATGTGCGGAGTGCCTTTGCTCAATCATGGCCGTTGTATGGCACGGATGTTACGCGTCCGTTGTCCTCTTGTGGGAAGCGCTGACGGTAAGTCAACCTTTCCTGGGCGGCGCTCCGTTGGGCCGAATGCCTTGTCGTGAACATGACTAAGCCATGCTCGGACCCCACCCGTACGGCACCGCCCCACCCCCCGCAGCGCACCACCTATGAGGAGGACCCCTCACATGTCCGTGATGCGTCACACCCGCCGGAAGATCACCGGCATCAGCGCGATCGCCGTCGCGGCCCTCGCGCTCGGCGCGGCCGCCGCCCTCCCCGCCTCGGCGGCCGACGGCGGCGCACAGGGCGTCATCGAGAACGCCGGAGCCGCCGGGTCCGTCCCCGGCAGCTACATCGTGACCCTGAAGGACTCCGCAGCCCGCTCCACCGCCGACAGCGGCAAGGCCGTCGCCAAGCGGTACGGAGCGAAGATCGACCGGACCTACAGCGCCGCTCTCAACGGCTACTCCGTCGAGGTCTCCGAGGCGCAGGCCAGAAAACTCGCCGCCGACCCCGCCGTGAAGTCGGTCGTGCAGAACCGCACCTTCACCGTCAACGCCACCCAGCCCAACCCGCCGTCGTGGGGCCTGGACCGCATCGACCAGCGGGCCCTCCCGCTGAACCAGAGCTACACCTACCCCGACAAGGCCGGCGAGGGCGTCACCGCGTACATCATCGACACCGGGGTCCGGATCACCCACCAGGACTTCGGCGGCCGCGCCTCCTACGGCTACGACGCCATCGACAACGACAACACCGCCCAGGACGGCCACGGCCACGGGACGCACGTCGCCGGCACCGTCGGCGGCGGCGCGTACGGCGTGGCCAAGAAGGCCAAGATCGTCGGCGTCCGCGTGCTCAACAACCAGGGCTCGGGCACGACGGCCCAGGTCGTCGCCGGCATCGACTGGGTGACGCGCAACGCCGTCAAGCCGGCCGTCGCCAACATGTCGCTCGGCGGCGGCGCGGACTCCGCGCTCGACACCGCCGTACGCAACTCCATAGCCTCCGGCATCACCTACGCCGTCGCGGCGGGCAACGAGACGGCCGACGCCTCCACCAAGTCCCCGGCGCGCGTCGCCGAGGCCATCACGGTCGGCGCCACCACCAGCACCGACGCGAAGGCCAGCTACTCCAACTACGGCTCCATCCTGGACATCTTCGCGCCGGGCTCCTCGATCACCTCCACGTGGGGCACGGGCGACACCGCCACCAACAGCATCTCCGGTACCTCGATGGCCTCGCCGCACGTCGCGGGCGCGGCCGCCGTCTACCTCTCGCTGAACCCGGGCAGCACCCCCGCCCAGATCTCCGCGGGCCTCGTCGCCGCCGCCACCCCGAACGTGGTGACCAGCCCCGGCACCGGCTCCCCGAACCGCCTGCTCTACATCGGCGCCGGCACCACCCCGCCCGGCCCGGGCACGCGCTTCGAGAACCTGAACGACTACGCGATCGCCGACAACGCCACCGTCGAGTCGCCGGTCACCGTCAGCGGGATCTCCGGCAACGCCCCGGCCACGCTGAGCGTGCCGGTCGACATCAAGCACACCTACGTCGGTGACCTGAAGGTCGACCTCGTCGCCCCGGACGGCACCGTCTACAACCTGCGCAACCGCACCGGCGGCAGCGCGGACAACATCATCCAGACCTTCACCGTGAACGCCTCCTCCGAGGTTGCCAACGGCGTCTGGAAGCTCCGGGTCGCGGACCTCGCGAACGCCGACATCGGCAAGATCGACTCCTGGGCGCTCCAGTTCTGAGGAACGCCGGGGACAGCGGTGACTGAGCCGCGGTGAACAGGCAGGGGCGACCGGGGGCCGGTCGCCCCTGCTGCGTACTATTCGCGCATTCGTTCGCGTCTTCGCGCGACCGACCGCAGTCTGCCGTGATGGAGTTCCCCGCCCCGTGAGCATTCCGCCGCCCCCGCCCTCCGGACCGGGCCGTTCCTGGGTTCCGCCGTCGCCGCCGCACGTGTGGGGGCCGCCGCCGGGCCGCGGGCCGGGGCGGCCGGCGCTCAACGGGTTCGCGCTCGCCTCGCTCCTCGTCGGGCTGCTCTGCTTCCCGCCGCTCGGCATCGTCTTCGGGGTCGTGGCCCTCGTACAGATCGCGAACAGGCGCGAGCGGGGCAAGGCGCTGGCCGTCACCGGCCTCGCCGTCTCCGTGGCGATGACCGCGGTGTTCGCGCTCGCCGCGGGCCCGCTGGTGAGGGCGGTCGGCGACCGGCTGGACGCCGTCTCGGTGCCGAGCGGGGCGGAGGGCGAGCTGACGGACATGGAGGACCTGTCCGCCGGGGAGTGCTTCAACGTCCCGGGCGGGGACCTGACGGGCCGCCAGGCGCTGATGTACGCGGTGGACTGCGCGGAGCCGCACCACGCCGAGGTCACCTCGTCCGCCCCGTTCGACCTGCCCGGGTCCGAACGGGCCGGTTCGCACCAGGCGGACAGCCTGGCCCAGAAGGAGTGCTGGAAGGCCCAGGACGCTTACGCGATGGACACGTGGGCGCTGCCCCCGTACGCGGAGATGTACTACTTCCCGCCCTCGTCCCGGTCCTGGAACGAGGGCGACCGGCAGTTGCTCTGCGTGATCGGCACGACGACGCGGGAGCACAGCGGCAGCGTGCGCAAGGACCGCGGGATGCTGACCTCCGAGCAGGCCGAGTACCTGACGGCGGCCAACGCCCTCGACCTCGCCTTCGGCCGGGCCCCCGAGGAGGACGCGGCGGACGCGCTCCAGGAGCACCAGGCGTGGGCGCGCGAGGTGTACTCCGCGCTGGGGGACGAGGTCGCGGTGCTGCGGCGGCACGCGACCCGGCCCGGGATCGGCGAGGCGGCGCGGGCCCGGCTGAAGGAGGCCGAGGCCGCCCGTGCGGTCTGGCAGCGGGCCTCGCAGGCGCGGACGGCGGCGGAGTTCGACCGGCTGTGGGAGCGGGCCGACGGCGCGATGTCCGTGACGGGCGAGAAGGCGCTGCGCGGGGCCTACGGGCTGTCGACGACGGTGCCGGACTGGCTGGAGGAGGACCCCGCGGGACCCGGAGGGGGCGGCCCGGGCGGCTCCGGCGACCGGCCCTCGACGGAATCGGCCTGACGTCGTCGGCGTAACGCGCGGTAACGGGTTTGAGTGACCTGGCTTCATCACTTCGGGTGAAACTTTGGCCCTTGCTTGCGATGTACAACCGTAGGTTGCCAGGCTGTAGCTGTCTGTCAACCTGATGGGAGTGGCCAGTGACTTTCGGTGAGCAGCCGGCCTATCTGCGCGTGGCCGGGGATCTCCGACGGAAGATCGTCGACGGTTCCCTGCCCCCGCACGCCCGGCTCCCTTCGCAGGCCCGCATCCGCGAGGAGTACGGGGTCTCCGACACCGTGGCGCTGGAGGCCCGCAAGGTCCTGATGGCGGAGGGCCTCGTCGAGGGCCGGTCCGGGTCGGGCACCTACGTACGGGAGCAGCTGGTGCCGCGGCGGGTCGCGCGCTCCGGGTACCGCACGGGCGGCACCTCGACGCCGTTCCGGCAGGAGCAGGCGGAGTCGGGCGCGCGCGGCACGTGGGAGTCGCGCAGCGAACAGGAGGCCGCCCCGGCGGAGATCGCGGAACGGCTCGGCATCGAACCGGGCGAGCGGGTGATGCGGACGCGGTACGTCTACCGCGACGCGGGGGAGGCGATGATGCTGTCGACGTCCTGGGAGCCGCTCGCAGTGACCGGCCGGACCCCCGTGATGCTGCCGGAGGAAGGCCCGCTGGGCGGTTCCGGCGTGGTCGACCGGATGGCCGCGATCGACGTCGTCGTGGACAACGTGGTGGAGGAGGTCGGCGCGCGGCCCGGCCTCGCGGAGGAACTGCTCCAGCTGGGCGGGGTGCCGGGGCACGTGGTGCTGGTGATCGGGCGTACGTACTTCGCGTCCGGCCGCGCCGTGGAGACGGCGGACGTGGTGGTCCCGGCGGACCGCTACCGCCTGGCGTACCACCTGCCGGTGAGGTGAACCGGAGCGCGGGCGCGCGCCCCGTTCCCCAGCAGCGCCGACGCCGCCCGCCCGCCCGCCTGCCCGTACCGCCCGCCTGCCCGTACGTCCCGTACCGCCTGCCCGTACCGCCCGCGCCGACTTCGCCATCGGCGCCTCCATCGTCTTCGCCTACGGGTTCACCAGTGGCGCCGCCGCGATCCTGGCCGCCGCCGCGGTCACAACAAGCGGCTCGGACTCAGCCCGCCCTACATCGAGTTCAAGCGCGCCTACCTGTACGCCGTCAACCCGGCGGGTTTCGGCGCGATGGTGATCGCCTCCACCGTCTCGATCCTCGCCTTCTTCGGACTGTTCGGCACCTACGCCGAGGCCTTCTCGACCTTCATCGCGGCCGGACTCGCCCTGCTGTTGTGCCCGTTGATCGCGTGGATGACCAGGGGCAAGTACTACCTGGCCCGGCCGAACGCAGTGAACGCCGCCGGCGCCGACATCACCGCGACGCACGACTGTGCGGTCTGCGAGACGGCGTACGAGCTCCCGGACATCGCCGACTGCCCCGTCCACGCGGGACCGGTCTGCTCGCTCTGCTGCTCCCTCGACGCGACCTGCGGGGACGCCTGCCGCAAGGCGTCGCCGGGCGGTGCGGTGATCCTTCCCATGCCGTCCGTACGCCCCGTCTGAACCGGCGCGCGCGGCGTGCTCGTACGCATGGCCGGATGCGTACGCCTGGGAGGTACCTCTTCGTGAAAAACCGTATCCGCTGAGTAAGGGTCGGGCGTAGGCTCGGGCATATGCGCAATGCGGTTTCCCGGGCAGGTACGACGGCGGAGGGTGAAACGCGATGAACGACAGCGGTGCCCTGCTCCCGTGGCTGGTCATACGTCAGGACGACAACGGCAACCGCTACCGGGTGGGCCGGTACCCCACCCGGGCCGAGGCCCAGAAGGTCGCCGACAGCCTCGACAACCGAGGACACAAGCAGCTCTACTGGGTCGAGCGGATCGGTCAGACCGCCACGATGAACTGAGCGGCGTCGCAGCTGTCGCGACGCTGGCATAGGCTCCGCCCCATGACTGTACGCGTGGTCGTGGGCGGAGCCCTTTGTCATGAGGGCCGCCTGCTGGCCGCCCGTCGCAGCGCACCGCCCGAGCTGGCCGGCCGCTGGGAGCTGCCGGGCGGGAAGGCCGAGCCGGGTGAGTCCGTCCCCGAGGCACTGGTGCGCGAACTGCGCGAGGAGCTCGGCGTCGAGGCCGAGCCGCTGGAACGCATCCCGGGCGAGTGGCCGCTGAAGCCGGGCCTCGTCCTGCACGTGTGGACCGCCCGGCTGGTCTCCGGGGAGCCCGCCCCGCTGGAGGACCACGACGAGCTGCGCTGGCTGGGGCCGGACGAGCTGCACTCGGTGGACTGGCTCGACCAGGACCGCCCGGCGGTCGCGGAGGCCGGACGGAGGCTGCGCGAGGGCGCCGGCTCCGCCGCCGGGGGCATGGGGAGGGGTGCGGGCAGCGGCCGGAGCGCCGGCGAGGGCGTCGGTGGCGTCGGTGGGGGCGGTGGCGGGGGCGCATGACGCGCACGCTGTAGGCCGTCTGCGCCACTGTGCGCCGGTGGGTGGGGGACCGAGTGGTACGACGCCCGGAATATCGGGTATGTCGCTATTAATCCCTATCTCGTCCCTCTTTCGTCCCCGACGAACCGGACTGGGGTCACTGCTGGCCCGGGAAGTGATCGGCGTGATCGACACAGACGGCGAGTGCGCCGAGTGGGCCTTCCCTGCCGAGCCCGGTGCCGTCCGCACCGCCCGCCACGCCGTGCGCGGCACCCTCCGGGACTGGGGTCTGGACTCCGTCGGCGATGTGACCGTCCTGCTGGTCAGCGAGCTCGTCACCAACTCCCTGCGCTACGCGTCGGGCCCCATCGGGGTCCGCCTGGTACGGCGCAATCCGGCCGCCGAGGACTCTCCCGGCGGCCCCGCGCTGCTCGTGGAAGTTTCCGATCCGCTTCCGGATCCGCCCCGCGAGCGGGTCGCGCGCCCGGACGACGAGGGGGGCCGCGGACTGCACCTCGTCGCGGTCTCGTCACAGCGCTGGGGGACCCGTCACGGGAAGTCGGGCAAGACCGTGTGGTTCGAGTTGGCTCTTCCTGGTGAGTAACAAGGTGAAGGGTGACCGACGATCACACGACGTGGCTCAAAAGCAACGGGACCTTTTTGTGATCGTGAACGCCGTGCCGTCAGGGGCCGTGGTGCTGAATACTTCGGTCAGGCCGGTCCGGTTGCGGTGAGCTGGAGGGGACGGTCGCGTGAGCGAGATACCTGCGCAGGCACATCAGTCCGACGTGCCCGGGGAGACATGGCACGACTCCCTGTGGCACAGCAGTCCGCCTGGCTCGATATATGACTACATAAAGGTCGCATCCTTCTCGATCGGGCCCGATGGCCTCATCGACCAGTGGAGCCTGCGCGCCGAGGAACTGTTCGGGCTGACGGCGTCCCAGGCCGTGGGCCGCGATCCGGTCGACGCCTTCATGCCGGCCGACCTGCACGCGGGCGCGCACCGAAGGGTCGCCGAGATCCTCGACGGCAAGGAGTGGACGGGCCTGATCCCCTTCCGCATCCCGGGCGGGTCCGGCGCGCACGGCGTGGCCGAGATCTACGTGATGCCCACGCAGACCGAGGCGGCCGAGCGCGCCGCGCTGTGCGTCGTCGTCGACGTACGCGCGCTGCGTCGGATCGAATCCGATCTGGCGGCCTCGCAGGCGATATTCGGCCAATCTCCTTTCGGCTTCCTGCTCTTTGGTACGGACCTCACCGTGCAGCGGGCCAACCGCCGCTTCGCCACGGTCTTCGGGGGCGCCGCCGAGGAACACCGGGGCCGGACCGTGCACGACTACCTGCCGGCCCACGAGGCCGACCGGATGGCCGACGCCCTGCGCCGGGTCCTGGACAGCGGGGAGTCGGTCACCGACCTCCGGATCACCGGGGCCGCCCCCGGCAGCCGGGACAACCGCCACTGGTCCATCAACCTCTACCGGGTGCACGGCGGCACCGGCCTCCCCATCGGCGTCGCCGGCATCGGCACCGACGTCACCCGCCGCCACCTCGCCGCCCGCGAGGCCGCCGGGGTCCGGCGCAACCTCGCCCTGCTCAACGAGGCCGGCCACCGGATCGGGAACTCCCTCGACCTGGAGACCACGGCCAGGGAACTCCTGGACGTGACCGTCCCGGGCTTCTGCGACCTGGCCGCCGTCGACCTCTACCAGGGGCTGCTGCTCGGCGACGACGACCGCCCCGCACGGCCGCAGGGCCCCGGGGTGCCCTCGCTGCCCGGCCAGGGCGCCGGCCGGGTGCCGTCCGCGCCGCTGCGGCGGGTGGCCTTCGCCTCGGCCGTGTCGGACGCCCCGCTGTCGGGGCCGGGCGCGCTGGTGTCCGTAGGGGAGATCCACCGCTACCCGGCCGGGTCGCCCGGCGCGCTCGCCCTGCGCACGGCACGCCCGCGGCTCATCGAGCGCGGCGGGCCGGAGGACCTCGTCCAGTCGACGCTGATCGTGCCGATGGTCGCCCACGACACGGTGGTCGGCGTCGCCCAGTTCTCCCGTACGAAGGGCAGCGAGCCCTTCGGCGAACGCGACCGGGCGGTCGCCGTCGAGCTCGCCGCACGGGCCGCCGTCTGCATCGACAACGCCCGCCTCTACCGGCGCGAGCACGAGCGGGCGCTGATACTGCAGCGCAGCCTGCTGCCGCCCGGCGACCCGGAGGCGGCCGGCCTGGACATCGCCTGCCGGTACCTGCCGGGGAACGCGGCGACCGAGGTCGGCGGGGACTGGTTCGACGTCATCGAGCTGCCCGGCCACCGCACGGCCCTGGTCGTCGGCGACGTGATGGGCCGCGGACTGCGGGCCGCCGTCGCGATGGGCGAACTGCGCACCGCCGTACGGACCCTGGCACTGCTGGACCTCGAACCGGCGGAGGTGCTCACCGCCCTGGACGAGGTCGCCCGCGGGCTCGGCGCCCCCGGCGGCTCCCAGCAGGCCTCCCGGGCGGCCCTGCACTCGCGGGACGCGGACCGCTCCGAGGTGTACCTGGCCACCTGCGTCTACGCGGTCTACGACCCGGTCACCCGGCGCTGCACCATCGCCAACGCCGGCCACATGCCGCCCGTCCTGGTGGAGCCGCCCGACGAGGACGGCGTACCGCGGCCCGCGCTCCTGCTGGAGGTGCCGCCCGGCATGCCGCTGGGCGTGGGCGGGGAGCCCTTCGAGGAGGTGGAGGTGGAACTGCCCGAGGGGGCGCTGCTCGCCCTGTACACCGACGGGCTCGTGGAATCCCGCGACCACCCGCTGGAGGAGGGGCTGCGCGGCCTGCGGGAGGCGCTGACCGATCCGGTGCGCCCGCTGGAGGACGTCTGCGACCACGTCCTGAACACCCTCGACACCCGCCACGGGGAGGACGACATCGCGCTGCTCATGGCCCGGGTCCAGGGTCTGCCGGTGGACGCGGTCGGGGACTGGCAGCTGCCGCGCGAGGCCCGCTCGGTGGGCCGGGCGCGGGAACTGGCGCGGGCGAAACTGCCCGCGTGGGGCCTGGAAGGGCTGCTGGACACCACGGAACTGCTGGTCAGCGAGCTGGTGACGAACGCCCTGCGCTACGGCGAGGGGGAGATCCGGCTGCGGCTGCTGCTGGACCGCACCCTGGTCTGCGAGGTCTGGGACGCGAACCTGGTGCAGCCCAGGCGGCGCCGGGCCCGTGACACGGACGAGGGCGGCCGCGGCCTCCAGCTGGTCGGCCTGCTGTCGGCCGGCTGGGGCACGCGGCGTACGCACCGGGGCAAGACGGTGTGGTTCGAGCTCCCGCTCCCCGGCGCGGTGGCCGAGGCGGTCACCGAACTGTCGGCGGAGCAGCTGCTGAGCATGTACGGGGGGTAGGCCGGGCTGGGCGCGGGGGTGCGCGTACCGCCTGGCGGCGCACCCCCGAAGGCCTTCCGGCGGGGCGGGGCGCCCGGCCCCTCCGCCGGGGCCGGCGGCGCGGCGGCGGTCAGGCGGCGCGGTTCTGCTTGAGCGCGGCGAGGCGGGCCTCGATCTCCGAGGTCTTGCCGAGGTCGTCCAGGGACTCGAACTGCGCGTCCAGCGAGGACGCCGCCAGCTCCTGCTTGCCCAGCGCCATGGCCTCCTCGCGGCGGACCTTCTCCTCGAAGCGGTTCAGGTCGCTCGTCGGGTCCATGACGTCGATGTTCTTCACCGCGTCCATCATCGTGTTCTGCGCCTGCGCGGTCTTGGCCCGGGCCACCAGCTCGTCCCGCTTGGCCTGGAGCTCCGTCAGCTTGTTCCGCATGGAACCGAGGCCCGACTTGAGCTTGTCGACCACCTCCGTCTGGGCGGCGATCGTCGGCTCCGCCGTCTTCGCCTCCTTCTCCGACTGGAGCTGGCGGCCCAGGGCCACCTTCGCGAGGTTGTCGAACTTGTCGGCGTCCGCGGCCGCCCCCGACGCGCGCAGTTCGTCGGCCTTCCTGCTCGCCGCGAGGGCCTTGCCGCCCCACTCGGAGGCCGCCTCCACGTCCTCCGTGTGGTCAGCCTCCAGCATCCGCAGGTTGCCGATCGTCGTCGCGACCGCCTGCTCCGCCTCCGAGATGTTGTTCGTGTAGTCGCGGATCAGCTGGTCCAGCATCTTCTGCGGGTCCTCCGCCTGGTCCAGCAGCGCGTTGATGTTGGCCTTGGCGAGCTGGGTGACGCGGCCGAGGATGGTCTGCTTGCTCATGGCGGGTCTCTCCTGGTGGGGGATGGGGTGCGGGCCAGTGCCGGTGCCGGTGCCGGTGCGGGTGCGGGCCGGTGCCGGGTGGTGCGGGTCGTGGGTCGTGGGTCGTGGGGTGCGGGGTGCGGGTGGTGCGGGTCGTGGGTCGTGGGGTGCGGGGTGCGGGTGGTGCGGGTCGCGGGTGGTGGGGTGCGGGCGGTGCCCGGGTGTCGTCCGTGCCGGGATGCGGGGCGGTGGCCGCCGCCCCGCCGTGCGTTCAGAAGCGGCCGCCGCCGCCCATGCGGCCGCGGGTTCCGCCGCCGCCGAAGGAGCCGGGACCGCGGCCGCCGCCCCCGCTCCCGCCGAAGCCGCCCCCACCCCCGCCGCCGAAGCCGCCGCCGCCCCGGAGGAGTTCGCCGAGGATGATCCCGCCGAGTACGGCGCCGCCCCGGCCGCCGCCGGAACGTCCGCCGCCGTACGGGTCCTGGTAACCCCGTACGTCCTGCTCCGCCAGCTGCTGCGCCTGCCGCGCCAGGGAGTCCGCCTGCTGGGCCTCCGCCAGCGCGCCCGCCGGGTCGGCGGACGTCAGGGTCCCCGCCCGCTCCAGGTGCCGGGCCGCCTCCGCCAGCCGGGTGCGGGCCTGGCTGCCGACCGCGCCCCGGCTGGTGGTGACGTAGTCCGTCGCGGCGCCGATCGCGCTGCGGGCCGACAGCAGGGCCTGGTCCAGCAGGGCCACCGCGCGCTGGCGGCCCGACTCGCGCTCGCGCGCCCCGGCCAGCGCCTCGTCCAGGGCCGCGTCGGCCTCCTCGACCCGGCGCAGGGCGTCGATCGGGTCGTACCGTCCGGCCGCCTGCTCCTGCCGTACGTCGGCCAGTACCGCCTCCGCCCGGCCGATCCGGCCCCGCAGGTCCGCCGTCGAGGTGCCCTCGGCGGTGCCGGTGAGCAGCCCGCGGGCGTCCGCGAGGTCCGTATCGGCCTCGTTCAGGGCGCCCGGCAGCTTCCCGGCCGCCTCCGCCAGCTCCTGGGCCCGCCGCTCCACCGCGTCGACCAGGGTCGCCGCCTGGTCCACCGCGCCCTCTGAGGCCCGTACGTGCACGGCCGCCCGGCCGTTGTCGCCGGCGTCGACCGCGGCGTGCGCCTCGCCCAGGCTGGTCGTCGCGAACAGCAGCCGGTCCTCCGCCTGTTCCGGGTTGGAGGCGACCGGCGCCGACGCGGAGTCCGCGTACCGGCCGGCCAGCGCCGTCAGGGTGGCCACGGCCGTGGTGGTGCGCCCGGCCAGTGCCCGGAAGCGCAGTTCCACGGTGGCCAGGGCCTGCGGGGCGTTCTTCTCCAGGTCCCGCAGCCGGTCGAAGTCCGCCGATTCGGCGTCGAGGCGCCGGTTGGCCTCCGTGCACCGGGCGACGATCTCGTCGAGCATCCGGCGCCGGGTCGCTTCGTCCTCCGGGTAGGCGTCGTCCAGCTGCTGGCGCAGCCGGAAGGCGTGCGTCAGCTCGTTCTTGGCGTACTCCACGGCCGCGGTGAAGGGGGCCGCCGCCTCGTCGCCGAACTGGGCCGAGGCGAAGCCGAGTTCCTCCGTACTGGTGCGGATCGCGTCGTCGGTCCCCACCAGCAGCGCCTTGGCCCTGGAGTCCAGCTCCGGCAGCGGGAGCTGCGCCGCCCCGCCGCCCCAGCCGGTGCCCGTACCGCGCCCGGGGCCGTCGCCGCGGCGCTTGCGGCGGGTGTACGCGTACGCCCCGAGGGCGCCGGCCGCGCCGACCGCGACCACCGGGAGCACGAAGTCCCCGGCCCCGGTGTTCCCGCCCGCCCCGCCGCCGGGGTCCGCCGGACCCGGGGTGATGGCGGGTGCGGGGACGGGCAGCCCGCCGAGCACCGCGTTGTAGCCGTCGGCCGCGCCGATCGCGGCGCCCGCCCAGTCGTTCTGCCGCAGGGCGGGCTCGATGGCCGTCCGGGCGACGGTCGCGAGCTGCTCCTCGGTGAAACCGGACGCGGTGTCGGCCGAATAGGCGTACTGCCGGTCCCCGGTCGCCACGGCCAGCAGGACGTCGTTCTGGCCGAGGCCGTTCTTCTCCGCGGTGGCATCGGCCCAGCTCTGCGCGGACCGCCCGGAGAAGTCGCGGACGTAGGCCACGAAGAGCTGGACCTTCCGGTCGGCGTAGAGCGTGTCGAGGGCTGCGGTGACGGAGTCCCGCCGGTCGCCCAGGGCCCCGACGCGGTCGGTGATCTGGCCCTGCCGGGACAGGTTCACCGGATCGTCGGCCCGCGCCGGCGGCGCCCCCGCCACCCCCCAGCCGCCGCACGCGAGCAGCGCGGCGGCCAGGGCGAGCCCGGCCCGGAGCGGTATGCCGGCGGAGGTGCGTCTCTGCGTCCTGCTTCTCGGCGGAATCACAATTGGGAGGGTATGGGGGGTTTACTGCCTCCGCATGCGGAGTCGGGGGCCGGTGGCCCGTCCCGGGGCCGGGCCGCTACGGGGTTCCCGAGCGCCTCCCGATCTTGTTGCCCAGCCACACCAGCGGGTCGTACTTGCGGTCCACCGCCCGCTCCTTCAGCGGGATCAGGGCATTGTCGGTGATCTTGATGCCCTCGGGGCAGACCTCGGTGCAGCACTTGGTGATGTTGCAGAGGCCGAGCCCGTGCTCCTCCTGCGCCGCCCGCCCGCGGTCCAGGCCCGCCTCCGCCGCCGCGTCCAGGGGGTGCATGTCCAGCTCCGCCACCCGCATCAGGAAGCGCGGCCCCGCGAAGGCGGGCTTGTTCTCCTCGTGGTCCCGCACCACGTGACAGGTGTCCTGGCACAGGAAGCACTCGATGCACTTGCGGAACTCCTGCGAGCGCTCCACGTCCACCTGCCGCATCCGGTACGCGCCCGGCGCCACCCCCTCCGGCGGCACGAAGGCCGGGACCTCCCGCGCCTTGGCGTAGTTGAAGGACACGTCCGTCACCAGGTCCCGGATCACCGGGAACGCCCGCAGCGGGGTGACGGTGATCGTCTCCCCGCTCCCGAAAGTGGACATCCGCGTCATGCACAGCAGCCGCGGCCGCCCGTTGACCTCCGCGCTGCACGAACCGCACTTGCCCGCCTTGCAGTTCCAGCGCACCGCGAGGTCCTGGGCCTGCGTCGCCTGGAGCCGGTGGACGATGTCCAGCACGACCTCGCCGTCGTTCACCTCGACGGTGAAGTCCCGCAGCTCCCCGCCCTCCGCGTCGCCCCGCCAGATCCGGAAGCGTGCGTCGTAGGTAGTCACTCGTAGAGCTCCTCTTCGGCGAGGTACTTGACCAGCTCTTCCTTCTCGAACAGGGCCAGCAGGTCGGGACGGATGGGGTCCGTGCGGGCGCGCACAAGGGCGATCCGGTCGGCCGCCGGGTCGGCCGGGGCCGGGTCCACCGGCCGGCACAGCAGGTTCACCGGCCGCCAGGCGCGGTCCATCCCCGGGCAGTCCTCGCGGGTGTGCCCGCCCCGGCTCTCGGTGCGCTCCAGGGCCGCGCGGGCCACGCACTCGCTGACCAGGAGCATGTTCCGCAGGTCCAGCGCCAGGTGCCAGCCCGGGTTGAACTGCCGGTGCCCCTCGACGCCGGCCCGGGAGGCCCGTACGCGCAGGTCCGCCAGCCGCTCCAGGGCCTGCGCCATCTCGCCCGCCCGCCGGATGATGCCGACCAGGTCGTTCATGGTGCTCTGGAGCTCCTGGTGGAGCGTGTACGGGTTCTCCGCGCCCTCGGCGGCGTGGAACGGGGCCAGCGCCTCCGCGGCCGCCTCGTCGATCCGGGCCTGGGAGGCGGCCGGGCGCCCGGCCGGGGAGGAGGCGTGCTCCCGCGCGTACCCGGCGGCGTGCAGACCGGCCCGGCGGCCGAAGACGAGCAGGTCGGACAGGGAGTTCCCGCCGAGCCGGTTGGAGCCGTGCATGCCGCCCGCGACCTCGCCCGCGGCGAACAGCCCCGGCACACCGACCGTGGCGGCGGTGTCCGAGTCGACCGCGATGCCGCCCATCACGTAGTGGCAGGTCGGGCCGACCTCCATCGGCTCGGCCGTGATGTCCACGTCCGCCAGCTCCTTGAACTGGTGGTACATCGAGGGCAGGCGCCGGCGGATCCGCTCCGCCGGCATCCGGGTGGACACGTCCAGGAAGACCCCGCCGTGCGGGGAGCCGCGGCCGGCCTTCACCTCGGAGTTGATGGCCCGGGCCACCTCGTCGCGGGGGAGCAGCTCGGGCGGCCGCCGGTTGTGGTCCGGATCGTCGTACCAGCGGTCGCCCTCCGCCTCCGACTCGGCGTACTTCTCCTTGAAGACGTCCGGGACGTAGTCGAACATGAACCGCTTGCCGTCGCTGTTGCGCAGCACCCCGCCGTCGCCGCGCACCGACTCGGTGACCAGGATGCCCTTCACCGACGGCGGCCAGACCATGCCCGTCGGGTGGAACTGCACGAACTCCATGTTCAGCAGCGGCGCCCCGGCCAGCAGCGCCAGCGCGTGCCCGTCGCCCGTGTACTCCCAGGAGTTGGACGTCGTCTTGAAGGACTTGCCGATCCCGCCGGTGGCCAGGACGACCGCCGGGGCCTCCAGGACGAAGAAGCGGCCCGACTCGCGCTCGTAGCAGAAGGTCCCCGCGACCCGCCCGCCGCCCGCGGGACCGCCGTCCTGCAGGACCCGGGTGACCGTGCACTCCTGGAAGACCTTGAGGCGGGCCTCGTAGTCCCCGAACTCATCGAAGTCCGCCTGCTGGAGCTGGACGATCTTCTGCTGGAGGGTGCGGATCAGCTCCAGGCCCGTCCGGTCGCCGACGTGCGCGAGGCGCGGGTACTCGTGGCCGCCGAAGTTGCGCTGGGATATCCGGCCGTCCGGGGTGCGGTCGAAGAGCGCGCCCCAGGTCTCCAGCTCCCAGACCCGGTCCGGGGCCTCCTTCGCGTGCAGCTCCGCCATCCGCCACTGGTTGAGGAACTTGCCGCCGCGCATCGTGTCGCGGAAGTGCACCTGCCAGTTGTCGCCCTCGTTGACGTTGCCCATGGAGGCGGCGATGCCGCCCTCCGCCATCACCGTGTGGGCCTTGCCGAAGAGCGACTTGCAGATCACGGCCGTACGGGCGCCGCGCTCGCGGGCCTCGATCGCGGCGCGCAGCCCGGCGCCGCCCGCGCCGACCACGACCACGTCCCACTGCTGCCGTTCCACTTGGGTCATCTCAGAAGATCCTCGGGTCGGTGAAGGCGCCGCTGGCCACCAGATAGACGTAGAAGTCGCAGAGCGCGACGCTGATCAGGGAGGCCCAGGCCAGCTGCATGTGGCGGGCGTTGAGCCGGCTGACCCAGCCCCACAGCCGGTAGCGCACCGGGTGCTTCGAGAAGTGCTTGAGCTTGCCGCCCATGATGTGCCGACAGGAGTGGCACGACAGCGTGTACGCCCAGATCAGGGCGATGTTGACGAGGAACAGCAGCGTTCCGAGGCCCATGTGGCCCCAGGCGTAGTGCTCGTCGCGGAAGGTCAGCACCGTGTCGTACGTGAGGATGCCCGCGACCGGGACCGCCGCGTAGAAGAAGTAGCGGTGCGCGTTCTGGAAGACCAGCGGGAAGCGGGTCTCCCCGGTGTACGCCGCGTGCGGCTCGGCGACGGCGCAGGCGGGCGGTGAGGCCCAGAAGCCCCGGTAGTAGGCCTTGCGGTAGTAGTAGCAGGTCAGCCGGAAGCCGAGGGGGAAGATCAGGACCAGCAGCGCGGGGGACAAGCCCCACCAGCTGCCGAACAGGTCCCAGTTGGGGCCGCCGCGCATCTCCTGGCAGTTCTCCGCGAGGCACGGGGAGTAGAACGGCGAGACGTACGGGGCCGCGTAGTAGTCGGCGTTGGCGAAGGCCCGCCAGGTCGAGTAGACGATGAAGGCGAACAGCCCGGCCGCGGTGCCGGCCGGGGCCAGCCACCACCGGTCGGTCCGCAGGTGCCGGGCGGCGATGGCGGCCCGCGAGGCGCCGTGGACGCCGGAGGGGCGCTGTTGGGGTGGTTCCGTGCCTGTGGCCAAAGGGGACTCCGGGTGGAGTGATGAGGGGTGGCCCAGGAGACCCGGCCGCCGGGGCGGCCGGGCCAGATGGGGTTCGGGTCCGCGCGCGGGGCCGGAAGGGGGCCCGCGTACGGGGCAAGGGCCCCACGGCGTCACGGGGCGGTGGCCCGTGTCAGGAGGCAGGGGCCCGCGTCAGGGGGCGCGGCGGTCGCGGGCGCCGAGGCCCTCGTCGTCGGAGTCCGTCCACAGGCTGCTGTCGTACGGGGTGTCCGGGACCGTCACCATCAGGGACGGGTCGGGCGCGGCGGGCGGGCCCGCGGGTCTGGCCCGCCCCGCCTGACGCTCCAGCAGCTCGACCCTTCGCGTCAGCTCGTCGAGGTCGCGCCGTACGGCCTTCTGCTCGTCGTGCGGTGGGTCGTGCGGTGCGTCGTGCGGTGAGTCGTGCAGGGACATGATTCTTGCCCTCACTTCCGCGGGGTGCGGTGGCAGTGCTCATGTGCGCCTGAGAGTGTTGCGCCTCCTGTCCCCGGTGTGAAGGGACGTGCAGCGATTGCGGGCGCGCAGGCGCGATCCGTGCGCCCCCCCCGCACCCGGTTTCTCCCTCTTCCGGGGGAACCCGCACCCGTTCCGCGGTCCGGATTGGTCCGCACGGGTGGGGTTGGCGGCGTGGCGCGAGGCGGCTGCGGGGGGTGTGGGGGGCCGTCGATTTCAGTGGGTTCCGGCAACCGGTGTGATCAGCTCCATATACCGCCAGACGTGATCATGCTTCCCCCACGCCCCGCCCCCGGAGGTACGACCCATGTCCCAGAGAAGGCGCAGGTCCTTGGCGCTCCTGACCTCGGGAGTCCTCGCGCTGCCGCTGCTCACGGGCTGCGGCGCGGGCGACGACGAGGGCGGCCCTGCCGCCGCAGGGCAGGACATCGCCACGACCGCCCGTGACCGGGTCGCCGACGGGGGTGTGCTGCGCTGGGCGGTGGACGCCCTCCCGGCGACCCTGAACACCTTCCAGGCCGACGCGGACGCCACCACCGGCCGGATCGCCGGGGCCGTGCTGCCCCAGCTGTTCGTGCTGGACGGCAAGGGCCGGCCGGTGGCCAATCCCGACTACTTGGAGAAGGCGGAGGTCGTCGAGCGCGAGCCCAAGCAGGTCGTCCTGTACAAGCTGCACCAGCAGGCGGTGTGGAGCGACGGCCGCGAGATCGGCGCCGCCGATTTCCTCGCGCAGTGGCGGGCCCTCAACGGCAAGGACTCGGCGTACTGGACGGCCCGGAACGCGGGCTACGAGCGGATCGAGAAGATCGAGCGCGGCAAGACCGACCTGGAGGTCAAGGTCACCTTCGCCAAGCCGTACGCCGACTGGCGCTCGCTGTTCACCCCGCTCTACCCCAAGCAGGTCACCGGCACCCCGGACGCCTTCAACGAAGGCGCGCGAGGGGCCCTCAAGGTCACCGCGGGCCCCTTCAACCTCGGCGCGATCGACAAGAAGACCGGTTCCGTCGCCCTGACCCGCAACCCCCGCTGGTGGGGCAAGACGGCCAAGCTGGACTCGCTGGTGCTGACGGCCGTGCCGCGGGCCGACCGGCCGGCCGCGCTGGCCGCCGGGAAGATCGACCTGGCGGAGATCGACCGTGCGGGCGCCGACCGGATCGAGCTGGCCCGCCGGGACGCCGGCCGGAGCGGCGCCGCGGGCACCGCCGCGGGCTCGGGCGGGGCTCCGGCCCACGGTCCGGGCACCTCCCTGACGGCGGCGCAGGCCACCCTGTCGTGGGCGATCGCCTTCGGCGCGGACCAGGGCAAGGCCGCCGCCGAGCACGAGTCCCGCCAGAAGAACGCCGAAGCGGTCAAGCGGTACGCCGACGAGCAGGCGGCCCTGCGTACCTTCACCGTCCGCAAGTCCCTGGAGCCGGCCTACACGCAGCTCGCGATGAACGGGGCCTCCGGCCCGCTGGCGGACGAGCGGGTCCGCCGGGCCATCGCCCGCGCCCTGGACCGCAAGACGCTGGCCGAGATCGTACTGAAGCCGCTCGGCCTGCCGGCCAAGCCCGTCGGCAGCCACGTGGCCCTCGCCGGGCAGCGGGCGTACGCCGACAACAGCGGCGCCCTCGGCAGCCAGGACACCCAGGCGGCCCAGGCCCTCCTGGCGGACGCGGGATGGCGCCCCGGCGGCAGGCTCACCGAGCCGGCCGGCGCCGAGGCGGGCGCCGAGAACGCGGGCAAGGACGACGCGAAGACCCCGTCGGGCCCGGGCACCGGGAACGACGGCCTCTACATCGTCGGCCAGGACGACGGGCGCAACGGCGACCCGCTGTCGGTGGCCGCGCGCCTGGACGCGGCGGCCCGCGACCACGGCCCGGGCGGCGACGGGCTCGTCGCCGAGGACCCGCGGCACGCCCCCGACGGCGAGATCGTCGACGCCGACGCCTTCGCCCCGGGCGCGCGGCCGGAGCAGGACGGCCCCTCCCCGGTGCTGGCCCCCGCGCCGTTCGCCGCCGACCAGCGGGCCTCGCTGCTGACCCAGGCCGCGGCGGCCGCGGCAGTGGACGACGGCAAGCGCGGCCCGGCTCTCGACGCCGAGGCTGCCGGGACGGCCGAGGTGGACGCGGCCGAGGGGGTCCCGACCTCCCCGCCCCCGGCGAAGCGAGCGAACCGTACCTCCGGCTCGACGCTCGCCAAGGACGGCAAGGCACTGGCCCTGCGGTTCGTCCTCCCGGCGGGTCCCGGCTCGGAGCCGCTGCGCGCGGTCGGCGAGCGGATCAGCCAGATGCTGCGGAAGGTCGGGGTGAGCACCGAGATCACCAAGGTGGCCGACGAGAGCTTCTTCAAGGACCACATCGCCTCGGGCCAGTACGACCTGGCCCTGTACTCGTGGCCGGCGACCGCCTACCCCGCCACCGACGCCCGGCCGATCTTCGCGAAGCCGGAGCCGGCCGCGGACGGCTCGCTGCTCGTCGAACAGAACTACACCCGGGTCGGCACCGACCACATCGACCAGCTCTTCGACCAGGCCGTCGGCGAGCTGGACGAGGAGCAGTCGCGGGAGCTGGTGCGCAAGGCGGACGCCCGGATCTGGGCCGCCGCCGGCTCCATCCCGCTCTACCAGCGCCCGGAGCTGGTGGCCGCCAAGCCGAGCCTGGTCAACGCCGGCGCCTTCGGCCTCGGTGCCCCGCGCTTCCAGGACATCGGGTGGAAGAAGGCTTCGCCCGCCAAGGACAGGCGGAAGTAGGAGGGGCGGGGGAGGACCGCGGGAAGCGCGCGGGAAGAAGGCGGGAAGAAGTAGTGACAAACCGGTTCCAGAGAGGTTGACCGGCGAGTCACAAGCTCAGAAGTGACTCAAGTTCCTTGCCCGCCGGATCCCCGGCGGGCAAGGTCGTGAATACCCGTTGACCCGCATGAACACCGGCTGGACGGGCGGTCGAGTCACCCCACCCAACCCTCGGCCGCCCTCATTCGTCCGGCCTCTTGACAGACCCCCCGGCAGGCGGTTCCCGCTGCGCGACGTACGATGGGGTAAGGCCGTGGCAGGTTTCCGCCCGGTCGAGGCGCGCGTGCCAGGCCGTACGCGACGCCATCCACGATCCCGGGAGAAGCGCCGAAGTGCCCACGCGCCACGACATCCGTAACGTCGCCATCGTCGCCCACGTCGACCATGGCAAGACGACCATCGTCGATGCCATGCTCAAGCAGGCCGGTGCCTTCGCCGCCCACCAGCACCTCGACGACCGCATGATGGACTCGAACGACCTGGAGCGTGAAAAGGGCATCACGATCCTCGCCAAGAACACGGCGGTGAAGTACCACCCCAAGGACGGGGGGGCCCCGATCACGATCAACATCATCGACACCCCCGGTCACGCCGACTTCGGTGGCGAGGTCGAGCGCGGTCTGTCGATGGTGGACGCCGTCGTCCTGCTGGTGGACGCCTCCGAGGGTCCGCTGCCCCAGACCCGCTTCGTCCTGCGGAAGGCTCTGCAGCAGAAGCTGCCGGTCATCCTCTGCATCAACAAGACGGACCGTCCCGACTCCCGGATCGACGAGGTCGTCAACGAGACGTACGACCTCTTCCTGGACCTGGACGCGGACGAGGAGCAGATCGAGTTCCCGATCGTCTACGCCTGCGGCCGTGACGGCGTCGCCTCGCTGACCAAGCCCGCGGACGGCACCGTCCCCCCGGACAGCGACAGCCTGGAGCCCTTCTTCTCCACCATCCTGGAGCACGTCCCGGCCCCGGTGTACGACGAGGAGGCCCCCCTCCAGGCCCACGTCACCAACCTGGACGCCGACAACTTCCTCGGCCGCATCGCGCTCGTCCGCGTCGAGCAGGGCGAGCTGCGCAAGGGCCAGACGGTCGCGTGGATCAAGCGTGACGGCACCATCTCCAACGTCCGCATCACCGAGCTGATGATGACCGAGGCGCTCACCCGCAAGCCGGCCGAGGTGGCGGGCCCGGGTGACATCTGCGCGGTCGCCGGCTTCCCCGACATCATGATCGGCGAGACCCTCGCCGACCCGGAGAACCCGATCGCGCTCCCGCTGATCTCGGTCGACGAGCCGGCGATCTCCATGACGATCGGTACGAACACCTCCCCGATGGTCGGCCGCGGCGGCAGCGGCAAGGGCGCGGACGCCAAGTCCGCGGTCAAGGACCGCAAGGTCACCGCCCGCCAGGTCAAGGACCGTCTCGACCGCGAGCTGGTCGGCAACGTCTCGCTCCGCGTCCTCGACACCGAGCGCCCGGACGCCTGGGAGGTCCAGGGCCGCGGTGAGCTCGCGCTCGCCATCCTGGTCGAGCAGATGCGCCGCGAGGGCTTCGAGCTGACCATCGGCAAGCCGCAGGTCGTCACGCAGGAGATCGACGGCAAGGTGCACGAGCCGGTCGAGCGCATGACGATCGACGTCCCCGAGGAGCACATGGGCGCGGTCACGCAGCTCATGGGCGTCCGCAAGGGCCGCATGGACAACATGTCGAACCACGGCTCCGGCTGGGTCCGCATGGAGTTCGTCGTCCCGTCCCGCGGCCTCATCGGCTTCCGTACGGAGTTCCTGACGGGCACGCGCGGCACCGGCATCGCCCACTCCATCCACGAGGGCCACGAGCCGTGGTTCGGCCCGCTGGTGACCCGTAACAACGGTTCCCTGGTCGCCGACCGCTCCGGCTCGGTCACGCCGTTCGCGATGATCAACCTCCAGGAGCGCGGCGTCCTGTTCACCGACCCCGGCACCGAGGTGTACGAGGGCATGATCATCGGCGAGAACTCGCGCTCCGATGACATGGACGTGAACATCACCAAGGAGAAGAAGCTCACCAACATGCGTGCGGCTTCCGCGGACAACACCGAGAACGTGGTGCCCCCGCGCAAGCTCTCGCTGGAGCAGTCCCTCGAGTTCTGCCGCGACGACGAGTGCGTCGAGGTGACCCCGGAGGCCGTCCGCATCCGCAAGGTCGTCCTGGACCAGAAGGACCGCTCGCGCACCGCTTCGCGCGCCAAGTCCGCCAAGTAGTACCGGAGTAGTCCGGCTGTACCCCGTGTGCCGCTTGCGCGGCGCATGGGGTGGCCGAAACACCCGCGGGAATCGACAGCCCCTCCCGTCACGGAGTCCGTGACGGGAGGGGCTGTTCGCTTTTGTCAATCGGATTTTTTGGTTCAGGCGTCCGCATACCGACCGTGACACTCCGGAAGGTGAGCTAACCGTCCGTTTCGCACGTGTCTGTCTCCTATCCGTTTGTCCGGATTTCGGGTTTTGGTCATGCGGTGATGTTGTGAAAACGAGACCACTTAAGTGTGGTTTACGGTCTGGGCGTCCCTGAGGATGGCTCCATTGAGCTCGGGTCAATGGGTCATGCGCTGTGGGGAGCGCCGACTCACGAGCACGCACGATGGGGCCGGATTTCGCTGTCAGGGGTGTCAGCGCAGCCGGGCCCTTCACTTATCGACAGTGACTCCTGAGGAGGCAATTACCCATGCGCGGAGCAACGAGCGCCAAGTGGGTCGCGGGTGCCGTCGTCGTGGCGATGGCTGCCACGGCTTGTGGTACCGGCAAGGACGACTCCGGCAGCAGTGCCGGTGGCAGCATCACCGTCGTGCTCGGCGAGCCGCAGCACGGTCTTGTGGGTCAGAACACCGCCGAGTCCGAGGGCGCGGAGGTTCTCAACGCGCTCTTCACCGGTCTGGTGCAGTACGACAACAAGACCAACGAGACGCAGCTCGCGGTCGCCGAGTCCATCGACACCACGGACTCGCAGACCTGGACCATCAAGCTCAAGGACGGCTACACCTTCCACAACGGCGACAAGGTCGACGCGCAGTCGTTCGTCCGCGCCTGGAACTGGGGTGCCAACCAGGACAACGCCGCTGAGGGCCTGCCGTTCTTCGCGAAGATCGAAGGCTCCGACGAGCTGGCGCCGGGCAAGGACAAGAAGCCCACCGCCACCGAGCTCAAGGGCCTGAAGGTCGTCGACGAGAAGACCTTCACCGTCAAGCTGAAGGCCCCGTTCTCCCAGTTCAAGACCATGCTGGGCTACAACGCCTTCTACCCGCTGCCGAAGGCCTTCGACGCCGACCCGAAGAAGTTCGGCGAGGCCCCGATCGGCAACGGCGCCTTCCAGATGGACGGTGTCTGGGAGCACAACAAGCAGATCAAGGTCAAGCGGTACGACAAGTACCCGGCCGAGGGTCGCGCCAAGCTCCAGGGCGTCACCTTCAAGATCTACGACAACCTGGACACCGCGTACAACGACCTGCGCGCCGACACGCTCCAGATCGTCGACAAGCTCCCCGTCTCCGCGATGGCCAGCGTTTCGCAGGAGTTCGGCGACCGCTACATCTACAAGCCCGAGTCCGGCGTCGGCTACATCGGTCTCCCGCTGAAGACGAACCCCGAGGCGTTCGGCAAGGTCGAGATCCGCAAGGCCATCTCGATGGCCATCGACCGGGACGCCATCACGAAGACCATCTTCAACGGCACCCGCAAGCCGGCGGACGACTTCATCAACCCGCTCATCCCGGGTTACCGCAAGGGCGCGCTGGGCGAGGTCGGCACCTACAACCCGACCAAGGCCAAGGAGCTCTACACCCAGGCCGGCGGCATCCCGGGCAACAAGATCGAGCTCGGCTACAACGCCGACGGCGGCCACAAGGAGTGGATCGAGGCCGTCGCCAACCAGCTGAAGGCGAACCTCGGCATCGAGGTCACCGCCAAGCCGTTCACCAAGTTCGGCGACATGCTGACCGAGCTGGGCGACCAGAAGTACAAGGGCGCCTTCCGCATGGCGTGGTCCATGGACTACCCGGCGGCCGAGAACTACCTCCGTCCGATCTTCTCGAAGGTCGCGATCGACAACGGCTCCAACTACGGCGCCTACGTCAACGAGGAGTTCGAGACCCTGCTTGACCAGGCCGACAAGACCGCCGACCCGGCGGAGGCCCTCAAGCTGTACCAGCAGGCCGATGACGTCATCATCAAGGACCTGCCGTACATCCCGGTCTTCACCTACATGTCTTCTTCGGCCTACTCCAAGTCCGTGAAGAACGTTGAGATCGACGCCCAGGGCCGCATGGACCTGGCCAAGGTCGAGCGCAACTAACACCCCTCTTCACACCAAGGGGACACACGGGGCGGGCAGGCGGAAGCAGGTTTCCGCCTGTCTGCCCCTTCCCCCTGCTCTTCTGTTGGAGGTCTGATGGGCCGCTACCTCATCCGCCGACTCATACAGGCGATCCCTGTCCTGATCGGTGCCACGTTCCTCATTTACTGGCTGGCTTTCAAGCTTCCCGGCGACCCGATCCAGGCGCTGGCCGGCGAGAAGAAGGCCGACCCCCTCGTCGCGGCGATGCTGCGCGAGAAGTACCACCTCGACGAATCGTTCCTGGCGCAGTACTGGCACTACATCACCAACCTCGCCCAGGGGAACTTCGGCGAGACGCTCACCGGCCGTTCGGTGTGGGACAAGATCACTGAAGCCTTCCCCTACACGGTCAACCTGGCCCTCCTCGCCTTCGCGATCGAGGCCGTCGTCGGCGTGCTCGCCGGCATCATGGCGGCCCTGCGCCGCGGCAGGTTCCTCGACCAGCTGGTGCTGCTCTCCACCCTCCTGGTCATCTCGGTGCCGGTCTTCGTCACCGGCTTCGTGCTCCAGCTCAGCCTGGGCGTGAAGCTCAAGACCGACTTCGGCTTCGACTTCTTCCCCGTCTCCTTCAACGAGGCCGACGGCATCCGCGCCTACCTCCTCCCGGCGCTGGTACTCGCCTCGACCTCCCTGGCGTACGTGGCACGACTGACCCGTACCAGCCTGATGGAGACCATGCGCGCCGACTACGTGCGCACCGCGACCGCCAAGGGCCTGCCCCGCAGCCGCGTCGTGGGCCGCCACGCCCTGCGCAACGCGCTGATCCCGATCGTCACCTTCCTCGGTGCGGACCTCGGCTCCCTCATGGGCGGCGCCGTCATCACCGAGAAGATCTTCAACATCCACGGAATCGGCGGCCTGCTGGCCGAATCGGTCTACCGGAAGGAGGGCACGGTGATCGTCGGCGTCGTCTCGCTGCTCATCATCGTGTACCTCGTCGCCAACCTGGCCGTGGACATGCTCTACGCCGTGCTCGACCCGAGGATCCGCTATGCGTGACACAACAACGGTGGGGGACGAGTTGACGACCGATACCCAGACCGCCGGGGCCCCCTCCGCGAGCAAGCACGCCAAGCCCGCGAAGAAGGAGCGCGAGGCCAGCCTCTGGTCCGACGCTATGGGCGACCTCCGTCGCAACCCGGTGTTCATCATCGGCGCCGTCCTCGTGCTGTTCCTGCTCGTCCTGGCCGCCGTGCCGGGGCTGTTCACCAGCGGCAGCCCGTTCGACGCCACCGCGTGCAAGCTCCAGGACTCCCTCAAGACGCCCAGCTCCAGCCACTGGTTCGGCTACGACATCCAGGGCTGCGACGTCTACACGCGTACCGTGTGGGCGGCCCGCAACTCCGTGATCGTCGGCATCACCACCACCACCCTGGTGCTGCTCGTCGGCAGCGGGCTCGGTCTGATCGCCGGCTGGGTCGGCGGGTTCGTGGACAGCGTCCTGTCCCGCTTCACCGAGATCTTCTTCGCCATCCCGGTGCTCCTCGGCGGCATGCTGATCATGTCCGGCCTGCAGGGCAACGCCTGGACCGTCTCGGTGGTCCTCGCGACGCTGGGCTGGCCGCAGATCTTCCGCATCATGCGTTCCTCGGTGCTGCAGAACAAGAACAACGACTACGTGATGGCCGCCCGCGCCCTCGGCGCCGGCACCTGGCGCATCACGGTCCGGCACATCCTGCCGAACGCGGTCGCCCCCGTCATCGTGGTCGGCGCGATCAGCCTGGGTGTGTACATCTCCGCGGAGGCGGCCCTGTCGTACCTCGGTATCGGCGTCCAGCCGCCGGGGATCTCGTGGGGCCTGATGGTCAGCGACGCTTCCGTCCGCTGGCTCCAGGCGCCCCACGTACTGCTGTTCCCGGCCGCGGCGCTGAGCGTGACCGTGCTCGCGTTCATCATGGTCGGCGACGCGGTCCGCGACGCCCTCGACCCGAAGCTGCGCTGAGGAAGGGCGTACGTTGACCATCATCGACAAGACCTCGAACGTCCCCGCGCCCCGTTCGGCGCCGGAGGGGACCCCCCTGCTCGAAGTGCGCGACCTGCACGTCGAGTTCCACACCCGCGACGGTGTCGCCAAGGCCGTGAACGGCGTCTCGTACTCCGTGAACGCGGGCGAGACCCTCGCCGTCCTCGGCGAGTCCGGCTCGGGCAAGTCCGTGACGGCGCAGGCCATCATGGGCATCCTCGACATGCCGCCCGGCAAGATCCCGCACGGCGAGATCCTGTTCCAGGGCACCGACCTGCTGAAGCTGCCCGCCGAAGAGTTCCGCAAGGTCCGCGGCCAGAAGATCGCCATGATCTTCCAGGACGCGCTGTCCTCGCTGAACCCGGTGCACACCGTCGGCGCCCAGCTCGGCGAGATGTTCCGCGTCCACCGCGGCATGTCCAAGAAGGACGCCACCGCCAAGGCCATCGAGCTCATGGACCGCGTGAAGATCCCCGCCGCCAAGGCGCGCGTGGGGGACTACCCGCACCAGTTCTCCGGCGGCATGCGCCAGCGCATCATGATCGCCATGGCGATGGCCCTGGAGCCCGACCTGATCATCGCCGACGAGCCCACCACGGCTCTCGACGTGACGGTCCAGGCCCAGGTCATGGACCTGCTCGCGGAGCTCCAGCGCGAGATGAACATGGGCCTCATCCTGATCACCCACGACCTCGGCGTCGTCGCCGACGTCGCGGACAAGATCGCCGTCATGTACGGCGGCCGGATCGTCGAGAACGCCCCGGTCCACGAGATCTACAAGCGCCCCGCGCACCCGTACACCCGCGGCCTGCTGGACTCGATCCCGCGCCTGGACCAGAAGGGCCAGGAGCTCTACGCGATCAAGGGCCTGCCGCCCAACCTGCTCAACATCCCGTCGGGCTGCGCCTTCAACCCGCGCTGCCCCAAGGCGCAGGACATCTGCCGCACCGACGTGCCGGTCCTGCACCCGGTGACCGAGCGGGACGGCGCCGACCTGCCCGGCCGCACCAGCGCGTGCCACTTCTGGAAGGAGCAGATCCATGGCTGAGCTCACCAAGAACGTCACCGAGCGCGAGCCGATCCTCCAGGTCCGCAACCTGGTCAAGCACTTCCCGCTGACCCAGGGCATCCTGTTCAAGAAGCAGGTCGGCGCGGTCAAGGCGGTCGACGGGATCTCCTTCGACCTGTACCGCGGTGAGACCCTCGGGATCGTCGGCGAGTCCGGCTGTGGCAAGTCCACCGTCGCCAAGCTGCTGATGAGCCTGGAGACCGCCACCTCCGGCGAGGTCTTCTACAAGGGCCAGGACATCACCAAGCTGTCCGGGCGCGCCATGAAGGCCGTCCGCCGCAACATCCAGATGGTGTTCCAGGACCCGTACACCTCGCTGAACCCGCGCATGACGGTCGGCGACATCATCGGGGAGCCCTTCGAGATCCACCCCGAGGTGGCCCCGAAGGGCGGACGGCGCCGCAAGGTCCAGGACCTCCTGGACGTCGTGGGCCTGAACCCGGAGTACATCAACCGGTACCCGCACCAGTTCTCCGGCGGCCAGCGCCAGCGCATCGGCATCGCCCGAGGCCTCGCGCTCAACCCGGAGATCATCATCTGCGACGAGCCGGTCTCCGCGCTCGACGTGTCGGTGCAGGCCCAGGTCATCAACCTGATGGAGAAGCTCCAGGACGAGTTCAACCTCTCCTACCTCTTCATCGCGCACGACCTCTCGATCGTCCGGCACATCTCGGACCGCGTCGGCGTCATGTACCTCGGCAAGATGGCCGAGATCGGTACCGACGGCCAGATCTACGAGCACCCGACCCACCCGTACACCCAGGCGCTGCTCTCCGCGGTGCCGGTGCCGGACCCGGCTGCCCGTGAGGGCCGCGAGCGCATCATCCTCACCGGTGACGTGCCGTCCCCGGCCAACCCGCCGTCGGGCTGCCGCTTCCGCACCCGCTGCTGGAAGGCCCAGGACAAGTGCTCCACGGAGGAGCCCCTGCTGGCGATCCCGGAGCGGTTCAGGGGCCAGGACGTCCTGGCCGCGCACGAATCGGCGTGCCACTTCGCGGAGGAGAAGGCCATCCTGGCCGTCTGACCCCGCCGAGGGCGTACGCCCCCCAGAGCGCCCGGCGCCGGACTCCTCCGGTGCCGGGCGCTCCGGCGTTCCCCGTACGGGAAACGCGGTTGCACCGGGCGGCCGCCCGGGCCGAGAGTGGGCCGATGACCGCCATGCTGACCGTCCGGCCCGCCGGGCCAGGGGACGCGTCCGACATCTGCGCCCTGCTCAACGCCGTCGACGTCATCGAGATCGGCCGCCCGGAGACCGACCTCGCCGCCGTCGAGGCCGACCTCAACCACCCCGGCGTCGACCTCGCCACCGACTCCTGGCTCGCCTTCGAGGGCGGCCGGCTCCTCGCCTACGCCCTCGTCTGGACCGACGCCGGCCCCGGCCGCGTCGACGGCGACCACTACGTCCTGCCCGGCCACCCGGAGGCCGCCGCCCTGCTGCTGGACCGCATGGAGGCCCGGGCCCGCGAACTGGCCGCCGGAGCCGGCCCCGGCGGCCTGCGGATCCAGCTCAACGTGGAACCCACCCTGGACCTCTCCCTCCTGACCGGCCGCGGCTACCGCACCATCCGCCGCTACCAGGTCATGACCAAGGCCCTGTCCCCGGCCGCCGACCCGGCCCCCGCCCCGCCCGCCGGGCTGTCCCTGCGCCACTGCGGCGCCGACGACGCCGACCGCCGCCGCGCCCACGCCCTGGTCGAGGAGACCTTCGCTGCGCACTTCGGGCACGTCGACCGCGCGTACGAGCCCTGGCTGGACCACCTCGACGCCCGGCAGCTCGACTGGTCGCTGGTGTGGATCGCGAGCCTGCCCGGCGCGGGCGACGCGGCCGTGCTCCTCACCCGGGACGACCGCACCAGCATGGGCTGGATCAGCCACATCGGCGTACGGAAGGACCTGCGCGGCCGCGGCATCGGCGGGCACCTGCTGCGCCACGGCTTCGCCGCGTACGCGGCCCGGGGCCGGGACACCGTCGGCCTCGGCGTGGACACCCACAACGAAACCGGCGCGCTGGCGCTCTACGAGGCGCACGGCATGGGGCTGCACTACGCGGTGGACACCTGGGAGCTGCCTTTGCACCCGCAGGGGTGACAGGCGGGTGACGCGGGGGTGCAATCGGTCCAACCAGGAGTGTGCGGGACCCCGTACCGGGTGACATTGGCCCCTACGTGAGTCTTGGGATCCCATAGGAGGCACTCCATGCGCGGAGCCACCCACGCCAAGTGGGCCGCATGCGCGGTGGCCGTCACCCTGGCGGCGACGGCCTGCGGCGGCGGAAGCGACAGCGGGGGAGACGGCGGCGCCGGGATCGTCAGCTCCTCGTGGGGTGATCCGCAGAACCCGCTGGAGCCGGCCAACACCAACGAGGTGCAGGGCGGCAAGGTCCTCGACATGCTCTTCCGGGGCCTGAAGCGGTACGACCCGAAGACCGGCGAGGCCAAGGACATGGTCGCCGAGAAGATCGAGACGACGGACAGCCAGAACTTCACGATCACGCTGAAGGACGGCTGGAAGTTCAGCAACGACGAGCCCGTCACCGCGCAGTCCTTCGTGGACGCCTGGAACTACGGGGCGGACGTCCGCAACAAGCAGAACAACGCGCCGTTCTTCTCGGACATCGTCGGCTACGACGACCTGCACCCGAAGTCCGGGGACCCCAAGACCAAGACGATGTCCGGGCTGGTGGTCAAGGACCCCAAGACCTTCACCGTGGCCCTGAAGGAGAAGTTCTCCACCTGGCCCGAGACCCTCGGCTACCAGGCGTTCTCCCCGCTGCCCAAGTCCTTCTTCACCGACCACGCGGGCTGGCTGAACAAGCCCGTCGGCAACGGCCCGTACACGGTGGACTCGTACACCAAGGGCACCGGCATGAAGCTGCGCGCCTGGGACGCCTACCCGGGCACCGACAAGGCGCAGAACGGCGGCGTGGACCTCAAGGTCTACACCGACAACAACACCGCCTACACGGACCTGATCTCCGGAAACCTCGACCTCGTCGACGACGTCCCGGCGCAGCAGCTCAAGAGCGTCCAGAACGACCTCGGCGACCGGTACATCAACCAGCCGGCCCTGATCATCCAGACCCTCACCTTCCCGCTGTACGACCCCCAGTGGGGCAAGGAGGGCATGGAGAAGGTCCGCCGGGGCATCTCGCGGGCGATCAACCGCGACGAGATCACCAAGCAGATCTTCCGGGACACCCGCACCCCCGCCAAGGACTGGACCTCGCCGGCCCTCGGCGAGCAGGGCGGCTTCTCCGCTACCGCCTGCGGCGACGCCTGCGTCTACGACCCCGCCGAGGCCAAGAAGCTCATCCAGGAGGGCGGCGGCCTGCCCGGCGGCAAGGTCACGCTGACCTCCAACGTGGACACCGGCTCCCACCGCGAGTGGATGGACGCCGTCTGCAACAGCATCAACAACGCCCTGGGCGAGGGCCCGGTCTGCACGGTCAACCCCATCGGCACCTTCGCCGACTTCCGCAACCAGCAGAGCGGCTTCAAGCTGACCGGCCCCTTCCGCTCCGGCTGGCAGGCCGACTACCCGCTGATCCAGAACTTCCTGGAGCCGCTGTACTACACGGGCGCCTCCTCGAACTACGGCAAGTTCAGCAACCCGGAGTTCGACAAGCTCGTCGACCAGGCCAACCAGGAGAGCGACGCCGCGAAGGCGACGGCCACGTTCCAGGACGCCGAGAAGATCCTCGCCGAGCAGATGCCGTCCATCCCGCTCTGGTACCAGAACGGCAGCGCCGGCTACTCCGAGCGGATCTCGGACGTGACCCTGAACCAGTTCAGCGTCCCGGTCTACGACCAGATCAAGGTCAGCTGACCCCCCGACGGATCGATCCTGGAGCAGTCCATGGGACGTTATGTGATCCGGCGGCTGCTCCAGATGATCCCGGTGTTCATCGGCAGCACGTTCCTGATCTTCTTCATGGTGTACGCGCTCGGTGACCCCGTGGCCGCCCTCTTCGGCGACAAGGCCCCCGACCCGGCCACCGCCGCGCGCATCCGCAAGGACCTCTACCTCGACCAGCCCTTGTGGAAGCAGTACCTCCACTACATGAACCAGATCTTCCAGGGCGACTTCGGCACGGCCTTCAACGGGCAGAGCGTCACCTCCCTGATGGCCACCGCCTTCCCCGTCACCCTGCGCCTGACGATCGTCGCCATCGTCATCGAGGTCGTCGTCGGCATCACCCTCGGCGTCGTCAGCGGCCTGCGCCGCGGCAGGTCCGTCGACACCAGCGTGCTGGTGCTGACCCTGGTCGTCATCTCCGTGCCGACCTTCGTCACCGGCTACCTGCTCCAGTACCTCTTCGGCGTCAAATGGGGCTGGGTCCGGCCCACCGTCTCCCCGGACGCCCCGTTCAGCGAACTGATCCTGCCCGGCATCGTGCTCGCCCTCGTCTCCCTCGCCTACGTCACCCGCCTCTCGCGCACCTCGATCGCCGAGAACGCCAAGGCCGACTACGTACGGACGGCCGTGGCCAAGGGGCTGCCGCGCCGCAGGGTCGTCACCCGGCACCTGCTGCGCAACTCCCTCATCCCCGTCGTCACCTTCATCGGCACCGACATCGGCGCCCTCATGGGCGGCGCCATCGTCACCGAGCGGATCTTCAACATCCACGGCGTCGGCTACCAGCTCTACCAGGGCATCCTGCGCAACAACGCCCCCACCGTCGTCGGCTTCGTGACCATCCTCGTCATCGTCTTCCTGGTGGCGAACCTGCTCGTCGACCTGCTCTACGCGGTCCTGGACCCGAGGATCCGTTATGCGTGAGCCCGAGCCTCCCGAGGGTCCCGAGCGCGCGGAAGGACCCGGTGGCTACGACCCCGTCGGCCCCCGCCGGCACGAAGCGATCTCACCCACCGGCCAGGGAGGCGCCATGGATCTGGCCCTTGAGGAGGCCGAGAGCCTGGAGAAGGGCCCCGGACCGGGGCCGGCCGGCGGCTCCGGCGCCCAGGAGAAGGCCCGCTCCCTGTGGTCCGACGCCTGGCACCAGCTGCGCCGCAACCCCGTCTTCGTCGTCTCTTCCCTGCTGATCCTCTTCCTGATCGTCATCTCGGTCTGGCCCCAGCTGATCGCGAGCGGCGACCCGCTCCAGTGCGACCTGTCCAAGTCCCAGCAAGGCGCGTCCCCCGGACACCCCTTCGGCTACGACACCCAGGGCTGCGACGTCTACACCCGCACCGTCTACGGAGCCCGCGCCTCCATCACCGTCGGCATCTGCGCCACCCTCGGCGCCGCCCTGCTCGGATCGGCGCTCGGCGGACTCGCCGGATTCTTCGGCGGCTGGTCGGACTCGCTGCTCTCCCGGGTCGCCGACATCTTCTTCGGCATCCCCGTCGTCCTCGGCGGCCTGGTCTTCCTGTCCGTGGTCACCAGCAACACCGTCTGGCCCGTGGTCGGCTTCATCGTGCTGCTGGGCTGGCCGCAGATCGCCCGCATCGCCCGCGGCTCGGTGATCACCGCCAAGCAGAACGACTACGTCCAGGCCGCCCGGGCGCTCGGCGCCGGCAACGGCCGGATACTGCTGCGGCACGTGGCACCGAACGCCGTCGCGCCCGTCATCGTCGTCGCGACCATCGCCCTGGGCACGTACATCGCCCTGGAGGCCACCCTGTCCTTCCTCGGTGTCGGCCTGCGCCCGCCCACCGTCTCCTGGGGCATCGACATCTCCAACGCGGCCCCGCAGATCCGCAACGCCCCGCACATGCTGCTCTACCCCGCGGGCGCGCTCAGCCTGACCGTGCTCGCCTTCATCATGCTCGGCGACGCGGTGCGCGACGCCCTCGATCCCAAGCTGCGCTGAGGAGCCCCCGCACATGCTGCTCGAAGTCCGCGACCTGCACGTGGAATTCAAGACGCGCGACGGAGTCGCGAAGGCGGTCAACGGCGTCGACTACTCGGTGGACGAGGGCGAGACCCTCGCCGTGCTCGGCGAGTCCGGCTCGGGCAAATCCGTCACCGCCCAGGCCGTGATGGGCATCCTGGACTCGCCGCCCGGCCGCATCGCGGGCGGCGAGATCCTGTTCAAGGGCGAGGACCTGCTGAAGATGAAGGAGGAGCGGCGCAGGAAGATCCGCGGCGCCGAGATGGCGATGATCTTCCAGGACGCGCTGTCCTCCCTCAACCCCGTCCTCAGCGTGGGCGCCCAGCTCGGCGAGATGTACGAGGTCCACCGCGGGATGTCCCGCAAGGACTCCCGGGCCAAGGCCGTCGAGCTGATGGACCGGGTGAAGATCCCGGCGGCCAAGGAGCGCGTGGGGGACTACCCGCACCAGTTCTCCGGCGGCATGCGCCAGCGCATCATGATCGCCATGGCGCTGGCCCTGGAACCCTCGCTGATCATCGCCGACGAGCCCACCACGGCTCTCGACGTGACGGTCCAGGCCCAGGTCATGGACCTGCTCGCGGAGCTCCAGCGCGAGCTGAACATGGGCCTCATCCTGATCACCCACGACCTCGGCGTCGTCGCCGACGTCGCCGACAAGATCGCCGTCATGTACGCGGGCCGGATCGTCGAGGCGGCCCCCGTCCACGAGATCTACCGGGCGCCCGCCCACCCCTACACCCGCGGCCTGCTGGACTCCATCCCGCGCCTGGACCAGAAGGGGCAGGAGCTGTACGCCATCAAGGGCCTGCCGCCCAACCTGCTGGCCATCCCGCCCGGCTGCGCCTTCAACCCCCGCTGCCCGATGGCGCGGGCCGTCTGCCGCACGGACGTGCCGCCGCTGGCGCCGGTCTCCGAGGAGCGGACCAGCGCCTGCTTCTTCTGGAAGGAGTGCCTCCATGGCTGAGTCCCTTCTCGAAGTGAAGGACCTGGTCAAGCACTACCCGCTGACCCAGGGCGTCGTCTTGCGCAAACTGATCGGCTCGGTCAAGGCCGTGGACGGGGTCTCCTTCTCCCTGAAGGCCGGCGAGACCCTGGGCATCGTCGGCGAGTCGGGCTGCGGCAAGTCGACCGTGGCCAAGATGCTGGTCAACCTGGAGCGGCCGACCTCGGGCGTGATCTCGTACAAGGGCGAGGACATCACCAAGCTGTCCGGGCGCGCCCTGAAGGCCGTACGCCGCAACATCCAGATGGTCTTCCAGGACCCGTACACCTCGCTGAACCCGCGCATGACGGTCGGCGACATCATCGGCGAGCCGTACGAGATCCACCCCGAGGTCGCCCCCAGGGGCGACCGGCGGCGCAAGGTGCAGGACCTGCTGGACGTGGTCGGCCTGAACCCGGAGTACATCAACCGCTACCCGCACCAGTTCTCCGGCGGCCAGCGCCAGCGCATCGGCATCGCCCGCGGCCTGGCCCTGCGGCCGGAGATCATCGTCGCCGACGAGCCGGTCTCAGCGCTCGACGTCTCCGTGCAGGCCCAGGTCATCAACTTGCTGGAGAAGCTCCAGGACGAGTTCGACCTGTCCTACGTCTTCATCGCCCACGACCTGTCGATCGTCCGGCACATCTCCGACCGGGTCGGCGTCATGTACCTGGGCCGGATCGTCGAGACCGGCACCGACACGCAGATCTACGAGCACCCGACCCACCCGTACACCCAGGCCCTGCTCTCCGCCGTCCCCGTACCCGACCCCGGAGCGCGCGCCCACCGCGAGCGGATCATCCTCTCCGGCGACGTCCCCTCCCCGGCGAACCCGCCGTCCGGCTGCCGCTTCCGCACCCGCTGCTGGAAGGCCGAATCCCGCTGCGCCTCGGAGGTGCCCCTGCTGGCCGTCCCGGCGGTCTTCCCCACGGGACCGGCGGCCCACCCGTCGGCCTGTCACTTCGCGGCGGAGAAGCAGGTGGTCCCGCCCCCGCCGGAGGACTCCGGCCGGTAGTCCGGCGGTCCACGGAGCGGACGGGAGGCGTCCGCGGGCGATCATTTCTCGCCACCCGCGCGCGACCGCCCCCGCTGCGCGGACCGCCATGCCAACACCGTTTACACCGGGGCAACTTGACCGTATCTGCCCCGAGATATCGGGCGGGCAGCCTGGGCCGGGTGCGGCCGTGCGGGTGCCCACAGCCGGCCGGGGAGGCGCACAGCCTGTCCGGCCGGCCTCCCCCGTGACCCCGACCGTGCACCTCGTACGCCCCTCGCGCTGCCGGAATTCGATCGGTCGGCTGGCACGGATAGTTATGATTCGTAGCGCATGGTGGGTATGCATCTCGCCGAGCACGCTTGCGCGAATACGCGAACCGATGTCCGCTCGACGTGGAGGTGAAACGCCGTGGCACTCTCGATCTCGGCCGTGGTGCTGCTGGCGATCGTCGTCTTCCTGCTGGTCCGCAGGTCGGGCCTGAAGGCGGGACACGCGGTGGTCTGCGTACTCCTCGGCTTCTACCTGGCGAGCTCCACCATCGCCCCCACCCTCAACCAGCTCACTTCGAACGTGGCGAGCATGATCAGTGGGCTCAAGTTCTAGGCCTCTCGCCCCAGGGGGTGTCGTCGAACTCGCTCCTGCCACGCGGCGTCTGGCGCGCCCGCTCGCCGCGTTGTCGGGATCACCCGTGTGCAACCGGTACACGGGCGACCCTCCGCCTCGCGAGCGCACGCACCAGACGCCGCGCGGCCCGCCCTGCGGGCGTACGGAGCGACTTCGGCGACACCCCCTAGGCTTGGCCCATGAACGGTCTTCCCGCCCGTCGTCTGCTGTTCGTGCACGCGCACCCCGACGACGAGTCGATCAACAACGGCGTCACCATGGCGAAGTACGCGGCCGAGGGCGCGCACGTCACCCTGGTGACCTGCACCCTCGGCGAGGAGGGCGAGGTCATCCCGCCCGGGCTCGCGCACCTGGCGGCCGACCGCGACGACACCCTCGGCCCCCACCGCGTCGGCGAACTCGCCGCGGCCATGGCCGAACTGGGCGTCACCGACCACCGGTTCCTCGGCGGCCCCGGCCGCTTCCGGGACTCCGGGATGATGGGCGCGCCGCAGAACACCCGCCCCGGCGCCTTCTGGTCCGCCGACGTGGACGAGGCCGCCGACCACCTCGTCGAGGTGATCCGCGAGGTCCGCCCGCAGGTCCTCGTCACCTACGACCCGGACGGCGGGTACGGCCACCCCGATCACATCCAGGCCCACCGCGTCGCCACGCGCGCCGCCGAACTCGCCGCGGAGCCCGGGTACCGGACCGGCCTCGGCGAGCCGCACCGGATCGGGAAGGTCTACTGGAACCGCGTCCCGCTGTCCGTGGCCGAGGCGGGATTCGCCCGGCTGCGCGCGGACCGTACGGTTCCGTTCCCCGGGACGGCCACCCCGCAGGACGTGCCGGGGGTCGTCGCCGACGGGCTGATCACCGCCGAGATCGGCGGGGACGAGGCCCTCGTGGCGGCCAAGACCGCCGCCATGCGGGCCCACGCCACCCAGATCGCCGTGGACGGGCCGTTCTTCGCCCTCTCCAACGACCTCGGGCAGCCGCTGTTCACCCGCGAGTACTACGAACTCGTCGCCGGGCGGCCCGGCGTAGCGGCCGGCGAGCGCGAGCACGACCTCTTCGCGGGGGTGGAGGCGTGAGCGGGAACCTCGGACCGGGCCGGATCGCCGGCTGCCTGGGCCTGCTGCTGGCGGGCGTCGTGACCGGCGCGGCCGGCTGGCTGGCGGTGGACCTGTGGTTCCCCGGCGGTCTGCTGCTCGCCCTGCTCGCCGTCTTCGGGCTGTGCCTCGGCGGGCGGATCCTCCTCGGGCCGGGGCTCGGCGTCGGCGGCGCGGCGGGCGGCTGGTTCCTCGCGTACGTGATGCTCGGCATCCCGCGCCCCGAGGGCGACTTCCTGTTGAGTTCGTCCGGAATCGGTATGTACGCATACCTTTTGGGCGGAACCGTGTTCGCTGTGATGTGTGCCACGATGCGCGGCGCCCCGGATCGGCCGGTTTCGGCCGCACCGTCCGCCAAGTGACGTGGCGTTGGACTTCACCGGGGGGCCAGTCCACCGGAAGTGGAACGGGCCTCGAAGGTGCTTGAAGGGGGATTTGCGGGGCCCGTGAGGAACCGCTGATTCCCGGTGGTCAGTTGCGTACGGGCGACGGCCAGTATGGTGGACGGGCCGCCGAGCTGCCCGCGCACGGTATGACGGGCGGCGGAGCCAACCGGGAGAACCTGCCTTGAGTCGTGAAACTGACAGTTCGTCCTCCGGGCCCCAGGGGCGCGGTGGAGCCGCCTACCCCTCGGGTACCCCGCCGTATGGAACCGGCCAGTATCCGTCCACGGACGCTGCGGCGACCGCCCCGGAGGAGAACCCTGTGACCTCGAAGCCGTCCACGCCCGAATCCGACGGGCCCAAGACCGAGACCACCCTGACGACCCGGATCCGGATCAACATCCCGGGTTCGCGGCCGATCCCGCCGGTGGTCGTGCGCAAGCCGATGGGGACCCCCGCCGACGGGGCGGCCGCCGAGCCGGCCCCGCCGCAGAACCGCGCGCCGGGCGCCGCGCCGTCCCCGCAGCCCGCGCCGCGGCCCAAGCAGCCGCTGCCGACGCGGATCGAGGCCGCGCCGGAGCCGTCCGGCCCGCAGGGCGGCCCGGCCGAGGGCGGGGAGGCGGCCGGCAACTGGTTCGCCCCGCGCAAGTCGGGCCCGCAGGCCCCGCCGCAGGCACCGGCGCCGGGCCGGACACAGGGCCAGGCCTCAGGGCTCCCGGCCGGGCCCCCGCAGGGCCAGCGCCAGGGGCAGGGCCAGGGCCCGTTCCAGGCCCCGCCGCCCGCGGGCCCCTTCCCGGGACGCACCCCGCAGCCTCCGGCGGCGCAGGGCGGATTCGCCCCGCCGCGCTCCGGGGGAGCGCCCGCATCGGGCTACAGCCCGGACTACGCCGCGCAGCCGCCCGCCCCGGCGGGCCCGCTGCCCGGTGGCCCCGGTGTCGGGGCCCCCCAGGGCTACCCCGGGTACCCGGGCGACCAGGGCGACGCGGGACCCGTCACCGAGGCGTTCCCCGCCTACGGCGGCCCGGGCGCCGGCGCCCCCGCCGGACCCACGGGCGGCCACGGCCTCGGATCCGGCTCCGCCGGCGCCCCCCGCGCCGACGCGGCTCCCCGCTGGCCCGGCCCCGAGACGGGCGGCCCCGCCCCCGTACCGATGCCGGCTCCGGCACCGGTCCCCGCCCCCGCGGCGGTCCCCGCCCCCGTGCCCCCGAAGCAGAAGGCCCCGGCCAAGCCCGTGAAGAAGGCCCGCTCCAAGCTCCTGCTCCTGTGCATCGGCCTCCTCGGCGTCCTCGGCGTGGCCTACGGCGCCGGGCTGCTGCTGAACCACTCCGACGTACCCAAGGGCACCACCGTCCTCGACGTCGACATCAGCGGCAGCCGCGACGAGGCCGTGGCCAAGCTCCAGACGGCCTTCGGCGCCCGCGCCGCCGCCCCGCTCCAGCTCACCGTCGGCGGCAAGCAGGTCGAGCTGAAGCCGGAGAAGGCCGGACTGACGCTGGACAGCCAGACCACCGTCCGCAACGCCGCCGGCAGCGACTACAACCCGGTCACCGTCATCGGCTCCCTCCTCGGCCAGGAGCGCGAGGCGACCCCCGTGATGCCGGTCGACGAGGAGAAGCTCCAGGTCGCGCTCCAGGAACTCGCGGGTACGTCCGGCTCGGGCACCGAGGGCACCATCACGTTCGACACGGGCAAGGCCGTCGCCGTCCCCGGCACCCCCGGTACCACCCTCGACGCCGACGCGTCGGCCGCCCAGGTCACCAAGGCCTTCCGCGACATGGTGGCCACCGGCAAGTCCGCCCCCGTCGAACTGCCGGTCACCGACAAGGCCCCGACCATCGACCAGGCCGAACTGGACCGCGCCATGAAGGAGTTCGCCGAGCCCGCGATGTCGGCCAACGCCGTCGTCAAGATCGGCGGCAGGCCGCTCGCCTTCGGCGCCAAGTCCCTGCCGAAGATCCTGAGCATGCAGCCGGTGGAGGGCCACCTCGCCCCGAAGTTCGACCTGGAAGCCCTCAAGGACGTCTACGGGAACACCTTCGACGGCATCCTCATCGCCCGCGGCTCCGGCGCCAAGACGGCGGTCACCCCGCAGGACGTGGCAGGCGCCCTCGGCAAGGCCCTGCGCGGCAAGACCACCGCCGAGCGGACCGTGGTCGTCGACACCAACCCGTCCTGACCAGCCCGTCCTGACCTGCCCGTCCTGACCAGCCCGTCCTGACCACCCGGGGCCGGGGCACCGCCCCGGCCCCGGGCCGCGTCAGTTCAGCAGTGCGCGGGCCGACGCGGCCTCCGCGCGGATGCGGCCCGCCGCGGTGACGTCGATCGCGTCCACGACCGTCGCGTACGACTCCATCTCGGCGGCCCCCTCCTGGAAGGCGCCCCGCTCCACCAGCAGCCGCGCCCGCTCGTACCGGAGCGACGCCGGGTGCGACGGCATCAGCAGCGACAGGTCCAGCGCCCACAGCGCCACCCCGGAGTGCTCGGGCCGGGTCGAGGCCCACGCCCGGATGTTGTTCAGGATCCGCAGCACGATGTCCCGGGTCCGCGCCGGGGTACGCGGCCCGTCGGCCAGTTCGGCCGGCCCCGTCCCCAGCGACGCGCCGCCCGCGAACGGATCCACCACCACGCCCTCCTCCGGGTCCCCGAAGCCCACCACGAAGTGCCCCGGCAGCCCCAGCCCGTACACCGGCGCGCCCGCCCGCCGCGCGACCTCCATCCACACCACCGACAACAGGATCGGCAGCCCGCGCCGCCGCCTCAGCACCTCGTGCAGCAGCGAGGACGGCAGCCGGTCGTAGTCCGCCGGGGTGCCGTGGAAGCCGAGCCGCCCGCCCAGCAGTTCCGTGACCGCCGAGGCCCACGCCCGTCCGCCCCGCAGCCCGTACGGCAGCATCCCGGCGAGCCGGTCCAGCTCGATTTGCGCCCAGTCCATGGCGCGTTCGTCCAGGTCCGGATCGGCCTCCGCCGCCAGCAGCAGGCACAGCAGCGCCAGATCGGGGCGCTCCGACCGGGCCTCCTCCGCGAACCGCTCCCGCCAGGCGGACGTCACGCCGCCGCCCGGAAGTGCCGGAAGTGGTGGTAGCTGTGGTGCGTGGCGAAGCCCAGGCCGTCGTACAGCGCCCGCGCCGCCGCGTTGTCCGTCTCCACCTGGAGCCAGGCCGCCGACGCGCCCTCCTCCAGCGCCCGCCGCGCCAGGGCCGCCATCACCGCCGTCGCCAGGCCTTCCCGCCGGTGCGCCGGGTCGACCGTCACGGCCGCGAAGCCGGCCCACCGGCCGTCCACCACGCACCGCCCGACCGCCCGGCCGCCGGGCAGCGCCGCGAACCACACGGACGGCCCCTCCACCAGCATCCGCCGGGCCAGTTCCGGGTCGTCGACCTTCCCGTAGCGCCCGAGCCACTCCTCGTCCGGGGTGCGCGTCAGCCGTACGCCGTCGGCCGCCGGCGCGTCCACGTCGCCCACCGGGGCCAGCGCGCCGATCCGCACCTCCGCCGAGACCTCGGCCGTCCAGCCGCGCCGCTCCAGCTCCGCGCACAGCAGTTCCTGGGTGCCGGCGGCGCCCGTGGCGGCCTGTACGTAGGCGGGGAGCCCGCGGCGCGCGTACCAGTCGCTCACCCGCCCGAGCGCGTCCCCCAGCGGCATCCCCGGATCGCCGAGCGGCAGGGCCGAGTTGGCCCGCCGGGTGAATCCGGCGGCCGCCCGCAGCGTCCACTCGCCCAGGGGCTCGCTCTCCAGCGGCTGCCAGGACCGCGCGCAGATCCGGGCGAGCTCCTCGAAGGAGGCCGCCGGACCCCGCCGCCGGGCCGGCGCGGCAGGGACGATCTTGCCCGCCACCAGCGACGATTCCGCGATGCGGACCGCCTGGCCGTTCTTCTTTGTGATCAGCAGCACACCCTCGTACCAGGATGTGAGAACCCCTACGGTGTCGGCGAACTCGGGTGATCCGCCCGCCCCCGGCTCCACCCGTCGTACAGAGACTCGTTTACCCACGTCAGCCGGGGTGATACGGACCTCCAGCAGTCCGCCAGCAGCGATTTCCACAGCTCTGTCCGCCCCTCCTGTTCGGATCCTGCCCGGGAACGGAGATACTAGGTGCGGGCATCGACGACGCCGCGCTCCCGCGCGATATGGAAAGCCCTACCGAGGAGGAACGAGAGCGTGACCTACGTCATCGCGGAGCCTTGTGTCGACGTCAAGGACAAGGCATGCATCGAGGAGTGCCCCGTCGACTGCATCTACGAGGGCCAGCGGTCCTTGTACATCCACCCGGACGAGTGCGTCGACTGTGGTGCGTGTGAGCCGGTCTGCCCGGTCGAGGCCATCTTCTACGAGGACGACACTCCGGAGGAGTGGAAGGACTACTACAAGGCGAACGTCGAGTTCTTCGACGAGCTCGGTTCGCCCGGTGGTGCCTCCAAGCTCGGCCTGATCGAGCGCGACCACCCCTTCGTCGCGGCGCTTCCCGCCGGTATCAACGGCGAACACTGACCTTTCACGGCAGAAGCGCCCCTCGGTCCCGTACGGCCTGCCCGCCGTACGGGACCGAGGTGTTCCCGCCCCCACTCAGAGAGAGCAGAGACCCCCGTGGCCGCAGTATCCGACCGTCTGCCCGTCTTCCCCTGGGACAAGCTGGAGCCGTACAAGGCCACGGCGGCGGCCCACGCGGACGGCATCGTCGACCTGTCGATCGGCACGCCCGTGGACCCGGTGCCCCGGCTGATCCGGCAGGCCCTCACCGACGCCGCCGACTCGCCGGGCTACCCGACGGTGTGGGGCACGGTCGCCCTGCGCGACGCGATCACGGGCTGGGTGCGCGGACGGCTCGGCGCGAGCGCCGCCGGACACGCCAACGTCCTGCCCGTCATCGGCTCGAAGGAACTCGTGGCGTGGCTGCCGACCCAGCTGGGCCTCGGCGCCGGCGACAAGGTCGCCTACCCCCGGCTCGCCTACCCCACGTACGAGGTCGGCGCGCGGCTGTGCGGCGCGGAGCCCGTCGTGTACGACGACCCGACGGAGCTGGACCCGGCCGGCGTCAGGCTGCTGTGGCTCAACTCCCCGTCGAACCCCACGGGGAAGGTCCTCCCCAAGGAGGAGCTGATCCGGATCGTGGCCTGGGCGCGCGAGCACGGCATCCTGGTCTTCAGCGACGAGTGCTACCTGGAACTGGGCTGGGAGGCCGAGCCGGTCTCCGTCCTCCACGACGACGTCTGCGGCGGCTCCTACGAGGGCCTCGTCGCCGTCCACTCCCTCTCCAAGCGGTCCAACCTGGCCGGCTACCGGGCGGCTTTCGCCGCCGGTGACGCCGCCGTGCTCGGCGAGCTGCTCCAGATCCGCAAGCACGGCGGGATGATGACCCCCGCCCCCGTCCAGGCGGCCACCGTGGCGGCCCTGGGCGACGACACGCACGTGGCCGAGCAGCGCGCCCGCTACGCCGCCCGCCGCGCCGCGCTGCGCACCGCCCTGGAGGCGCACGGCTTCCGCGTCGAACACAGCGAGGCCAGCCTCTACCTGTGGGTGACCCGGGACGAGCCCTGCTGGGACACCGTCGCCCACCTCGCGGAGCTGGGCATCCTGGTCGCGCCGGGGGACACCTACGGCGAGGCGGGCGCGCGGTTCGTGCGCGTCGCCTTCACCGCCACCGACGAACGCGTCGCGGCGGCCGTCAAGCGCCTCGGCTGAGCCGCGCCCCGCGCCCCGCGCGCGGGGCGCCGGAACAGCCCGAAGGGGCCGGGAGTTCGTGCTCCCGGCCCCTTCGGTGTCGTACGGCGGTCAGCCGCCGAGCGGCAGCCCGCCCAGCGGCAGGGCCCCGGTCAGGGAGCCCGTGGGCAGCGAGCCGGTCGGGAGCTCGCCGGTCGGGAGCGAGCCCACGGGCAGGTCCTTCGCGGCCGGCAGCCCGCCGAGCATCGGCGCCGCGGTGCCCACCAGGTCGGCGGCGGGAGAGGCGGCGGCCGGCACGGCCTCGGTGGCGGTGTCCGTGGCCGCCGTGGCGTCGGCGGTGTCGGGGGCGGTGAGGGGTGCGGTGAGCGCGTCCAGCTGCGGCACGGACTCCAGGCCCGCGGCGCTGGCCGCGCCGGCCGCACCGACCACGGGCGCTGCCCCGGCTGCGAGGAGCAGCGCGGCACGGGCGATCCGGCGGGTCAGGGGGAGGGACATGTTGCTCCTAAGCGGTAGCGGCTGAGTACGCCGTGTACAACCGCTCGCGGGGCGGGTGAAGTTGCGGATGCCCCGGGTAAAGGATCAGTAACGCATCGTTTAATCGGCCTGCGTGACAAATGCATTCAGCACGCGCCCACCAGGCCTTCCGTACCTCTGGGGACCCGGAAGGACGCCACCCGGTCCACCCCCGCACGGGTGACGCCTCGCACGTGCGGCCGGGTGCCTTCCGCGGCGTTTCGGGCCGCCTCCGCAGCGCCCTCGGCGGGCGCGCTCGGATCTCAGCGGGCCCGGCGGTCTCAGCGGCCTCCGCGGGCGGCCTCGGCGGTCTCAGCGGGCGGTGTAGATCCGTACCTCGGCGCCGGGGGCGTCCTGCCGGTCGCCGCCCCCCGGCGCGCCGTCCGCGGCCCGGGGCCGCCACGCGCGGCCCGCCCGGCCGCCGGTCCAGTCGCCGCCGCCGTACGAGACCCGCGCGATCCCCAGCTCCTGGGACCGGGCCACCGCCCAGTGCGCCACGGCCCGGCCGCGCCGCTCCTCGGCCGGACCGCCGTCCCGCTTCAGCCGGACGTCGACCCGGCCCTCCGCCGCCGCGCCGGCCGCCGCCGCGCCGGCCGCCGCCGCGCCGGCCGCCGCCGCGCCGGCCGCCGCCGCGCCCGGGGCGTTCGACGCCGGGGCGGGGCCCTCGCCCAGCGCCTCCTTGCCGAAGGCCCGTACCAGCTCCGCGCGCACGCGCTCCGGATCGCCCGCCGCCGGGACCGGGCCCGAGCAGACCAGGGTGCCGGCCCCGCCGAAGGCGGCCGTCAGGACCGTCGCGTCCGGCTCGTGCTTCGCGTACGCCTGCGGGAAGCCGCTGCGCTGCACCTTCTGCGCGGCCACCGTCAGCGGCAGCCGCGAGTACCCCGGAACCTCGACGAGGTGGTCGTAGAAGACCGCGGCCGAGTAGACCGGGTCCGTGATCTCTTCCGGGGTGCCCCAGCCCATGGAGGGCCGCTGCTGGAACAGGCCCAGCGAGTCCCGGTCCCCGTGGTCGAGGTTGCGCAGCGCGGACTCCTGCATCGCCGTCGCCAGCGCGATGGTCACCGCCCGGTCCGGCAGGCCCCTGGAGATCCCGACGGCCGCTATCGTCGCCGCGTTCGAGGCCTGCTCCGGGGACAGCTCGTACTCCTCCGGATCCGCCCCGGCCGCGGAGGCGGTGCAGTACGGCGCGCCGCCGCCGTTGGAGTTCCGCTGCGCGGCGAAGTACCCGATCACCGCGAACAGGACGAGGAGACCGACGGCCACGCGCAGCGGTCTGCGGCGGCGGGGGCGGGGAGGACGGTTCTCGGACACGCCGCCCACCGTACTTGAGGCATATGACGCGTCCACCGGCCGGACGACGCGCGGTCCGCGCGGCACCGGGCGCTAGGGTCGTTTCCATGTCCGAATCCGAGCTGGACCTCACCCTGGACGCCGCCGAGCTGACCGCCCGGCTCGTCGACATTCCGTCCGTGAGCGGCGACGAGAAGGTACTCGCCGACCTCGTGGAACACGCGCTGCGCGCCCTGCCGCACCTGACCGTGGACCGCTTCGGGAACAACGTCGTCGCCCGCACCCACCTGGGCCGCGACCAGCGCGTCGTCCTCGCGGGGCACCTCGACACCGTGCCGATCGCCGGCAACGTCCCCTCCCGCCTCGACGAGAACGACATCCTGTGGGGCTGCGGCACGACCGACATGAAGTCCGGCGTCGCCGTGCAGCTGCGCATCGCCGCGACCGTGCCCGAGCCCAACCGGGACCTCACCTTCGTCTTCTACGACCAGGAGGAGGTCGCCGCCGACCTCAACGGCCTGGGCAAGGTCGCCGAGGCCCACCCCGACTGGCTCACCGGCGACTTCGCCGTCCTGCTGGAGCCCTCGAACGCCGAGGTGGAGGGCGGCTGCCAGGGCACCCTGCGCGTCCTGCTCCGCACGGCCGGCGAGCGCGCCCACTCCGCGCGCAGCTGGATGGGCTCCAACGCCATCCACACCGCGGGCCCGATCCTGGCGAAGCTGGCGGCGTACGAGCCGCGCAGGCCGGTCATCGACGGCCTGGAGTACCACGAGGGCCTCAACGCGGTCCGCATCGAGGGCGGCGTCGCCAACAACGTGATCCCCGACGCCTGCACGGTGACGGTCAACTTCCGCTACGCCCCCGACCGGAGCGAGGCCGACGCGCTGGCCCACGTACGGGAGGTCTTCGCGGACTGCGACATCGCCGCGTTCGAGGTCGACGACTCCTCGGGCGGCGCACTGCCCGGCCTCGGCCACCCGGCCGCCGCGGCCTTCATGGAGGCGGTCGGCGGCCGCGCCATGCCGAAGTTCGGCTGGACGGACGTCTCGCGCTTCAGCGCGCTGGGCGTCCCGGCGGTCAACTACGGCCCGGGCGACGCCCTGCTGGCCCACAAGGTGGACGAGCGCGTGGAGACGAAGGCGATCCTGCACTGCGAAGAACGACTCCGGACCTGGCTGACCTCGTCAACTACCCGCCCTTGAGGGGCAAGGCTTGCGTTACAACGCATCACCGGGTGTGATGCGTCGTCCGCGTCCGGCCGTCTCGCTGGTGCGGGACGGCGGGGGCCGGTGACGGGGCCCCGCTTCGCCACAGCATCTGCGCGCGTGCGCGGATGTTGCGGGAGCCATTGCGGTCTGCATGAGCAACGAATCCGCAGGACCGGCATGCGAAGCGGGCCTGTGAGACCCGGTTCGCCTTGTCCACGTGTCCGCATTCGGCGCAGGTGCGCGAGGTGTACGCCGGATCGACGTACACGACGGGCACCCCTGCCCGGCGGGCCTTGTACGCGATGAACTGGCCGAGCTGGGCGAAGGCCCAGGAGTGCAACGTGGCCCGTTGGGGCTTCCTCAGCCGTACCCGTTCGCGGATTCCGGTCAGGTCCTCCAGAGAGCATGCGATCGTCGTAGGGCTGAGCGGAGTCGGTACGGAAGGCGAGCGGCTTCTCCGTTGCACGCCGGCGTCGGGCGGAGCCGGACCGTCCGAGGTTCCCCGCCCGCGCGTGCGCCGTGAGCGAGGCGTAGGAGTCGGCGACTTTCTTGATCACATGCTGAGCCGCCTGCACAACCAGCTTCATGAGGCGAGAAGCTACGCACTCGCACGCAAGTCTGTGGGGCGAAGGCTTGTTCCTGACTGCTTTCAGTGACGCATCGAGTGTGTGTGCGTTCGGTGAGCCTTCCCGGCCACGCCATGAACTCGTCGAGTTCCGATGGTCGTCACCCTGCTGTGTCTACCCTGATCCAACGATCAGCAGGAGGGAGCACATCATGGGCAACCACGGCAATCCCGACGCGTCCGCTCGTCACCGGCCCGAGGAGCAGCAGCTCGGACCGGTGCTGAGGAGGCGCAGCCAGGTGCAGGCGGGCAGTACGACGGACCAGCGGCTGCTGGATTCGGCCGGGCCCTCCGAGTGGGTGCACACCGATCCCTGGCGGGTCCTGCGCATCCAGTCGGAGTTCATCGAGGGCTTCGGCACGCTCGCCGAGCTGCCGCCCGCGATCAGCGTGTTCGGCTCGGCACGGACCCCGGTCGACTCGCCCGAGTACGAGGCGGGCGTACGGATCGGGCGCGCGCTCGTCGACGCCGGCTTCGCCGTCATCACCGGCGGCGGCCCGGGCGCGATGGAGGCGGCCAACAAGGGCGCCCGCGAGGGCAACGGCATCTCCGTCGGCCTCGGCATCGAGCTGCCCTTCGAGCAGGGGCTCAACGAGCACGTCGATCTGGGCCTGAACTTCCGGTACTTCTTCGTCCGCAAGACGATGTTCGTGAAGTACAGCCAGGGCTTCGTGGTGCTGCCGGGCGGTCTCGGCACGCTGGACGAGATGTTCGAGGCGCTCACCCTGGTGCAGACGCAGAAGATCACCCGCTTCCCGATCGTGCTGTTCGGCACGGAGTACTGGAGCGGTCTGATCGACTGGCTGAAGAACACGGTGATCGCCCAGGGCAAGGCCTCGGAGAAGGACCTCTACCTGTTCCACGTCACGGACGACGTGGACGAGGCCATCGCGCTGGTGACGAAGGAAGTCGGGAAGTAGGACCCGCCGCCCGGGGCGTGCCCCCGCCCCGGGCTCAGGCCAGGCCTCGGCGGGCTACCGCCGGGGGCCGGTGGCCCTGGATCGAGGCCACCATGTCCAGGACCTGCCGGGTCTCCGCGACCTCGTGGACGCGGTAGACCTGCGCGCCCAGCCAGGCCGAGACGGCCGTCGTGGCCAGGGTGCCCAGCAGGCGTTCCTTGACCGGCTTGTCCAGCGTCTCGCCGACGAAGTCCTTGTTCGACAGGGAGACCAGCACCGGCCAGCCCGTGTCGGCCATCTCCGCCAGCCGGCGGGTGGCCTCCAGGGAGTGCCGGGTGTTCTTGCCGAAGTCGTGGCCCGGGTCGATCATGATCGACCCCCGCGGCACGCCGAGGGCCGCGGCGCGTTCCGCCAGGCCCACCGTGACGCGCAGGATGTCCTCCATCACGTCCCCGTACGCGATCCGGTGCGGCCGCGTGCGCGGTTCGACCCCGCCCGCGTGGGTGCAGACGAGGCCCGCGCCGTAGCGGGCGGCGACCTCGGCCAGCTTGGGATCGACCCCGCCCCACGCGTCGTTCAGCACGTCCGCCCCGGCCTCGCACACGGCCTCGCCGACCTCGTGCCGCCAGGTGTCCACGCTGATCACCACGTCCGGGTGGCGGCGCCGGACCTCGGCCACGAAGCCGACCGTGCGCCGGGCCTCCTCGACCGCGTCCACGTGCTCGCCGGGACCCGCCTTGACGCCGCCGATGTCGATGATGGCGGCGCCCTCGGCCACCGCCCGCTCGACCCGCGCGAGCGCCGGCTCGTCGCGGAACGTCGCGCCCTGGTCGTAGAAGGAGTCAGGAGTCCGGTTCACGATGGCCATGATCACCGGCTCGTGGGTGTCGAACTCGTGCCTGCCCAGTCGCAGCATCCTGCTCTTTCCTCCTTCGGCGGCCCTCGCGCCTCGCCTGCGACCTTAACCTGGTGGCCGGAGTCTCTCAGGGGAGTTGATCGTGTTCTTCTTCTTGATGATCGCGCTGGTCGTGGTCGTGGCAGCGGTCACCCTCGCGGTGGCCGGCGGCGGCTCGGAGGCCGTCCTGCCGGAAGCGGAGCCGGACCGGGTGGCCGATCGGCTGCCGGAGACCCGGCCCGTCGTACGGGCGGACATCGACGCCCTGCGGCTGCCCGTCGCGCCGCGCGGCTACCGGATGGCCGAGGTGGACGACGTACTGGAGCGGCTGGCGGCGGAGCTGGCGGAACGCGACGCGCGGATCGCCCGGCTGACCGCCGACCGGGACGGCGGCGCACCCGGCGAGGCGGGCGGCGCGCCCGGTGACGAGCCGGCCGACGCCGCGGGCGCGGCCTCCGCGGGCGGACAGGTCGACCTCACCAAGGACGCCGGGCGATGACCGGCGCCGTGGCCGGCCCGGACGGCGGCCCGCGCTGCCCGTGGGGGCTGTCCACCCCGGACTACGTGGCGTACCACGACACGGAGTGGGGCCGCCCGGTCCACGGCGACGACGCGCTGTACGAGCGGCTGTGCCTGGAGGCCTTCCAGTCCGGGCTGTCCTGGCTGACGATCCTGCGCAGGCGGGAGGGCTTCCGTACGGCCTTCGCCTCGTTCGAGATCGCGAAGGTCGCGGAGTTCGGCCCGGCGGACGCGCGGCGCCTGCTCGCCGACGAGGGCATCATCCGCAACCGGGCCAAGATCGAGGCCACGCTGGCCAACGCGAAGATCCTGGCCGGATGGGAGCCGGGCGAGCTCGACACCCTCATCTGGTCGTACGCCCCCGAGAAGCCGGGCCCTGCCCCGCGGTCGACGGCCGACGTCCCGGCGGTGACGCCCGCGTCGACGGCCCTGGCCAAGGCCCTGAAGAAGGCGGGCATCCGCTTCGTCGGCCCGACCACGGCCTACGCCCTCATGCAGGCCTGCGGGCTGGTCGACGACCACCTCGCCGACTGCGTCTCCCGCGGGGCCTGAGCCCCGGCGGGAGACGGGATCACCGCCCCAGGTACTTCGGCTGCTCCTTCGCCAGGAAGGCCTGGACCGCGATCGAGTGGTCCTCGGAGGCTCCCGCACGGGCCTGGAGGGCCTCCTCGCGCTCCAGCGCCTCCGGAAGGGAGCGGGAGGCCCCGTACGCGAGGGACTCCTTCAGCGCGGCGTACGCCACCGTCGGGCCTGCGGCCAGCGTGCGCGCCAGGGCCTCCGCCTCGGCGTGCAGGGACTCCGAGGGCACGAGGCGGTTGGCGATGCCCAGCTCGTAGGCCTCCTGGGCGCGGACCGAACGCGGGAACAGCAGCAGATCGCTCGCGCGGGACGCGCCGATCAGGCGGGGGAGCGTCCAGGACACCCCGGAGTCGGCGGTCAGGGCCACCCCGGCGAACGAGGTCGTGAAGGAGGCGGTGTCGGCCACGACGCGGAAGTCCGCCGCCAGGGCGAATCCGAAGCCCGCTCCGGCCGCCACGCCGTTCACTCCGGCGACCACCGGCTTGGGCATCTCGGTGAGCGCCCGGACGATCGGGTTGTAGTGCTCGGCGACCGTGCTCATGGTGTCCGAGGAACCGCTCTCGCGGTCCGCCGTGAGACTGCCGATGTGCTCCTTGAGGTCCTGGCCGACGCAGAAGGCCCGGTTCCCGGACGCGGTGAGCAGCACGGCGCGCACCGCGGTGTCCGTCGCCGCCGCCAGGACCGCGTCGCGCAGGGCGACCTTGGCCTCGGTGTTCATGGCGTTCATCGCGTCCGGACGGTTGATGGTGATGGTCGCGAGTCCGTCGGTCACTTCGTAGAGCACGCTGTCGGCCATGGCAGGGGTCCCCCTTCGTCGCGGGCTTGGCTACCGGCCGGTATCGGCGGGTGCAAGGGCCAGCATGGCGGACCGGGCCGTGCGCGCACATGTGATGTGCGTCAAAGAAAGCGGAAGCCATTACCAGGGGGCAGCGGCGAAGTATCGCAGGCGGGTCCCCGAAATGAGTGGTTTTGGCCGAGCGCGTTGCCCAACCGTTCACAGCCGATGTTGGTCATCGGGTCCTGACATGCGGGATAATGGCCAAGAAGCAATGTGTTCGATGCCGGGTACTAGGCGCCTGAACGGTGCCGTCGGCTGACGATGTGGTTTCAGGAAGGGGAACGAGCATGGCGGCCATGAAGCCGCGGACGGGCGACGGCCCGCTCGAGGTCACCAAGGAGGGGCGGGGCATCGTCATGCGCGTACCGCTCGAGGGCGGTGGTCGGCTTGTCGTCGAGCTGACCCCCGACGAAGCGGACGCCCTGGGTGACGCCCTGAAGAAGGTCGTCGGCTGATACGTCGGCACCCTCTGCGTTCTCCGCACTGCCCCGGCCGCTCGTCCCGACGAGCGGCCGGGGCAGTGTCGTGTCCCGGGAGGTCCCGGCCGGACCGCCAGCCCCGACCGTTCCCGTACGCCGGAGCCCACGTGACCTTCGCGCCTCCCGCGCCGCCCGCCTTCGCCGACTGCACGCCGCGCGAGAAGGCCGCCCGGATCATCTCCGACGTCCTCGCGCCGGCGAATTTGGTGGTCGCCCAGCTCCTCCTGATCGGCCGGCACGGCACCGGGTCGGCGGCCGGCCTCGGCTGGGGGCTGCTCGCCGCCCTGTTCTGCGGGGTGGTCCCGCTCGGGATCATCACCCTCGGCGTCCGGCGCGGCACGCTCACCGACCAGCACATCCGGGTGCGCCGGCAGCGGGTCGTCCCGATGGCGCTCAGCCTCGTCTCCGTCGCCGCCGGGATCACCCTCCTGCGGGTCCTCAGCGCCCCCGCCGACGTCTTCGCGCTGGTCGTCGCGATGCTCGTCGGCCTGGTGTCCTCGCTGTTGGTCACGATCGGCTGGCAGATATCGATCCACATGTCGGTGGCCGCCGGCACCGTCATGATCCTGTTCCTCGTCTTCGGCCCCGCGGCGCTGCCCGCCGCCTTGGGCGCCGCGGCCATCGGCTGGTCCCGGCTCGTCCTGCGCGCGCACACCCCGGCCCAGCTCCTCGCGGGCGCCGCCCTCGGCGGCACCGCGGCGCTCACCTTCGCGCTGCTGCGCTGACGCGTGGTGAGGGGCCGACGGCTCAGCGCCGTACGGCGCACAGCAGGCCGTCGCCCACCGGGAGCAGCGCGGCTTCCAGCGCGGGGCTCTCCCGGACGCTGCGCAGCAGCTCGCGGACGCGGAGCACCTCCACCGGCTGGGCCGCGGAGTCGACCGTACGGCCGTCGGAGAAGACCCCCTCGAAGCAGACCAGCCCGCCGGGGCGCAGCAGGCGCAACGATTCGGCGAGGTAGTCGAGGGACTCGGCCGGGTCCCCGTCGCAGAAGACGAGGTCGTACCCGCCGTCGGCGAGGCGGGGGAGCACGTCCAGCGCGCGGCCCGGGATGAAGCGGGCGCGGTTGCCCGCGAAACCGGCGGCGCGGAACGCCTGGCGGGCGAAGGCCTGCCGGTCCGCCTCGGGATCGACCGTGGTCAGCACCCCGTCGGCGCGCATCCCGTGCAGCAGGTGGATGCCCGAAACACCTGTCCCGGTACCGATCTCGGCGACCGACTTTGCGTCCGCCGTGGCGGCGAGCAGGCGCAGCGCAGCCCCGGTTCCGGGTGAAACGGAGCGCAGGCCCGCTTCCCTGGACCGGTCACGGGCCCATCGCAGAGCGTCGTCCTCGGCGACAAACGCGTCGGCGAACGCCCAGCTCGTCTGCCGGTTGCCGGTAATGACCCTCTCCTGTCCCCATAGTTGGCGCAACGGTGACTGTATCCGCTGAGGTCGGGAACCCGCAGATGGGACCGGGCGTTGTGAAGGGTGGAGACGGGATCAGAAGGGACGGCGCCGGGCAGATCGGCGGTCCGGGCCCTTCTGGAGACCGGGCCCTGGGCAAAGTTACTGCAAAAACACTTATCCCAAGCTGACGGAGGGGGTGGCTATGGTAGGGAATCCACTGGACACCACCAGAGCCGACAGGGGAGGTGCGGCTGAGCCTGTGGATCGTGGCGGCGTCCTCAGACGTCTCTTCTGGTCGGCGGGTGAGCCGAAATCCGTGACCGACATTGCTGACCGCATCCACACCGCCGACGCCGCAACCACCGCGACCTTTGCCGCCGATGCGGGCTCGCAGGCGTGGACCCCTCCCTCGTGGGAGGAGATCGTCAGCACGCACAGCGCGCGGGTCTACCGCCTCGCCTACCGTCTGACCGGCAACCAGCACGACGCCGAGGACCTGACGCAAGAGGTCTTCGTCCGCGTCTTCCGCTCGCTGTCCACCTACACGCCCGGCACCTTCGAGGGCTGGCTGCACCGCATCACCACCAACCTCTTCCTGGACATGGTCCGCCGCAAGCAGCGGATCCGCTTCGACGCGCTCGGAGACGACGCCGCCGAGCGGCTCCCGAGCCGCGAGCCGTCCCCGCAGCAGGTGCTCCACGACACCCACTTCGACGCGGACGTGCAGCAGGCGCTGGACACCCTCGCGCCGGAGTTCCGCGCGGCCGTCGTGCTGTGCGACATCGAGGGCCTGTCGTACGAGGAGATCGCCGCCACCCTCGGCGTGAAGCTCGGCACCGTCCGCAGCCGTATCCACCGCGGCCGCTCCCACCTGCGCAAGGCGCTCAAGCACCGCTCCCCCGAGGCCCGCGCCGAACAGCGCGCGCTGGCGGGCGTGGCCGTGGGCGCGCCGGGCACCGGGGGAGAGGGCGGAGCCGAGTGAGCGCGGCCAGTCCGTCCCCCGCCGAACAACACCTGGGCGACCGGCTCGCCGCCCTCGTGGACGGGGAGTTGAATCACGACGCGCGCGAGCGGGTCCTGGCCCACCTGGCCACCTGTGCCAAGTGCAAGGCCGAGGCCGACGCCCAGCGCCGCCTGAAGACCATGTTCGTCGAGAGCGCACCGCCGCCGCTGTCCGCGGGGCTGCTCGCGCGGCTCCAGGGGCTGCCGGGCGGCGGACCCGAGGGTCCCTCCGGTCCCGCGGGCCCCGGAGCTCCGCCGGGCGCCGACCCGTTCGCCTCGTTCGCGTACGCCCTGCCGACGGCCCCCCGGCCGGAGCAGCAGGGGTTCCGCATCCACGAGGTGGGCCGCCCGCGCCGTCGCCTGGCCTTCGTGGCCGCCGGAGCCGTGTCGCTGGCCGCGCTCGCGCTGGGCGGGTCGCTGCCGCTGGAGGCCGTGGAGCCGAACGTCCGGGGCGAGTCCCCCGCGCCCGCCACCAGACCGGGACCGGCGGTGTCCGTGGCCGACGCGGTCGTCCGCGACCGCCGTCCCACGCCCGTCGCCGTCCCCGCTCCGAGCCTGCTGGCGTCGCTGCCGACGCCGCTCCCGCCGCTGCACCCCTCCCCGCCGGCGACGGCTCGACCGGTCTCCCTGCTGCGCTGACGCCGAACCTGGTTGAATCTGCGGCACATGTGCACAGGTACGCGGGGAGCGCCCATGGCCGACAGGCAGCAGACCGATCCGGCTCCGACCTGGTGGAGCCGGCCCGAGGGCACGGCGGAAGGCCACCGCGAGGGGGTACCCGCACCGCGCCCCGAGGCCGGAGCGGACCACGCGGCGGAGCCGGGCCCCGGCCTCGGCCCTGAGCCCGGCCCCGACCACGGCCCGGCGCGGTCCGCGCCCGCCGACGCCGCGCCGCCCCCGTACGCCGGCGCCCCGGCGGACGCGCCCCCGTACGCCGAGACCGCTGCCGGGAACGCCCCGGCGGCCGGGGCCCCCGGGCCCGGGAGCCCCGGCGACCAGGAGGCGCCCGCCCACGTGGTGCGGTACGACCCCTGGGGCGACCAGCCCCTCCAGGTCGTGGACCGGGGCAGACAGCGGCGCGGAGTCGGCCTGTGGCAGCTGGTGGCCTTCGGCGTGGGGGTCGCCCTGCTCGCCGGCGGCATCGGCGGGTACCTCGGCGTGCTCGCCGAGCGCCAGAGCAGCACCCGGCTGGAACTGCCGCAGGCGGGCGCCGCCGACACGGGCCGGGCGCCCGGGAGCGTGGCCGGGATCGCGGCCACCGCCCTGCCCGGCGTGGTGACCCTGCACGTGCGCTCCACCGACGGGAGCGGGACCGGCACGGGCTTCGTCATCGACGCCCAGGGCCACATCCTGACCAACAACCACGTCGTCGGCGACGCCAAGGAGATAGGCGTCACCTTCAGCACCGGCGAGAGCGTCAGCGCCGAGCTGGTGGGCCGGGACACCGGATACGACCTGGCCGTGGTCAAGGTCGGCGGGGTGCGCGGGCTCCGCCCGCTCAGCCTCGGCAACTCCGAGAACGTGCGGGTCGGCGACCCGGTGGTGGCCATCGGCGCCCCGTTCGACCTCTCCAACACCGTCACCGCCGGCATCATCAGCGCCACCGGCCGGCCCGTCACCGCGGGCGGCGACAAGGGCGACGGCAGCGACGTCAGCTACGTCGACGCGCTCCAGACCGACGCCCCCATCAACCCCGGGAACTCCGGCGGCCCCCTCCTCGACGCCAAGGCCCACGTGGTCGGCATCAACAGCGCCATCCGCGGAGCCGACAAGGACGATCCCGACCGGCAGGGCGGCTCCATCGGACTGGGCTTCGCCATCCCCATCAACCAGGGCAAGCGCGTCGCCGAGGAACTGATCCGCACCGGCCGCGCCACCCACCCGGTCATCGGGGTCACGCTCGACCTCCAGTACACGGGCGACGGAGCCCGGGTCGGGGACAAGGGCGCCGACGGCAAGCCGTCCGTCGTCGCCGACGGGCCCGGCGCCCGCGCCGGGATCCGGGCCGGGGACGTGATCACCAAGGTGGACGGGCAGCGCGTACGCGGTGGTGACGAGCTCATCATCAAGATCCGGGCCCACCGACCGGGCGATCCGCTGACCCTCACCGTGCTCCGCGAGGGCCGGGAGCGCACTCTGGAAGTGGTCCTCGGATCGGCGAACGGTTCGTGAGCGGTCCATGACGTCCGGGTGAAACCGCCATCCAGGCGGTACGCAGGTATGGGCCCGCGGAGAACGCCGGGTACCGTGTGTCCAGGCCCGAAGTGAAGAGAGCCGAGGAGCGGCAAGGTGTTCAACGACATAGGCGCACTCGAACTTGTCACGATCGTGGTGCTCGCCATCCTCATCTTCGGTCCCGACAAGCTGCCCAAGGTCATCCAGGACGTCTCGGGCATCATCCGGAAGATCCGCTCCTTCTCGGACAGTGCGAAGCAGGACATCCGCTCCGAACTCGGCCCCGAATTCAAGGACTTCGAGTTCGAGGACCTGAACCCGAAGACCTTCATCCGCAAGCAGCTGGGCGAGAACGAGGACCTCAAGGAGATCCGCAGCAGCTTCGATCTCCGCAAGGAGCTGAACGACGTCAGCGACGCCGTCAACAGCCGCGAGACCGACGCCGCGCCGGCCGCCGCGACCCCGGCCGCCACGCCCGCCGCCACCGGCCCGGACCTGCTGAAGAAGCCCGCCGCCCCGGCCGTCGAGCAGCCCGCCCGTTTCGACGCCGACGCCACCTGAGCCGCGCCCTGCCCGGCTATCCGGGGTCCGGTGGCTATCCTCCATCTGTCCGGACGCAGGACGCCCGAGGGGGGCGGGCCGCCGACGGACCCGACGGAACGAGAGGCCGCGCAGATGGAGACGACGAGCAGTAGCCGGGTAGGGACGCAGCCCGCCGAAGCCCCCGCCGCCGCACAGCAGGACCCGCAGGACACGCAGGATCCGCCCGCACAGCCGCTGGACGAGGCCAATCCCGTCCCGGTGGCCCGCCGGACGGCGGAGGGCTTCCTGGCCGCCGACTTCCCCTGGTACGGGCTGGACGGGGCCTTCGCGGGCCGCCGCTGGCTCATGCAGGTCGCCGTCGCCGCCGACGGCACGGTGGAACACGGCTCGACGGGCCACGGCGACGAGCCGTCCGCCCGCGGCGAGCTCGCCACCGGCGAGAAGGAGCGCTTCGCGGTGGTCGTCACCGTCGCGAGCAACCCGCTGCGCCGCAGCGGCGACGGTACCGGCGTCCTGGAGGCCACCTCGGTCTCCTCGGCGGCCTGGCTGGCCGGCTCCGGGCTGCTGGCGTACAGCTGGCCCGGACAGATGGACCACTCCCTGCGCAGCGACTGGCTCGACCAGCAGACCGAGGCCGCCTGGGAGCTCGCGGACGACCTCGGAGGCGAGGACTGGTCCACGCTGTCCCTGCCGGTGGACGGGGAGCCGACGCCGTTCCACTACCGCGAGTCGGAGTTCGGGTGGGTGCTGGCCGGCTCCACCGGCAGCGGGGTGCACCTCGGCGCCTACGGGCGCGGCATGAGCGCGTACGGGATCGGCTTCGCCGCGATCGAGGACCTCGGCACCTACGAATAGCCCCCGGCGGACACCACGCGAAAGGCACCGCGGGAACCGGTCCCCGCGGTGCCTTTCGCACGTCCGGTACGGGCCGCGGCCCGCCCGCCTCAGAACTTGTTGCGCGGGGTGATGCCCAGGGACATGCCCGACAGGCCGCGCGCGCGGCCGCCCAGCTTGCCCGCGATGGCCCGCAGGGCCGCGCCTGCCGGGGAGTCCGGGTCGGACAGGACCACGGGGGTGCCGTCGTCGCCGCCCTCGCGCAGCCGGACGTCGATCGGGATCGAACCCAGCACGGGCACCGAAGCGCCGACGGTCTTGGTCAGCCCGTCGGCGACCCTCTGGCCGCCGCCCGAGCCGAAGACGTCCACCATCTCGTCGCAGTGCGGGCACGGCAGGCCCGACATGTTCTCGACGACGCCGACGATCTTCTGGTGGGTCTGCACCGCGATCGACCCGGCCCGCTCCGCGACCTCGGCCGCGGCCTGCTGCGGGGTGGTCACCACGAGGATCTCGGCGTTCGGGACCAGCTGGGCCACCGAGATCGCGATGTCGCCGGTGCCCGGGGGCAGGTCCAGCAGCAGCACGTCCAGGTCGCCCCAATACACGTCGGCCAGGAACTGCTGGAGGGCCCGGTGCAGCATCGGGCCGCGCCACACCACCGGCGCGTTGCCCGGGGTGAACATGCCGATCGAGATGACCTTCACGCCGTGCGCCGACGGCGGCATGATCATGTTCTCGACCTGGGTCGGGCGGCCCTCGACACCGAGCATCCGCGGCACGCTGTGCCCGTAGATGTCCGCGTCGACCACGCCGACCTTCAGGCCGTCGGCCGCCATCGCGGCGGCCAGGTTGACCGTGACCGAGGACTTGCCGACGCCGCCCTTGCCGGACGCCACCGCGTAGACGCGGGTCAGCGAGCCCGGCTTGGCGAACGGGACCTCGCGCTCGGCGGTGCCGCCGCGCAGGGTCGTCGCCAGGTCCTTGCGCTGCTCGTCGCTCATCACGTCGAGGGTGACGGCGACGGAGGTGACCCCGGCGACCCGCTCCACGGCCTCGGTGACGTTCTTGGTGATGGTCTCGCGCATGGGACAGCCCGAGACCGTCAGGTACACGGTGACCGCGACCGCGCCGCCCTCGCCGATCTCCACCGATTTGACCATGCCGAGCTCGGTGATCGGCCGGTGGATCTCGGGGTCGTTCACCGTCGCCAGCGCGTCCAGGATCGCGTCCTGCTCCGGAACGGCGGCGTCGGCGGAGCTTGTGTCGGTAGCCATGCACCGATGGTACGGCTCGGTAGCACGGCTCGGGATAGCCCGCTAGCGGTCGGCTTCGTCACGTTCGTCGGGGAATAGCCTGCGCTCGTCCATCTCCTTGATCAGGTCCTGGAATTCCGAGCGGATCCAGTCGCGCGTGGCGACCTCGCCCAGACCCATCCGAAGGGCCGCGATCTCCCTCGTCAGGTACTCCGTGTCGGCGATGGAGCGCTCGTTCTGCTTGCGGTCCTGCTCCAGGTTGACCCGGTCGCGGTCATCCTGCCGGTTCTGCGCGAGCAGGATCAGCGGAGCGGCGTACGAGGCCTGGAGCGACAGCATCAGCGTCAGGAAGATGAAGGGGTACTGGTCGAACCGGAGGTCGTCCGGCGCGAAGATGTTCCACAGCACCCAGACGACGACGACCAGGGTCATCCAGACGATGAACCGGCCGGTGCCGAGGAAGCGCGCCACCCGCTCCGACAGCCGCCCGAACGCCTCCGGGTCGTACTCGGGCAGCAGCGACCGGCGCGGCGCCCGCGGCTGGTCCAGCCGGACCCGCTGGCGCGCCAGCGCGCTCGACCCCGTCGCGGCGGCCGCCTTCGCCCGCTCGGCCCGCTGCTCGGCCCGTTCCGCGCGCTCGGCCCGCTCGGCCCGTTCGCCGCGCTCCCGCACCCGGTCCGCGGCGTCCTCGAGCCGGTCCGACAGCCCGTGGTCGCGCCCGCGCGCCTTCGCCTGCTCGCGCCGCTCCCGGCTCAGCTCCCGGCGGCGCTCCCGCCCGTGCTCGCCGCGTCCCCGCTCAGTGGCCACCGACGGCCTCCTCGGAATGGAAGTCCGTCTCCCGCCAGTCGTCCGGCAGCAGGTGGTCCAGTACGTCGTCCACCGTCACCGCGCCGAGCAGCGAACCGCTCTCGTCGACGACCGGGACGGCCACCATGTTGTACGCGGCCAGGTAGCTGGTCACCACCGGCAGCGAGGCGTCCGGGCGCAGCGGCGGCAGGCCCGTGTCGACGATCGAGCTGACCAGGGTGAACGGCGGGTCCCGCAGCAGCCGCTGGAAGTGCACCGTGCCCAGGTACTTGCCCGTCGGGGTCTCGTCGGGCGGCCGGCACACGTACACCTGGGCCGCCAGCGCCGGCGACAGGTCCGCCTGGCGCACCCGGGCCAGCGCGTCGGCGACCGTCGCGTCCGGCCGCAGCACGATCGGCTCGGTGGTCATCAGACCGCCCGCCGTGCGCTCCTCGTACGACATCAGGCGCCGCACGTCGGCCGCGTCGTCGGGCCGCATCAGCGTCAGCAGCCGCTCCTTGTCGTCCTCCGGCAGCTCGGAGAGCAGGTCGGCCGCGTCGTCCGGGTCCATCGCCTCCAGGACGTCGGCGGCCCGCTCCTCCTTCAGCTTGCCGAGGATCTCCACCTGCTCGTCCTCGGGCAGCTCCTCCATGACGTCCGCGAGCCGGTCGTCGTCGAGGGCGCTGGCCACCTCGGCGCGCCGCTTGGGCGACAGGTGGTGCAGGACGTTCGCCACATCGGCCGGGCGCATCTGCTCGAAGGTGGCGACCAGGTTCTCGGCGCCCTGCCCGTGCTCCTCCAGCGAGAAGCCCGTCACCGCCGACCACTCCACCGTCAGGGTCTCGCCGCGCCGGCGCAGCGCGCCCGCCTTGCCCTTCCGTACGAAGATCTTGTCGATCTCCCAGTCCCGGCGGGCCGGCAGCTGCTGGATGGCCACGTCCAGGACGGTGACCTCCTCGTCGTCGGCGACCAGGCGCACCCGCCGGTCCAGGAGTTCGCCGAGGACCAGCCGTTCGGTGGGCCGCTGCTCGAAGCGCCGCATGTTGACGACACCGGTGGTGATCACCTGCCCGGACTCCACTCCCGTGACCCGGGTCATCGGCAGGAAGATCCGGCGCCGGCTGACCACCTCGACCACCAGGCCCAGCAGCCGGGGCGGGCGGCCGCCGACGCGCAGCATCGCGACCAGGTCGCGGACGCGGCCGACCTGGTCGCCGTTGGGATCGAAGACGGGCACACCCGACAGATGTGAGACGAAGATCCGCGGGGCGCCTGCAACCATCCGAGCGCCTCCTAGAGCGTCAATCAACAGTCCTGCCGCCCCTCAGGCTAGCCCGTGCCCCGGGAAAGCGTCCTGGTGGGGCGGTCCGGCCGGGGCCCCGGGGGGCCTGAAGGGGGCGGGCCGCGGGCGGGTACGCTGCCTGCTGCCCGCAGACGACCGACGAGAGGCACGTGCCCGTGACCGCCTACCTCCCTGCCGCGCGGCTGCGCCGGGCCGCCCTCATCGGTGCGTTGTGCGCGGGCCTCGCCGTCACCGGTACGGGCTGTGGGGAGGACCCGGACCCGGACAAGGGCACGAACGGCGTCGGCAAGCTCTCCGCCGACAAGATCGAGGCGAAGGCGAGGGCCGCGGCGACGGAAGCCGACTCGGTGCACCTGTCCGGCACGCTGGTGAGTGGCGGCAAGTCCTTCACCCTCGACATGCGGCTGAAGTCCGACGGCGGCTCCGGCGAGGTGAAGTCGCAGGAGGACACCTTCCAGGTGCTGCGGGTGGGGGAGCAGCTCTACCTGAAGGCGAGCGCGGCCTTCTGGGGCGAGTCCGACTCGGCCGGCAAGCTCGGCGACAAGTACGTCAAGGTCCCGGAGAGCGACCCCACGTACAAGCAGTTCCGCGGTTTCACCGACATGGACGTGCTGCTGGACGGGCTGCTCGGCCTCCAGGGCAAGCTGGCCAAGGGCTCCTACAGCACGGTCGGGCCCACGCGGGTCGTCCAGGTGACGGGGGACAAGGGCAAGGGCGGCAAGCTCGCGGTGTCCCTGGAGGGGACCCCGTACCCGCTGCTCCTTGAGCGCGCGGGCGGCGCCGGCCGGGTAGAGCTCGCCGAGTGGGGCAAGGTGTTCCCGCTGGACCCGCCCGCGCAGGACCAGACGGTGGACTACGGGTCGCAGCTGCCGACGACCAAGGACCAGGGCGGCACCGGAACCGCTCCGGCCCCGTCCAAGAGCACGGGCGCGGGCCAGAGCGCGGGCCGGAGCGCCGGGCAGAGCGCGGGCCAGGGATCGAACCCCACGGGCCCCTGACGCCCTGCGGGCGTACGGAACCCCTGCGGGTGTACGGAACGACTGTGACGACACCCCCTAGCGGCGGGCCGCCCGCTTCCGCTTCAGCAGCAGCTTCGGCAGGGCCGCCGGGACGGGCTCGCGGGTCGTCGCCGGGGAGCCCGTCGGCGCCGCGGCCAGGGAGCCGGTCGGCAGTTCGGCCCGTACCGACTCCGGCTCCAGGCGCAGCAGCCGGCACTCGCGGGCCCACCGCTCGGTCATGTCCTCGGAGTCGGGCGCGTTCAGCCGCTTGCCCTTGAGCTCGGCGACCGCGGCCGTCCACTCCTCGCCGCGCGGCGGGAGCTCGCGCACCGTCGCCGTCCAGGCCACCAGCCGGCCGCCCTTGTCCTTGCTGCGTACGGTCACCTCGGCGCTCGCGCCGTCCGCCAGCCCGGGGAACGGCTGCTCGCCGGGACCGTCGCCCAGCACGTGCGCCGCCCCGTCCACCCAGGCGTGCCACAGGGCGCGGTCGGCGCCGGCGCCGCGGACCCAGACGAGGCCGGACTTCTTGGTGGCCTCCTCGACGAGGGCCAGGTCGAGTGCGCTGAGAGTCATGCGCCCCAGAGTAGGGGGTGGCCCGGCGCGGCCCGCGGCGCGATCCGGGGGAAGGCCTAGAGCCAGCCGTGGCGGCGCAGCGCGCGGTGGATGGTGAAACAGATCCCGACGATCGAGGCCATCACCATCGGATAGCCGTACTTCCACTGGAGCTCGGGCATGTGCTCGAAGTTCATCCCGTAGACCCCGCAGATCATCGTGGGCACGGCGATGATCGCCGCCCAGGAGGTGATCTTGCGCATGTCCTCGTTCTGGGCGACCGTCGCCTGGGCGAGGTTGGCCTGGAGGATCGAGTTCAGCAGCTCGTCGAAGCCCACGACCTGCTCGTGCACCCGTGCCAGGTGGTCGGCGACGTCCCGGAAGTACTTCTGGATGTCCGGGTCCACCAGCCGCATGGGGCGCTCGCTCAGCAGCTCCATCGGGCGCAGCAGCGGGGCGACCGCCCGCTTGAACTCCAGTACCTCGCGCTTGAGCTGGTAGATGCGGCCCGCGTCGCCGCCGCGCGCGGCGCCCTTGGCGGGGGCGGCGAACACCGAGCTCTCCACCTCGTCGATGTCGTCCTGGACGGCCGCCGCGACCGCCACGTACCCGTCGACGACGTGGTCCGCGATGGAGTGCAGGACGGAGGAGGGGCCCTTCGACAGGAGGTCCGGGTCTCCCTGGAGGCGGTGGCGCAGGCCCTTCAGGGAGCCCTGGCCGCCGTGCCGGACGGTGATCACGAAGTCGGGGCCGGTGAAGCACATCACCTCGCCGGTCTCCACGACCTCGCTGGTGGAGGTCAGTTGGGCGTGGTCGACGTAGTGGATCGTCTTGAAGACGGTGAAGAGGGTGTCGTCGTACCGCTCCAGCTTCGGCCGCTGGTGTGCGTGCACCGCGTCCTCCACCGCCAGCGGGTGCAGGCCGAAGGTGGCGGCGATCCCCGCGAACTCGGCCTCGGTCGGCTCGTGCAGGCCGATCCAGGCGAAACCGCCGTCCTCGCGGACCCGGCGGATCGCCTCACGGGGCGTCAGGCGGGCCGCCCCCAGTCCGGGCGAAGCGCGCCGGCCGTCGCGGTACACGGCGCAGTCGACCACCGCGCTGCTCGTGGACGGGTCGCGGGTGGTGTCGTAGCCGGACTGGGCCGGGGCGTTCTTGCGCAGCGACGGGCGGACGGCCGCACGCAGGTAGGGCAGCATCGACATGGTGGCTCCTTCGCGCGCACGGCCGCGGACCGTACGGGTGGGAGGCCCCTCCGGGCGGCGCGGCCGCTGCGGGCGGGCAGGCCGGGACGGGGGGACGTCAGCAGGACGGGAGGACGAAGTTCTGCCGTCGCTCTTCTGCCGATCGGAAGATCACAAGGGGCGGGAGGTGCCCGTCACAGCAGCGGAAGAGCGATTGGTACTACTGCACGATCGACTTCGATGCACCGCAGCCCCACCTCCTCCGGCCGGTCCCCCGTGGGGGACGTCCTCGCCGGGGCACCGAAACAACGCTTCAGCGTGCGGCCCCGAACAGCTGTCAACACTATCAGCCGACGGATGGTCAAGACCCGCCCTTTACCCGGCTCATGCGAGTTCTATGCTCGATCCATGGCAGAAATTCTGGCCCTCGTCGAAGCCCGGCTGCGCACCGCGTTCGGGGAACCCGACGCACGCGCCGCCGTCACCTTCCTGGGCACCGACCGCATCGAGGTACTCCGTTTCGCCGAGGGCGACCTCGTGCGGTACGCGACCCTCGGGATGTCCGCGCACCCGATGACCGACCCGACCGCCGTGGTCGCCGATCCCGTACGGGGGCCGCGCGCCGAGCTGGTGCTGACCGTACGGGCGGGCCTCGCGCCCACCGACAAGCTGCTCCGGCCGCTCGCCGTGCTGGGCGCCTCCCCGCAGGTGGAGGGGCTGGTCGTGGCCCCCGGGGCCTCGCTGGACGTGGGTGAACCGCTCTGGGAGGGGGCGCCGTTCAGCTCCGTCCTGGTGGCCGAGCCGGGCGGGCTGGTGGAGGACCTGGAGCTCGACGATCCCATGGACCCGGTGCACTTCCTGCCGCTGCTGCCGATGACGGCGAACGAGGCCGCCTGGAAGCGGGTGCACGGCGCGGCGGCACTTCAGGAGCGGTGGCTCGCGCGCGGCACGGATCTGCGGGACCCTCTGCGTACGGCGGTCGCACTGGACTGAGACGGCAGACCCGGCGCCCGGACGGGTGATCGCGTCTTGACGGCGCGCCGGGCGGGGAGGAGCGTGGCCTTTTATGAGGGGCGAACCGAGTTGCCCGAAGTGCGGTGGCCGGGTCAGGGTGCCCGGCCTCTTCTCCGACTCCTGGCAGTGTGCCGTGCACGGCACCGTCCACCCCCTGCAGCCGGTGATCCCGCCCAGCGTCGAGGGTCTGGGCGTGGTGGTGCGCCGGGCGCGCGTGCCCGTGTGGATGCCGTGGCCGCTGCCGGTGGGCTGGCTGTTCACCGGGGTCGCGTCCGCCGGTGACGACCGCAGCGGCGGCCGGGCCACGGCCGTGGCCTGCACCGGCCCCGGGCCGCTCGGCGGCCTCGGCGAGCTGCTGCTGGTGGCCGAGGAGCTGGGCGTGGGCCTCGGCGCGCGGTACGCGGGGATCGACGGCCCCGACCCCGGCGCGCACATCGACATGTCGGCACCGCCGCACGCCAAGGTGGTCGCGGCGGGCCGCCCGTCCCCGCTGTGGCACGTGAAGGGCGCCCCCGACGACCGGGCCGTCTTCGCGGGCGAGGCGCGCGGGCTGTGGCTCTGGGCGATCGTCTGGCCGGAGCAGTCCGGGCTGCTGATGTACGACGAACTGGTCCTCACCGACCTGCGGGACGCGGGCGCCGAGGTGGAACTGCTGCCCTGCGGGGCCCTGAGCCCGCGCGTCCTCGGCCCGTCCTGACCCCCGTGCGCTGCTGACCCCGGGCCCGTCCTGACCTCCGTGCGGTGCCTCGGGCCCGGGCCCGTCCTGGCTCCCGTGCGGTGCTCGGGCCCGGGCCCGTCCCGACCCCGTACGGTGCTGAACCCGGCCAGTCCTGGCCCCCGTGTGGTGCTTGGCCCCGGGCCCGTCCTGGCTCCCGTACGGGCGTCGCTTCCGGCCGCCGGACCCCGCCCACCGCACGGCCCGGGGCGGCCGGGAGGGCCCCCGGACGCGGTTATCCTGGAGTGTCCCCCCGTCCGTACGACCCATGGAGCCCGGCTGTGCGCATCGACCTGCACACCCACTCCACGGCCTCCGACGGTACGGACACCCCCGCCGAGCTGGTGCGCAATGCCGCCGGCGCCGGTCTGGACGTGGTCGCACTGACCGACCACGACACCGTCGGCGGCCACGCCGAGGCCCTCGCGGCCCTGCCCGCCGGCCTGACCCTGGTGACCGGGGCCGAGCTGTCCTGCCGCCTCGACGGCGTCGGGATGCACCTGCTGGCCTACCTCTTCGACCCCGAGGAGCCCGAGCTCTCCCGGGAGCGCGAACTCGTCCGGGACGACCGGACCCCGCGCGCGCAGGCCATGGTGGGAAAGCTCCGGGCGCTGGGCGTCGACATCACCTGGGAGCAGGTCGCACGGATCGCCGGTGAGGGCTCCGTGGGACGGCCGCACATCGCGAGCGCGCTCGTGGAGCTGGGCGTCGTACCGACCGTGTCGGACGCCTTCACGCCCGACTGGCTCGCCGACGGCGGCCGCGCGTACGCCGGGAAGCACGAGCTCGACCCCTTCGACGCGATCCGCCTGGTCAAGGCGGCCGGCGGGGTCACCGTCTTCGCGCACCCCGCAGCCGTCAAGCGCGGCCGGTGCGCGCCCGAGGCCGTGATCGTGGAGCTGGCGGCCGCGGGTCTGGACGGCATCGAGGTCGACCACATGGACCACGACACCGCCGCGCGCGCCCGCCTGGGCGGCCTGGCGGGGGACCTCGGCCTGCTCACCACCGGGTCCAGCGACTACCACGGCAGCCGCAAGACCTGCCGCCTCGGCGAGTACACGACCGACCCCGAGATCTACGGCGAGATCACGCGCCGCGCGACCGGCGCCTTCCCCGTGCCCGGCGCCGGCGGAGGCACCCGGTAGGACCGGCCCCCGGCCGGCCGCTCCACCCTTCGCGCGCCTCTTCCTCTTCGTTTCGCCCCTCTCTCCTGCAAGGCATCACTGTGTTTGATTTCGCCGTCTTCGGATCCCTCTTTCTCACCCTTTTCGTGATTATGGACCCCCCGGGAATCACGCCGATCTTCCTCGCCCTGACCTCCGGGCGCCCCGCGAAGGTGCAGCGCCGGATGGCCTGGCAGGCCGTCTGCGTGGCCTTCGGCGTCATCGCCGTGTTCGGTCTCTGCGGCCAGCAGATCCTGGACTACCTGCACGTGTCGGTCCCGGCGCTGATGATCGCGGGCGGCCTGCTGCTCCTGCTGATCGCGCTGGACCTGCTCACCGGCAAGACCGACGAGCCCAAGCAGACCAAGGACGTCAACGTCGCCCTCGTGCCGCTGGGCATGCCGCTGCTGGCGGGGCCCGGCGCGATCGTCTCCGTCATCCTGGCCGTGCAGAAGGCCGACGGGGTCAGCGGCCAGGTCTCCGTATGGTGCGCGATCGTGGCCATGCACGTGGTGCTGTGGATCACGATGCGCTACTCCCTGGTGATCATCAGGGTCATCAAGGACGGCGGCGTCGTGCTCGTGACGCGCCTCGCCGGCATGATGCTCTCCGCCATCGCCGTCCAGCAGATCATCAACGGCGTGCTCCAGGTCGTGCGCGGCGCCTGACGGGCCCGGCCCGTCCCGGCCCGTCCCGCGCCGCCCGTGCGCCCCGTACGCATGCGAACGCCCCCGCACCGGTATCGGTGGCGGGGGCGCAGACGTGTGTGCGGTGTGCGGGGCGTCAGGACGCCGTGCCTGCCGGTCGGATCAGAATGCGCTGGCCGACAGAGGCGGCGTGCTGCACGATCCGGTTGACGGAGGCCGCGTCCACGACGGTGCTGTCCACGGCGGATCCGTTGACGTCGTTCAGGCGCAGAATCTCGAAGCGCATGGGGCTTCTCCCTTCGTCGGTGTTTCTCCTTGCTCAGGTTCCAACGAAGTGTAGATGGCAAACATTCCCTACGCTAAGGAAATTTTTTCACTCGCTAAATATTAGTGGGGGCAAGAGTCCCAGAACGCGACCAGTGCACCCGCTGTGGCCTGCGGGTTCTCCGCGTTGGGGGAGTGTTCGGCGCCCTCCACGACGACCCGGGCCGCTCCCAGCCGACGGGCCATGTCGTCCATCAGCGGCACCGGCCAGGCGTAGTCGGCCACACCGGACAGCACCAGCTTCGGCAGCGCGACCCCGGCCAGCTCGTCCACCCGGTCGGGCTCGGAGATCAGCGCCCGGCCCGTGGCGATCAGCTGCTCCGGCACGGTCGCCAGCCACCGCTCGCGCAGGAACGACGTCAGCTCGGGCGGGTCCGGCACGGCGTCCCGCGGGTCCTGGGCGCGCATCGCCGCCCACACCGCGTCCATGTCCTCGCGCAGCGCCTCCAGCGCCGCCACCAGCAGCTTCGTACGGCCCCGCTGGACCTCGTCGATCGCGGCGGGCCCGCTGCTCATCAGGGTCAGCGAGGCGAACGGGGCCGGATCGCGCAGGACCGCGGCGCGCGAGACGAGCCCGCCGAGCGAGTGGCCGACCAGGTGCACGCGGCCCGGTCCCAGGGCCCGTACCTGCGCCAGGACGTCCCGCGCCAGCTCCTCCAGCGCGTACGCGTCCTCCTCACGCGGCCCCGGGGTCTCGTACTGCCCGCGCCCGTCGACGGCGACCACCCGGTACCCGGCCGCGGCCAGCGGCTCCAGCAGGGCGACGAAGTCCTCCTTGCTGCCCGTGAAGCCGGGGACCAGCAGGGCGGTGCCGCGGACCGGCGCGCCGGCGTCGTGCACGGCGAAGGCGCCACGGTCCGTGTCGAGGCGGTGCGCGCGGGCGGCGGGCGGCAGGGTCAGGCGCGGGGGCTTGCTCATACGGCTCACGTTACTGGCCGGTCGCCCCGCGGACATGCCGACGGCCCGGCCCCCCTGAGCGGGGAACCGGGCCGGCGGACGGTGCTTACGCCTCGGGGGCGGCGGCGACCTTGCGGGTCCGGGTGCGCTTCGGCTTGACCGGAGCCTCCTCGGCGGCCTCGGCCGGGGCGTCGGCGACCGGGGCGGCCGCGACCTTGCGGGTCCGGGTGCGCTTCGGCTTCGCGGGGGCCTCCTCGGCCGCGACCGCGGGGGCCTCGGCGACGACGGCGTCCGCGGCCGGGGCGACGGCCTTGCGGGTCCGGGTGCGCTTCGGCTTGACCGGAGCCTCCTCCGCGACCTCGACCGCGACGGGAGCCTCGACCACGGCGGCCTCGGCGACCGCGGCGACGGCCTTGCGGGTACGGGTGCGCTTCGGCTTGACCGGGGCCTCCTCGGCCACGACCGCGGCGACGGCCACGGGGGCCTCGACCACGGCGACCGGGGCGGCGGCCGCGACCGGAGCGGCCACGGCGACCTCGACGGCCGGAGCCGACGCGGCGGCCGGGACCGACGCACGGGTGCGGCGGCGGCGCGGCCTGCGCGGCTCGTCGGCGACCGGAACCTCGGGGGCGTCCGCCACCGGGGTCACCGGCGCGGCCACGGCCACGGCCTCGGCGCCGGACTCGGAACCGCCCCGCGTCCGACGGCGCTGGCGCGGCGTACGGGTACGGGCCGGACGCTCCTCGGCGACCGGGGCGGCGGCGGCGGGTGCCGCTCCGCGACCGCCACGGCCACCGCGGCCGCCGGTCTCGCCCAGGTCCTCAAGGTTCTCGGCCTTCAGACCGGCCCGCGTGCGCTCGGAGCGCGGCAGGGTGCCCTTGGTGCCGGCCGGGATGTTCATCTTCTCGAACAGGTGCGGAGACGTGGAGTACGTCTCGACCGGGTCGTGGAAGTCCAGCTCCAGCGCCTTGTTGATCAGCTGCCAGCGCGGGATGTCGTCCCAGTCGACCAGGGTGACGGCGATGCCCTTCTTGCCCGCGCGGCCGGTGCGGCCCACACGGTGCAGGAAGGTCTTCTCGTCCTCCGGCGTCTGGTAGTTGATGACGTGGGTCACGCCCTCGACGTCGATGCCGCGCGCGGCGACGTCGGTGCACACCAGCACGTCGACCTTGCCGTTGCGGAACGCGCGCAGCGCCTGCTCGCGGGCACCCTGGCCCAGGTCGCCGTGGACGGCGCCCGAGGCGAAGCCGCGCTTCTCCAGCTGCTCGGCGATGTCGGCGGCCGTGCGCTTGGTGCGGCAGAAGATCATGGCCAGGCCGCGGCCCTCGGCCTGCAGGATGCGGGAGACGAGCTCCGGCTTGTCCATGTTGTGCGCACGGAAGACGTGCTGCGTGGTGTTGGCGACGGTCGCGCCCTCACCGTCCTCGGAGACGGCGCGGATGTGCGTCGGCTGCGTCATGTACCGGCGGGCCAGGCCGATGACCGCGCCCGGCATGGTCGCCGAGAACAGCATGGTCTGACGCTTCGGCGGCAGGTAGCTCATGATGCGCTCGACGTCGGGCAGGAAGCCCAGGTCGAGCATCTCGTCGGCCTCGTCCAGGACCAGGGCCCGGACGTGCGACAGGTCGAGCTTCTTCTGCCCGGCCAGGTCGAGCAGGCGGCCCGGGGTGCCGACGATGATGTCGACGCCCTTCTTGAGCGCCTCGACCTGCGGCTCGTACGCGCGGCCGCCGTATATGGCGAGGACGCGGACGTTACGGACCTTGCCCGCGGTCAGCAGGTCGTTGGTCACCTGGGTGCAGAGCTCGCGGGTCGGAACCACGACGAGGGCCTGCGGGGCGTCGGTGAGCTGGTCGGGGCGTGCCCGGCCCGCCTCGACGTCCGCCGGGACGGTGACCCGCTCCAGCAGGGGAAGGCCGAAACCGAGCGTCTTGCCGGTGCCGGTCTTGGCCTGGCCGATGACGTCCGTGCCGGAAAGGGCGACGGGGAGGGTCATCTCCTGGATCGGGAAGGGGGACACGATGCCGACGGCTTCAAGGGCTTCGGCAGTCTCGGGAAGGATCCCGAGGTCTCGGAACGTAGTCAGGGTGCTGCCTCTTCTGTGAGACGCGGCGCGAGGCGGCGAGGGGGGTCGTACCGTGCCTGGCTTGCAGTACTGCGACGTACGTACGAAGCTGCGCGGGACCACTAAGCCTTCGCTCAAGCGCTTGTGCCGCTGAGGGGGCCCCTCGTGCGGAGGCTGTGCGCAGACGCGCACGCACCACACCGAGGGCGGGTCGGTTGGAGCCGATCGGGCCACCGACCGGGCATCCTCATTCGGATGGCCCGCCGAGTTTCCGGCAGGCGCATTACCACTGTACCCCGGAATCGCGCAGCTGTGTCGGGCGAATTCACCGGGTAGGCGCGATTACCCGGGTCGGCAGTGAGCGGATGTGGTGCCTTGGGGCGCCTTTGGGCGGGCTATTGTGCGGAGCATGCCGACCGTAGAAAACGCCTCGCCCGCCGACGACAGCGCCGCCGCGGAAGCCGTGGGCATCGCCGCTCAGGACTGGGCGACCGCCTCTGCCTCGCCGCAGTACCGGGCCGCCGTCGTGGACCTGCTCGGCGCTCTCGCGTACGGGGAGCTCGCGGCCTTCGAGCGCCTCGCCGAGGACGCGAAGCTCGCGCCCACCCTCGACGACAAGGCCGAGCTCGCGGCCATGGCCTCCGCCGAGTTCCACCACTTCGAGCGGCTGCGCGACCGGCTCTCCGCGATCGACGTCGAGCCCACCTCCGCCATGCAGCCCTTCGCGAAGGGCGTCGACGACTTCCACCGCCAGACCGCGCCGTCGGACTGGCTGGAAGGCCTGGTCAAGGCGTACGTCGGCGACTCGATCGCCAGCGACTTCTACCGTGAGGTCGCCACCCACCTGGACACCGACACCCGCGCCCTCGTCGTCGGCGTGCTCGACGACACCGGCCACGGCGGCTTCGCCGTCGAGAAGGTGCGCGCCGCGATCGAGGCCGACCCGCGCTGCGGCGGCCGGCTCGCCCTCTGGGCGCGGCGGCTGATGGGCGAGGCACTCTCGCAGGCCCAGCGCGTGGTCGCCGAGCGCGACGCGCTGTCCACCATGCTGGTCGGCGGCGTCGACGGGATGGCGGCCGGCTTCGACCTGGCGGCAGTCGGCGAGATGTTCGCGCGGATCACCAAGGCCCACACCAAGCGGATGGCGGCCCTCGGCCTCGCCGCCTAGCCGCGCCGCCGCCTCCACCGGGCACGAAGCCCGGCCCGCTCCACACGCCGGCCCCGGCGCGGACTGTCTCCGCGCCGGGGTCGGCGTACGTTCTCGGTGGTCCTGCGTCCCGCCCAGCCGTCCCGCTCAGTCGTCCTCCTCAGCCCCGCGAGGGGAGCGAAAACGGAGGCCGGTGCGAGCGGCCGCGGGATCCCGGGGCCGGCCGCAGCAGCAGCGACAGCACCACCGCCGACACCAGACCGGCGCCGATGAGGGCCGCGGTCAGGTTGATGTGCCCGGGGCCCAGCGCGAAGTGGGTGAGGTACGCCCCGAAGAGCGCGCCCAGCACCCCGCTGACCAGTACCACTCTCTGTGAGGGCAGCCGCCGTGCGAGCACTCGCGCGGCCGCTCCGGACAAGAGGAGTCCCAGCAGAGCAGAGCCGAGCGCTTCCATCAGCGGCATTGGGGTCCCTCCCATACGTCGGGGCAAACCGGTCACTGGCCTCCTACCCGAAGCGGAACAAAGGGAAACGGCCCGGTGGTATCAACCACCGGGCCGTTCCCCTCAGTTCTCGCCCTCCGGGGGCCGTCGCGTCAGAGCGCGCCGAAACCGACCCTGCGGCTGCTCGGCTCGCCCAGGTCCACGTAGGACAGACGGTCGGACGGCACCAGGACCTTGCGGCCCTTGATGTCGGTGAGGCTGAGCAGCGGCGTCGTGCCGGACAGTGCGGCGGCGACGATGCCCTCCAGCTCCTCGGCGCTCAGGCCGCTCTCCAGCACGATCTCCCGGGGTGCGTGCTGCACGCCGATCTTGACCTCCACGGCTTTGTCCCTCCGACGCTCCGTTGCGCGCGATCAGCCGCGCCGTACGCGGTCCACACTAGCCCGGAGAGCGGAGCGGAATCGCGCGGAGCGGACACGCTCGCAGCGAACAGCGGCCCCGGCCGGGGCCGGTCAGCCCTCGGCGCCCGGCTCGGCGCCGTGCAGCGGGAAGCCGGCGATGCCGCGCCAGGCCAGCGAGGTCAGCAGGCCCACCGCCGTGTCCCGGGCGACCGGGCTCTCGCTGGACAGCCAGTAGCGGGCCACCACCTGCGAGACCCCGCCCAGCCCCACGGCCAGCAGCATCGACTCGTCCTTCGACAGGCCGGTGTCCTCGGCGATGACGTCCGAGATCGCCTCGGCGCACTGGAGCGAGACCCGGTCGACGCGCTCGCGCACGGAGGGCTCGTTCGTCAGGTCCGACTCGAAGACCAGGCGGAAGGCGCCGCCCTCGTCCTGCACGTACGCGAAGTAGGCGTCCATCGTGGCGGCGACGCGCAGCTTGTTGTCCGTCGTCGACGCGAGCGCGGTGCGCACGGCCAGCAGCAGGGACTCGCAGTGCTGGTCCAGCAGCGCCAGGTAGAGGTCGAGCTTGCCGGGGAAGTGCTGGTACAGCACCGGCTTGCTCACACCGGCACGCTCGGCGATGTCGTCCATCGCCGCCGCGTGGTAGCCCTGCGCGACGAAGACCTCCTGGGCCGCGCCCAGCAGCTGGTTGCGTCGGGCTCGGCGCGGCAGTCGCGTGCCCCGCGGACGCGCTGCTTCGGTCTGCTCGATGGCTGTCACGCCGCCTCCCACTTTCTCTAAGAACACAGTGCGCTCTGCGCCGCGCGGCCATCGTACTTTTCGGTAATCGAATCTGGAGGGTTCAAGCCGAGTTTTCTCGCGGTACGGACCGCCCGGAGGTGCTGGTCAGCGGTAGTCGTCCTCGTCCAGCGGCACCACCCGCGCCTGCTCGGCGGCGTCCGCGTCCGCGGCCTCGCCCGCGTCCACGCCGGTGACCGGCTCGTCCTCGCCGGGCACCAGGTCCGCCAGCTGTTCCGCGACGTCCGCCTCGGGCGCCTCCGCGTCGGGCGTCCCGGGGTCCCGCTCGCGGAAGGTGTCCGGTTCCGCAGGGTCGACAGTCATGGCGCTCCCCTCGCTTCTTTCTCCTCTTCTCCTTCGAGTTCTCCTTCGAGCCTAGGAGGATCGCGCAGGCCCCGCCAGGCAGACCCGGAAGGCCCCTGTGACCGCGAACACAAGAGGTGTGGCGTGATCGTCTCGTAACATTGCCCGCATGTCTTCGACCGAGCTGCCGGGTGTACGGCCCACCGCCGAGCCCTCCCCGCTGGTGGGAGCGGTGCGGCTGGCCGACGGGGAGCGGATGAGCACCACCGCGCTCCCCGGCCTGGAACTGGCCGTCCGGGTCCGGCCGCCCCAGCGCACCGGCCTGCCGCCGGCGCTGTTCGTGCACGGACTCGGTGGTTCCTCGCAGAACTGGTCGGCGCTCATGGAGCGGCTGGCCGGCACCGTCGACGGCGAGGCCGTCGACCTGCCCGGCTTCGGCTGGTCCCCGCCGCCGGCCGACCGGGACTACTCCGTCACCGGGCTCGCCCGCGCGGTCATCCGCCACCTCGACGCCGCGGGGCGCGGGCCGGTGCACCTCCTCGGGAACTCCCTCGGCGGCGCCGTCTCCACCCGCGTCGCCGCCGTCCGGCCCGACCTCGTACGCACCCTGACGCTGGTATCGCCGGCCCTGCCCGAGCTGCGCGTCCAGAGATCGGCCGTGCCGACCGCGCTGCTCGCCGTACCGGGGACGGCCGCGCTCTTCGGCCGCCTCACGCGCGGGTTCACCGCCGAGCAGCGCACCCGGGGGGTGACGGACCTCTGTTACGGGGACCCCTCCCGGGTGACACCGGAGGGGTTCCGGGCCGCCGTGGAGGAGATGGAGCGGCGGATGGCCCTGCCGTACTTCTGGGAAGCGATGACCCGCACCTCCCGCGGGATCGTCGACGCCTACACCCTCGGCGGCCAGCACGGGCTGTGGCGGCAGGCCCAGCGGGTTCTCGCCCCGGCGCTGCTGGTCTACGGTGGCCGGGACCAACTGGTCTCGTACCGTATGGCGCGCAAGGCCGCCTCGGCCTTCCGGGGATCGCGGCTGCTGTGCCTTCCCGAGGCCGGGCACGTGGCGATGATGGAGTACCCCGAGGTGGTGGCCGCCGCCTTCGGGGAGCTGCTGCGCGACACCGACACCGGTGCGGGCGACACCGACCGAGCTACCGAAGACGGCAGAGGCTGAGGACCGTGGGACGACATAGTCGCAAGGACCCCGCCCCCGCCCATGTGGCGGCGGCCCCGGCGCCGGCCCCTCCGGAACCCGGCCCGTACCCGGATCCGTACGACGGCCCGTACCCGGATCCGTACGAGGACCGGTACGGCGATCCGTTCGCCCGGCGGCGGCCCGAACCCACCGTCGCCCACCAGGGGTTCGCGCCCCGGGAGCGGCCCGCGGCCGGGGCGCGCACCGGCGGTCACCCCGAGCAGCAAGAGCCCGGCGGGGCCTGGGGTTCCGGCTCGGGCTCCGGCTCCGGACCCGGCTCCGTCTACGGGGACTGGCAGGGCGTGCCGCGCGCCACCGTCCGCACCGGGGCGCCGGCCTCGGTCCACGCCACCCGCGGCACGGCCCCGGGCCCGGCCCGCTCCGCCGTCCTGGACTCCGACACCCCCGCCTTCGGTACCCCCGCGGTGGGCTTCCCGCAGATCAACCTGACCCCGTCGGTCCCGCTGGACACCCTGGCCCCGTCGGCCACCCTGGCCCCGCCGGTCCCGCGCCTGCCGGAGCACGGCTTCGATCCCGTCACCTCCACCGGCTCGCACCGCCAGGTGCCCCGGCCGCGCAAGCCGGCCGCGTTCGTCGAACCCGTCGTGCCAGCCGTGCCCGCCGAGGCCGTGGACGTGGACGAAGCCGCCGTCGAACGGCCGGGCTCCGGCCGCGGCCTGAAGGTCCGTACGTTCACCGGTCTGGCGGCCGTGGCCGTCACCACCGTCCTCGCCGTCGTGATCGCGGGCCAGGTGGCCTCCGAGGACGACACCCTCAAGCCCGGCCCGGTGGCGGCCCCCGGCGGGGCGCCCGCGCGCGCCTCCGACAGCCACGTCGCCGGATCCCGCTCCGAGGAGCGCGTGATGCCGCAGGCGCCCGCCGCGCCCGCCCCCGCGCCCGAGCTGACGTACGAGCAGAAGATGGCCCAGCAGCTGCCCATCGACGCGAAGCTGGCCGGGCCCGGGACCTTCGACACCGTGCCCGGCGTGGCCAAGGCGCCGGGCAAGGGCAGGCTCGTGCGCTACCGGGTCGACGTGGAACAGGCGCTGGGGCTGGACCCGCAGCTGTTCGCCGAGGCCGTCCACCGCACCCTCAACGACCCGCGCAGCTGGAGCCACGGCGGCGCCCGCACCTTCGAGCGGGTGCCGGGCGGCGAGGCCGACTTCGTGATCACCCTCGCCAGCCCCGGGACCACCGCCTTCTGGTGCGCCAAGTCCAGCCTGGACACCACCGTCGACAACGTCTCCTGCGACTCCGCCTCCACCGACCGCGTGATGATCAACGCGTTCCGGTGGGCGCAGGGCTCGGCGACGTACGGACCGGACCAGATGTTCGCGTACCGCCAGATGCTCATCAACCACGAGGTCGGGCACCGGCTCGGGAACGGGCACGTGAGCTGCCGCACACCGGGGTCGCTCGCGCCGATCATGCAGCAGCAGACGAAGTCCCTCGACATCGACGGAATCCAGTGCAAGCCCAACCCCTGGGTGTTTCCCGGCGGTTGAGGGGTAGGAAGCGGATGCGCCGATGGGGACGCCCGCCGCGTTGACAACCTGTCCGATGATCGGTCATGGTCCTCCGCATGTCGCACCTCCACACCATGAACGCGAGCGCCGCCATTGAGCTGGCGCTGCTTGGTGTGACCGCGCACAGCGTGGCCGACATCCTCTGTCGCTGACTCCCCCTGGGCCTACGGCCCGGGGGGACCCCCGGCCCGCAAGCGCCGCGACCTTTTCGTCATCTCCGCCGCGCCCGGGTGTACGCATGCCCGCAGGCGCGGCCCTCCCCTGTCACGGTGCCCTTCTCCCGGTACCGACCGCTGACCGCTGCCCCTTGCGTGGCCCCGGAGGTCTTCGCGTAGGCGGGCGCACCCATTTCTAGCGTGCTCGAACGCGAACCGTACGGGAAAGTTACGACTCTTCACCCCTTCCGGTGGCGCGACGGACAACCCTCCGTCGCGCCGTCGGCATAACCCCCTGAGT